>JBMNNJ010000002.1:0-247643 GCA_050953885.1 Patescibacteria group bacterium | reverse complement strand
AAAACAGCTTAGGGGTGGTTTGTTGTTAGCTTCGAAGATAAAAATTATCAGGGGAATAACTGTTATTTCAGGAAGGTAAAATTTCAAAAAGGACAAAAGCGCTCCCACAGCATACTTGTTTTTCAAAGCCTCCTCGTCAACTTCCACCAAATTTTCTGCCAGCAAGCCTTTGAAAATTAATTCGTCGGAGAATGTTTGTCCAAAAAGTGTCTCCCAACTGAAAAGACTGGTAAGCACCTTGAAGTTTCCTTTTTCCAAAGGAGAAAAAATCCAAATTAGCGGGGAAAATGAAGTTTCCCGCGGCCGCGTTTTTCCGTCTTGGGCTTATCCGGTCGGAGGCGGGCTGATAGTGGCGGGCTTGGCTTTTATTTTGATAAAATATCGAAAAAGCAAAGTGGTGAAAGCGCTTGGGAAGGCGGCAAGAGGTGAATTGCTATTTCCCCCTCTGGCAAAAAAGGCTAAAGTATTTAAAAATAATTAAACGAAACTTACATAGTTTGTTATGTTGAATTCAACTCAGCATCTTTGTATAATGTTTCAGATTCTGAACGAAGTTCAGGGCCTGCCCTGAATCTAATTCAGGGATAAAATTTATGTTCCAATAATAAAAACGATGGACTTTAGAGACTATCAAAAGCTTTCCCGCAAAACGGCCATTTATCCCCAAAAAGGGAAAAACTTTATCTACCCTACTCTAGGCCTGGCTGGTGAAGCCGGCGAGGTGGCGGAGAAAATTAAAAAAGTTTTAAGGGATAATCAGGGGATTATTGACCAACCCAAAAAAGAGGAAATTGCCAAGGAGTTAGGGGATGTGCTTTGGTATCTGGCGCAAATTGCCACCGAGTTGGGCCTTTCGCTGGAGGAAGTGGCGAAGGGCAATCTTAAGAAACTAAGTTCAAGGCAAAAAAGAAAGCGGCTTTCTGGAAGCGGAGATAATCGTTAGGCTCTTGACAAATACTATTTGACGGGGCCACCAGGACAACAGAGCGCCGCCTCTTTTTTATCGGTAAACCAGCCTACCCTAGTTCTTTGACGCGGAGTAAACCGCTGCCCACCAGCATCACCTCGCCTTCGGCGCAGGAAGCCAGTGTCGGCAATTACATCCAAAACATTAAGGGTAATTATGCTGATTAATTTAAAAAGATGGCCTTAAATTGGCGGTTGATTTCCGATGGGTGTTTGGGATAGAATAAAAAGCAATTAGTTAGAAGTTAAAGGAGGTGAAATAATAAAAATGAGTTATAACTTAACAAGCGATGCGGAAAAGCAAACGGAGGAGGCCAAAAACTTGGCGCGCGCCAGGCAGTCTTTAATTGAAGAGCTTGACGCCATTAATGTTTATGAAGAGCGTTTTCAGGCCAGCAATGACGAAGAATTAAAGAGAATTCTGGCGCATAATCGTGATGAGGAAAAAGAGCACGCGGCGATGCTGGTTGAATATCTAAAAGAAAAAGACGCGACTTTCAAGAGGATGTTTGAAGAGCATGACTAAAACTTAAAAAGAGATTTGTTTCTCTTAAAGCTTGCTTAAAAAGGGGGAACGTTTTTAAAAAACAATTAGAGTTTTATTAAAGGTTAGTTATGAGTTTGGAGAGAGAAAGAAGAGAACAAGAGCAATCGCCTTCGCCAATAGTTTTTTTTCTTCACGCCTATCAGCCGCCGCGCGAGCTTTATTTTGTCAACAATGGCCACGGGGAAACGCTTCAAATTTATCCCGAGATTAACGAACAAATTTACCGAGAGGTTTATCGGCCAATTTTAGTTGATTCGGAAGAAAGATTTCCCCAAGGGATGGTTTTTTCCTTCTACTCTACCCTGCGGGAATGGATGAAAAGCACTCACCCTGATGATTTTGAGAAAATGGTTGATCTTGTTGGCAGGCAAAAAGACCGGGAATATCAAGTTTTAGGAGACCCTTTTATTCACGCGATTTTACCCCTTTTACCCGAAGACGATCAAAGGCTTCTTTTAGATTTGGGGCAGAAAGCTTTTAGGGAGGATTTTGGTTTTACCCCTAAAGGCTTGTGGCTTCCGGAAACAGCGATTAGTTCGGCCACTTTAGACAAGGCTAAGGAAGTTGGCTATGAATTTGTTGCTTTGCGAGACGATCAAATAGTCTTCCCGCCGGGGGTAAAAAAAGAACAGCCGGTATTTGTTTCTTTGCCATCAGGAGAAAAGATGGGGGTTTTTTGGTTTGAGACTTCGGAAAGCGGCAAAGTTGCCTTTGATGATGGGGAAACAATTAGCGCCGATAATTTTCTGGAAAGATGCCAAAATAGCCAAGAGCAACTGGCGGTGGGGGTGGATATGGAAACCTTTGGCCATCATAAGCCCGGTCGGGAAAAATTTTTACTGGAAGCTCTTTCTCCGGCGGTTTTAACTTCCCACCGTATTGCCCCCTTAAACTTAAGAGAAGCCTTGGCAAAGCCAAGCGGAGAAAAAACATTTGTTGGGTTGGTGGAGGATTCCAGTTGGAGTTGTCCGCACCTGCTGGGTCGGTGGCGGGGAACTTGTTCTTGCGATTCTCCTTCGGAAGCGGTTCTGGCCGAGAAAAGAAAACTTTATGAAGAATTAGCCGCTTTTAATAGCGAGTTTCAAATTAGTAGGGGTCAGGAAAGCGATTTTATAAAAAGAGTCTTGCGGGCAAGAGAGGATCTTTTTGCCGGCAGGAATTTTGAGGCTAAATTTTGTTTCGGATTAACAGATGAAGAAAAGAAACAATATTTAGGTAAGCTCTACTCTCTTTTGGGTTTTACCAGTTGCGGTTGGTTTTGGGGAGGGGATAATCGTCGGGAAAGAATGATTACCCAAAAAGCACTGGAAACATTAGAAACAATAGCGAGCGAATAATTAGATAGTAAGGTAGGACTTGCTTTTAGGTTGTAAATTGTGTACTCTTAACTAGATGTTAAACCAAGAAACGAATTCTTCCATGGCAGGATTTTGGGGAAAAAAGTCAACGCTGGTGAATGTTTTTCTGGCCGTTTTGATTATTTTTGCGGTGGCCTTAACCGTTTCCACCGTCGTGGGGATACAAAATAAAATTAAGGAAGGAAGATATATTGGTCAGGAGATTGAAACCAAAAATACGCTGGTGGTTTCCGGTCGTGGCGAGGTTTACGGTAAGCCTGATTTGGCCTTAATTTCTTTTGCGGTTTCCTCCGAGGCAAAAACAGTGGCCGAGGCCATGGCCCAAAACAGCCAAAAGATGAACGCGGTGATTGCTTTTGTTAAGAGCCAAGGCATAGAAGATAAGGATTTAAAAACCACCACCTTTAGCCTTCGTCCTCGCTATGAATGGCGCGAGGATCTTTCTCCCCAGCGGCAGTTGATAGGTTATGAAGCGCGCCAGGAATTGGAGGTAAAAGTGCGGGCAATGGATAAAATCGGCAGCCTTATTGAAGGAGCCACCGCCGCTGGTGCCAATCAGATAGGCGATCTGCAGTTTACGATTGATAATCGGGAAGAGCTGGAGAGGGAGGCGCGAGAAGAAGCGGTGAAAAATGCCAAGGATAGGGCCAAAGAGCTGGCTTCTCTTTTAGGAGTGAACTTGGTGCGAATTACTAATTTCAGTGAAAAGAGCCAGGCGCCAACCTATTCTTTGCAAACTTTTGGTGCTTTGGAAGCAACAACTGACGAGAAAGAAGCGCCGCAAATAGAGACAGGGGAAAATAAAATTGAAATTACGGTAAGCATTACTTATGAAATTAATTAGTCGAAACGGATTTTTAAAAAAAGAAAGAAACCTCACATTCTCTTCTCTAACTCCCCAGAGGCCTTGGCGTAATTATTTGACAAAAGCACTAAAATAATCTTAGATAAAGTTTATCTTTTATGGGAGAAGAAAAAAAATTAGTCAGTGTTATTATCCCCGCCTTCAACGAGGAGAAAACAGTGGCGGAAGTGGTTAAGGTTTGCCTAAAGACGCCCGAAGTGGGAGAGATAATTGTTGTCAACGATGGCTCGCAGGATAAAACCAAGGAAAGGCTTCAGGTTTTTAGAGATAAAGATAAAATTAAGGTGGTTAATCTTCCCAAAAACCGCGGCAAGGGTTATGCTGTGGCCCAAGGAATTAAAAGAGCGCGTTATGATTACCTCCTTTTTTTAGATGCCGATTTAATTAATCTTCAGCCGTATTATCTTTCTTCTTTGTCTTGGCCGGTGTTGAATGATCAGGCCGATATGACGATTGCCGCCCCCTCTTTTTTCTACAGCCCCTATTATCTTTCTTGGCCTCTTTCCGGTCAGCGCTGTTTGAAGAAAATTTTTTTTAGTAAGGAAACAGTTGAAAAAATGGAAAAGACGGGTTATGGTTTAGAAGTTTTCCTTAATGAATTGATGAAAAAGAAAAGAATTGTCGTGGTGCCCTGGGTTTCTGGTAAGCCGCTTCATCTTAAGAAAGTTAAGAAACAACAAAATTGGATGAAGGCCTATGTGAAGGAGAACTTTCAGGTTTTCCGCCAAACAATTGCCAACCAGCGCTCTTCTTATCAGGAAAAAATGAAAACAGGTTTTCTCCGTAGTTTAGCTGACTACCTTAAGGTTAACTATCAGCGTTTAAAGGACTACCTTTTAGAGGAAGAGCTAGAAGAATAGTTAAGAAGAGAAAAAATTTCGTTTTGAGCCTGAAAAGAGCGGAAAAGCACCCTTAAAGTAGGGATAATGAGCTGGCTTTGGTAACAGTTGAGAGCCTTTCTTTTTTTAGCTATTTGTTCTTTTGATAGCCAAAAGCTGAACCAGCCTTCCCCTTTTGGGCTGACTTGTCGAGGAGGAAACAAAATTTTATTTTTCTTTTTTAGGCCTGGCGGGTAAACACGGAAAAAATTGAAAATTCTTAGGTGGATCGGATATTGGTAGAGAGTTCCCTGCCAGCGAATTGCTTTTAAGGCTTTTTTGATAAAAAGGGCAACGGCTTGATGATCGGGATTGCTCTCTTTCTGATGGGGAGCAAAAATAACTGTGGGCTGAAATTCTTCGATGACGTCTTTAATGTCTTTAGCAAGATTTTCTCCGCGGTATTCCTGTGAAGTATCTGGCGAGTGGTCAAGTTTTGTTGTTTGGCTGGCAATTAATTTTTTTGGTTTTTTCCATAAAGAAGAGAGGACTCCGTCGGGATAATCCCAAAAAAGCAGGTTATTTTCTTGCCCGCCTAAAGCTTTGATTGCCCTTTTGGCTTCTTCTTCTCTTACCCGGCTGGTTTCAATAAATTTTTCCGGCAAAAACCTGACTTTTTTATCCTTTAAAAAAAGAGAGGGGTTGCCATTACCGCGGGTAACAAAAACAATTTTAAGGGGATTTTTTTGGGCTAAAAGTTGGCTGATCAGGCCGCCGGCGGCAAGAGTTTCGTCGTCAGGATGGGGGGAAAAGAAAAGCACCCGTTCCTTTCTTTTTATTTTTAGCAAAGAAAGGGAAGGCTTTTTTGAACGCGAGAGCCAACCTTCTAAAAAGCCAATTCCTCCTGAAAGAAAAATCAGAAAGAGAACAAGCCATCCTAAGATTAAGGCAAAACTATTGGCAAGACTTGGGAAAGGAAGACCGCTTATTTGGGAGAAAAAAGCCATTCCTAAACTGATTACCAGTAAGATTTTTATCATTAAGTTCCTATTTTAACATTTTGCCTTATTTTTTAAGATATAATGATTAGTAATGACTTATTTTCAAGCCTTTATTCTTTCCCTGGTTGAGGGGATTACCGAATTTTTGCCTGTTTCCTCAACCGGCCATCTGATTTTAGTAAGCCACCTTTTGGGTCTTGCCCAAACGGAATTTTTAAAAAGTTTTGAAATCATTATCCAATTGGGGGCAATTTTGGCGGTGGCCGTTTTATACTGGCGCACTTTGTTTTCCAGCCGCCGCCTGCTTCTCCGGGTGCTTATCGCCTTTATCCCCACCGGCCTGATTGGTTTTTTTGCTTATCCGTTGGTGAAGGGTTTTCTTCTTGGTAATCTTCAGATAGTGATTGTTTCCCTTGCTTTAGGGGGGATCTTAATGCTGGCTCTGGAGGACTTCTTTAGCCAAAGAAAGCGTCAGAAGAAAATTAAAGACTTAAACCTAGCTCAAGTTTTTTTAATCGGTGTGGCCCAATCTCTTGCTTTGGTCCCCGGGGTTTCCCGGGCAATGGTAACGATTTTTGCCGGTCTGGGGACGGGCTTGAGCCGCAAAAGCGCCACCGAGTTTTCTTTTCTTTTGGCCATCCCCACCATGGTGGGGGCCGCGGGTCTTGATTTGGCAAAAGTAGGTTTTTCTTTCACACGTCAGGAGTATTTGATTTTGCTGGTGGGCTTTTTGGGAGCTTTTCTGGCGGCGCTTTTAACAATTAAAGCCTTGACTGGCTTTGTTAAGAGCCATTCTTTTCGGATTTTTGCTTTCTACCGGATTATTTTGGCTTTTGTTTTTTGGTTTTTCTTGGGCCGCTAAAGCTTTAAAGCACTTATTTTTGTTCTACCGCTTTCTTTTCTTTCTTGGGTAAGAAGAATATAATGGAAAAATTAAAAATGATTGGCAAGTTAAAAAAAGCAACGATTTTTTTGGGAGTTTTTGTTTTGGGAGTGGCTTTGGGCGCTTTAGGGGAAAAGCTTTTAACCAAAAAAGAAGAAGAAAATGTTTTTTTCCGCCAGCGCCAGTCGGAGTATCAATTCATTAATCCCCTGCTTGACTTTGCTCCCCTTGAAGAAACCAGACGGGGGGATTTAGTTTTTTTAAGAAAAAAGCTGGAAGAGTTAATCAATACGGCTGTTAAAAGTAACAAGGCTTCCCAAGTGGGCATTTATTTTCAAGAACTAAATTCCGGCGCCTGGATTGGTCTTGGCGAGAGAGAAAAATTTGCTCCCGCCAGCCTCCTTAAAGTTCCTTTAATGATTGCTTATCTAAAAGTTGCCGAAGAGGATCCCGATTATCTTTACCAAGAGATAGAATATCAGCCCCAGGAGGCGCTTTCCCAAAATATTCCGCCGGAAAAGCAATTAGTGGCGGGCCAATCTTATTCAATTGGCAATCTTATTAGGCGGATGATTGTTTATTCCGACAATCAGGCGCTGGAGATCTTGGCGGACAAAATTGAAAAAAATAAATTGGCGGAAGTTTATGCCGATTTAGGCTTAAAGGTGCCGGCAGATGAGGCGGAGGAGAACTTTATCACCGTCAAAGACTATGCCGCTCTTTTCAGGATTCTTTATAACGCCTCTTATCTTAGCCGCGAGATGTCGGAGAAGGCGCTTAAATTATTAAGCGAAGTGGTTTATGAGGATGGTTTGGTCGCTGTCCTGCCTGAAGGGATTAAGGTGGCCCATAAATTTGGCGAGCGGGCTTATGAGGAAAGCGGGGTAAAACAATTTCACGATTGCGGGATTATTTATTACCCCGGCAAGCCCTACCTGCTTTGCGTAATGACCCGTGGAGACGATTTTAACGCTCTTCAGGGAATTGTGCGGCAAGTTTCCCAGACTGTTTATCAAACTATTAGCCTTAATAATTAGCTCTCGGTTTTGCCCGCCTGGCTTAATTTGTTTTTGTTTTTAGTCCGGGTGGTTGGTGCGGGCGGCGAGAAGCTTCCATCAGTTTTTGGTCTAAGCTTTTTAAGGCGATGTTTTTTCGAGACGAGAGAAAGACATAGGCGGCATCATAAAAAGAAAGGTTTTCACCCAGGCTAATGGCCAGAGTTTCTTCATAATTAATCTCCTCGTAAATTATTGGCAATCTTAAAAAAGCTTCTAAAAGCTTTACCCCCGTGTTTTTGGCGAGTCTTTTTTGCTTAATGGCCGATCTTAGGGCATTGGCCACTTCATATCGCAGTAGGCTTGGGGCAAGAAAGTCAACCGCGCCTTTTTCAAAAGAAGAAAATAACTTTTTAATCTTTGGCCTTGCGGCCTCGTCCGGAAGCAGTTTTGCCAAGATAATGCTGGCGTCAACAACAACTTTTTTAGTATTTTCGGCCATCTTCAACTAATTTTTTATAATCAATCCCCTTTGTTTTGGCTTGGGCGGAGAGGTTTTCTATTTCTTCCAGGATTTGTTGGCGGGAATTGGCGGCTTGATAATCATAGAAAGCCCTTATCGCCCTTCTTATTAATTCGCCCATTGATTTGTTTTCTTTTTCAGCCAAACGCGACAAGAGAGCGTAATCAGTTTCGGTGAGCAAGAGGTTAGTTCTTTTGGTAAGCATAATATTAAAGTAACATATTACTTAATGACTGTCAAGAGAAGAAATTAATAATCGTTAAACTGTTAGGAACACGAATTAATACGAATGAGTGAACAAAATGTAGGAGCGCCCCTTGTGGGCGCCCGACCATGTGGGCGGAAATAAGCCCCCAACGGGTGATTCATAAATCACCCCTACCATGATTAGTTTAAGAAACAGCCGGCTTTTGGTAGCTTTCAAAGGCGGCGGCGGCTTGGGGGTTGACCAACCGGAGGGAAGACAAAACCTTTTCCCTGATAGCGGCGGTGCGAACAAAGCCTTTAGCGGCGTTAGCTGCCGCCCAATTTTCTACTTCTTGGGCAATGCTTTCTGCTTCCTGATCGGTGGCGCCGGCGGCAATAAGACTTTGGCGGATTTTATTGGCGTCAAATTCTTCCAGCCGGCCGTCTCTTTTTTGCACCCGAATACTCATTTTTCTCACCCCCCTTTGTTTAGGATACTAAGATATTAAGATACAAAGAGACTAAGATACTAAGAACACAAGGCATGATACACGATACAAAGAAATACGAGACAGGATGGTTTCTATCCTGTTTTATCCTGTAAACATCCTGTTTAATCCCGTGTGCTTCGCTAGCAGCTTATTTCCAGCTTACCCCATTTTTTTGCCAAAAGCAATTTTGGCCGCTGGCCTTTGGGAAAATGATAAAATGAGTTTTAAATGAAACCAGTAGTTAGCTATTCGGTTATTATTACTGCTTTTCGGGAGGAAAAAACTATTGGTCGGGCCATTGAAGCGATTTTGCCGCAAATTGATTTTTCCAAGGCCGAGCTTTGGGTGGCGGCGCCGGATGAGGCTACCCTCAAGGTGGCGAAAAACTACCCGCAGGTTAAAACCCTAAAAGATGAGGGGAAAGGCAAGCCGGCGGCGCTTAATCTGGCGGTTTCAAAAGCCGGCGGAGAAGTTTTAGTTTTAACCGATGGCGATGTTTGGCTGGGAAAGGAGGCATTGGAAAAGATTTTGGCGGTCTTTAAAAATCCCAAAGTCGGTTTGGCCACCGGTCAACCAAAGCCGGTTAATAAAAGAGATTCTCTTTTTGGTTTCTGGGCGTTCTGCTTAACCGGCGCCGCTCACCAAATAAGGCTTAAAAGAAGTGCCGCCGGAGATTATTTTGACGGCTCCGGCTATCTTTTGGTGATAAGAAAAAAGTATTGGTCACCGGTTCCGCCTTCTTTATTAACCGAGGATGTTTTTTTCTCCCAAGAGGTTTGGGAAAAGGGAGGAAAATTGGTCTACGTGCCCCAAGCGGTAGTTTGGGTTAAATTTCCCACTAATTTTTCCGACTGGAAAAAGCAAAAGGTGCGCTCGGTGGGTGGGGCGGCGCAAAAGAGAAAAGATTTGCCTTCAATGCGCGGTTTTAAAAATGAATTAAAAGAAAGCCTTTTTCTTTTAACTCTCCCCTCCTCCTTTAAGGAGTGGCTTTGGCTTTTGCTTCTTTTTTTAGCCCGGCTTTACCTTTGGCTTTTAATTTTTTGGAAGCTAAAGATACGGCAGTTACCGCAGGAGAAAATTTGGCTAAGAACAGAGAGCACAAAGATGATAGAATAGAAATTAATGAGGGCTATTGTTTTGGGAGGAGAAAGAAAGGATGCCGCTTCGCTTTACCGCCGGCGGCTAATTGTTACCAATTTGGCGGATTTTCGCGTCCAGCTTTTAAACCCCTCTCCCGGCCGGCCGCCGCAGACTTCCCCACCTCCCCCTCTTTTTCCCCAACTTTTTTACCAAGAAGAAGAAAAATTTTTGGAAAAGGCGGATTTGGTAATTGCCGACTTAACCAAGAGTGATTTTAAAACTGGTTTTTTAGTCTCCAAGGCTTTAGGCTTGCAAAAACCGGTTTTAGGCCTTTTTTGGCAAGAAAAGGAAACAAAAATGCCCGCTTTTGATGAGGATTGGCAAAAAAAAGAGCAATTTTTTTGGGAAAGTTTTAACGAGCAAAATATCCGCTCTTTACTGCGCCATTTTTTAAGTTTTTGCCGCCGAAAAAAACGTTTTTGGGGGAAGCTAATTGCTATTGAGGGAGTGGATGGGTCGGGGAAAAGCACCCAAGCCAGAAAACTTTTTGCCTATTTTAAAAAAAAGGGTCTAACGGCCAAAATTATTGATTTTCCCTGTTATAAAACTTCTTTTTATGGCCAAATGGTCGGTCGTTTTCTTCAGGGGGAATTTGGCTCACCGCTGGAGGTTAACCCCTATTTTGCCTCCCTGCCCTATGCTCTTGACCGTCTTGGGGCAAAAGACCAAATTGAGGATTGGTTGCGGGGTGGTTGCTTGGTGATCGCCAACCGCTACGCCCCCTCAAACCTTGCCTATCAGGGAGCGCGGTTAAAAGGCAAGAAAGAACAGGAAAAATTTTGGGACTGGGCAGAGCAAATGGAGTATCAGGTTAACAAAATTCCCCGCGAGGAGGTGGTGGTTTTTCTTCACCTGCCGGCGAGAGTAAGCCAGAAACTTGCTTTTAAGCGCTTTAAAAAAACAGGTAAAAGCGACGCCTACGAAAAAAATTTGCCTTATCTTGAGGCGGTAGAAAAAGCTTATCTAAAATTAGCCAAGCGGTCCCCCCATTGGTTAACCATTGAATGCCTTTCTTCGACAGGGGATAAGATTTTGCCGCCAGCGGAAATTAAAAAGAAAATTATTCAAGGGCTTGAAGAGAGAAAGATTGTTAAGTAGAATATAGATAAATTGCTAAATTATTAGAAGACGCGAATTGACACAAAAAATAAACTCAAATGTTAAATCGCAAAACGCAAGGGAATTTGTAGGGGTCGACCCATGTGTCGACCCGATTAATGGTTTTAAATAAGGTAGGGACGGACCCTTTGACGGGCGGACACATGGGTCCGCCCCTACAGAATTGTATTTGCCATTTGCATTTTGAGTTTTAATTTGTAGTTTTGGTCTTTGAGCTTGGTTTTGAATTTTGATTTTTGCGCTCTGAATTTGTTTTATCGTGTCTCTATCTTAGTATTCTAAACAAAAGGAGGTGAGAAATTATGGTGGGTTTTATTGATAATATTGAAGAAAAAACCGAACAAAACAACTTTTTCCGCCAAGTGCTTTATACCGGCAAGCACACCCAGCTGGTGGTGATGAGTCTTTTGCCGGGCGAAGAGATTGGTATGGAGGTCCATCCTCAAGTTGACCAGTTTTTCCGTATCGAAGAGGGGCGGGCAAAGGTGGTTATCGACGGTGAAGAGCATGAAGTTGATGAGGGATTTGCGATCATTGTCCCCGCCGGCTCTCAGCATAACGTGGTTAATACCGGTAGCAATCCCCTTAAGCTTTATACTCTTTATTCACCGCCCAATCATCCTGACGGGACGATTCATCCTACCCGCGCCGAAGCGATGGCGGCCGAGGAGGAGGAGCACTGACAATGGAGATAATTTCCGTTGAGGAAGCCAAAAAAGGCCAAGGGGAAAAGGTAGTGGCGGTTCTTAAAAAAGGAGGATTAATTGTTTACCCGACGGATACTTGTTATGGGTTAGGAGCCGACGCCACCAACCCCTTGGCAATTGATAAGCTGATGGCCTTTAAGGGCGAAAGAGAGGGTAAGCCGGTAGCGGTGGCGGTGAACAATTTGGCCATGGCCGAAGAGTATGCTTTTCTCTCCCCCGCGGCACAAATTTTGGCTAAAAAATATCTTCCCGGACCGCTTACTTTGGTTTGTCAAAGCAAGCATAAAACCGACCCAAGGTTGGAATCAGACCAAAAAACTTTAGGAATTCGTATTCCTAACACTCCTTTAGTATTGGCGATTATCGCCGCCTTAGGTAAACCGATAACCACCACTTCGGCTAATATTTCCGGCGGCGCCTCTCCTTATTCTCGTTTTTCTTGGGAAAAAGAAACTCCCCGGGAAAGGCAAGCATTAGTAGATTTATTTCTTGATGCCGGTGAATTGCCTTTTTCGCCGCCCTCAACGGTGGTTGATGTCAGCGGGGAGAAAATAAAAATCATCCGTCAAGGAGCAATCAAAATTAAAGAATGAAGAAAAGAATTTTCTGGGGCGTTTTGGTTTTGGTAATTTTTGGCGCCCTTCTTGTTGGAGCGATTTTTTCAAAGCCAAAAGAAGAGGTAGGTTTTCCGCCTCTCTTCTCGCCGCCGCCAACCCTTATTCCCTCCCCTGTCCCTAAACCAATTAAAATTATCTTTGGCGGTGACTTGATGTTTGATCGCAATATTCGCCTTCAAGCGGGAAAATTTGGCGGTTATGATTTTTTCTTTACTAATTTAGCGCCTCTTTTTCAAGAGGCAGATTTGGTGGTGGCCAATTTGGAAGGGCCAATTACCGAATTTTCCTCCCAGAGTGTGGGTACTCTTCCCGGCAGTCCCAAGAACTTTATCTTCACCTTTTCGCCGGCGGTGGTGGAGACTTTAGCGAAAAATAATTTTTACCTGCTTAATTTAGGCAATAATCATATTTTAAATTTTGGCCTCGAAGGCTTGGCGCAAACTAAAAATTATTTAAAAGTAGCCGGGATAGGCTATTTTGGCAATACCGGCGACGATGAGGAACGCTATTTTATTTGGCAAAAAGACAACTTAAAAATTGGCTTTGTGAATTATAATCAATTTGTCCCTAATGGCTTTGCTTTGGCGAAAGAGGATATTTTAAAAGCTCGTCCTCAAGCTGATTTAATTATTCTCTATGCTCATTGGGGAGAGGAGTATCAGGAAGAACCGAATAAACTAATTAAAGAGCAAGCTCATCAGCTGGCAGAGGCAGGGGCAGATTTGATCATCGGCTCTCATCCCCACGTTGTCCAGCCTGCCGAACTTTATCAGGGGAAGAAAATTTATTATTCTTTAGGCAATTTCCTCTTTGACCAGTATTTTTCCCCCGAAACGCAAAAAGGCCTGTTGGTGGTTTTAACCATTGACCCAAAAACCCGGGCTTTTTCCTTTCAAGATTTAACCGTGCAGATGGCTTCCGGGGCTCCCCTTGTTTTGGAAGGAAAACTTAAGTAGAATAAGTTTTATGAAACGGGGAGTTAAGGTTCTTTTAGCGGGTCTTTTGGTTTTTTTGCTTCTTCTGATTTTGGGAGGCTTGTTTTCTTGGGATAAATTTTTTGGCGCCCCCAATCCCCAAGACAGCCAAACCCAGACATTAGTGGTTAGCCGGGAAACGGATAAAGAGGCGGTTTTTGCCCAGTTAGCAAGTCAAGGATTGATTAAAAACAAGGCGGCTTTTTCCTGGCTTTTTTTCAAGAAATATGGCTTTGCCAAAATTGAGCCGGGCGGTTATTATCTTCGCCCTGACATGGACGCTTTAGCGGTGGCCGAAAAGCTTGTCTCCCCGCCGGATATGGTTTGGGTAACCATTCCCGAGGGCTGGCGCAAGGAAGAAATTGGCGAGCGCTTAGCCAAAGTTTTGGGCTGGGGAGACGAGGAGCTTGAAAAATGGAACGAGGTTTATACCCGAATGAGATTTGATTATCAGGAAGGAGTTTATTTTCCCGACACTTATTTAATTGACCGTCAGGAGGATGGCCTGACGGTGGCCAATCGGCTTATCAGCCGTTTTGAAGAAAAAGCGGCGCCGATTTTAGCCGAATTTGCCCAACAGAATATTCTTTGGACAACAGGATTAAAGGTGGCCTCCCTGGTTCAGCGGGAAGCGGCCGGGGATGAGGATATGGCTTTAATTGCCGGTATTATTTGGAATCGGCTGAATATTGGGATGAAGCTTGATATTGACGCTACCGTTCAGTATGCGCGCGGGAAAACCGATAATGGCTGGTGGGCGCCGATTAAAATTGAGGACAAGCAAATTGACTCGCCTTATAACACCTATCTTTACGCTGGCTTGCCGCCCACGCCAATTTGCAACCCCGGCCTTAAGGCTTTGGCTGCCGCTGCTAACCCCCAAGAAACCGATTGCCTTTTTTATTTCCACGACTCTGCCCGCCAAATCCACTGCAGTAAAACTTACGAAGAACATTTGGAAAAAATTGACCAATATTTGCGGTAGGGAACTTCCCGCTAGTCGTGTCCATTCATTTTCCATTTTATGTCAATTCGTGTGTTTTAGTAATTTAACCCTTTAACCTTAGCAAACTAATTTTTGCCAGAGGTGTAAATAGCCTAAGGTGGAAGAAAGATGTAAGAAAGTTAAGAACGCTCTTATTATTGTAAGGTTTTAAAGATTGTGATATCTTGAGAATAAGAATGGGAAAAGAGGATAATTTTTTGGCGGTTATTAGTTTTGCGGTTTTTTTCTTAAGCGTTTTTTTGGCGGTTTCTCTTTCTTCTCCCCAGCAAACCATCATCGAGAAGGAGCCCTCCCCTACTTCTTTATTGCCCGATTCTGTTGAAGAGCGGGTTCTTGGCCAACGCACCCGGGCAATATATATTTATGGTGGTGGCGAGGAAAGCGGTGAGGGGGTGATTGCCCTCTCTTCAACCGATGAACCAGCGGTGCGAATTACAAGTTATGATCTTGCGGGCGAGGCGGAAGTGACGCTTTATCGTGTCAGCGAGCAAAACCTGTTGGATTATTTGGTTCACAATGAGAAAGGTTTTCAAATAGAAAAGAAGCCGCCGGTAGACCAGTTTGAAAAGATCACAACTATTAGCCACCCCATTTTGGGAGGAGGGAAGGAATCAAAGTTGCTTTTGCCATTAGAAGAGAAGGGAATTTGGTTTTTGGAAATTAAGCTGGGAGGGATAAAAACAGATGTTTTTGTGATTCGCTCTGGTATTGGCGCCATTGCCAAGGAAGGCGATAATGAATATATTTTTTGGGCGCAGAGTTTTAAAACCAAGAGAAGTCTTTCCGAGGGGACAATCCAAATTTACAATCTCTTAAATCAGCCGCGGCAACTTGCTTCGGCAGCTTTAAATGAAGAAGGAATTGCCCGGGCGCCTCTTTTGTCAGAGGCGGATATGGCCATATTAAGACAGGGAGAAGAAATGGCCATTATCCCCCTCAACTTGCGCTATCTTAATAGTGAATATCTTTATCAGCCATTTCAACCTAAATCACAAGAAACAAAGTATTTTGTTTTTACCGATAGGCCCCTTTACAAGCCCGGCGATAAAGTTTATTTTAAGGCGGTGATAAGAGATGATAACGATGCGCGCTATACCATTCCTACCGGTAGCGCCCGCATGGAAATTTATAAAGGGGCAAGAGGAGATAATAATATTCTTTTTAAAAAAACTTATGAAATTTCTCCGCAGGGGACAATTTGGGGAGAATATCAGCTGCCAGAAGAAGCCATTCCGGGCTATTATACTCTTTTGGTGGAGATGCCCTCAAAGGAGGGGGATTATAGAAGGAGCACGACCTCTTTCCAAGTAGAGTATTTTCGCAAGCCGGAGTATAGCATCGAGATTAATGCGCCCCAAACAGAATTAATTGCTCAAGATAAAGCCTCTTTCAAGATTAGCGGCCGTTATTTCTTTGGCCAGCCCTTGGCTAACCAAAAAGTTAAATACACCATTTGGTCGGGCGATTTTTATGAATATCAATATCAGACAGAATTTCCCGTTTTTCTTTCGGACGAATACCGCTGGGGCTACTGGGGAGGGACCAAACTTTTGGAAGAAGAGGTGGTTCTTAATGCCAAAGGGGAAGCAGAGATAAATTTGGATACTTCTTATCCGGGAAAAATAGGAAAACCGCAGGTTTTTTCCGTTGAAGCAGAATTTGATGACGGTTCCGGCAATCCCTCTTTTGCCCGGAAAAACCTTTTAATTTATCCCGGAGAGTATACTTTCTACCGAAGAACGGCGGAGACGACTGTCCAGGTAGGCACGCCTCTAAATCTGTCTCTTATTCTTGAGCCAAGAAGGGAGGGGCAGGTGAACACGATTCCGTTAACGGCTAAGGTCCACCGCACAAACTGGGTGCCCTATCAAGAGGAAGGCAAAAAATATCCCTCCTACCAAAAAGAGGAAGAAGACTTGCCGGAGTTGAAAGCCGCCAGCAATGCCCAAGGAGAAGTTAATTTTTCACTTGTCCCTTCAAAGCCCGGCTCTTATAATTTTACGGTTTCCGGTAGTGACCGCCGGGGGAATTTAATTAGTAAAGATTTTAGTTTTTGGGTGGTAGGTAAAGATCAGCCTATTTATGAAGGTTATGCCGGTGATAACCAGCAGAAATTAACGATAAAAGCTGATAAGCTAACCTATTCTCCTGCCGAGAAGGTGCGGCTGACAATTTTTTCCGAAGTTCCCGATCGGGACATATTTTTGTCTTTTGAAAGAGGTTGGGTCCACCGTTTTCAGGTAGTTAAAATTAGCGGTAAAAGTGAAACAATAGAGGTTCCCTTAGTTGAAAGTGATATGCCTAATATTTTTGCAAATGCTTTAAGTTTTGCCGATGACGGTCTGGATTATGCGTCGGTTGATATTAAAGTCCCTGCCGAGAGTAAACGAATGGTGGTGAGTATTACGCCGGACAAAGAAACTTACGCTCCCGGGGAAACACTGACCTTAAATTTGCAAACTAATGATTTTGCCGGCAATCCGGTAGCGGCCGAGTTGGCAGTTTGGGCGGTGGATAAGGCCCTCTTTGAGTTGGTTGATAAAAAGCCGGCAGAAATTTTTAGGGAGTTTTGGCAGGAGCGCTCCAATACCACTGCCATGGCTCATTCCTTAGAAGGGTTTTACAATATGGGCGGCCCGGAAATGGGGGGAGGAGGAGGTTCCACCCGGGATATTTTTGAGGATACGGCCTATTGGAATCCGGTGGTGCAAACTGGTAATGACGGTCGGGCGCAAATAAGCTTTAAATTGCCCGATAATCTCACCACTTGGGTAATTTCGGCCCTAGGAGCAACAGCGGATACTAAAGCCGGTCAGAGCACAAGTGAGGTGGTGGTGAGTAAAGAAGTGGTTATCCGGCCGGTATTGCCTAATATCTTGCGCGAGGGTGACCAAATTTTTCTCTCTGCTTTAGTGCAAAATTTTACCGAAAAAGAAGAGGTCTTGGAGGTAAGAATGAAGTTTGAGGCCGGAAAAGTTTCCCCAAAGGAAGCGCAGACAATTTCCCTAAAGCCTCAAGAGATAAAACAGATTTACTGGCAGGTAAGCCCCGATGAGGAAAAAGAAAAGGCAAAACTCACCTTCTCGGCTGGTTCTTCAGAAGACAAAAGCGTCTCGGACGAGGTGGTCGTGGAAATTCCCGTTTATTCTTTTGGCTTTTGGGAAAAAAGCGCTTTTGCCGGCGAGGGGCCAAAAACATTTTCGGTTAAGCTCTCGCCTGATCGCGATCAGGAAAAATCAGCCGTCAGTCTTTCTTTGTCCCCTTCCCTGATGGGAATGCTGCCGACGGCGATGGAATACCTGATTAATTATCCTTATGGTTGTGCGGAACAGGTAGCCAGTCGTCTTGCCCCGGCGGTGATTGCCAAGGAAAACCCCCAATTGTTTGTTTCTCAAAATTTAGAGAAGGGCCCTGAACAGGTGATTAAGGAAAGCATTAAGAAGCTGGTTCTGCTCCAGCATGATGATGGGGGTTGGAGTTGGTGGAAAGAAGGGAGCTCTAATCCTTTTATTACCGCCTATGTAGTCGAGTATCTCTTAAGAGCCAAACAGGCAGGAGGGAGAATCGATGAGGAAGTTTTTAAAAAGGCAAAAGCTTATCTTGAGGGAGATTCTTATTATGACTTTCAAGAAAATATTAGCCGCGAATATAGCCGTGAGGATTGGATTGCTAAAACCTATGCTCTTTCTTTAATTGGTTCAGAGAAAGGGAAGAAGTTTTTGACGGATTTAGATAATTTGGGTCCCGACTACCTTGCCTTAGCGCTGATGAGTAATTTAAGAAACGGTAATAAAGATCCCCAAAGTAACGGCTTGGCAAAACTTCTTGCCTTAGCTCGTTATCAGGGAGAAGCGGTATTTTGGGAAGAAGGAGAGGAAAAGAATTTTGGTTCCAAAGAAGTTTCCACTGCCTTGGCTTTAAGAGCGATTACCTCTTCGGGCGAGCATCGGGATGTGGCTACCAAAGCGGCGCGTTTTTTGGCGCGCAACAGAAAGTTTGATTACTGGGCGAATACTTTTGCCACCGCGCAAGTAGTTCAGGCATTAGTTGATTTTGGGCAAAGTAATCAAGAGACAAGCCCAGATTATACTTATAGAGTTTTACTAAATAATCAAGAAATTAGCCGGGGAAATATTTCTGACCTTAAGCAGGAAATTGCCGAGATTAAAATTCCTCTTAAGGAAGTGAAAAATAATAATTTAGAATTAACGATTGAGAAAGAGGGCGAAGGTGAACTCTACTCTACCCTAATTGCTAACGAGTTTAGAACCGAGAGAAAGGCAGAAGCAAAAAACAATGGTCTGTGGGTTAAAAGAGAGTATATAAGCGAAAAAGGGGAGGGCTATCCTTTGGTGGTGGGAGAGACGGTGATTGTTAAAATTACCGTAGGGGGACTAAACACCGAAGAGCATTACGCGGTGATTGAGGATCAACTCCCCGCCGGTTTAATTCCCGTTAATCCTAAGTTTGAAAGCGAACAATATGGAGAGAGGAGTTCTTATTATACTTCCTATGATGTTAGCGATCAGGAGGTGAGCGAGGATGGGGTGGTTTTAGCTCTTTACCGTCTTGCGCCCGGGGAGCGAAGTTATACTTATAAAGCTCGGGTAGTAAGCGCCGGGACTTTTATCGTGCCGCCGGCAAGCGCTTCTTTAATGTACGCTCCCGAAATTAATGGTCGTAGCGAGGTTGGGGAGGTTGAGATATTAAGCCCGTCGGAATTGGTTTTCTCCCCAGGAGATGGGACAAGGGGTAATTTTTTTGTCCGGATATGGCAGGCAATTTTAAACTTTATTCAAAAAGTGCTTTCTTTTATTAAGACGAGAGGATGAAAAAGGTTATTTTTAGGGGGATAGTCGTTAGCCTGCTTATTTTTTTTACCTTCTTATTGGTTGACTCTTATCAAACTGTTTTTTTTGATAAAGAGCTTTTTGATAAAGGGATAATGGGAGCAAAAACCCGCCAGGAAAATTATCAAATTGCATTAGGGATCGTTCCCCATGATATCTTCGCCGGTTTTATTATCACCGATTTTTTCCAAAGGCTTTCTTTCCAAAACCCGAAGACAATTATTATTCTTGGCCCTAATCATTATGAAAAAGGAAACTTCAAGGTGCTTACCAGTCTTTCCGGTTGGCAGACGCCTTTTGGGAAAATATTTCCCGACGAATTAATTATCGAAGGCTTGTTGGCAGAAAATTTGGTGGAAGTTGACGAGGAGGTTTTGAAAAACGAGCATGCCGTGGGCGCGCTTTTGCCCTTTTTGAAGCTTTACCTTCCCGAAACAACAGTGGTTCCCCTTGTTTTAAGCGGCCGTCTTGATTTTGAGGAAATTGGCGTTTTGGCCCAAAAATTGTTGACTTACCAAAAAGAAGGCGTGATTATTCTTGCTTCAATTGATTTTTCTCACCATTTAAGGAGCGAAGAAGCGCGATCAAAAGACGATTTAACCTTAAGGCTGATAGAAAGTTTTAATTATCGGGAAATTTTGGCTCTAGACGATCGCTATCTTGATTCTCCCCCTGCTTTAGTAACGATTCTAATGATGGCCGAAAAATTAGGTAAAAATGGGTTTGAAGTTTTTTATCATACTAATTCCGGAGAGGTAGCAAAAAATGAATGGCTGCCAACCACCAGCTACTGCTCCGGCGCTTTCTATTAGCTTCTATACTAATTTGGTAGCAAACAGTGGTTTGGTCTTATATCACATTGCTAAAAAGGTTTATTATTTTTTCCCTGGAATGTTCTAAAGCATTTCAAGTTTTAAGGAAGAAAGCTTGATAATTTTTATTCTTAATCTTTATCCTCGAAGCTAGCAACAAGCCGCTCCTAGGCTTTTTTTCTTAATCCACCAAGGCGACTACTTTTTCTATAAAGTTATTTTCTACAGGTAAGGCTAGGGCGCGCAGAGAAAAAGCGGCTTTTGGGCAAGAACGGGGGTCAAAATCTTCTTCGAGTAAGCCCCGAAAAGGGTTATTTGCCGGTAAAGATTTTTCTACGGCGGCAAAAAGGGGACCGTTGGGAAAGTCGCTTAAAAAGATAATTTCTGGTTTAACTTGACAACAAAAATCTAATAATTTTTTTGGCGAATTTTGCTCCCAGTTAAAAAGATTTGCAAAATCAACCACTAAAGGAGAATAGCTTTCTCTTAATTGCCTAATTGCTTCTTTTTGCTTTTCGGCTAAAATGTCGCCCTCCAAAAAACTAAAGTTGCTTTTAAGGTGTGCGAATTCTCGGTATCCGGTTAAAATTTTTTCGTCTAAGTCACAACCAAAAATTTGGGCTGCCGTTAAAATTTTTCCCTGCTGATAAACTTTTTCCGGTCGGCCAACGCCAACAAAAGTGCCTCCTTGCCCTAAAACGCGACGAGCAAAAAAAGCCCTTTCTTTCCAGAGGATTTCGTTAGTAATCGGTCGTTCTTGGTGGCCAATTCGTCTTTCGTTCATGTTCAAAAAGCCTATTTTAAACCTAAAGCTTTTAAAACGCAAAATTTCCAATTTTAATTTTGGTTAAAGCCTTGCCATCGAAGTTTTGCTTACCTAAATATAGGGAATCGGTATTGGTGTAAGCAGGAAATACCGTCGGGCGTGGCAAGAAAACTCATTTTTAGGGGGTAAAAATTTAAGAGCTTTTTATTTCTTCTTTTCCGCGCTTACCGCTAAAGAAGCAATGAGGGTGGTAAGAGGGACGGCTAAGATAAGACCAATACTGCCTACCAGGGTGCGGACCACTTCGTCGGCAATAATTTCATAATTAACCACTTCTGAAAAAGGGTGGGGATTGTCAAGGAAAAGAAGCAGGAGTGGCAAGGAAGCGCCGGCGTAAACCAAAATAAGGGTGTTAATCATTGAGGCAATATGATCTTGCCCCACCCTCATCGCCCGCTGGTAAAGTTGGTTAAATTTCAGCCTGTCATTGGCTTCTTTAAGTTGAAAAACAATTGCCGCTTGGGAAACGGTCACATCGTCCAAAACTCCCAAAAGGCCGATGATAATTCCGGCCAAAAGAAGCCCTTTCATGTTAATTGCTCCCCCTTTGGCTACTTGTAAGAAGCCGGCTTCTTCGGAGGCAAAGCCGGTGAGCTTGGCGGCTTCCACAAAAATATTAGCCAAAATTCCGGTAATAATTAGGGCGATCAGTGTTCCCCCCATGGCGACTAAGGTTTTTTTATTAAAGCCGTGGGAAAGAAAAAAAGTGGGGGGAATAATCATCAGCGCGCCTAAAATAGCAATTCCCACCGGATTAGCGCCCGCAGAAATTTTGGGGAGAATAAAGATAAAAATAACCAAGAAGGAGATGCCCATACCCAAAATGGAGGCCGCTCCCCGCCAGCGGGCAACGGCGATCGCCAGCAAGGCAAAGATTAAAAATAGCCAAAGTAAAGATTCGCGCCGAACATAATCGGTAATATAAAAACTGTCGTTACCTTCAAAATCAAGTGAATAGGAAACAATTACTTTATCACCCACCCTATATCGTAAGTTATTAGCGACCGGCAAATTGCCGTTTTCAACAATAATTTTTTTATCTTTTAAAGAGCCTTTCGTGACCAAAAGTTCCAGTTTTTGATAAAGCTGAAAGTTTTCTGCCCCTAAGGGCTTGATTTGTTTTTCTTCCGCTATTTTTTCTACCACCGCTTCAAGGGTTTCTTCTTGGGGCGGTTGGCTAACCGCTTCACCTTGGGCAAAAATAAAAGCGCCGCCAAGAGAAAAAAAGACTGCCGCTAAGAAAAGAAAGGCAAGTAATTTCTTTTTCATTTTTCTTCAATTCTAATCGCTTTTCCCGTAATAATTGCTTGGGCAATTTTTTTATTAGCGCTATCCAAAAGTCGGGCAAGGGTTGGTTGGGAAATTTTCATTTTCTTGGCCGCCATTATCTGGTTAAGCCCATCGATCTCGTATAATTTCAGGGCTTCTAGTTCATCGGGTCGCAAAACTACTTCCTCAAGCATTCTTAAAGGAATCCCTTGAGGCTTAAAATAATAAACATGCGGCTTAAACCGCAGACAGCGGGGAACTCTTGGTCGGGGCATAATTAAGTATATTATAATACGGCAAATCCCTACCTTGCTATTTGGGATAAAAAACCAGACAAGGTAGGGATTTATTCGGTTCTTACTTTTGCAAGTCGGCAAGTTCCTTTTCCACGTCTTCCATTTCTTCCTGAAGCGCTTTCTTGTAATCGGCAAGAGCTTTTTCCTGGTCCTCGCGGGTAGTCGGCCAACTCCAGCGAAAATATCTTCCTAAACCTCGTCCCGCGCCAAACCTTTTCCTCCAGCCCAGACCTAAACCGCAAGGGCCGAAACCCCGGCCGGTAACTGGTCCTGTCCCCATCGGGCCGGTGGCGTCAAATCCTGGCATTTTCTCTCACCTCCTTTTATTATTAAATAATATATTGAATACTTATTCATAATAACAACAAAAGGGCAGCTTGTCAATACCATATGCCATGTATAAGTCAAATACTTTTGCGACATTAATATTTGTGTGTTTTAATTTATTTAAAGACTAAATTGCTATATAGCAATTTAGTTAAAGTGGAAGAACTAAAATATCCGTCGCCATGTTGGTATAAGTAGGGAAACCAGTTTTACCAGAGGTGTAAATAGGAAACCACCTCTAAGGTGTGTTTAGTGTGGTTATCGCCGACACCGGCATGGGTTGACAAGAGGGAAAAATAAATGTTAAGCTGAAAGCAGAAATGGAGAAAGCGCAAAAAGAAATTATCCTTCTTTGTCTTTTGGTGATCTTTTTAATCACCGGCCTTTTTTCTTCCTCCGCTTTGGCTTCTTTAAAAAAAGATTTGGCGTTTTGTCAAGATGAGCTTTATGAAACAAAAGCTTATCAGGCAGCGCCATCGACGCGGCTTTATTCTCCCCCGAAAGGGCTAATGATTTTAATTGAACAAAAAGACACCGTTGGTTTGGCTAATTTTGTTAATGAGCTTTACCGGCGGGGAATTCATGGTTATCTAATGGTGGGGGCGGATTTTATTGAAAAAAATTGCGAAGATGTTAAAAAGTTACTCCCCTATAATTTAGAAATTGCCGGTTCAAGCTTGGAAGCCCCTTTTTGGGATAAACCCTATGAAGAGCAAAAAAAAGCGATTGTTAACTTGAAAGAACGCATTGAGGCCTGCACCGGCCAGCCCTTACGGATTATCTCGGCTCGTTATATGGGCACTGATTTAACCACAATCGAGGTGGCTCAAGAATTGGGTATTCCTTATCTTTTTGCTCGGGGCACCACCGACACCAAAGCTACTATTTATCAGGCCGAGGAGTATCCCGATGTCAAAGTGGTTTCCGTTTCCAACATTCCCTCCATTAAGTTTAAATATGGCAGTCTTTGCGATTATAGTTACTACGAGCGGGGAGGAACGCCGGATGATATGCTGGCGGAGCTTAAGGCGGCCCTTCGGCAGAGCCAGATTACTCCGGTTTCCCATACCTATATTGGCGGTCTTAAAAAGCCGTGGTATCAAATGTGGATGAGTTTTTTTGACGATGAAGAAGTGGAGTGGGTAACGATTGATGAGCTGGCCCAGAATGAGGTGGTAGTTTTACCCGGCTGGCAAATTCCCCAAAACCGCACCGCTCCCTATACGCCGGAGAAAATCAGGCCGCTGACTGCTTATGAGGAGGAGGAAAATATTGCCAACCCTTGCGCCGTCGACGAGGTGGGAAAATATTGGCCAACAGCGGGCGAGGAGCCAGAAGAAACACCTGTACCGAAAAAAGAAGAAGTCCAAGAAACGGAAAAAATTTTAATGTTTCATAACGATACTGGCCCAATGTGCCTTGAGGCCAAAGAATTTTTCAAGGACAAAAATATTCCCTGCGAGGAGTATTTAACAGAAGAAGCCGATTTTGCCCAGAAGCTGGAAGAGAAAAAACAGGCCGTTGGTAATAAAAGCGAAGGCGTTTCTTCTTCTTTTGGTTATTACCCGATTATCTTTATCGGCGATAAGGCTTTTTCCGGCTTTAACGCCGCTATTGGCGAGCAAATTTTAGCGATTTTGAAAGAGGGGGATTAGGAACTAATTGCAAACGCTGCTTTTGGCTTTTAGCCGAGGCGTAAATAGTCCTCTCGTGGCGGGAAACTCACCTCTAAGGCGTTTTTCCCCACCAACCGGCGATTTTTTGGCCGCATTTGGGGCAGTGGCCGTTTTGGTCAAAGCGGGTAATTTCGTAGCCGCGGCGTTTAACCACCAATTGACCGCAGGTGGGGCAAAGGGTATCGTCGCCGGAAAATGGTCCCAAGTTACCGGCGTAAACATGTTTGAGGCCCCTTGCCGTAATTACCTAAACAAAGAGAACAACCGTTGTTGTATTTGACGCTTATAGCGGTTCCCTTCTTGGTCTTTCAAATTTTATTTCTTAAGAAACGGAGAATCTTCTACTTCTAAAATTATGATTTCTCCTTGTCCTTCAGGGGCTTGGTATAGAACAGTATCGCCAATTTTTCTTCCGATTAATGCTTGAGCAAGTGGGCTATCTTGCGAGATTAAGATATGTTTTGGGTTGTTGTTTTCTTCATCTTGCCATAAATATCTTTTATCAAGTGCACTTCCGAGAGAAACTCTCGTTTCTTCCATTTCCCCATTTGGATATCTTATTTTTACATGCACTAAGTGCCCAAGTGAGATAGAACCATTTTGCTCTGGGTGACGCAAGACCTCTGTCTCATTTCCCAAATATCCTTTAAGTTCGCTTATCTCATCTTCTAATCGTATTCGTTCTGCCATTAACCTGTGTAGCAGAGGATCATCCATCATGTCGCCGTCCATATCAAGATTCCTCATATTAAAAGTATTGCCTTGCAACTGATCTTCAGTTTTCTCAAGGCGTTCTTTTATGGCGATTTGCGTTGCTTCAAATATTTTTTGTCTTTCTTTCATTTTTTATTTTAATGCTTCAACATAGAGGCTTCCCCATTTTCTTTTGGGGTTGGCGATGGCTTTATTAAATTTCCATTTTTTAACCTTAATAAAGCCAACGCCTGTGAGGAGAGATTTCAATTTCTCAAAATCATAAGCCCAAAAATGGGGGTGATATTTAAAATCATCGTCCTGATCTCTAAAATGGTAATTTACCAAGTCGATATAAGTATTAAAGTGTTCTAAGCAATTTCTGTTTGAATACCACTTTTTAATCATTTGTTCCCATAGCTTTTTATCTTTTTTCACATATGCCGAGATTATTAACTGGCTGTCTGGAACGCCGATAACAAGTTTTCCTTCTTTTTTTAATATTCTGTAGCATTCACTAATGAACTTATTTACCGATAGAGGGTAATCTATATGTTCGAGGAAGTGTTCAGAAAAAATAAAATCAGTAGAATTTGTTTTCAAAGGCAATCCTTCTCTTACATCAAAAATAATATCTGCTGGGGGGACGATATCGATATTTATAAAACCTTTTAAGAAATGTTTTCCCCCTCCAACTTGGACATTTTTATAGCTTTGCGTGTTTAAGTAAGATTTAAGCCGAGGAAGACTATTAATGTGATTTTTATAAACAGCAATTTCCCCAAGCAAACCACGCAGGGATCGACCTAAGCCGTGAGTGACATTACCACTGTTGAGCAGGTTAATGGCAATTGATTCTAGCTTTTGGATGTCTTTGATATTATTTTTGGTCATTTATTTTTGAACTTATATTAGAATTGATAACGGCATGATATCCCAAGAATTCTTCTACCGCATGACCGAATCCTTCAGAACCGTTATTAATTAAAAAATAAGGGATCTTGTATTTTTGGGATAACTCTTGCGCCTTATTAATTGTCGCCTGAATAAAACCATATAACATTTCGATTTTTTTATTGTAATCTGCGTTAGGAGGGAGGATGTCTCTTGCTCGATCTTTTGTTGTTTGGTCAAGTTCTAATCTTTGGAGAATTGTTTCCGGGGGGGCTAAAACAACAAATAGAGCGTCCAAAAAAGAAACCCACTCGCCGGTGGCGTCAATAAGAGCCCCTTGTTTGTAATTAAAATAATGGGCGTCAATTAGGAGTGTCTTTCCCGGGCGAGGCTTACTTTTAAAAATTTGCATCATCATTTTACAAACTTCAAGATTTTTGTAATCATCCGGCAACTCTTGGAGAGCTTTATAATCACCCGGGGGTAACCCTAGCCATTCCATAAACTTTGCCGAACCTTTAAATACTTCAAATTCTGGATAGTTGGCAGATATTTCTTGTAGTAGGCTTGATTTGCCTACTCCGTTTACTCCCCCAACCAGATAGACCCTTCCTTCTTTATTATTCATGATTTAGCTCCTTTTTATTTGTTTCTGCTTAGAATGCATGCCGGAATAGCGAAGATTAATGAGTTTTGTCTCGATGTCTATTTTTAGTTCTTTTACTGGCTCCAGATATCTAAATCCGGAATTCTCCGCATAATATTTACACTTAAAAACCTTGTATGTTAAGTTTGGGAACGCAGGATTAATGCCCACTTCGCCCTTGGGAATTACACCATTAAATGGAATTTCAATATCCATATGATTCCAATAATTCCAAACCTGTAGGGCTTTAGTTTGGTCAAAGTAGAAGTAAAAGCTGGGGTAACGCCCAAAATTTCTAAGCTCCCGGTGAATTAAATGACCTAGCAACGGCTTTACATATTTGGCTAAATTATCAAAATCCCAACAGATTCGGCGCCAGTCTGTCTCGCCCCCGGATCCATCAATTAAGCGCGCATTAGTAAGATATATTAAGCGCCTGCATAACCAATCTTTAAAATGTTTAGAATCAAAATTAGTAAAGATTTTACTTTGCTCTAAATAGATGATTAAGCCTTTGATAGAAGGCTGAAAACTGTTTAACTTAAAATTTTGCTTAAGTTTAGGATGAAGGGCGTACATTAAGTTTTTATAAGTAGGGTTATAAAGTTCTCCTCTTTCAAAATATTTTTTTGCCTCATTGTTGTCTTGGAACAACATTAAATATTCCGAGATTACTTCAAAATATAAATAGCCCAAGATGGGTAACGACGAAATCGTATTAATAAAGCAATTTAGAAAATAATCAACATCAAGACTATCAAAAGGGCTTGCTGTTTGCGTACAGAGGCTTAAATAATCCAGTGATTGTTTGACTCTTGAGATAACAATGGTGTAAAGATTAGAGCGCTCTTTGTATGAAAGAAGATATTCCAGCTGTTTGTAAATAGAATAGTGTATTTCTCCCATGCGCAAATAATCAATGCCGATAAGGTTATGGTGATTGTTTTTGCTGTTTTTAATTTCAAAAAGCAAAACATCAGGTTGCTTTTTACTGTTTATCTTTTGCGCCATCATGGGCGCTTCTACTTCTGAAAGGTAGACGCCTAAATTATGAACTCTTAATTTTCTGTTTTCCGGGACAACAGGGACACAGTAAATACTGCCTGTTAAACAGCCGCCGCTTGGGAAAATTCTTTTGTTAGCCAGTATTTTGTCTAGGTTGTAAGTTATATGGGCCAAATAGATTTTGCTTGATTTTTTTAGTGTTTCAAAAAAAGAATTTTGGGTTATTAACTGCTCGTTTGGTGATTCGGAAATTAGTTTTTCCCTCCACAAAAATTCCTCTTTCTCAATTTCAGGAGCGTTTTTTGCAGGTTTATGTAAATACATGTTATAAAAAACATGTGCATCTGCCCATTGCGAAATAAGGTTATTGCTTTGATCCATATTTTTTTTCTAGTAAATTAAGAGCCGACAAAACTGACGGGAGATTCTTTTTTGTTTTTAAAAAATTACTTTCACTTTCTAAGACCAACTCATAAGCAAATTTCTTTGCGTCGTCAGACGGGGATAAAGCTAAATACTTATCGTTAATCCACCATTTTATCTTGGGTAGCCTGTATCTATCTAAAGCATCGGCGGATTTTAATAAGTCAATAATCTTTTGTGCGGTGTCCAGGACATGCTATACACTTCATGAGGTTTGGGTATGAGGAATATGTAAGAAGAGTGTTAAAATTGGTGGGTGTTAATTTTGAGAGTGTAGTAAAGGGGGTGAAAAAGCATGAGTCCTGGAATCCATGGAATCCGGATAGACTACAAGGAATTAAGAAAGATTAATCCAGAAGCAGCCAGACAAACAGTGATTGAGTATCTAAAGACTAATGGCCACAACATTGCTGATACCGCCAGGGTTTTTAGGGTCAACAGGACAGTGGTTTATGACATCTTGGCAAAAAGCAAAGAGGGCAATCTTAAAGACAGACCCAAGATACCAAAACACCAGCCCAACAAGACACCAGCCAAGACAGAAGGTAAAGTCATTAAGGCCAAGAACAAAACCCACCTGGGGCCAAAAAGATTATCACGCTACCTTGAGAAACATGAAGGGATTCTTGTTCCTCCAGGAACAATCAGGCACATTCTAAGGAGGAATAAAGACAGGCTTACTTACAAACTAAAATCAAACAAGAGAAGAAAACAACCAAGGGAGTTTGTTGACTGGTATTCAGCCAAACCTTTTGAGATTGTCCAAATGGATATCAAATTCATTAGGGATCAGAAAGCCCTGACTAAAAAGCAAATTATTCATCTTAACCAATATGATATTCCCAACTATCAATGGGGAGCCCTGGATGTTAACTCTAGGTTTAAACTAATTGCTTATTCCAAGGAAAAATCTTGGACTAATGGTTTGTGTTTTTACCTTTGGACTATTTCCTGGTTAAGGTCTCATGGGGTTAAATCAGAGATTGCCTTTACTGTTGATAATGGTGAGGAATTTGGGGGTAGATCCTGGTTGAAGGTCAAAGAGTTAAGAAAACTGATCAGGGGTTTTGGCTGTAGATTAATCCAGAACCACAAAGGTCATCCTGAGGAGAATGCTCATTTGGAAAGAAGCCATAGAACCGATGACGAAGAGTTCTACATTCCCAGGGTCCTACAGATTAAGAGCAAAAAAGATCTCTTGAATGAGGCCCTGGGTTACATTTATTACTACAACAATGTCCGGGAACACTCATCCTTAGACTATCAAATACCCTACCAATATCTGAAAATGCAATTACCAGAGATTGATGATAACATACGTTATGTACAACCGATTATCCTTGATGATGTCTCGGTAAAACTAGGCCCTTGGAGTGGATACAATGTCTTGGCACATCACCCTTTTTAGCGTCATAGGTATACGCGAATTTCTTATCAAATTGATCATAGGGGGCTTCATGAAGTAAGATAGCGCTTTTGATATCTATAAAATCTTTTTCGTCAAAATTTAGATGAAATTGTTTGCAGACTTTACTTTTGTTAATACTTAGCCATTCAACCGCCCTTTGGCCATGGCCCGGATCACCTTTATCATTTTTTCGCCTTAAATCATGTAAGGAAGCGGCAACAAGCAGCTTGTTTATTAAATGGCTGCTTACTTTATTTTCTTGAGCAAGGTAAGAAGCGTTAGCTATAACCCGAAGAATGTGGCGTACGCCGTGAAGTGAACTGATATGATTTTTTTCTTGGAACCAGGAATCAGGAGGCGAAAAACGAAGAAGGTCGGTTTTGATAGCACGGGAATATTTATTAATTGCCAGCCCGGAACTAAAGTTCGGCTTGTTGCTTTTTATCCAGCCAAGAGTTTCTTTGTCCATTAATTGAAGTGAGGGCAAATTATTTTTTTCTGCCAAAGATATTAAGCTCATTTTGATTTTTTATAAATACCTTTTTTATATTGCGCGTCAATTTTTTGGGCAAATTCGGTGATTTCCTCTTCCGTCATAATTTTTACTCCCAACTTATTGGCGACTTGATATATTTTTCTCTCCGCTTCATTTTTTTTTGAAAGATCATCAATAATAACTTCAAGCTCCATGTGGTAGCCCCACGAATCGGTATGTTTTAAGGCAATCTCAACCCCTTCGTAAAGATAATTTTGTCTTGTTTGATAGGAGTTTTGAATTTGATCAAAACGAAGAGAGGAGAAAAGCTTGACTGCCTTATCAAAATCAAGAGGCGAAATAGGGATCTCTATCTCCTCAAAGTCACTCCTTCCTCTCCCCAGGCGATTAAGTTTAATAACGATTTTGGCTGTTTTTTGAGAAATATTTTTAACCGCCTTGACGATTCTATCGGGCAGAAGGAAGAAATAGACATCCTTATCATCTTTACCTAAACTTTTTGCGTTAGTATCTAAAAATTTTTTGAGGGCAACATATTTTCTCTTGTCCAAAAGAGACCTTAATTCTATCTCGATTTGTTTTTTAGAGTTATCGGGCATGGTCAAAAAATGTGTTAGCTTAAACGGTCAGGCAACATTATATCATATCATATCATTGTTGCTCGTCGATTTTACCAGAATTGCACGATCTTAGCGGTTTAAGATTTTTAGTAAGAAGCCCTAAGTGAAGAAAAAGAGCAACTTTTTCCTAAAGCATCATTTGAAACTCCACCATCCTTCAATTTTTTGGCCGCATTTGGGGCAGTGGCCGTTTTGGTCAAAGCGGGTAATTTCGTAGCCGCGGCGTTTAACCACCAACTGGTCGCAGGCGGGGCAAAGGGTATCGTCGCCGGAAGATGGTCCTAAGTTGCCGGCGTAAACATATTTTAGGCCCTTTTTTAAAGCTTCCTGACGGGCTTTTTTAATTGTCGTCGGCGGGGTGGCGGGTAGGTCTTTTAGTTTCCAGGAAATCGCGGGCGAGAAGGCGCTTAAATGCCAAGGAACAGCGTCGCCTAATTTTTCCTTAATAAAGCCGGCAATATTATTTAAGACAGCAATCTTATCGTTGAGGGTGGGAATAACTAGGGTGGTTACCTCCAGCCAAACTTCTTCTTTAACCAGCCTTTGGCAGTTTTCCAAAACCGGTGCCAGCTTGGCGCCGCAGACTTTTTGATAAAACTGTTCCTTGATTGATTTAATATCAATATTAGCCGCGTCCAAATAAGGCAGGATTAAATCTAATGTTTTTGAGGACATAAAGCCATTGGAAACCCAGATGTTTTTTAAGCCGGCCCGGCGGGCCAGCTTCATCGTTGCCAAGGCGTATTCCAAAAAGACGGTCGGTTCGTTATAGGTGTAGGCGATAGAGAGGCACTGATTTTGGCGGGCAAGGTTGACAATTTGCGGCGGCCTTAGCTTTTCTCCCCAAAAAAGGCGGGGATAATTTTCCACCCTCCTCTTTTGGTTAGCAAGTTGGGAAATTTCCCAGTTTTGGCAGTTAAGACAGGAAAAATTACAGCCGAGGGTGCCGAAGGAGAAAGCCAAGCTGCCCGGCAGGAAATGGAAAAGAGGCTTTTTTTCCACCGGATCAATACCTATGGCGGCCGCCTGGCCATAAACCAAAGAATAAAGCCGACCATTTTGGTTTTGCCGCACCCCGCAAACACCGGTTTGGCCCGGGGCAATTTGGCAAAAATGGTGACAGGCAAGACAGCGAACCGCTTGGTGGGGTTTTTCTTCCCAAAGAAGAGCCTCTTTCATGATAAAATTAAACGATAACTGTTTTTATTTTAGAAAAAAATGAGAAAAAGGGCAAGGTTGGGCGGGAAAACCCTCCCCTACAATTCGTGCTTATTCGTTTCCCATTCGTGTTCATCCGTGTTTTTAACAATTTAATTCTATGATCCCTCTTCGCGACCATAATCCCACCCGCCGTTTTCCCTTTATCAATTATCTTTTGATAATGGTGAATGTGGCCATCTGTATTTATACCTATACTCTCCCTCTGCCGGTCTTGGAGGATTTTTTTGACCGTTTTGCCCTTACCCCAGCCTTAGTTCTTCAGGGTGAGAATCTTTTAAGTTTTTTTACCTCGATGTTTTTGCATGCTGGCTTGGGCCATCTTTTAGGCAACATGCTTTTTTTGCATATTTTTGGCGATAATCTTGAAGATTATTTTGGCCATTTTCGTTATCTTCTTTTTTATCTTGCCTGCGGTTTGGCGGCTGATTTTGCCCAAATTTTTGTTGACCCGACAAGCGCTATCCCTCAGGTAGGCGCTTCCGGAGCGATTGCCGGGGTGATGGGCGGCTACCTGCTTTTATACCCAAAACATCGCATTGATATTCTTTTTTCTTTCGGCTGGTGGTATGAGCAAACTACCCTGCCGGCCTGGACAATGCTTTTCTACTGGTTTTTGGCTCAACTTTTGACCGGCGTGGGAAGCTTGGGCATGGTGGAAGAAGGCGGGGTGGCTTATTTTGCCCATTTAGGCGGCTTTTTGGCAGGAATGATTTTAGTAAAACTAATGGGGGGAAGAAAAAGGGCGGCGGAATTGGAAGCCTGAATAAAAGACGCGAATTGACGCGAATAGAAAACGAATTAACACGAATGAGCGAACAAAATGTAGGGGCGTATTGCAATACGCCCGTAACAATGAAACAATTTAACAGTTTAACAGTTTTTTCATGTTATAATAAAAGCCGTTAGAAGAAGTTTATGGCTACCAAAAGAACTTACCAACCAAAGAAGAGAAAAAGAGCGCGCACCCATGGCTTTCGGGCGCGGATGAAAACCCAAACCGGTCGGAGTGTTTTAAAACGCCGCCGCCTAAAGGGTCGCAAGAAGCTAACTGTGGTATGAATTTAACTAAAAAGAGAAAGCTGGGGAAAAGCCAAATAGAAGAGACAAAGAAAAAGGGCGATTTTTATCAGGCAACTCCTTTTTCTTTACGCTACCGTCGGGTTAATCCCGAAAAACCATCTTCTTTTGCTTTTGTAATTTCCAAAAAGGTAAGTAAACAGGCCACTGCGCGCAACCGGACGCGGCGGCTTTTTTCCGGCAGTGTCCGCGAACTTCTTGATCGCTGTCAACCGGGCTACGAGGTGATTTTTTTTGTCAAAGATCAGGCTTTAAGCTTAAACAAAGAAGAAATTTTTACCGAGGTGGAAAAAGCTTTAACATCAATTGGTCTTCTGAAAAAATGATTAAAGCAATTGTTCTTGCGCTTATTAAAGGATACCAGCTTTTTTTCTCCCCTCTTTTGGGAGATAACTGTCGTTTTAATCCTTCCTGTTCGGTTTATACCGCCCAAGCGATTAACCGGTATGGTGTTTTGAAAGGCTCTTTTTTAGGTTTTAAAAGAATTTTGCGTTGTCATCCTTAAAATGTTTCAAGCAATTTTAGTTCAACCTTTAGTCAACGCTTTGGTGATTTTAACCGGTTGGTTAGGATCTTTGGGGGGAGCGATTATCGCCCTAACGGTTCTTATCCGGCTTTTGCTTTTGCCTCTTTCTCTGCCCTCTCTTCGCTCGGCGCAAAAAATAAAGGACTTAGGTCCCGAGCTTCAGGCTTTACAAAAAAAGTATGCTAAAGATAAGCAAAAATTAGCCCAAGCGCAAATGGAGCTTTACCGACGGGAGGGAGTAAATCCGGCCGCCGGCTGTCTGCCCACTCTTTTGCAGTTTGTGATTTTAATTGCTCTTTATCAAGTTTTTATTCAGGCTTTAGGAGTTAATGGAGGAGAAAATTTGAGTCGGCTTCTTTATCCCGGCGTTTCTTTGCCTGCCGAGGGAATTAACCTCAAATTTGCCTACCTTGATTTAGGCAAACCGGATGTTATCGCCGGTTTTATCCCCGGATTATTTTTAATTCTTTCCGCCCTTTTTCAGTTCTTAACCACCCGCCTGACGATGCCCGCTGTTTCTTCTTCCCAGAAGGTGGCCCAAAAAACGGTCGCCAAAAGCGATGATATGATGGTGATGATGCAGAAGCAGATGGTTTATATGATGCCGGTAATGACCCTTCTTATTGGCTACACTCTGCCCGCTGGAGTGACCCTTTACTGGTGGATAACGTCTTTATTTTCTTTTTTACAGCAATTGGCGGTAACGAAGGTAAGGCGAAGGGAGGTGAAGGAAAGCAATGGCTGATAAAGAAAAAAAACCAGTCGAAAAAATTCAGCAGTTAACCGAAGAATTATTAGGAAAAATGGGAGTTGAGGCAAAAGTGACCGTTGAAGAAGACGAAAAGAATAAAATGTTTAAAATTTCTCTTTCCTCGCCAGAGGACAATGCTTTGCTGGTGGGGCGTTTTGGCCGTAACTTGGAAGCCTTGCAGACAATTTTAAACTTAATGACGGCCAACGCTTTAGGGGAATGGCAACGGGTCTTAGTTGATATCGATGGCTATCGGCAGAAAAGAGAAGAACAGCTTGAAAAAATGGCCCAAGAGGCTTTGGAGAAAGTGGCCGCCACCGGCGAACCGGTGACTTTTCCCGGTCTTTCTTCCTTTGAACGGCGGGTAATTCATCTTTATTTTAAGGATAAGCCGGAGATGGAAACTCTTTCCGAAGGGGAAGGCCGCGATCGCTATCTCGTGGTGCGCCGGCGGCAAGGGGAAGAATAGCGTAAAATGGGGCTATGGAGGTTAAAAAGATAAGGGAGTTTTTGCTTTGGAGCTTCTTTCTTTTTTTGCCTACCCAATTAGGATATCATTTTTGGCCCGAGGAAGCTTATGTTTGGGGGTTAAGGCTTGATTTCCTCTCACCGACAATTTATTTAACCGATCTTTTAATTTTGGCGCTGGTTCTTTTTTCTTGGCCTCTTTTGAAAAAATGGCTCAAGAAAGAGTGGAAAAATAAAACAAAAATTTTAAACTTAGGGTTGGTTTTGGCCTTCTTGGTTTTAAATATAATTTTTTCTTCTCGTCCCTTAGTTTCTTTTTATCGCTTTCTAAGACTGGGCGAATTTTCCTTTTTAGTTTTTTTTCTAAAACGCTTTCAGTTTTCTCTTTGGCCTCAAGCCTTGCTTTTGGGAAATTTAGTCAGCTCTTTTTTGGCTTGGGGGCAGGTGTTTAAGGGTGGCTCCTTGGGGGGAATTTTTTGGTGGTTAGGCGAGCGCTCTTTTAATTTGGCCACTCCCGGAATCGCCCTGGCGCAGATAGGTGATCATTTGCTTTTGCGGCCTTACGCCACTTTTTCTCATCCCAATTCCCTGGCCGGCTTTTTGCTGGTTTCGCTTCTTCTTTTGTGGGGGGCAAGGGAAAGTTTTAAAAATAAGATTTTTTTTAATTTGGTTTTTTTCTTTCTTAGCCTGACCCTCTTTTTAACTTTTTCTTTTGCCGCTTATTTAGGGGCGGGGTTGGCGCTAATAATTTTTTTATGGCAAAAATGGCGGCAAAAATCCGGTCTTTTGCCTAAAATAGGGGTAGGGGCGATGCTCCTATTATATATAATAGCGATACTCTTCTCTGTTAAGGCAGGTTTGGTAGAACAAAAATCATTGAACGAGCGATTAGTTTTGGCCCAAAACGCCTTAGTTTTAATTAAAAAACGGCCTCTTTTGGGCGTGGGCTTGGGCAATTTTATCCCCGCCCAGGCGGAAACGCTCCCTTTTCTACGCCAAGATGTCAATTTGCTCCAGCCGGTCCACAACATTTATTTATTAATCGCCTCCGAAACGGGCTTCATTGGTTTGTTGGTTTTTATAACCATGGCGGTGAAGATATTTTGGCGCGCCGGCAATGTGCCCCTACATTATAGGGCGTATGCAATACGCCCCTACCTGTTAATATTATTTTTGGGGCTTTTCGATCATTACTGGCTCACCTTGCCGCAAAACTTTCTTTTGTTCGCGGTGGTCTTAGGGTTTATTAACACAGAGAAAAACGGGATTTTAGAGTAGTAATATAATATTGTGTAATTATGTTTTTTAGTAATATCTTTGCTTGAATTCAAACACCGGATTAAAAATTTAAAATTTAAAATTCAAAATTCAAAAGTGCAAGTCAAAAGTTAAAAGTTTTCGTTTTACTTTTAAATTTTATCCGCCGGCTGGTGGACAGGATCTAACTGATTCTGAATCAAGTTCAGAATGACGCTAATCGCAACTGTCATTCCTGAATTAAATTCAGGACAGGCTCTGACGAAAGTCAGGATCTAACTGATTTTGAATCCCGTCTGGGGTGGGCGGCCCGCTGTGGCGGGGCTCTTTGCACTTTTTTATTACCTATTACGGGTTACTGATTTTTAATTTTTTTCTCTTTCATTTTGACTTTTGCATTTTGACTTTTGACTTTTTATTTTTAGGTATTATTATTCCTCTTGTTTTGGTATAAAATTGGGTGATAAATTAGGACGAACTTGTCATTATGAAACAGATGCCTTTTTCTACTTTTCGCCTTGCTTTTAAAAACACTCTTTGGCAGATTTTGGGGCGGGGGATGATGCTGGTTTGCTCTTTTTTAATAGTTTTTCTTCTGACGCGGCTTTTGGGCACCGCCCGTTATGGCGATTATCTTTTTTTAACCACCACAGTTTTGCTTTTTTTTAACTTAGCTGATTTTGGCACGGGCGCCACGGCGGTCAGAATGATTTCTCAAGAAAAAAAACGCCGCCGGGAAATTTTCTCCGCCGCTTTGGTTTTAAAAACAGGTCTTTCACTGCTTTCTTTTTTGGTTCTCAATTTGGCCGCCTTTTTTTTGCCCCAATTTGCCGGTTTAAGACCGGCGGCTTTAATTGCCTCGCTGGCGCTTTTCTTTTTAAGCGTTCGAACGGCGGCGGATATTCTTTTTATGGCCGATCTTCGTTTTGAAAAAAAAGTTTTTTTTGAGGTTGCGGCTTCCTTAATTTTTTTAATCTTAAGCTCGGCTCTTTTTATTTTTGGTAAAAACGATCTTCAACTTCTTTTGGTTTTTTGGGTTCTTTCCGGGGCGGTCAGCGGTTTGGGAGCACTTTTTTTGGTTTTAAAAAACAAAGAGTTTGGCTTCTCTTGGGTGAACAAAAAATCAGTCAAGCTTCTTTTTAAAGAAGCCTTGCCCTTAGGCTTAAGACAGTTGGTTTTTGCCACCTATGACGAGGGGATTGATAATTTTTTCCTAAAAACTTTTTTGGGAAGCGCGGCGGTGGCTTATTACGGCTTGGCTTATAAAGTTTATGCCAATTTAGTGCTTTTAGCCGCTTTTTTTATGAACAGCCTTTTTCCGATTTTGGCCGGCGCTTCAGGTAAGAAGACAAAAACTATTGTCAAGAAAAGCGGAAAAATTCTTCTTGCCGCTGGTTTGGGCGTGGGGGTTTTCACCTTTCTTTTTGCTCCTTTTTTAGTTAAAATCTTAGGCGGCGAGGCTTTTTTGCCCTCGGTGGCGATTTTGCGCCTTCTTGCGGTGGCTTTGGTGGCGGCTTTTTTAAATCATTTGTTTGGCTATCTTTTTCTGGCGCGGGGAGAGCAAAAAAAGCTTCTCTTTTTTTCTCTTTTGGCCTTGGCTTTTAATTTAGGGGGCAATTGGTTTTTGGTCCCCCGTCTTGGCGGTTGGGGGGCGGCGATAATTACCTTGGGGACGGAACTTTTGATGTTGATTTTGGGAGGAGGATACTGGGTGGGGAAAAAAGCGCTGAAGACACGAACGAGAAACAAGAAAAATAATTCAAAATTCAAAATGCAAAAGTCAAAAGTGCAAGTCAAAAGTTAAAAGTTTTTTGTTCTACTTTTGAATTTTAACTTGTAATTTTAACTTTTGACTTTTGAATTTTAATTTTGTTTTTATTTCCTGTTTCCTATATCATGTTTCGTGTATCTTTATATTCATAAATTATGACCTTAAAAATCTTTACCGACGGCGGAGCAAGGGGTAATCCCGGGCCAGCCGCCGCCGCTTTTGTTGTCTATCAGGGGGAGGAAATTTTGGCCCAAGAAGGACGCTATTTAGGCCGGGCCACCAATAATGTGGCCGAATATCAGGCGGTCTTGAAAGCTTTTGATTGGCTCCTTTCTTATCAGGAAAAAGCAAAAGAAGCGGGAAAAGTTGAATTTTTTCTTGACTCCAAGCTGGTTGTTTCCCAGCTTAACGGGCAATTTAAGATTAAAGCCAGAAATTTATTGCCGCTGGTTTTGGCGATTAAACAAAAAGAGAAAGCGCTGGACGTGCCTGTTTCTTATTTTTATATCCCCCGTTTCAAAAATAAAGCCGCTGATTTATTAGTCAACCAAACCTTGGATCAAAATGTTTAAAAAGATGGTTTTGGCGTTAGGAGTTGGTTATAATGGTAGTTAATGAAAATTCTTCCTGAGGAAATTAACTCTCCGGTGGCCCTAGTTTTTGGCGGGGCGGGTTTTATTGGCTCCCATTTGGCCGACAGCCTCTGTTCGCAGCGCTGTTTTGTGGTGGTGGTAGACGAGAAAGATGGTCTTAAAGAGAATAATGTAAGTCATCTTTTGGGTCAGGAAACGTTCCGTTTTGTTTCTCCGACCGATTTTTCTCCTCTTGCCCAAGTTGATTATGGTTTTATTCTTGATTCTTCTTATCAGGATTGGCTTTTTAAACAGGAGGCGCGCCGGTGGCTGGTTTTTTCTCCAAAAGAGGAACAAACGCTTTTATTAAGAAAAGCTCTTCAGGAAAATTTAAACCTTCGTCTGGTTTTTTCGCGGCAAGTTTTTGGACCTCGCTTTGACTTTTCCCGGGAAGATTTTTTAGGAGAATTAATTCACGAAGCTTATTTTGAGAGAAAAATTTCTCTTCCCGAAGATGGGTCCTTCCCTCTTTACCCGCTTTTTATCGCCGATTTAATCGCGGGCTTGAAAAGCGCTATGTTTATGCCCCAAACCGAGGGAGGGGTTTTTTACTTTGCCGGTCAGGAAATCACCGCTTTTTCTTTTGCCAAGATTTGGCAGGATTTTTGGCCGGATTTGAAGATCAGTTTTTCTGCTGATTTGGAAGTCGAGGAGCTTGGTTATTTAGGTCGGGCGGCCAAGACGGCCGAGGATTTAAGCTGGCGGCCGTTAATTTCCCTTGAGGAAGGGGTGGAAAAAACAATTTCCTGGTTCAATCGTTCGGATATTAAGGCGATATTAAATCAGAAAGAAGAAGCAGCCGAGAAAGAGATTCCTCTTGTTGAGGCGCTCCCTTTGGATTTTTTGGAAAAGAGAGAGGAGGAAAGAGAGGTTAATTTTCAAGCGAAAGTTAAAAGCAAAGATAATGAAGAAGTGGCCGCGGTCTCTGAAGAAAAAATAAGTCCAGAAGAAAGCCAGCCCTTACCCAATAAAAGTAGCCCCCCTCCCCCTTTTTTTGATTTAACGGATTTAAGCGCTTACGAGGAAGAGGAAATCATCATTCCTCACCTTGGGGAAGAGATTAAAATTCTTGAAAACCAGGAGGCAGAACCCATTCCCTCTTCTCCCAAAAACGGAAGAAAAAAAGAGGGGCCGCTTATTGCCTTGGTTGTTTTTTTATTTTTGTTAATCCTGCCTTTTTTAGTTTTTTTAGGTCGGGCAAAAATAGGGATAGATTCTTTAAAACAAGCCTATCAGGCTGTGGGCGCGGCTGACTTTGCCGCCGCCGGCCAAAAAGCCATGGCCGCCAAGAGCCATCTTTTATTTTGCCAGCGGTTTGCCCAAAAAACAGCGCCGATTTTTAAGCTAATTTTGGGGTCCGAAGGCGAGGCGTCGTTAGAAAAGTATTTAAAGCTGGGAGTTGATTTGGCTTCTTCTTCCCAAAATCTGGAAAAGGTTATCAGCCAGGCAGAAAGTCAACTGGAAATAATTTTAGAAAATAATCGTCAGGCAAGCGGCCCACCTTCATTTTCTGCTTTTAAGCTTCCGCTTGAACAGGCTTACTTTGATCTGGCAGCGGCTTTGGCAACGGCGGAAAGCCTGAAATTGCCGGAGGACTACCGGCCCCTTGCTTTGAAGGCCAAAGAAACGCTTTCGTTTTTGGAACTCACCCTTGAAGCTCTTCCTTTGGGAGAAAAATTCTTAAGTCAGGAGCGGCAAACGATTCTGGTTCTTTTGCAAAATAATATGGAATTGCGACCTACGGGCGGTTTTATCGGCTCTTACGCTCTTCTTAATTTTTTCCAAGGTAAATTAGCAGATTTTAAAGTTTATGATGTTTATGAGGCGGATGGCCAATTGCGGGGGCATGTGGAGCCGCCGGCGGATCTTGGGAAATATTTAGGCGAAGATGGTTGGTATTTACGCGATGCTAATTGGTCACCCTCTTTTCCCAAAACGGCAGTTCAGGCGGCTTGGTTTTTAGAAAAAGAGATGGGGCAAAAAGTGGACGGCGTTTGGGCAATTAATCTTGAGGTGGCCAAAAGACTGCTTGAAGCCACCGGCGGGGTCTATTTGCCGGATTATAACGAGGAAATTACCGCCGAGAATCTTTTCGAGCGGGCCGAATACCATAGTGAAGTGAATTTTTTTCCGGGGTCAACGCAAAAAAAAGATTTTCTGGGGGCGCTTTCCTTTGCTCTTTTTGAAAAAATAAAAGAAGGAGAAGCTCCTTTTTTAAGCCTCGGGAAAGCGTTTTTAGAATCGTTAACAGGGCGGGATTTTTTGCTTTATTTTAACAATCAAGAATTGGAAGAGTTGGCGGCTAATTTAGGTTTTGACGGGGCGTTAAAACAGGCAAAATGTCTTAAAGAAGGTTGTTTGACGGATTATCTTTTGGTGGTAGACACCAATGTGGGCGCCAATAAGGCTGACTTTTTTGTCACCAGAAAAATAGCCCAACATTTGGATTGTTCGCAAGATGGTCTTGCCCACACGGTGAAAATTACCTATCAAAATAACGCCCAAATCGATACCTGGCCCGGGGGAAAGTACAAAAACTATCTGCGCCTTTATTTGCCCCAAAACGCGCAAATAGAAAGTGTTTTCGGGGAGAAAGCGGGGGGAACACGGCAAAGAAGAGATGATTTTTCCCAAGGGGAAGAAGAAGGGAAAAAGGTGGTAGCTCTATTAATAGAGGTGCCCATAAAGGAAAGCTACACTTTGGAGATTACTTATCGTTTGCCTGCTTCTTGGCAAGGCGAAAAGAAGAGTTTAGCCTTTTTGTGGCAAAAACAGCCGGGAAATAAATTTGGCGAGGAGGTAACTTTAATTTCTTACCCCCAAGATTGGGTTTTGGGAACGATAATTTTGGAAAACAACCGGGGTAAGAGAATCACCAAAGAACCGCTTTTGGGCAAAGGCACAATTACTTATCTTCAGGTGCTTGATCAAGATCTTCTCTTCCAAACCGAATGGGGGGCCCTGCCGTAACTTTCCCGTATTTATCCCCAATATTTCCTCCAGATAATTTCCATTTTCTCCTCCAGCCCTCTTTTCTCGTCCCTAATGATTTTTCCTCTCAATCCCTCCGCCGTCTTTTTAAAAAGATAGCCGGTTTTATTGGAAAGTTCTTTGAAAGCCTCATAAGTTAATTCCTCCGGCCTGATATTTTTTCCCGTATATTCCCGTAGTTTTTCCCTTAAGCTCCCGTATTTTCCCGGATTTTGACGGGAAGCCAGGGGAGGATAGGGCCGGTCTGGAGCCGGTGTGGGAATGTCTAAGGATGCCAAGCCGGAGCCGGCAACAGATTTTAAATAGCCTAAACTATGGAGACGTTCTATGTCGCCATCTGCTTCTGCCCAGGAAGCGTAGGCAAAACCCAAGAACTCCAAGTATTCTAAGGTAGTGGGGCGGGCGTAACCTTCCTCAATGTTAGCGACCATACTGCGGCCGGCGTCGTCGGCTTGGGCTTTAAGGCGATGTTCATAAGGGGGGAGGGTGGGGGTAAAAAGTCTGAGAAAATCATAAAGGAGATTGGCGGTTTGCCAAAGGGCCAAGGCGCGATAGCCGCGGGGGTTTTGGGACTGGTAGTCAATTTTTTCCAAGCTTGGGATAGCAAACGGGAGATTACGGGAAGCTACGGGAGAGCTACGGGAGGGTTTCCCGTAAATCAGCCAAGCACCGTGGAGGCTGTTTAATTTGCCAATCTCGTCAGAGGTTAGAAAAGACAGATCCCAGGAAAGAAAATTTTCCCAATCAAGGTCCAATTCTTGCCAAGCAAATTTTTCCCAATCGGTGTTTTCAAAGTCAAGGCTTTTAAGCAGTTTTTTAAGATCCATAGAAAAGTTTAGTGAGTTTTTAAGGGTTACGGTTAACGATATAGTTTATTCAAACTTATTTTTCTCTTATTTTTTCCTTATCTTTCCCGTATTCTCCCGTATTTTCCCTTATTTTAATGAATTCCCGCCTGCTTTTCCCGTAGGAAAGCGCGCCAGTCTTCCACGAAGGTAACTAACGAAGAAAAAGGCAGATCCACTAAAACACTTAAAAAAACACTGGCCACGTTATACTCCCGCCACTTTTGGGAAAACCACTGGCCTAAGCGGCCCACGGGCACAAAAAGGGTGTCAAGAAAAAACTCGAAAAAAGATTCTTTCTCGTCAACATCAATTTCCTTCGCGCTTTGGCGGATAGAAAGGGCGGCAAAAATAATCATCGCCACATTAATGGTGTCTAAAATAATTGAGGTGGGTGGCACGTTGGCAAAATAAAAAATGCCGACAATCAGGCCTATTCCCAAGGTGGCAACGAGAAGATAAAGAAAGGCAAAAAGGCTTTTGCTTAAAAGGCTTTGCGGCCTGCTTGGTTTTAAAAAATAGCTTTCTCCTCCTTCTTCGTAAGCTAATTGGAAAATTTTTTGTTCTAATCGCTGATAATTTTCCTCTTTTGGCGGCCTGATCAAAGCTACTAAAAGAAACATCAAGAGAGTGGGAACAAGAATATCAATGATCATCGCTAATGGTAAAAATTGGCCATAGATTAATTTTGCCAGCGGAAACTCCAAAATTAAGAGCGAAAAAAGGCTGGCAATGAGAATGGAAAGGGTGGAATAAATGGCGGTTCTAAAAAGCCGCGACTTAAGGGTGGAAAACCGCTTTTGATACGCTTCTTCCACGGCGGCTTGAAAATTATCCGGCACCGCGAATTGCTCCCAGAATTCCTGAAAGTTTTTCGCTTCTTTTTCTTTTTCCTTAAAAATATCGCTTAAAATTAAAAAAATCGCCTTTTCCTGACGGCAAATTTTTTGCCATTGGCTGGCTAAGGGGTGGTTAAATTTTTGGGCAATTTCTTCCCTTATTTGGCGGATATTAAGGCTCTCGTCGGGGGTTTGCCATTGCGGGTAATAAAGGGGAAGTAGTCGCGAGGTAATTTCTGCCTCATCAAGGCTAAAAAGACTTTGGCAGACGGCAATATAAAGCTGTACCTCGGCCTCTTGAGGTTCAATTTTTAATTGCGGGTCCAAGGCAAGGCGCGTTTTTAAAGAGTCAAACATAAAGTTAATCAAGAGATCCTGACGAAAGCCAGGATCGAGGGTTTTTTCAATTTCGCAAGCCGCCTGGGAGAAAAGCCAAACCGACTGGTTAACTCTTTCTTTAACTTCCTTTTCTGGGATTTGGCGGGAAAGAAGATTAAGGAGAAAAAGATAGCGCTCTAAGATATTTTTTACCTCGCCTACCTTACTTTGCGGCACCTGACCATTTTTCAGATAGCCTCCCCGGACCAAATCGGCGACGATTGTTTCCGCTACCTCTTGGCTGTTGATATTTTTTTTAAGAGAAAACTGGGAAATTTCGCCAACCAGCTGGCGGCGAAGATAACGCTCAATAGCGGAGCGGCGAATCAGGTTTTCTTCTTTCCAGTCGACCACTTTGCGGACCTTTTCGTAAAAAACAGCCAGCTTTGAAGCGATTTCATCAACGTTTACTGTGGCCTCTTGTTTTTTTTGCCGGCTTTTTTCGACCGCTTGCCAATAGTCTTGAATTAGGCGCGCCAGAAGGGGGGAAAGATTTTTTTCTTCGGCCATATTTTTGGATAATGATGCTATTTTAACACTTTCCCATTGCTTTTTGGGCCGCTTTTGGTAAAATTAAGGATATGGCAAAAAGGGAAAAATTAACCGCCCAAAAAAGAGAGCTAACGGGACATAAAGTTAAAAAGCTGCGCCGCGAGGGAATTTTGCCGGCCAATCTTTTTGGCAAGAAGATTAAGTCGCAAAGCCTGCAGGTTAATCTTAAAGAATTCTTAAAGGTTTTTGAAAAAACAGGCGAAACAGGTTTAATTGATTTGGTAATTGACGATAAGGAGACGCGGTCGGTTTTAGTGGGCAATGTACAGATTGAGCCGGTCAGCGATCAGCTTCTCCATGTTGATTTTCATCAGGTTAATTTAGAAGAAAAAGTAACGGTGGCAGTGCCTATTCATTTGGTGGGCGAGGCGCCGGCGGTAGTCCAGGACGAGGGGGTTTTGGTTCAACCCTTGGCCGAAGTGGAGGTGGAAGCGTTGCCGACCGATTTGCCGGATCATTTGGAAGCAGACATCTCTTCTTTAGATAAGATAGACGCGGCCGTGCGAGTGGCAGATCTTAAAGTGCCGAAGGGAGTGGTGGTTAAAACAGTTCAAGAAGAAGTGGTGGCGATTATTAATCCTAAGGCAAAAGAAGAAGAGGTAGCGCCGGCGGCGGAAGAAGCCGCCGTAGCGGAAGGAGAAAAAGGCGCCGAAGAAGCGCCGGCTTCAGCGGAAGGGGAAGAAAAAGCGGCGGGAGGTCAAAAAGTGGCGGAGGAGAACAAGGAGGGATAATCAAGGGGAAGCCCGGGATCAAGTTCATAAGCTTTCTTAAGAGCGGTTTGCGCCCCATCTTCATGACCCGCTTTTTGTTGGTAATAAGCCAGCACCAGCCAGCCAATTTTATAATCCGGATTTTTTTCTAAAAATTGCTGCCAGTTTTTAATTAATCCTTCTCTTCCAACAGGGTCTTGCTCGTGAAAGAAAAGGTTTTTTTGCCAAAACTGCTCTTTTCCCTCGTTAGTCAGCTTAAAATAATTTGCTTCTAAAAAACTAATTTCTGTCTCTGCTTTTTCAAATTCGCTGGCCAAGATAAGTTCGTCAAGTAAAACCAAGTGAGCCGACAAGTCTTGGGGATTTTGGAGAATTTTTCTTTTTGCCTCCCAAAAGCGGCCTTGGGGAGCAAGAAAAAAGGAGGCCAGAAAAACGCTAAATAACAAAATAGCTGGGAAAATAGGCTTTTTAATAAACCTTTCGGTAATAATGCGGCAATAGTGCGGTAATAACGAGAGCCAATTCTGCTTCTTCTCCTTTGCCATAATTTTATTTTAGCATCTTGTTGAAATACGCGAATTAACGCGAACGAGAAACGAAAGATAATCTCAAAACTTAAAACTTAAATGGCAAATCTACATGGCAAATGTTAAAACTTTTTAAAGCTTAAAGTTGTTTTTCAGATTTGAGTTTTGAGTTGTAGTTTTGAGTTTTGAGTTTTGCGATTTGAGTTCTTTCATACTTAATACTATTCACTCTCTCGGTGTTATACTAGAATTGATGGCTGAAGAATTTGGGGAAAAACAAGCCCGCGCTTTTCTTTCAAGGCAGGAATTTTTAAAAAGCCAAACTACGATTATCGGCGGCTCCCGCCTTTTTCATGGCGCTCCTCTTTTATCGTTAAAGATCGCCTCGCGTTTAAACAAAATGGTCTTCTTTTCTTCTCCCGAACCTAGTTTGGGAGAGGTGGCGGCTAAAATTAAAAGCCGGCTTTTTTCCTTTATTTGGGTTCCCTTTGAGGAAATTGGCGATTATATTAAAAAATCAACGGCTGTTTTAATCGGGCCGGGGCTAATGCGTTTTGAGAAAGAAAAAGAGAGTAAAAAATATGAGAAAAAACGGCTTGATGATGAGGCGGGAAGATTAACCAAAAAGATTACCGAGGATTTCTTGTCCCAATTTCCCCAAAAGCAATGGGTGATTGATGCCGGCTCACTGCAGGTAATGGAGAAAGAATTTATTTCTCCCGGGGCGATTTTAACTCCCAACTTTGAAGAATATCGCCTTCTTTTTGGGGTGGATTTGGAGAAAAAGCCGGTAGAAGAAAAAGAGAAAACGCTGGTTTTTCTCGCCCGAGAGCATCAGGCGATTCTTTTAACTAAAGAAGATTATTCGCTGGTAACCGATGGTCGGACCTGTTTTCTGGTCGGTCCGGGCAATAAGGGGTTGGAAAAAGGCGGTATGGGCGATATTTTGGCCGGTTTGGTGGCGGCTTTGGCCGGGCAAAAGCCTCCTCTTGAAGCGGCCGCGACGGCTCTTTTTGTTTCCAAAAAAGCCGCCTCCAAACTTTATCGGAAAAAAGGCCCCTTCTTTAATGCCGATGACTTAGCCGACGAAATTCCCTTCGCCATGGAGCGGCTTCTGAAGTAACAAATCCTCTTCACTAACACTTTCCTTTTTTTACTCTTCCTCACCAAACTTTTTCCAAAACTTTTCCGCTTTTTTAGAAAAGCTTTGGATACGCCAGCCGTAGTAAAGAGAAACAATGCCGGTGGCTAAAAACGCCGCCGCTGCTAAGGCTGCCAAAACTTGAGGATGAATAAAGATAATAACGCCTAAGACGATAAAAAGAATACCTTGGATAACGGTTAAAAAAGTAGCGTTTCTGACAATTTCTTTTAAAGGATTTTCCATTTTTCTCACCCCCTTCTTGTTTAAGATACTAAGATATTAAGATATAAAGATACGCAAGAAAAATCAAGAATGAAAATTGAAAATTTTTGTTACCGGATTTCTTTCTTGGGCCAGGGCGAAACCACCAAAGGCACGTCCTCTTTTAATTGATTGGTCCAAATTTCCTCCGTCACATAAGGCATAAAAGGATGAAGCAGCTTCAGGCTTTCTTTTAAAACAAAAGTTAAAACCACTAGCGCTTCTTCCTGCCCTTTTGGGTCACTTTCATTATAGAGCCTTTTTTTAGCTTGTTCAAGATAAATATCGCAAAACTCATGCCAGAAAAAAGCGTAAAGCTTTTCCGCCGCCTGACCAAAGCGGTAGTTTTCCATATCTTTGGTTACACTCTTGATAGTTTTATCCAATGAGGCTAATATCCGCTGGTCATCTTTGTTTTGGTTTTTTAAATTTAAAATTTGTGATTTACCTTGGATCTCATCCGCCGGCTGGTGGATCGAATTGCGAATTTCCCGATTCATTAAAATAAATCGCGCCGCGTTCCAAATTTTGTTGGTAAAATTGCGCATGCTAATAACCTTATCGGGAGAAATTAAAAGATCGCGGCCGGCGCTGGTGCCGTAAACTAGAGCCATCCGCAAGGCGTCGGCGCCATATTGTTTAACCATTTCCAGCGGGTCAAAGCCAATTTTTTTGGTTTTGGAAAATTTTCGCCCCTTTTCATCACGGACCAGGCCATGAAGGTAAATAATTTTAAAAGGAGCCTTGCCGGTGAGCTCTTGGCACATCATCATCTCCCGGGCGACCCAGAAAAAAAGGATATCATAGCCGGTTTCACGAACGGTGGTGGGGTAAAAATAGGCCAGATCGGCGGTTTTTTTTGGCCAGCCGAAAACAGAAATGGGCCAAAGAGAGGAGGAAAACCAAGTATCCAAAACATCCGTTTCTCCCTTAAGGGGTATCGGGTGTCCCCACCAAAGCTGACGGGAAATGCACCAGTCGTGAATATTTTCAAGCCAGTGGAAATAATTTTTTTCAAAATGTTTGGGGATAATTTTTACCCGGCCGCTTTTAACGGCGCTGATCGCTTTTTGAGCCAAAGGCTTGGTTTTTAAAAACCATTGTTTGGAGATGGTGGTTTCGGTGGTGGTGCCGCAACGCTGACAGTGGCCAACTTGGTGAATCAGAGGCTCTTCTTTTTTCAAAAATCCCTTTTGGCGCAAAACCTCAACCACTTTTTGCCTCCCCTCATTTACTTTTAGCCCAGCAAAAGAGCCGGCTAAATCAGTAAGACGACCTTTTTCGTTAACCACCTTAAGAGTGGGCAGATGGTGGCGTTGACCGATCTCGAAGTCGGTTTGGTCATGGGCGGGGGTAATTTTTAGAGCGCCGCTGCCAAATTTTGGGTCCACCGCTTCATCGGCGATAACCGGGATCAGCCGGCCGGTTAATGGCAGGGGCACTTTTTGGCCGACCAGTTTTTGGTAGCGCCGGTCTTGGGGATGAACGGCCACGGCCACATCGGCAAAAATAGTTTCCGGTCGGGTGGTGGCGATGGTGATTGGGCCATAGGAAAGGTAATAAAGAACGCCTTCTTCTTCCTCGTAAATGTTTTCCAAGTCGGAAATGACCGTTTGGCAACCTGGGCACCAGTTAACCAGATAGTCGCCTTTGTAAATAAGCCCTTTTTGGTGGAGCTTTTTAAAAGCGGTTTTTACCGCCAGCGAGCGTTTTTCGTCCATCGTATAAGCCTCGCGTGACCAGTCAAGGGAAAAACCCAAACGCTTGAGTTGTTGGCGGATATAATCACGGGAGCGGTTGGCGAATTTCTCTGCGCGGCGTAAAAACTCTTCTCGGCCAACTTCTTCTTTGGTTTTGCCTTCTTTTTTAAGCTCCTGATTAACAAGGTATTCTACGGCAATGGCGGCATGGTCAAAACCCGGCAACCAAAGAGTAGGCTCGCCCTTCATCCGCTGATAACGGGCCATAATATCCTCAACCACATACATCGCGTGGCCGGCATGAAGACTGCCGGTAACATTAGGAGGAGGCAAGGTGATCACAAACGGCTTTTTCCCTTTTTCAATTTTAGGGGTAAAGAAACCCCTTTCTTCCCAAAACTGATAAATTTTTTCCTCCACTTTTTCGGGTTGATAGCGTTTATCCATAAAGATAAATTGTTAAATTATTAAACTGCTGTCATTCTGGCACTTTTCTGTCATTCTGACGAAAGTCAGAATCTGCCTGATCCTGAATCAAGTTCAGAATGACGCTAATCGTGGCCGTCATTCTGACGAAAGTCAGAATCAATTAATTTTAAATTTTAAATAACAAATTTTAAATGAAATCTAAATAAATAAATGATTGAATGAATTTTTCTCCTTTAGTCATTTAGAAATTTAGAAATTGAATTAAAATTTAAAATTAGTTTATTTAAAATTAAGTTGTTACTTTGCGTTTTGAGTTCTTTCATACTTAATACCTAATACTATTCAATCCTCTTAAATCTTAAAGTTGTTTTTCAGATTTGATCCGCCAGCTGGCGGACAGAATCTATTTGGCAATATAGTAATTTAAAAATCCAGTTTAGCAATTGACAAGTTATTTCCCCTTATGGTATAGTAAAGATACTAAAATCGCCTGTGACACCGTAAGGTCTTCACAGGCCTTTTTTTTGCTTTCTTACTTCTCTCTTTTTTACGCTAAACTTTTCTAAATCCTCTTTTGTTAAGAGACGTGATGCCAAACAAGTTGCCACAAGAGCAACGCTGGGTTTATGGGAAAAACCAACATATTCAACAAATTTGCCCTTTTCTTTGGCTTTAACAATCGCCGGCAAGAGATCGGTATCGGAGGAGACTAAAATAAGCCGGTCGCTTAAGTTTTCATATGTCGCCACAAGCATATCGACGGCAATATTAACATCAACTCCCTTTTCATGATATTTTCCGTCTGATTTCATTAAATAGCCCAGAGAGTAGGTAATTTTGTGTTTTTTAAGGTGGGCAAGGAGCTTTCTTTGACTTCTAAACAGTTGTTGTGTTTTCTTTGTGCCGTCGGTGCGGATTTTCCCCACATAATAAGTAGCCTTAACAAGGCTGCCTTTCTTACCGGCCAACATTTTTACAAAGCCGGAGAAATCAAATTCCAAAAGATTGCGAAAGCCTAATTCTTTCAGCTTGAAGTAGAAATTACTGCCGTCAATAAAGACAGTGCATCTTGATTTATTTTTTTTCATACTTAATACAAGATACCAAATACTATCTTAAATATTATACAATAGAAAGGGTGGGAAAAAGGAAATTAATTGCCGGCGGCTTGGTTTTAGCCGGGCTTTTAACGCTCGTTGTTGTTATTTTAGCCGTAAAAGGAGGGAGCGAAGAAAAACAAAAAATGGAAAAGCCTTTAATAAGAGAACCAGCCGTGGCCGGTCAGTTTTATCCAGCCCAAAAAGAGGTGTTGGAAGAACAATTAGCCTTGTTTTTCTCAAAAGCCCTGCCTTTAGAAGAGGTGGGGGAAGCGCCTAATTTTTTAATTGTTCCCCATGCCGGTTATCCTTATTCCGGGTCGGTGGCGGCTCAGGCTTTTGCTCAAGTTAAAGGGGGAAATTTTAAAACGGTTATTCTTTTGGGGCCTTCCCATCAGGCCTATTTTGCCGGCGCCGCTCTTGATGGTAACGATTTTTGGCAGACGCCTTTAGGCAGGCTGGCTTTGGATAAGGAAAAAATTAGCAAACTCCAAGATAAGGAGGGAGGAATTATCATTAACAGTTTACCCCACGAGAACGAACATTGTTTGGAGGTGCTTCTTCCCTTTCTGCAGACGGTCGGCTTGGAAGATCTTAAAATTATCCCCATTTTGCTTGGCCAAGCGGACGAAGCGGTTTTAAGCTTGTTGGCACAAAAAATAAGTAATGTTTTTGACGAGCAGACTCTTTTGGTGGTTTCCTCCGATCTTTCTCATTATCCGCCGGCAGACTTGGCGCGGGCGGTTGATGAACAGACGGTGGCGGCCATTCTTTCCGGCAAAGAAGAGGTTTTTTCAAAAACGCTTGAGGAATTAAGCCAAAATTACCCTCAAGTGGCCACCTTTGCCTGTGGGGAGGAAGCGATTCGGGTGGGGCTTAAGGTAGGTCAGGCTTTGGGGATGACCAAACAAAAGCTTTTCTCGTTAACCAATTCCGGCGAGGTTACTGGCGAGAAAGAGCGGGCGGTGGGCTATGCGGCGATTGGTTTTTGGCTGAATATTTCCGCTGGCAGCTCTCGTCATTCTGACGATCCGCCAGCTGGCGGACAGAATCAGTCTTTGGAAATTTCAAATCGCAAACAGATTCTGAATCAAGTTCAGAATGACGCTGTTTATAACCGTTACTCTAATCTACCCGCTGGTGGACAGAATCGCCCTGGAGCGGTTGAGGAAAGTCAACCAGCTGATGGTCAAGAGGAATTTTCTCAAGAAGAGAAGGAAATGCTTCTTAGCCGCGCCCGAGGAGCGCTTGAAAACTATTTTGGAAAAGGAGAAGTCCCCGATCAGCCGCCCCCTACTCCTCGCTTAGCGCAAAAGCGGGGCGTTTTTGTGACCCTGAAGAAAAACGGCCAACTGCGGGGCTGTATTGGCGATTTTTCGGCTGACGAACCGCTTTGGGAAAAGGTGAAAAAAATGGCTTTGGCGGCCGCATTTGATGACCCCCGCTTTTTGCCTCTTTCCCCTGAAGAGCTTGAGGAAATAAAAATAGAAATTTCTGTTTTATCGCCGATGAGAAAAGTTAATTCGGTTGAGGAAATTGAAATGGGGAAACACGGCGTTTATTTAAAATATGGCCAGAGGAGCGCCACTTTTTTGCCTCAGGTGGCCGAGGAAACCGGTTGGAGCCGGGAGGAATTTTTAACTAATCTTTGTGTTGAAAAAGCCGGCTTGCCGGCTGATTGCTGGCGCCATCCTGAAGTGGAGCTTTTTACCTACACGGCGGAGGTGTTTGGGGAAGAATAAATTGTCAAAGACACGAATTCACACGAATTGGAAACGAATGGACACGAATGAACGAATAATATAAAAATAAATCAAATATCAAAAATCAAAGAGCAAAACCAAGTTCAAAGACCAAAACCATAAATTAAAAATGTTTTTGCACTTTGATTTAGGTTTTGCTTTTTGCTCTTTGCGCTTTGCATTTGTTTATCGTCTGCCCGCGCCAAAAACCCGTGCGCCATATTTACCTGCCCCTGTCTCTTGTCGATCAGAATATAGTTGTCTGGGGGGCGGGGGCGTTTTTGAGGTTTTTAAGCAATTTTTTAAAAGAGCCGGAAGCAACCGCTACCACCTGATCGGCGGCGCCGTAGTAAACCAAAAGCTGATCTCCTAAAATCACACTGCCGCAGGAGAAAACCGTTCCCGGTCTAAGACCTTCTTTTTCGTAAGGTTCTTGGGGCTCAAGGATGGGATTATCAAGCTGGCGCAAAACTTTTTCCGGATTTTTGCGGTCCAGCAAAACCGCTCCTAAACGATACTGATGGTCTTGCCGTGAAAGACCATGGTAAATTAACACCCAGCCGTCAGGAGTTTCGTGGGGAGGGCCGGCAATGCCGATTTTCTCGCTGTCCCATTTGCCTGCTCTTGGCCAAAGAATCACCTGCCCCCCCAGCCAGCAAACTTTACCAAAACATTCTAAGTTATCAATACGGTCCACCCAAATGCAATGGCCGACGCGGTGAAAGAAAACATATTGGCCGCCAAGTTTTTCCGGTAAAAGAGCGGCATTTTTATCGCTTCGGCCCGGATAAGAAAGCCGTTGAGGGAAAGCCCATTGCCAGCGGTGGGCCAAAAAATCGCTTAGTTTAATTGAGGAAAGGGCGACGGCGGTGGGGGTTTTGCCGTCAAAGCCGGTGTAACAAAGATAAAGCTGATCGTTTAATAAAGTTAGGCGGGGATCTTCACAACCGGAATAAATATTGGGTTCGGTCTTAAGTTCAAAATCGGCTCGGGGGGTGTAAACCGGCAAGTCAAGACGTTTATCAAAACTAAAACCATCCTTACTTGAAGCATATCCTAAGACCGAGGTGTAATCTTCTCCCATTGCGCGGTAGAGAAGATGAACTCGGTTGCCGGCAAAAATTGCTCCCGGGTTTAAAACATAGCGTGATTCCCAAGGATGCTCCCGTTTGGGGGTAAGAATGGGGTTTTTGGGGTATTGTTTTAAACGGAATTCCCTGCTTTGGTCAATGATCGTAATTTTTTTTGGTAAAAGAAGCTCTTTCAAAATTTCCCCAAGAGGAGCGGTCGCCAAACAGCAGGTGGTGTCGGCGGCGCCGTAGTAGAGATAAACTTGATCGTTTTTAAGTGTGGCTCCCGAGGGGAAAATAACTCCCGGTACCTGACCAAAGCGCTCGTATTCTTCCCGCGGCTCAAGAAGAGAGCCGCTTTCGGCCAAAACCCTTTGGGGGTTTTTGGGGTCCAAAAGGGCGGCGCGAACGGTAAATTTTGGCCGGCCGGCAAAGTAGTTTTCAATATAGGAGTAAAAAATAAGCCAACCCTTGGGGGTTTTAAGAGGGGTGCTTCCCAGCTCCAGATGGTCTTTTTCCCCACAGGAGAGGTTAAGAGCATTTTTCTCCCAAGAGGCATACCATTTTTCCCAAAAAGGCCGAAACCAAATTTCTTCCTCGTTGCCAAAAGAGACAAGACAAATTTTTGCCGGCGGCCGGTCGGTGTGGACGGTTAAAAGAGCCGTCGCTTTCCCGTTAATTTTTTCCGGGAAAAGAGCCATCGCCTTGGAGTTAAAATGGGTGGCCTGATGCTTTTGTTCAATCTTTTTAAAGTCACGGGTGAGGGCGACACCGATTTTAATATCCGACGGTTGAGGAGGGAAGGCGGAAAGAGCGGTATAAAAAATATAGTAGTATTTTCCTAATTTGGTCACCCGGGGATCCTCGGCGCCGAATTGCTCCCAGGGGTCTTCGGGATGAATAAAGAGCCGTCGGTTTTTGAAGTTAATCCCGTCGGGGCTTTGGGCGTAGCCGATGGAGGAAAGACTGATATCCTGATCAAAATAGCGCTTAACCGTGCTTTGAGCCCGATAAAGAAAATGATAACCTTTGTTGTTGGGAGCAATACTGCCGTTAAAAGTGGCCAGGGCTTCCCATGGCTGATCTTCGTCAGGGCCTAAAATGGGATTTTGGGGATGGCGGGTAAAGAGCATGGTAGTAAAAGTCAAAATTCAAAATTCAAAAGTCAAAAGTTCAAGTTAAAATTAAAAAGTTTTTCTTTTCAGCTTCATTACTCCAGCTGCTAACATATTAGCCAGCTGGGTTGCCTCATCTAAGAGAGCTTGAGTTCTTTCTTTTTCCCCCAAGCCTGAATCTCTTAATAGGCACAGCCAATACTTGGTTTCATTAGCGCTTTTTAAAGCAATTTCATAGTATTTTTTGTATTCCAACCTTGAACTGGCCGCACTGCCTTCAATAAGGTTAGCGCCAATAGACATTGCCGCTCTTAAGAGTTGGTCAGCAATAATCCAAGCCGCTTTTTTATTAGGAAGAGTGTCAATAAAATCAATGATAGTCAGACTAAACCTAAAGCACCTTTTCTTTAAATCACTTTTGAATTTTGAATTGTAATTTTGCATTTTGAATTTTGCCTTTTGAATTAATTTTTATACTTAATTCTGTCTACGCTGTCAGTTGGTAATTTACTTTCATTTTAGCGGGCTTAAGCGTTGGTTGGCCGCCGGAGCGCAGTTTGCCTAAAAATTCTTCCAAAGGCGCGCTGGCCACTGCTAGAATGTTATCGGCAGCGCCGTAATAAAGCAAGAGCTTACTTTTGAAAGCGGCCGCGCCGCAGGTATAAACAATGCCGGGTTTTGCGCCGGTAGTTTCATAAATTTGCCGGGGCGCCAAAACCGGCTGGTGGGCGCGCCAAAGGATGCGGGTCGGCTCCTCTTTATCCAAAATCATCGCCCCGATCTTATAAAGATAGGGTTCGCTCTTATCCATCGCATGATAAAAAATAAGCCAGCCTAAAGGGGTAAGCAAGGGCGGGGTGCCGACGCCACGAATCCGGTTTTCCCATAAGGCGCCGGGAGCTTGACCATCGTAATTGCTTTTGATGAAAGTTTGGCCATCAAAATTAAGGCTGTCAAGATAGTCAATTAAAATTTTTGGGGAAATGCTGTGTAAAAGTGCGTATTTTCCTTTGATTTTTTGGGGGAAGAGAACCCAGTTTTTGTTGGTTTGCCCCGGTGGGGAAAGAAGTACCGGCTGGCGCCAGCGCCAGCGATGGGCGCGAAAATCATCAAGGTTAATGGAGGTCAAGGCCACACGAGGCGGATTACCGCCGTCAAAGGCGGTATAGGTAAAATAAAGACGGTTGTCGATTAGAGTGGCGCGAGGATCCTCGCAACCGCCATAGCCACTGCCGCAGGAGAAAGCGGGGCGGTAAAAAGAGGCCGGGCGGCGAATGCTGCCTTCAAAACCCTCGCGGGGAGCGTAAATCGGTTTTTTAAGTCTTTCTTCTATTTGAAAACCATCTTTGCTGGCCGCATATCCCCAAACGGAAACATCATCGTCGCCGACCGCCCGGTAGACAAGATGAATTTTTTCGCGGTCGGCAAAAACAGCGCTGTTAAAAACTGCCTTTGATTCCCATTTATGGGTGTTAATCGGTTCTAAAATCGGGTTGTCGCGGTAACGGGTTACCAAGGGGGCGGTAAAATCTTCTTCTTCGCTTTCAAACAAGGGCGTCAGATAAGGAAGGTTTAAGGCAAAAATTTCTCCCTCATCGTCCTGCCAATAAGTTAATAGGCGGCTTCCCAAAACCGCCATTCCTAAAAAAGAAACTTTCCTGCCCCATTCTCCTTCCCAAAGCTTTTCTTTCCTGATAACTTGGGTTGGTTTTTCGGGGTTTAAAAGCAGGGCGTCAAGGCGGCACTGATTGGAGGATTCAACTTGTCGGCAGTAGAAAAGCGCTAGGCCCTTCTTGGTTTTAACCACCTTCCCCACTTTTATTTCCTGGCCTGCTAGTAGGGGTTTTTGGGGGAAAATTCTTTTCCCTACTTGCCATTTTTTAAGATCAGGTGAGGTGGCGATTTTTATCTCCCGGCCGCCAAAAAAAAGAACCAATTTTTTCCCCCAGCGGTAGTTGGGGGCAAGGAAAGCCGGTTTGCTAATGTTGGGCCAGGAGCCGGCTTTTTGCCAGTGGGAGAAACCGCTCCAGAAAGCGCCGTTTAAAATTTTTCCTTTTTTTTCTTCTTTAAGATAGGTGAGAAAATAGCGGTTATTAATTTTGCTAAGGTTGAAATCACTGGTTTTTTCAATTTCCTCCGGTTGGCCTTTTGGGTCGATAATTTCCGCCCAAGTTTTGAAAGGAGAAAAATCAAGGCCGTTTTTGCTTTTAAGCACCAAAAAGAGGTTCTTTTCTTGGGGATGACGGCCAAAAATTAAAACCGCTTTTTTGATCGCCACCACCCCTAACCACGGTAGGGTTTTGGCAGGTTTTTTCATGGCGCGGGGGTAGATTTTCCTCCTTAAATTAAGAATAGCACAAAAAGGAGGCGATAATCAAGAAGTTTGGGGGGGTGATAATTTGTAATTCGCGATCCGCCAGCTGGCGGACAAAATGAAGGATATCAGCCCGAGGCTGATCCGCCTTGGGCGGAAACATGTAAAAATTAGGAAAAATGTTGTGAGGTTTGTAGGGGCGTATTGCATACGCCCGTGTGGTCTTCTAAGCGATTCTTAAGTTGGGTTTGGCTTTGAGACTTGACGGGGGAACGGCTTTTGGTTTTAGAAAATAGGCGGCGGCGGCAATGGGAGCGGCGTTGTCGGTGCAAAAAGAAGGCTTGGGGATAAAAAGTGGAAAACGGCCACGGTTTTCCTCCTCCAGTTTTTCTCGCAAACGCTTATTGGCGCAAACTCCCCCTCCCAAAAGAATTGCTTGGGCTTGGTTTTCCACGGCGGCTTTAAGAGTTTTTCCAACCAGACAATCGCTGATGGCCTCCTGAATTTCCCAGGCCAAGGCGTTAAGGACCGCGGGAGAAAGCGAGCCTTTTTTCTCAAGCTCTCTTATTTTGTTAACAACGGCGGTTTTAAGCCCGGAAAAAGAAAAGTCAAAATTAGGGGCGTTCATCATCGGCCGCGGCAGGCGGATTTTGGGGCTTTCTTTGGGGAAAAAATTGGCCGCCGCCTGGGCAATGGCCGGCCCGCCCGGATAGCCCAAACCCAGCGCCCGGGCGCATTTGTCAAAGCATTCCCCGGCGGCGTCATCGCGCGTCCCCCCAAGATAGAAAAAAGAAAACGGCGCTCCTTTTTCGACCTTAACCAAATCGGTGTGGCCGCCGGAGGCAATTAAGGCCACTGCCGGCAAAGGAGGGAAATCCTTTGCTTCTTTTTCCAGCCAGTTAGCAAAAAGGTGGCCCAAAAGATGATTAATCGGCAAAAGAGGCTTGCCGGTTAAAAAACTTAAGGTTTTGGCCGCCTCCACTCCCACCACCAGTGAACCAACCAAGCCCGGGCCAACGGTGACCGCGATGGCGTCGATATCCTCTTCCAGCGTTTGGCGGGGATCTTTTTGGGGTTGGCATTGGTGCAAGGCTTCTTCTAAAACCGGCAAGAGATAGGCCAGTTGTTGGCGGGCGGCCATTTCTGGGATAATGCCGCCGGTTTTTTGGTGTAAGGCCACCGACGAGGCAACTGCATTGGCAAGAATTTTAGCGCCATTTTCCACCACCGCCGCGCCGGTTTCATCGCAAGAGGTTTCTAAGGCAAGGATGAGCATCGTAAATAGTATTAAGTATTTAGTATTAAGTATTAAGTATAAAAAACGCAAAACTCAAATGGCAAATGGCAAATCTACATGGCAAATGTTAAAACTTTTTAAAGCTTAAAGTTGTTTTTCAGATTTGAGTTTTGAGTTGTAGTTTTGATCCGCCAGCTGGCGGATTGCGATTTAACATTTGAGTTTATTGATTGTTTTTGAATTTTGATTTAGTTTTTGCGCTTTGTACTTGTCTATTACGCATGGCGCTATTTATTCCCTAGAAGCGAAAATTTGTATTGCCTTTTTATACCTAATACCAAATACTTAATACCAAATACGATTTATTCCTTCGTTCCCCTAAGATAAACTGCCTGCCAGGGCTGGTAAGCGGAATAAAAAGTCCGTTCCTGCAAAATTTGGCCGTCGCGAACCACTTTCCAGTCAAAGGCGGCTTTGGCGCCCCAAACCGGCGATTCAACCTGACGCACTTCGCCTTTGGGAAGGGTGGGGTCGTCAATATAAAGCGGCGGTGGCGGCGCCACCTGATCCCAAAGGCGGGGATTGGTAATGGTTGCCCGGCGGCCGTCGGTAGTGCCGTAAAGCCGGAAAACCAGCTTAAACTCTTGAGGAAAAACTTGGGTTTGGATAAGAATATGGGCGGGGGTGTCGTTTTGGATTTTTAAGTCCGGTTTGGGTGAATAAACGGTGGCGTCCAAACCGGCAAAGGATTCTTGTTCGTAATAGGAAACCCGATAGGCATGGGCCTGACGTTCCAAAATCGGCAGACCGGTGTTTAGAGCGGCGCGGAAAAAAGTAGTTGAGACTTGGCAAACCCCGCCCCCGTCGCCCAAAATCGTCCGGCCGCCCTTGATGATATAGGCCGGCTGGTAGCCGGTGGCGGCGGAAACCTCGCCTAAGGCGGCATTAAAAGAAAAAGTTTCTCCCGGTCCGATAAGCAGGCCGTTAAGCTTACTTGAGGCCAGAGTGATGTTGTGAACCCGGCCGGCGGCGGAACCGCGAAAATAGGAAACGCCTTCGCCCAAAAGCTCCCGAATACCCAAGTTGTTAACATTTTCCGTGGTCACCAATGGCGGTGCTAAAAAGATCGGCAATTCCAAGCTTAAGCTTTTTTCCTCGTTTTCAGCCATTTTTTCCAAATTCTCTTTAACGAGAGAAAAAGCCTCCTCCTCTTTTAGCTTTCTTCCCGGCCTTGAAGGCTTAAAAACAGTCACCCGATTGTCTTTAAACTCAAAAAGGGCGTTTTGGGGGTCAACATTGGTTTTTTGGGCCAAAATGGCTACCTCTTCCTTAATTTTTTCTTCAAATTCAGCCGTTGAAAAACGTAAGAGGGAGATAAGTTTTTCATCGTTCCAGCGGTCGATTATTTCTTCTCCTTGCTTAAAGACGATTTCCTTGCCCACCAAACTTTGGGCTTTTTCCTTAAGCTTTTCAACTTCTTCCTTGCTTGGGGGCGGATTGGTAATTTTTAACGGCAAGGGGAGCGGATCAAAATTGAGATTAGAAAAACGCTTAATAATTTCTTCCTGCAGTTGGCGCTGGTCAAGTTCCTCGCCGCTTTGGCCCGGGTCAATTAAGACCTCGCCATTTTTAAAAGTAATTGTGGGCGGCAGGGGGGGGATAAAAACTTCCGCGGCGATCGTGGCCGTTTTTGCTTGCAAAAGTTCGGCGTTAAATTCCACTTTTAAGGGGAGGTTAACTTCTCCTTTCCAGGCTTCTTTTTTCTCTTGCGCTTGTTCTAAAATATCACCCTGCCGGCCGACCAGATAGGCTTCCTGCGCCAGCGTTTTTTCTTCGATGGTAAAGTTAATCTCTTCCGGCTTGAGAAGAAATTTTTTCTCCGGCCTTTGAGGGTGGAAAAGTTCAAGAGCTTTAAGATTTTGTTTAATAAGGCTTGCCAAAACCCGTTCCGCTTCTTCGGGGGTCTTGTTACCCACATCAACGGGGCCGATTTTTACCCCCGGGTAGATTTTGCCCGTGTAGGCAAGCTCGTAAATAGCCGCTACCAAAAGAAAGAAAAAAACGACGATTGCCAAAGAGGGCAAAAGAAACTTTTTAATAATTTTCATAAGTTATTAGCGCAAAGCGCAAAATTCAAAAATCAAAACCTAAATCAAACTTCAAAGACATTTTTTAATTTTTGGTCTTTGAGTTTGGTTTTTCATTTTGAACTTTTATCTTTGATTTGGTCTTTTGCTTGCTTCTTTCCTTTTGCTATTATATGATAAAAGTAATGGCCTTACCACCAAGAAGTGAAGACGCCGGTCAAGGGCAACATGAAGCCGCCTCGCTTTTAAAGGGAGGGGAAAAAGAAGAAAGGGTTTTCCCATGGCAGAAGAAAGAGGAGGAAAAAGCGGTTGTCCCGGAAGCGGCTCCGGAACCAGTTTCTCCTGATAAGGAAGAGAAGGAAGTTTTTCCCTCGCCATCGGTAGTGCCACCAGTGCCGCCGCCAAAACCGCCTATTTCGGGCGGGAGCCTGACGTCTTCAGGAGAGCCGTCGCCGGCAGCTGCCACCACCCCTCCTCCCCCGTCCTCTCCTTTCATTACCGAAAAAAAACGGTTTTTGGGAGGCAAGGGTTGGCTTTTGGGAATAATAATTTTGCTTCTTGTTTTGGGAGGAGGGGCTTTTTGGTACTTTTCCCACCGTTCCTCCGGCGGGGAGGAAAAAATGGTTGAGCTTACCTATTGGGGGCTTTGGGAGCCGCCGGCGGTGATGGAAGGAGTAATTGCTGAATTTGAAAAAACTCATCCTGGCGTTAAAATTCGCTATGAGCAACAGTCAATCACCGATTATCGTCTTCGTTTGCAAAATGCCCTAGCTTCCGGCCGAGGTCCGGATATTTTTCGCTTTCACAACACTTGGCTGCCGATGTTTAAAGGTGATTTGGCTCCCTTGCCGCAAAGCGTGGTGGCGCAAATAGGCTTGGAAACTGATTTTTATCCCGTGGGGTTGGAAGCGGTAAAAGCGGGCAGCAACTTTTACGGCGTTCCTTTGATGGTTGACACCTTGGCGCTTTTTTATAATAAAGACATCTTAACGGCGGCGAACGCAAGCGTTCCCAAAACCTGGGATGAATTTCGCCAGACGGCCTATCAGCTTACCCAACGTGACGAGGCGGGACGAATTATGGTGGCGGGAGCGGCCTTGGGGGCCGCCTCCAACGTTGATCATTGGAGCGATATTTTGGGACTGATGATGCTGCAGAACGAGGTTAATTTGGCCGGGCCATATGATGAAATTGCCAAGCAAGCTTTTGATTTTTTTATGGTTTTTTCCCGCGAGGATAAGGTTTGGGATGAAACTCTTCCCGCCTCCACGATGGCCTTTGCCGGTAACAAGTTGGCTTTTTATTTTGGCCCCTCGTGGCGGATTATCAGCCTTCGCGAACTTAATCCTAATCTTAATTTTGGCGTTGCGCCCGTACCGCAACTGCCGCAAATACCCGGACAGGAAAAGCCTGTTTCCTGGGCCAGCTTTTGGGTGGAAGGGGTTTCGGCTAAAAGCCAGCAGCAGAGCTTGGCTTTTGAATTTTTAGCCTATTTAGCCCAAAACGAAACCTTAGAACGGATCTTTCAGGCCGGCAGCCAGGTGCATTATATTGGCGCTTTGTATCCCCGGAAAAGTCTGGCCCCAACTCTTAAAAACGACCCTCTTTTGGGGCCGTTTTTAGAGCAGGCGTCTTATGCCAAAAGCTGGTATCTTTGCTCCCGCACGCTTGATAACGGGATTAATGACACGATCAGAAAATACTTTGAGGATGCCATTAATCGTTCCTTGTCGGGTGGAGATCCCCAACTTGAAACTACGGTCAGTCAGGGAGTGGCTTCGGTGTTGGAAAAATACGGAATATAACGAGTTTGATTCTGATTCATATACTTTACTTTAGGCGAAAATGACGAGCGAAAAGATACTTTTACTGTAGAATGTAAAAATCAAATTTTAAAATGCAAAACCAAGCTCAAAGACCAAAAACAGAATTAAAATATAGGGTGTTTCGTTTAAGTTTGGAAATAATAAGTTTCTTAGAGAGTTTAGAATATCGGCAGGCAATAAAAATTATTGCTAATCAACTTATTAGGGCGGTTACCTCAATTGGGGCGAATATCGTTGAGGCTAAAAGTGCAGTTTCCAAAAGAGAATTTTTAAAATTCTTCGAAATCTCTTTGAAAAGTGCTCAAGAGACTAAATATTGGTTAGCGATGCTAAGAGAATTACTTCCAGATCAAAAAGACAAAATTAACGGTTTTTTGAGGGAAACTGAAGAAATTGCCAAAATTTTAAGCGCTAGCATCTTGACCATGAAAGGGAAAAGAAGTCTCAAATCTTTGATTTAGGTTTTGATTTCTGCTATTTGCTTTTTGCGCTAAGGTTTGATGAGGGCAAGTTTAGAAGATAAGAAGTGATACTTCCAATATTTTATGAAGACAAAGAGTGCCGTCTTAGCTTGCCTTTCTTATTTTGATCTTTTCTCCTACCCCCTTCGCGAGGAAGAAGTTTTTCTTTGGCTGCCGGCCAAAGCAGGGCGGCAAGAAGTAAAAAAAGCTTTGGAAGAATTAAGAAAGGCGGGAAAAGTTAGCGTTAAAGATGGTTTTTATTTTTTCCCTCCCAAAAACAGCGTCGAGTTAAGGAAAAAACGGGAAAGGTATGCAGAGGGAAAAATAAAAAAAGCCCAAAAGGCGGCGCGGCTTTTGGGCTTTTTGCCGGGAGTTCTTTTGGTGGGGTTAACGGGCAACTTGGCGATGAAGGCGGCCAAAAAAGAAGACGATATTGATTTTTTAATAATTACCCGTTCCGGCTGGCTTTGGCGAAGCCGCTTTTTGGCCGTTATTTTCTTGGAGCTTTTGGGCTGGCGGCGGCGACCAAATCAAAAAGAAGTGCGGGATAAAATTTGCCTTAATCTTTTTTTAGAGGAGGGTCATTTGGCTTTGAAAAAAGAACGGCATGACTTATATACCGCCCATGAGATTTTACAGATGAAGCCCTTGGTTGATAAAGCCAATGCTTATCAGCGTTTTTTACAGGCCAATTTTTGGGCGGCTTCTTTTTTGCCGCAGGCGTGGGGAGAGAAAAAAGTCAAAAGTCAATCCGCTAACTGGCGAACAAAAGTCAAAAGTAAAGAAGAAAAGGAAGTAACGGCTGTTTCTCCTCCTATTGTCGAGAAGATTTTGGCTGGCCTTCAGTTAAAAAGGATTAGCACTCATCAGGGACGGGAGGAAATTTTACCCGGCCAGCTTTTTTTCCATCCCCAAGACCGGCGAGGGGAAATGATGAGGAGGTATCGGAAGATGATAAAAGATTAAAAAAAATTCAAAAGTCAAAAGTGCAAGTTAAAAGTTAAAAGTTTTTTTTTGCTTTATTTTTTAATTTTGACTTGTCTGTTAGCTGGCGAATTCGTCAGAATGACGGCCACGATTAGCGTCATTCTGAACTTGATTCAGAATCAAAACAGATCCTGACTTTCGTCAGGATGACACTTTCGTCAGAGCCTGTCCTGAATTTAATTCAGGAATGACAGCTACGGGGATGATTTTGTCCGCCAGCGGGCAGATAAGGAATTTGTAGGGGTCGACCCATGTGTCGACCCGATTAATGGTTTTAAATAGACAATCACGAACCCCTTGACGGGCGGACACATGGGTCCGCCCCTACTATTTTTCCTCTTGACAGGCGTCTGATTTTCTGATATTCTGCTCATAATATGAAAGATAGCCTTGCCATTATCAGGGATAGGTATCAATTAACTATTCCCGAAGAGATTAGGAAGAATTTAAGCTGGCTTAAGACGCAAAAAGTTGTCAGGTGGGTTTTAGTTGGCGAGGATAAGGTTTTAGTGGAACCTTATCGGGAGAGCGTGGTTAGTTGGCCTGAAATTTGGGAAAATTTAAAAAAAGTTAAAAACTGGGGCGCAAAAAGTAACTTGGCGGATTTTGTGGTTACCGACAGGGCGAGTCATTAAAAATGAAAAAATATATTTTGGATACTTCGGTGGTGGTAAAGTGGTTTTCCCAGGAAGAAGGCACGGATGAGGCAGAAGGTTGGCTAAAATTGCTTGAGAAACAAGAAGCGGAAATTTATCTGCCGGCATTAGTTAAATATGAGCTGGCGAACGCTCTTTTAAAAGAGAAAAAGCTTTCTTATAAGGAGGCAGAATTGGCGTTAAAAATTTTTTATAGTTTACCTTTAATTTTTGTCGAAGAGAATTTGGGGTTGGCGGAATTAAGTTATAAATTTGCCGAGAAGTTGGGTATTTCTTATTATGACGCTTGCTTTTTGGCCTTAGCCAAGACTCAAAAGGCGATCTTGGTGACCGCTAATCCTCGACATCACCAAAAAATTGCCGGTCTTGAGGTTATTAGCTTGTAACTTTTCGGGTTAGAGAGGGGTTTAAAAAAACTCTTGACAAAAAAAAGAATTTGGCTATAATTAAAAATTAGCCCAAGACAAATCTTTTTAAAACTTTGTTAAAAAATGACGGTTTCTTTAAAAATTACTCCTGCTTCTGGTTACATTTTAGTTGAACCAACCAAGACCGAAAGAAAAACGGCTTCGGGGATTGTTTTGCCTGATTCTCATGAGGAAAAGCCCCAAAAAGGGAAGGTTTTAGCCGTAGGCGGTGCGGAAATTACCGAAGGCGGTGTTAAAAGAGAGGCCCCTTGCAAAGTGGGGGAAACGGTAATTTATAAAGAATGGGGCGGCAATGAATATAAAGAAGGAGAAAAAGAATATCTTTTTATTAAATTTGAGGATATTTTGGGAATAGTAAGATAAACGTTATATTGTTAAATTGTCAAATTGTGACGGAATATTCGTAAATGTCATTCTGACGAATCCGCCAGCTTGGCGGATTGCGATTTGAGTTCTTTATACTTAATACTATTTTGAATATGGCCAAGCAAATTAAATACAGTGACGAGGCAAGAGAGGCAATTTTAAAAGGAGCCCAGATTTTAGCCAAAACGGTGGGGACAACGTTGGGTCCCCGGGGCCGCAATGTGGCCATTGACCGCAAATGGGGCTCGCCCAATGTGGTTCATGATGGTGTCACGGTGGCAAAAGAAATTGAATTGGAAGATCCTTTTGAAAACATGGGAGCCCAGTTGATTAAAGAAGCGGCGGAAAAAACCAATGACAATGCCGGCGACGGCACCACCACTTCCACAGTTTTAGCCCAAGCGATTATTGCCGAGGGAATGAAAAACATTACCGCCGGCGCCAACCCGATGATCTTACGCCGAGGTTTGGAGAAAGGTGGCGAAGCAGTGGTGGCTTGCCTAAAAGAAATTGCCAAGCCGGTGAAAGGCAATTCCGATATTGAACAGGTGGCGACTATTTCCGCCGGAGATGAGGCGATTGGGAAAAAGATTGCTGAGGCACTGGCGAAGGTGGGTCGTGACGGGGTGATTAGCGTGGAGGAGTCAAAGGGCTGGGATTTGGAAATTGAATATAAGGAAGGAATGGAATTTGATAACGGTTATGTTTCCCCCTATTTTGTGAGCAACCCCGAAACAATGGAGGCAGAGGTCGAGAACCCTTACATTATTATCACTGACCAAAAGATTTCCGCTATCGCCGACATTCTTCCCTCTTTGGAGAATTTAATCAAGGTGTCCAAAAATATCGTGATTATTGCCGATGAGGTAGAGGGCGAGGCGTTGGCAACGCTGGTGGTTAATAAATTAAGGGGGACTTTTAACATTTTGGCGGTAAAGGCTCCCGGCTTTGGCGACCGGCGCAAAGAAATGCTTGAAGATATTGCGATTTTAACGGGCGGGACGGTAATTTCGGAGGAAACTGGGCGAAAGCTTGATGCGATTAAGGTGGAGGATTGCGGCCGGGCGGAAAAGGTTTGGGCGGATAAAGAAAATTGCCGGATTATTGGCGGGAAAGGAAATGCGGTGGACATTAAGGCGCGGGTGGCGCAGATTAGGCGCCAGCTTGAGGAAACCGATTCTGATTTTGACCGCGAGAAGCTGGAGGAAAGATTAGCTAAACTTGCCGGCGGGGTGGCGCAAATTAATGTGGGGGCGGCCACCGAAGTGGAGCTTTCCGAGAAAAAAGAACGGGTTAAGGATGCGGTAGAAGCCACCAAAGCGGCGGTGGAGGAAGGGATTATTCCCGGCGGCGGCTCTTCCCTTATTTATGCCCAAAAGGCATTAGATAACCTAAAGGGACTTAATGATGAGGAAGCGGTGGGAGTGAAAATTTTACGCCTTGCTTTAGAACAGCCCACTCGCTTAATTGCCCGAAACAGCGGCGAAGATGAGGGTTATGTGGTGGCCAAAATTAAAGAAGAAGTTTTTAAAAATAACAGCCGGGCGGATTATGGGTTTGATGCCCTGACGGGAGAGTTTGGCTCGATGACTCAAAAAGGCATTATCGACCCTTTGAAAGTAACCCGCTTGGCGCTTCAAAATGCCGTTTCGGTGGGGATTATGGCCCTAACCACCGAGGCGATGATTACCGATCTTCCCGAGAAAGAACCGGCTCCTGCCGGCGGCGCCCCCCAAATGCCGGAGTACTAAGAGAAGCTTCAGATTGTTAAATTGTTTCATTGCTTCATTGCTTCATTGTTAAGATACACGAATTAACACGAACGGGAAACGAATTAATACGAATGAGCGAATGGTGGGCGCGGGCTACCTGTCCGCCCCTGGCGGAAAGCCCGCTATTCCAAAACAAGGTGGAATAGCGCAATTTATTGCGCTCTCTTCTTGGTTGGCGCAGACAAAATTCCGGCTACCAACCCCTGTAATTTCCGGTAATGAATTTTTTTGAAATGTTCTAAAGCATTTAATCCCGAGGTTGCAAGCTAATCAACTCCGGGGGTTGATTAGGCAGGAACCTCGGGAGTATCCCCGCCCGCCCCGTACCGTTCTGGTACAGGGCCCGCATGGTCGAACGTCCACAAGGGGCACACCTACATTTCATTCGCTCGTTCGCGTCCATTCGTTTCTCATTCGTGCCAATTCGCGTCTCTTTCAATTTTTGCTATAATAAGCATATTGTTTTTTGGAGGAGTCGCATAGCCGGTCCATTGCACAGGTTTGCTAAACCTGCGAGCCGCAAGGCTCACGGGAGTTCGAATCTCCCCTCCTCCGCCTTCGCCCCGCCCAGGCGGGGTGTTATTTGACTTTTAACCCCCTATAGTATATAATTGCTGGTAATCTACACTTTGAAAGTGTAGATTTTTTATTGGCGCGGGCTAAATCAACCCGCTCTATGAAACGTCTTTTCTTCCGGGCCAGTTTGTTGGCCAAAAACTATTTCCAAAAGTTAGGCGCGGGCTTTTTGCGGCTTAAAAACGTCCGCAAAGGGAGTAAATTAAGCCGGCTAGGCCGGATTTTGGCCCAGAAAGCCAGCCAATATCGGTTGGCGGCGGCTTCGGCTTTTGCCCTGATCGGCCTTAGCCTTAATTTAATGGCGCCAGTTTTTTCTTTTTCAGTAGGGCTTGATAACCAAGACGAGGTGGTTTTCCAGGCTTTAGCGATTGAGCCGGAAGAGATTAGCGTTTTAACCCAAAGCGCCCTTCAATTTCCTTTGGAGAATTTTACTCTTACCCAAAGCTATTCTCGTTTTCATCAGGCAATTGATTTGGCCGCTCCTTTGGGAACGATGGTCAAGCCGGTGAGCGCGGGCGAAGTGCTTTTGACCAGTTTTAATCGCTTCGGGTTGGGTAATTATGTGGTTATCCGTCACAGTCCGGCTTTTTATTCGGTTTATGCCCATTTGTCTAAAATTGAGGTGGAAAAAGGAGAGAAGGTAGAGAAGGAGACCATTATCGGTCGGGTAGGAAGCACTGGTTTTTCCACCGGCCCTCATCTACATTTGGAGATCATTCTTAACGAGGAAAAAATTAATCCTTTGTCCGTTTTGCCGGCTGGCGAGGAGAAGCGGTAGTCTGACTTAGATATTGGTAAACCCCTAAGGCCGCTTGAGCGCCTTCGGCCACAGCGGTAACCACCTGCTGACAGTTTTTCTGGAAAGCGTTGATATCGCCGGCGGCGAAAATGCCGGGGATATTAGTAGCCATCGAATTATCGGTTAAAAGATAATTATCCTCATCGGTTTTAACCCCTAAATTTTTAACTAAACCGGCTACCGGCACTCCCCCCACTTCAATAAAAACGCCGTCAACGGCAAGTTCTTTTTGCCCTCCATAGGGCTTGTCTAAGGCAATGGCGGTGACTTTTTGCCCGTCGCCTGAAATAGCGAGGGGATTGGTGTTAAAAATTATTTCAATTTTAGGATTTTCCCGAGCTTCTTGTACCCAAGCCGGTTCTGCCCGCAAGCGCTCGCCGCGATAAATAAGATAAACTTTTTGGGCAAAGCGGGCCAGATGCAGAGCGCCGGAGCAGGCGGCGTTGGCTCCGCCCACCACGGCAACGGTTTTTCCTTTATAAAAAGCGGCGTCGCAGGTGGCGCAATAGGAAACGCCGTGGCCCAAATAAGTATCCTCGCCGGGAATACCCAAACTTTTCCTTTTGGTGCCGGTGGCAATAATAATGGCTTTTGCCTGATATTGACCGTTATTGTTGGTAATGATTTTAAAATGGTTATTTTCTTTTTTAATTTCCACCACTTCTTTATTTTCGATATCGCCCCCTAAGCTTTTAGCATGGTCTAAGAATTTTTGCCCTAATTCAAAGCCGGAAATTGAAGGAAAACCGGGATAGTTTTCCACTCTGTGGGCTAGGGTGATGGTTCCTCCGGGCTGTTGGCCTAAAACCAAATGCTTTATCCGGTAGCGGCTGGCATAAATAGAAGCCGCTAACCCCGCCGGCCCGGTGCCGATGATAATCAGGTCGTAAGGAGGAAGCTTTTTCATTTGAGTTTAATTATAAAGTTTAAGAGAGTTTTTGGCAAGGGAGATTAAGAGACACGAATGGGAACGAATAGCGAACGAATAAACATGAATGAACGAATTTGTCGGGGCGGGGTCTTCCCGCCCGAAATCAAACGGGTCGGAAAACCCGACCCTACGATTTTTTGTTTAGCAAAACATACAAGGCGATCAGGCTGGTAAAGAGAATCGTTGTTAAGCTTAAGGGTAGGGTTAAAAGGGAGAAAAATTGAAATAATAAAAGAAGCCAGAGACCGAGGGAAAGAAAAAACGCCGCCAGGACGACTTTAAGCAACAAGAAAGCCGGGGCAAAAAGGCAAAGGAAAAGAAGTAAAAACGCCAAGCTGATAATCAAATTACTTTTTGGGGGAATAAAATAAAAAAAACAAGCCGTTGCCAGCCAAAGCAAAATTGTTCCCGCTAGCATGAGCTTTTTGGGATTAATTCGGACTTCCTTTTTTTTTCTTTTGGTTAAAACCATATTTTTATTTTATCCCAAAAAGTTTCCTATTTTTTAGTGATTAATTTACTATAAGCACTAAATTACTATGTAGTAATTTAGTAAAGGGGCGCAGGGAAATAATTTTTTTAATTATTGGTTAGATGCTATAATAAAGTTAAGATGAGCAAAGTGGAACATGGGCTGGCGGGGCGCTTAGCCGGCCGTTTACCGGTTGGGGTGAGAGTAACGCAGGGTGTGGTTAAAGAGGTGCTGCCAATGGAGGGCTTTGATGGCGAAAAGGTGGCTTTTTTATCAACGACAAGGGAAGAGAGAGCGGTGGTTCTTTATCGGGATATAAAAAGTTTGGATATTAAACCCGGCGATGGGGTGGAAGCGCGGCGACTTCCTTTTGGCGGGGCGTTGCGACCGGCCGATTATTTGGAGAAGAAAGAAGAAGGTATTGGCGAGGAAAGGAAAGAAAAAAGGTTAGTGCCGGGGGGCGAAATTGCCCTTGGTTGATAAATTACCAAAATGACCTCTACCACGATTATTCTTTTCATTGTTCTTCTTGCTTTTATTCTTTTGGCCTTTTTTTTAGTCCGGAAAATAAACCAGCTGGAGGAGAAAAGCAAACCTGACGAAACCTTGACGGCATGGTTGAAAACTATGCAAGCCACCGTTGAGGAAACTAATCGCAATCTTAACCAGGCAATGCGGGAAAGCAATCAGGCGATGGTGGAAAATTTGCAAAAAACCAGTCAGGGAATGAACGAGCGTTTGGATAAAGCGGCGGAGTTTATTGCCGGGGTGAAAAAAGAGGTGGGGCAGATGGCGGAAATTGGCCGGGGGATGAAAGATCTGCAGGAGTTTTTGCGTTCTCCCAAACTGCGCGGCAACATTGGCGAGATGGTTTTAAAAGAAATTTTGGGGCAAATGCTTCCCAAAAAAGCCTTTTTCCTCCAATACACTTTCAAATCAGGAGAAACGGTGGACGCGGCGGTGCAAACGCAAGCCGGAATTATTCCGGTGGATTCTAAATTTCCCATGGAAAGCTTCCGGCGCCTGATGAGCGCGGAGGGGGAAAAAGAAAAGGAAGCGGCGCGGCGCGATTTTGCCAATGATGTTAAAAAACATATTCGGGCGATTTCTTCAAAATATATTCTTCCCGCCGAGGGGACGATTGATTACGCCCTGATGTATCTTCCTTCGGAAGCCGTTTATTACGAGGTGGCCAATGACCCGGAACTTTTTGACTACGCGGGGAAAAACCGGGTTTTACCGGTTTCGGCCAGCACTTTTTACGCCTATCTTAAGGCAATTTTAGCCAGTTTTGAGGGCCAAAAAATTGAGGCCAAGGCGCGGCAAATTCTTGCCTCTCTTCGAGCCATCGAGAGAGATTATGAGAAAGTAAATGAACGCTTAGGAGTTTTGAATCGCCATTTAACCAATGCTTATAACCAAATGGGAAGCGTGAACAACGATTTTTCCGCTCTAGGTCAGCGGTTAAACCAAACGCGGGCGTTGGGGGAAGAAAGCGAGGCAGAGGAAAAGGAATAGCAAATGAGAATTAACGCAAAAATCAAAAACTCGTAATGGGGTAATGGGTAAGGCAGATCCTGTCCGCCAGCTGGCGGATTCATCAGGATGACGCATTCGTTCATTCGCGTTCATTCGTTTCTCATTCGTGTTAATTCGCGTACCCCAGCTTAATACAGATATAAAATACAATTTTAATTTTCAACGATGCTCTCTTTTCCGGAAGTTTTAGCCGAGAAAAAAGCCTTGGTTTGGCCAGAAATTGAAAAATATCTTACCGGCCTGGTCCGCCTCCCCTCTTATTGCCAAATTTCCAAAAAATATTCCCCTCTTGCTTCTTTTCACCAAAAAATAACCGCCGAATATCCCCGCCGGCAGGGGAAATATCTGCGGCCAACACTGGTTTTGCTGACCGCCGAGGCGATGGGTTTTTCCCAAGAGAAGGCGCTTAAAACGGCGGCGGCAATGCAGGTTTCCGAGGACTGGCTTTTAGGCCATGACGATGTGGAGGATAATTCCCGCCAGCGTCGCGGTCAGCCGGCGCTTCATCGCCTTTACGGGATAGAGCTGGCGATTAATGCCGGGGATGCTTTGCATATTTTAATGTGGAAGATTTTGGCAGATAATTTTTCCCTTTTAGGCCAAAAGAAAGCCTTAGCAATAGAGGAGGAATTTTACCAAATGCTTAGCCGAACCGCTTTGGGGCAAACGGCGGAGATAAAATGGGCTCGGGAAAATCGTCTTGATTTAACCGATGAGGATATCTTTTTCATTTTAGACGGCAAAACTTCTTACTACACCATTGCCGGGCCGATGCGTTTGGGAGCCATTTTGGCCAACGGGAGTCAAAAACAGCTGGTTTCTCTTTATCGGTTTGGCCAGATTTTAGGCCGCGCTTTTCAAATCCGTGACGATCTGCTTGATTTAACCTCCGATTTTGCCGGCTTAAAAAAGCAAACCGGCAATGATATTTACGAGGGCAAACGAACAATCATGCTGGCTCACCTTCTACGAAGCGCTAAAGGCGAAGATCGGCAAAAACTGCTTAAGATTTTAGTAAAGAAAAGGGAGGAAAAAAGCGAGGAAGAAGCGCTTTGGGTGATTAAGGCGATGGAAAAATACGGCAGTCTTTTTTATGGAGAAAAGTTGGCTCAAAAATTAGCCCAAAAAGCCGGAGAATTTTTTGAAGAAAACTTGGGCTTTTTAAAAAAAGAGCCCGCTCGTTCCCAAATCAGGGCGGGGATTGACTTTATGGTGGAGAGAAGATATTAAAAAAGGTCAAAAGTTAAAAGTCAAAATTCAAAAGTGAAAAATTAGTAAGGAGAATTGCCGAAAAAAAGCAAGTGGGTTATAATCATTTCTATCTTAAGAGTGCAAAACGGACAAAAACTTAACCAGTGGCTTGAAGAGATTAAAGCAAGGTGGGAAAAATCACCTGATTTTAAAATTGCTCAGGGTAAGCTTGGGCATTTGGCGATTATTTGCGACGGCAATCGCCGGGCCGCCAAAGCGCGAGGGTTTGATCCTTATTTTGGTCACCGGGCGGGGATTGAAGTGATCCAGGGAGCGGCGCGGGTTTGCCGAAAATGGGGAGTGAGAACTATTACTTTTTGGGTTTGGTCAACGGAGAATTGGGAGAGGGAGGAAAAGCAGGTAAAGTACATTATGAATTTGGCGGCGCGTTTTTTGGCCGATTCCCAATTGCGACGGGAGATAATAGAAAATAAGGTGAAATTTACCCAAATTGGCCGGCGTGATCGCCTGCCGCCAAAAGTAAGAGAAGCTTTGGCGGGTCTGGAGGAAGAAACAAAAAGCTTTACCGATTATCGGCTTAATTTAGCGATGGACTACGGCGGCTTGAACGAAGTGGCGCGGGCAATTGTTAAAATTGGCGAGGCAACGAGAAAGGAAAAATTACTTTTTGAGAAAATCCTCAAAAATCCTCAGCTAATTTTTAACTATCTGGATACCGCCGGTCAGGCCTTGCCTGATTTGGTGGTAAGAACCGGGGTTGACCGCGGCGAATTGCCTCATACCAGCGGTTTTTTACCTCTTCAGACATCTTACGCCTGTTGGGCTTTCTCTCCGGTTTACTTTCCGGATCTTTCCCCCCAAAACTTGCTTTTGGAAATTAGAAAATTTTTGGGCTACCGGCGGCGGTTGGGGAAATAGTTTAAAAAATCAGGTGGCTGGTGTCAAAAAAGACAAAACGGGGAGCAAGATGGGGATTTTTCTTAACAAAGCGGCGGACCGTTTGGCGGTCAAAATGGCTGCTGCCGACATAGTAAATCATCTCCCAAGATTTAATGGTGGTGCCGCCGATAATTTTTTCCAAAGAGGTTTTGCGGTCCAAAAGCGGCTTTTGCGGCCAAACCTCGATTTTATCCGGCTCAATTAAGGCAAGACGGCGAAGAGAACTTTTGTCAAAGAAAGGCCAGTAGCTGATGGGGGCGGCGAAGGGTTTGGCAAGGAAACTTAAGGGAGATTCTTCGTCAACCAAGAAGCGGCTTGACCAAACGACCAAATAATCGCTTGCCCGGGCCATTTTTTTAAACCAGCGCCATTCTTCAAGATTAACTCGCCCTAATTTTTTAATTTCTCCAAATCCCCCTTTCCATGAGGCGGGCTTTTGGGCAAATTTTAAGACCGCGTGAAGGGGACTGCCCATTACTCCGTCCCAATCGATAATCGTTAAAAGGCGAGCGTCTTGGTTGATTAAACTTCGTTCATAGGGGCTAAGGGCATTTTTATCAACTTCCACCTTATTTTTAAGCCGCAACCCCAAAAGGCTTGCTTGGAAAATTTTTTCCAAATCGGCTTTACCGCCGTTGCCCAAGACTACCCCCCGCCCGCCTCGTTGCTCTAAAAATTTTTGGGTAGCGAAAGCCTCTGTCCGGGCGGAATTAAGGCGGTTTAGCCAATCGGGAGAAAAAACCGTTGTTCTCGAAATTTCCGCGCCCATCTTGGCCTTATTATAACATCAGTTTATGAGTGGGCTTGTAGGGGCGTATTGCATACGCCCGTATGGGGGCGGGTTTCCCGACCCGTTTGGTTTCGGGTGGGGAATTTTTATCGGGCGGAAAGACCCCACCCCGACAAAATTACCCTCCTTCGTTTTTTAGCTGCTAATTTGCGTATTTTAGTATTGACTTATAATATTAATTGTGGTATATTCGGTTCAAGATGGCTAAAGAAACGTTTATCCCGAAAGATAGGTTTAGAAACACCTTTTTGGCGATAATAGTGGCGGGGGCGATGAAAGGCCCTATAGAAAACCTGCCTCGCCAAATTGAAGAAGACCCTTCTTTTGTAGATGCCCAGAAAACCCCCATTCATACCCTTTATTTTCCTCAAGCCAGCAACGAAGAAAAGGTTAATATTCCTACACCAACTTCTGAATCAGCACTAGCCGCTAACCGTCAGCCGATTCACGAATTATCCCTTGCTCTTGAAACAACGCCAACCATTACCCTAAGCCCTGTGGAGTCTCCTTCTCCAGAGGCTACCCCCGGCGCCGAGGTAGTTGTTAACGCTTTAAATGTGAGAAGCGGGCCGGGAACAGCTTATCCTGCTATTGATGGTTTATTCCGGGGAGCGTCGGTGGCAGTGGTGGGACGGGCAGAAAATGGTTGGCTTAAGGTACACTGGCAGGAGGGGGACCAAGAGAAAGAAGGATGGGTTAGCGGTAAATCTTCCTATGTGGCCACAAATGAGAAAGTAGAAGAGGCGCCGCTTTTAACCTTAACCGCCGAAGCAATTTCGCCTTCCCCCACGGCCACACCTCGGCCAACGCCAACAGCAGAGCCTACTTCAGCTGCTATTATTCAGGAAAAATCGGCAGAGAAAGAAGTAGAGGTTTGTCGGGCTGTTTTTTGGGGCGACCGTAATCAGCCAGAAGTAGCCTTGACTTTTGATGACGGCTTTTCTGCTCAAGCGATCCAAACAACTTTAGAAGTTTTAAGGGCTAATAATATTCAGGGAACATTTTTTGTTATTGGCTCCCAGCTTAAAGCTTACCCCGATCTTTGGCGACAGGCGGCGGCTGATGGTCACCAGATTTGTAATCACACCTACACCCATACTTATCTTTCTTCTCTTTCGGGGGAGGAAATAAAAGAAGAATTGGCTCGTTGGGAAGCGGCGGCGGGGGAAGTTTTGGGAGAAGAATATGTGCGGCAGATGAAGCAGGAATTTCCTTATGTTCGTTTTCCCGGCGGCGCCGGTCACAATAGTGAGGGAGTGTTGGAAGCGGTTGCCGAAGCCGGTTATCGGCCCATTGCCTGGTCGGCCGAAACTTACGCGGCGGTGTTAAAAAATTATAATTTAAATGCCGATCCGGTGGCGCCAATTGCTCAAGAGGTAACGGCTCATGTTGTCAATAGCGCCGGGCGGGGAACAATCATTTTATTGCATTTTAATGCTTGGGACACTCTTTATCTTAATGCTACTATAAGGGGAATTATAGAAAAGGGCTTACAGCCCACGACAGTTTCTGAGGTTTTAAGGTAAAAAATAGGATTCTTAAGATGTCTAGTAAAGAAATTGGTCGTCGCGATTTTCTTAAAAAGGTTGGTTTAGCAACAGCAGGTTTTCTTCTTAACTCTTGCAGGATAGAACCTATTTCTAATTCTGACCCTAAGCAGGAGGGTGGCGAAAATAAGGGGCCAACGGTGAGCCCTTCCCCCTATAAATTAGTTAAGCCGGTGCGGGTGGAATCCTATCTTACTTCCGCTCTTGATCCTTTTCCTGTCGAAGCCCCTAAAGCTGTTTCTCCTGAGGTTTTAGAAGAAAAATGGAGGAAAATTTGGGTTTTGGGGAGAGGGGAATCAACCGGCGGCGCAAAAGAAAACCTTCCTGAAAAAGACCGTTGGGGAAATTTTCTTGAACGATTAACTAAACAATGGGAGCAAAAAGGAGAGACGTTGGCGCAAGCGGAGCTTTTTGTTGGCACCTTTCCTCAAATTAAGGAGAATGAGCAAGGGCAGTCCGATTTGCAAAGTGTAGAAGGTCAAGCAGAGGATAATTTAAGAGCTTTTGTCTTAATCAAGGGGGATGAAGAAAAGATTTATTATGCAAGCGAGGAGAAAGGTAGCCCGGAGATTAAAATAGAAGCGATTCCTGATCTTTTTACTCCTGAACCAAAAATTTGGGGAAGCGGCTGCCAGCAAAAGGTTGAAAGCTCTCTTCTTATTTCCTGCCCTGATGGTTTAGCTTATCGGGAAGAAAAAACGACTTTTGGGGCTGATCTAAGTAGATTGGTTCCGGTGACGGTAGGTGAAAATGGAGAATTTTCAGAAATTGCCGAGGGGAAGTCCATGGTTGGTTATCTTTTTACGGCTGCCCCTTTAAATGAGGAACGATCGTTGCCTGAAACCTTCTTTTTATCTTTTAAAGAGGAGGAAAAACTTCCTCCCCTGCCTTCTGGCAAGGGAAAATTTGATCAAAGTCGGTTCGTGACTGTTTTTGATTTGGCGACCGCCAAATGGCATATGTGGGAAAATAGTCAAGAAAATAATTATCCCTATGTTGGTTTTTGGGATTTGGAAAAGGGGGCGTGGCAAGGCGAGGGAGCCTATCAGGGAGAAGAAGGATATGAAAAATTGTTTGAATCTTCCCCAGCGCCGATAGAAACTCCCTTGCCGACAATTGCCCCTCGGGAAAAAGCGCCGGAAACGCCGTTGCCAATTGATCCCCAGGCCTATACTTTATCTTGCGAGCTGGCGGCAGCGGAGATTACCGTTTTATGGTATAACCAAGCCATTGCCGGCGGGGAAATTGCCGTTCCCGAAGGATTTAAAACCTTTGAAGATTTTTTTATTGCCGAAGCCGGATTGGCGGATAATCCTGTTGAGGGTTATTGCGGGGCGGTTAATGGTTGGCTTTCCACCAGTTGCGACGCTTCTTCGGGAGCCGGCTACGGGGTTTACAACGAGCCGCTTTTAAACGGCTATCGTCAGCTGGGCATTCCGGCCGAAGCCATTACCATTAAAGATCTTGATAACGGCAGAGAGCAGCTGAAACAGGTTTTAATTGATTCTTATCATAATAACCAAGTGCTTTGTCTTTGGGGAAGATGGAACGAAAAATCGGTTGAATGGCGGGCTAATCCGCGCACCGGCGAGCAATATCCAATGGCTTATGGAGAGCATTGCGTTGCCGGGCGGGTAATGTCTGTTGATGATGGTAATTTCTTGATTGAAATTAGCGATCCTCTTCCTTATGGTAGCGGCTCAAAGAAGGTCTATACTTTTGATACTTTAGCGCAATGGATGAGAGGAATTGGCTGGTTTTTGGCAGTTAAGGTAGGATAAGTCTTGGTTTATAGTTTTCTCTGTGCTATTATCGCCTTAAGTTTAGAAAACAACAAAGTCTCTTTTAGGGCTTGCTCATATTTTATCCCACTGTCGGGTATTAAAGGTAAATATTGTGGTCTCTTGACAACTTCTTTTTGATCATCTATTCTTATGATAGATGGAAAATCTACCAGCCTTGGGCCAAACATCAGTTTTATCGTCTAAGCAACTAAAAAACTCCAAATGGCTTTTTATTGTTTTAGGTGTAGTGATTTTAGTTTTGCTTATCGAGGGGGTTTATTACTTTAAGCTTAGAAAAGGAGAGAAGGCGTTGGAGACTTCGGTGTTAATTACTCCCGCTCCTACAAAGATACCTCCTCCGCCGATAGTAGCCGTGGAGCCGGATATGGTGGAATTGCCAGAAGGGCTAACTTTAGCCTCGCCAGTTAGAAAAGAATATTTAGAAAAAGCAATTATTGATAAAGAGTCTTCTCAAGTTTTATCTTTTTTTCTGCCTAAAGATGAACCAATAAGGGCAGTTTTTAACGGCCAGATTACCCAAGTTTTACTTGATCAGAAACCATTCCCTGATGATTTGCCTTTTAACGAGATTCATCTTGAAAGCGAAGACGGGAAGTTTTGGGTTAGTTATGTGATTGTTGGTGAGATTTTAGTTCAAGAAGGGCAGAGCGTTGCCGAAGGTGCGATATTGGCTAAAGCGGGTGAAGGAGGATTAGGTTTTCGTTCAGGAACAAATCTTTCTTTCTGGTTGCACAACAAAGACAATCAAATAATTAAATTGTCAAGAGAAATGTTTAACCGCTCTCTTGACTTATAGCTTTCTCTATGCTATTCTTGCCTTGAGGCTTAAATAAAAGCTTATGGTTGAAGAAAAGGAACCAAAGGGAATCACCAGAAGGCAGTTTTTAAAGGGCATCACCGCTTTGGGCGCCTCGGCCCTGCTTTCCTCCTGCGGCGTTAAAGAAAAACCCTCTGGGGAAGAACCAACCAAAGCCCCTTCTCCAACCGAGACAGGTCCCTCCTACCCAAACCCCTGTCAAAACAAAAGAGCCAACCCTTATTCTTTCTCCCGAACCCTCTCCTGCCCCGGAGATAATAAGTATTGCCGGCACGACGATCACTGCCGACTACTTAAGGAACGCCTTTGCCGGTATTGGCGGCGAGGAGATTGTTACCAACGGTCAGGAGGAAGTGTCGCTGGTCCAATTTGGCCAGGATTATGTTTCCTCATCGTGGGGAGAAGAAGTTGATTTTGCTAAATTATCCGAAGATCCTATTTCTTCACTAAAATATTTAATTTCCTTAGGTACTTATCAGGGTAAAGAAGGCGTTTTTACCCCTGGAAAGCAAGGAGAAGAGATAATCTTTCCCCAGTTAAAAGACTTATCACTGCCAAGGTTAACTTTAGAAAAGATTCCTTCAGAAGGAGAGCAAAAGGAGCAAGAATATCCGGAGCGGGTCTCCCCCCAAGGCCTTCTCCTTCGCCCCCAAACCCAGATGACGGTAGTCGGCTTGCTTAACCAACCCAAGTCGGCCGAGGAGATTACTGTTGACAAGGAAGTTGCCGCAGGCGAGCTTAACTTCGCCTTAGTTTCCTTTACTGACTATCTTCGTTCCTCCGAGGAAGGCGTCCCCCGCCACTACTTAGCCGTTCTCCCCACCCACCTTCCGGCCGACTCTGATAACAAGAATGCCCTGACTCTTAAAAACCTCTTAGAAGCTAATGGTTATCAGTATGACCCTCAAGCAAACGAGATTACCCTTGTTGATCCCCAAACCAAAGAGCAAACCAAGGTGGGCCTAAACCGGATAGAAGGAGAAGACTTAATCAAAGATCTAAGGCAAGCCACTGGCCTTGCCTTTGTGGACCAGATAAACGGCAAGCTGATTAAAAACCCCGTTGTTCCCTATCCCGACCAGATGCCCGCCATTTGGAATCTTGTCCAACAGGAAGAAGAAGGCAAGATCAGCTTCCTTCTTCAAGAGCAAAACGACCAAGGCGAGCTGGTTGACTTTGCCCAAGTTTCCTATGACGAGGAGAAGGGAGAGTGGGGATGGAAGGAGGCAGAGGCGGAACCAACGCCAACGCCGGAATTAACTTCGGAAGAGCAACAACTCTATGCCGATATTATTAAGATTTATGAACCCTATGGAGGAGAAAATTCAGAGATAGCTCAAGATATTTTAAAGAATCTTGAAAAAGCAAATGAGCTTGATCCTAATAAGTTTCCTGAAAATTTAGACCAATACGAACACTATAGAATTACGGTAGGTTGGTTGGTGGGGGTTTATTATGCGAGTGGTGATAGTCCCGAAAATCGTAATCAAAAAATCCTTGAAGTTTTAGCGCAAATCAGAGAACTCGCCCGTCCTAATCCTTTTTTTGATGAGAAGGATTGGGAGGTAGAAAAGTAAAATTTGACTTATAACTTTGATTGTGATATATATAAGAATACATTGCTTAGAACCTAGATAATTTTAAAATAGGTGTTATATGAATAAAGAAAAACAGATAACACGAAGAGATTTTCTAAAAAGAACAAGTTTGCTAGTTGTGAGTGCGGCGGTAACGCCGCTCTTACGTGCTGAAAGTCAAGACAGGAGTGCTTCCGGAGCTTTTCTGGCAGAAAGAAGGAGCGAAGCAACGAACGAAGTGGTGAGAATGAATTTAAGCAAGGATACTTTAGGAGCGCGCTTATTGGCGGATAACCAGGAAGGTGAAATTGCTGCCCCTAATTTTTCCCAAGAAGGAAAAGAGGGGGAAGCCGGTTCTTATTTAGTTTGGAAGATCCCTTTATCTTCGGTAGAAGGATGTCAGGAGGTGCGTAAATACAAAACTTATCAGGTTTTTCCAGAAAATGAATTAGGGCCTCATTCGTGTAGTGCCCGGGCCGAAGTTTTTTATGCCAATTGGGCGAAAGAAGGCGAAGGGGCATGGCGAGTATTTGTTACGGGCGGTAATCCTTCGTCCGGAGAATGGTGTAGCGTATTAATTGCTGATTGCGATAGCCAGAATGCGGCTAAAGCAGTTTTGGGAAAACTTACCGAGGGGGGATGTCCGGAGGGAACTTGGTGTACCAACATTAATGATTGCGCTAAAGCTGACGGCGAGATGATTATTTCTTCTATTCAGGCTTGTAAGGAGATAGAAGATATTTGTTGTAAGTCAAAATAACCCGTTTTATTACTTCATCTTGCCTTCTTTTGGCGGGCTTGACAAAAGTTTTCCGGTTGTTTACTATCTAAATAGATGGAAAATTTATCGCCGGAAGAAAAACAGCTAAGCCACCTTTCTTTTCCTCCAGTTCCCGAAAAAGCAAAAAAGCCAATATTTCTTTATTTGGCGTTAGGTTTGGTGATTTTAGCGCTAATCGGGGAAGGAATTTATTGGTTTAAGTTAAAAAAAGAGAATCAAATAATTACCTCCGAGCCTTCCCAGCAGACAACAACCCCGTCTCTTTCTTCAGAGCAACAACTCTATGCCGATATTATTAAGATTTATGAACCCTATGGAGGAGAAAATTCAGAGATAGCTCAAGATATTTTAAAGAATCTTGAAAAAGCAAATGAGCTTGATCCTAATAAGTTTCCTGAAAATTTAGACCAATACGAACACTATAGAATTACGGTAGGTTGGTTGGTGGGGGTTTATTATGCGAGTGGTGATAGTCCCGAAAATCGTAATCAAAAAATCCTTGAAGTTTTAGCGCAAATCAGAGAACTCGCCCGTCCTAATCCTTTTTTTGATGAGAAGGATTGGGAGGTAGAATAGTTAATAGATAGCTAAAATGGCTAAAAAATTTTTTTTATTCATCCTAAAACTGTTAGTTTTGTTTTTATGTTTTTTGCCAGTTAAGAAAAACCCATTAATCATACCAGCGAGGGCGGAAATTTCTCTTCAGTATACTGTTAATGACTCGGGTGGTTATCCTCATCCCTATCTTCAACCCGGCGCAGGGATAGCGTGGAAAACAGTTATTGCCAACAATGATGAAGTAGTGAGGTCAGGCATTTTGTATGCTACTGTCCAAACAGAGAATTATTCTAGTGTTTCTCCCAGTGATTGGAGGTGGGATGGGGGGAGATTAAGATATGACTATACCCTTTCAAGGGGTGAGTCAAAAACAATTTATTGGTATGCTACTTTAGCAAACAAATGCCCTGTAAATTCGGTAACAAGCACGGTTACTAATGGCAGTATTTCTAAGAGTGATACAGGATATCCCCTGTCGAGGATTTATTTAACGCTAAAGAATAACACTAGTGATACTATTTCCATTAATAGCTACATCAACGGAAAATCTCTCTACACAGGGACCACTCTTACTCCGGGAAATCAAACAAGGGTTGATGTATATAGGGGGGGCATAAACGACTCTTTTCTTTTCAATTGCAATTATCCTCCTTCTTACAGTTTTACCGTTTCCGGGGCAGCTGGGTCAACTTATAGCTGTTCGGTTGCCAGTACGGCCTTGACAAATAATTGTACCTCCGAACATACCGCTACCTGTACTAAAACTATTGCCCCCACCGCCGGCCCGACGCCGACGCCCGGCGGCCCGACGCCAGTAACACCAACTCCACAAGAAAGTTGTGAAAACTGTAGATCAGGTGAATGGAGATGGTGCGCCCCAAACGCAAATGATTGTTCCAGCGTGGGGGGGAGAGTAATCCCCGCAGAAAGAGATTGCTACTGTTCTGATCCTAACACAGTTTATTGCTGCACCCCGCAAGCGTGCCCAGCGCAGATGAATGTAGAGGGGACGTATAATGATTGTACTAGTAATGCTTATGTTGAAGTTAAGGTAAAACAAGACCCCAGAACAATTCATGGTTCTGTTGATTGCGGTTGCGCTTACTCTCAATTAGACGTTAAAATAGTTAGCTCACCCGAGAACTCCGGTATTCCTTATGGTTATGTTGTTTGTAGCGTTGGTAGCGAGAGTTGTAAAAATTGGTCATCTTGCTTTTGGAATATTACTAATATGCAAGCGGCGCCTGATAGTAGGGCAAAAGATATGCCCATAGGTCCTTATCCTCAAGGCCGTTATGTTTTAGAAGTTTCTTATGGTGGCCATATTCCTAATGAGGAAGAGGGTAATATTTGCAGCGACCCCATTTGCGGGGTTTCTGACGAAATTACATTGGGGACTTGTCCTATTCCAACTCAACCGCCGCCGTGCTTGACTACCTCTTGCCCTGCGGGGACAACCCCAGTGGAGGTAAATCTTTCTGCGTATAATCCTCGTTTTGAGAATTACTACAATATGTGGGCTGGTAACCCTTATGGAGTGATTGGTCAAGGTGGGGACTGTTGTCCCTGGGACCCGGAGCATTGTGGAGGAGGGTCTTGCTGCCCTAATGGGGAGAGCACCGGACTATGCTCTACAAATTACAAGGAAGGTAATGCATCTCCTGAATATAATATTTCGAATACAATTACCGGTTTAAAGTCTAATACTAACTATTTAATACAAATTTCTTCTTGGGGGGCAAGAGGGTCTGTTAGCGGGGAGAGGACTTATCAGAGGCCAAACATAAAGTTATCATCAGGGGGCATGTCCTCTGCTTGGTATAAGTTAACTGATAATTATCGAGGGAGTTGGGGGAGTATTAAGCCCAACGGCCCTTGGGAAACTAAAAGATGCCTGTGGTATACCTATGACGATACTTCTCTTAAGGTGGATTTGGCAAGCAAAGGGACTTCTTATTATGGTTGGTGGGGGACGCCTTGGGGGGCATCTTTTGATAATTTACGCCTTTGGGAGTGTTCTTCTAAAACATGTTCTGTCAACGCCCCCTCGGAAATAAAAAAACAGGCAGATCCATTTCAGGTTAGCTTTTTCGGCAGCGGTTTAGGTAGCGGAGAAACTACAAGACTATGGTTAGAAAAAAGAGACGGTGGGGAGGTGACCGGAGTGGTCCAGGGGACAGACTATTTGAATAAATATTGTTCCGGAGGAAAATGTTATTATGAGCTGGCTCGTTGCACTAATAATGGCAGTGGTTTTTGCAATGACAGTATTAATCTTACTTCTAATTGGCCGGTAGGAGAATATTATCTCCATTGTGATATTCCTCATAGCCCCGGCGCCTGTTCCGGCAACCCCTTTTGCAACTATACCAGCAGTGCGTTTTGCGATAGTTGTCCTGGAGCTGGTTGTAGTAGCAATGACTGCGGCAGCGGTTGGCAACCTTGTGCGATAAACGATAAAAAGTGTCTCTCTATATCCTGCGAAAATGTTGCCCCCGATAAACCCAGCCTTTACTCCCCTGTCTATGACTATCATACTTCAAGCACAAGGATTACTTTAGATTGGAATCCGATAGGCAGTTGGGGTGTAAATTGTAACGTCAATAACAATCAATACAAGGTCTATCTTAAGAAAGGAAGCAGTAGCTTTAGTGAAAGCGATGTTGTTGCCGCGGTTGGTTCAGGTACAACACAGCAAGCAGTTACCGTTGAGGCGGGCAACACTTATTATTGGAAAGTGGTGGCAACGAATGGGGCGCTTTCCAGAGATTCAGACATTTGGAGATTTTGTATTAATAAAGCCCCTGATGCTCCTTCTCTTATTTCCCCAAGTAGCGGAACTTCCCTTAAAAGGAACAAAATTAATCTTATCTGGTACGAATTAAGCAGTTGGGGGTTCAATTGCGACGTGAGTAATAACCAGTATTCTCTTTATGTTAAAAATGTTGGTAAAGGTAATCCTTGCCCTAGCTTTGGCAGCTTGGTCGGCGGCCGAGACTTTGTCTTCACCTTTGATGGCGGTGCTGATAGTGATTCCGGTAGCACGGTTGAAAAATTTTTGGAAAATCTTTCTTGGGATACAAGATATTGTTGGGGAGTGAGAGCCTCCAATGGCGCTTTAACCGCCGATTCTTCAGTTTGGTATTTTGATATTACCCATCCCGACCCTTGGTGGCAAACTCAAGGCGGTGATGTTCATGGCGGTGGCGGCATTTCCTCTCCTATTCCTGAGGCTTGCGTAGAGAGTCCAACCTGCAAGGAATATTTCTCTCTTGCCCTAAATGGCTATTCTGGTTTAATCTCCTCCCCCTCGGAAACAAGTCGTGATTTTGGCGAAGGGACAGCGACGGAGACTCAAGGCAACGCCTGGAGTATTGACGGCTCTGCTCAAGCCCTTCTTAATGATTACTCCTACGACAAACTGGACCATCTGGTTGACTTGGCGATTAAAGATAATAAAGAAGAAAGCTTCAACAGCGGAGTGAAGGTGATTAAATCAGGTACAATTAATAAAACCGCTTTGGTTGGCGCTAGTGCCGGCCTTTATTATTATCCTCCCTACGGGACAGGTGATATGGCCGTTTCTCTTGATGAAGATAACTTCTCTATTAGTGCCAATCAAAAGCTGGTTATTTTTGTTGAAGACAACCTCAATATTAACAAAAACATCAGCGTTACCTCGGGCGGATTTTTAGCCTTTATTGTCAGCGGCAATATTACCATTGCTCCAAGTGTTACCAAAGTCCAGGGAGTCTACTTTGCCGATGGAAACCTGACGGTGGAAAGTAATGGGGCCACCGATAGCCAGTTTAATGGTCAGGGGATTTTTGTTCCTAGGGGAGGAGCTTTCCTGAAGAGAAATTTCCGTAGCGGTGCCAACGCCACTACCCCCGCCGAGATTTTTACCTTTGACCCAAGCTATCTTTTCACCGCCCCGAAAGTTTTGCGCGAGAAGCCATACCTTTGGCAGGAGGTGATTCCTTAAAGAAATCGCAAATCTCAAATCGCAATCCGCCAGCTGGCGGATCAAATCTACAACTCAAAACTAAAATCTAAAACGTCTTAAACTTTAAAAAAGTTTTAACATTTGCCATGTCCGCCTCAGACGGCGGATCCGCCATTTTAGGTGGATAGTTTTGCCATTTGCCATTTGAGATTTGAGATCAACCCCGCCTGTTTTAGGAAAGCAAATTTTGCCTCTTTGACTATTTTAAGTTGTTCAAAAAATAACCGCCTGGTAAAAGTTGTGGACGAAAACGGCGGGGTTACCACGCATCGCAAAGGGCGCGATAGGGGCAAAAGTCGCACCAAAAGCCCGGTTTTGGCAAAAATTTATCATTCTGTAACGCCTCAAGACGTTTAAGCAATTCTTCCCTGCCTTTCTCAAGCTGGGCGGCGCTTTTCTGGACACTTTTCTTCACCCCTTCGGATAAAAAGTAAAAAGTGGCGGTAATTTCTTCCGGTTTGGCGCCCAAAATGCCCGGATCGGTGGCGGCCAAGGCGTAAACGGTCATCTGGAGGCTTTTTTCAATTTCCTTATCGGCCATTACCTTGCCGGTTTTGTAATCAATAATCTCGTACCCCTTGCTTGTTTTATCCACCCGGTCAATCACTCCCGAAAGCCGCCAATTCTTAAGGGGAAAAACAAAACGTTTTTCCAGAAAAAGCGGTTTATTGGCCGGACTAAAACCTTCTTTAAAAAAACGCCTCAACATTTGCTCGCCTTCTTTTTTAAGCCGTTTTTCCCAGGCGCGGCTTTTAAAGCCAAAGGGAAGCCAGTTTTTCTCGTAAAGACTTAAAAGCAGGTCAAGGCTAACCTCTTGGTTATTCAAAACCGCTTGGTAAAAGTTAAGAAGGGTTTTGTGAATCGTGCTGCCAAAATTTTGATTGCCGGTGGGCGGGGTGGGCAGGCGTTTAAGGTAGGCGTAGTAAAATTGGGCGGGGCAATGTTCAAAGGTCTCAAGTTGGGAAAAAGAAATTTTGGGTGGGAGGATAAATTTTTCCTCCTTTTCCTCCTTTTCCTCTTTTTCCGTTGTCTCCTCGAACTTAAAAATTGAAAGCTGTTCGGCTAAAGAAAGGGGCGAGGAAATTTTATTGGTAAGGTTTTTTTCGCCTAAAGCTTCAAAAACAAAGGGAGAAATTCGGCTTTTTCTTTTCTCGCCGTAATAATCGGCGGCGGTTAAGAAAAGGCAGTCGGCCGCCCGCGTCATCCCCACATAAAAAAGCCGTCGTTCTTCCTGTTCGTGATAATTCCCCTGGGGGAGGATTTCTTTAATTAAGGCCTCGGGAATGGGAATTTGTTCCCGGCGCTGGGGAAGGGGGAAACGATTGGCCGCCAAATTAACCAAAAAAACCACCGGAAATTCCAAGCCCTTGGCCGAATGAACGGTGAGGAGGTTAACGCGGTTTTCCTCGCCCCAGTCAACTTCGGAGGCTAAAGGGCTTTCGCCCAAGGAAAGAGAAAGATTAATCCATGATAAAACCGCTTCCGGAGAGCTGTCCTCATGATCAAGCTCATATTGGCGCAGTTTCTCAAAAAAACGGGCAACATTTTTTATCTGACGTTCCCCCTCTACCGTTTTCACCTCGCCCATTTTTGCCAAAAGTCCGGAATCTTGTAAGAAATAATAAAGCATTTGGCCGGCGCTTTTTTCTTTTTTGGTTAATTCCAGATGGCGATTTAAAAGACGGGTGATTTTTTCTAAGGTTTTTCTTCCCTGAAGGCTTAAGAACGGCAGGGGCAAATTAGCCGGTTTTTCTGCCGGGTTGGCGATGATGCTGATGGCTTCAAAAAGAGAAAGGCCGGCATTTTTGGCAAAACCGTTAAGCACGGCCAAGTCGCGGCCGGAAAGGCCAAAGGGAGGAAGGCGGAGCAGTCGATAAAGGGGAAGGTTATCGTTGGGGTTTGTCAGGAAAGAAAGATAGGCAATTAAGTCTTTAATTTCCGGTTGATGGAAAAGAAGGCCCGGACCCAAAAACTGGTAGGGAATTTGCTGGTAGCGCAGGCTTTGGATGAAATTTTGGGCGGCGCGGTTGGTGCGCAGGAGAATGGCAAAATCGCCATAAGCATATTTGCCTTCTTTAACCATTTCTTTAATTTTTCGTGCCACCGCTTCGGCCTCCTCATCGAAGCGGTTAAAATGCCAAAATTCTACCTCCCCCCCCTCCCCCCGCTGACTTTTTAAGTTTTTGCTTATTTTAAGCCGGGCTTCTAAGGTGTCGGGGTCGTTATTTTTAATCAGCCGGTAGGAGGCGTCTAAAATTTCCTGATAAGACCGATAATTTTTAATCAGGCTGACCATTTTTGCTTGAGGATAGTCTTTTTTAAACTGGAGAATGTTGGAAACGGCGGCGCCGCGGAACTTATAAATTGAGTTGTGAACCACCACCCCGTTGGCAATAAAGTTATGGGTCCGCTCCACCTCTAAGTCGTAAACAGTTTTGGTAGCCACTTTTTCTTCCCGTTTAATTACCTTTTTATAAACAATTTCCTTATTTTGTAAAACCGGCAGATAATTACCTACTAAAATATGGCTGGCAGGCATTATTCTGGCCGCTCTGGTTTGGCGTTGAACTTTACCGACGGCGAACTTTTTATCTAAAACTCCTCCGGTTAATTCTGCTAATTTTAACGCTATCTCCCACGCTTTTTTTAAATCGGCGGTGCTTAATTGATATTTTTCTCCCTTTTTTGTCGGGTGAAGCTTAAAACCGGCTTTTTTCAATTTGGCAATCATTTTTGCGGATGATGTTTCCATCCTGACCAGGTGGAGCACTTGGGGATTTGGCAAGAATCCTTCCCGGTCATACTTACTTGGGTAACAGCGATGACACATTTCCAAATTAATCTTAACTCTTTCTGTTTCGCCGCGAACCACGCCATCGGCAAGGCAATGAGGAGAATCTAATTCTAAGTGAAGATCGTCGGCCAGCTTTTGCGCTTTTTCCCGGGTGTTAATGGCGGCAAAGAGTTTATCCCGCCAAGCCCCGCTAATGGCCTGATGGGGGCGGGAATTAAAAGGAACGGTCGGCAAACCATATTTGGCCGCATATAGGGCTTCATAATAGCGCGCCTCTTCTTCGCTGGCGTAAGAGCCGATGCCAATGATTTTGTCAGCAGGGGGTTCTATTTTCAACCGTGTTGACAAATCTCGGGTTATTCCCAAGCGCCAGCCGTATTTCTTTTGGGCCATTAAATAGAGATAATAACGATCATCTTTTTCTACTGAAGAAAGATAGCAAAACATTTTATGATTATCGGTAACGGTGATTTTTTGGCCGCTTTCAAGTTCAAAGGTGAGCAGACGCACCCGCGCTTTTCTTTTAAAAACGCGCCTGACTTTGCTGACAGAGGTATATCCCTTGCCGACCGCGGTTAATATTTTTTCTCCCGGCTTAATTTGGTCAATTCTTTTTTCTTCTTTAAGGAGGGTAATTTTTGTTTCTTTTGGCAGGCATTGGGAATCATCGGCGACGATGGTTAAATCGGGGTTGGTTTTGGGCGGGGCCAAAAGCTTTAAAAGCTGGTACTGGGCAATGTTGGTATCCTGAAACTCGTCGATTAAAATGTGGGCAAACTTTTGCCGGTATTGGCGCAAAACATTGGGCCGCTTTCTAAAAAGAGTTAACACTTGGGTAATTAGGTCACCAAAGTCCATCAGCCCCTTTTTAACTTTAATTTCTTCATATTTTTGGTAAACCTTAGCCAGCTCCTGATATTTTTCCTTTTCCTCTTTTTCGGTTTTTAAATTTTTAGCCCAGAGAAGATATTCTTCGGGGCTTACATCTTCGTCTTTAAGCCGGGAAAAATGACGGAAAAGACCGTCCAAAAAACGGGTGGGATTGCCAAGAGGGCGAAAATAATTTAGAGGGAGGGAAAAAAGATTATCTTGAAGAAGTTTTAGGGATTCGGCTTCGCTGGCTAAGCGATAGTCAGGATTTAAGCCAATTTGAGCCGCCTCGTTGCGCAAAAGCCGGTCGCAGAAAGCATGAAAGGTCATCACCCAAAGATCGGTGTAGCCGTAGGGAAGGGCGATGTCCACCCGCTCTTCCATTTCGCCGGCGGCCTTTTGGGTAAAAGTTAAGGCCAGAATTTGGTCGGTAGCCGCTTTTTCCTTAAGAATTAAATGCTTAATTCTTTCGGTGATCACCGTGGTTTTGCCCGTGCCGGCGCCGGCGATGATCAAAAGCGGTCCGCCTTTATAAGTAATAGCCGCTTTTTGCTCGGGGTTTAAAAGCATGATAAGTTACGACACGAATTAACACGAAAAATAAACGCAAATCTCAAAACGCAAATCTCAAAACTACATGTTAAAACTTAAAACTAAAAAACTTTAGGGCTTAATATTTGTATTTCTAAATTGTAATTCTGTTTTTGTCTTTCAAGTTTTAAGTTTTGAGTTGTAGATTTGAGTTTTGAGTTTTAACATTTGAGCTTATCTTATTATACCCCTTGACAGCGCTAATCATTTGGGGGTTTAATAAAAGAGAAGATTAAACTGCCCCGTTGTCTTCTTGTCCTAATTCTTTTTAGTTGGTAGTTTTTTAGTTTTAAAAAAGAGATTAATGGCAAAAAATCGCCAGCGACTATCTTCGTGGCCAAAGGGAAAATGGAGCCAGCAGGCAAAAGAGGTTTTGGCCGAGCGTTATTTAAGAAAAGACAAGAAGGGAAAGGTGATCGAAACGCCGGACGAAATGTGCTTTCGGGTGGCCAAAACAATGGCTTCAATAGAAAAAAATTTTGGGGTAAGTGAGAAAGAAATTGAAAAAATCACCCGCCTTTTTTACGAGGCTTTTGTGCGCCATGATTTTCTTCCCAACTCACCAACCTTAATGAACGCCGGCGTTGGTAATGACCACTTGCAATATTCGGCTTGTTTTGTTTTGCCGGTTGACGACTCTTTAGAAAGCATTTTCGATGCGGTTAAAAAAGCGGCCTTAATTCATAAATCCGGCGGGGGGACGGGTTTTTCTTTTTCGCGTCTTCGCGCCCAAGGGAGCATTGTCCAATCTACCCGTGGCGTCGCTTCCGGCCCGGTTTCTTTTATGCGAGTTTTTGATGCGGCCACCAATGAGATTAAGCAGGGCGGCCGGCGCCGGGGGGCGAATATGGGCATTTTACGGGTGGATCATCCCGATATTTTGGAATTTATTGTTTGCAAAGAAGAGGGGGGGATTACCAATTTTAACCTTTCCGTGGCGGCTACCGATCGCTTTATGAAAGCAGTTTTGGAAGATAAAGACTACTCGTTAATTGATCCCCATACTGGTAAAAAGGCAGGCAGCCTTAAGGCGCGGCAGGTTTTTGGAAAAATTATTGAAGAGGCTTGGAAAACGGGCGATCCCGGGCTTTTCTTTATTGATCGGGCGAATGCGGGTTCGGCCAATCCGGTACCCCAAATGGGACCGATAGAGTCAACTAACCCATGTTTGGTCGGTTCAACCTTAGTCGCTACCGATAGGGGTTTGCTTTCCATTGGGCAGATAGTTCGGAAGAAAGAGCCAGTGGCGGTGTTCGTGGACAATCGAGTTCTTGGAAAAAAGGATTTTTCCTACGAAGCGGTGAACGGTTTTTGGGAAAGAGGGGAAAAAGAGGTTTGGCAGCTGGTTACCGAATCAGGGGTGGTGGTTAAGGCGACTGCTGACCACCAATTTTTTACCCCCCGAGGGTGGGTGGCACTTTCCGAGCTGAAAGCCGGCGAGGACCAAGTTTATCTCCAAGCCCAAGAAGGCGGCTTTTCTGAAAATAAAGAGCTTCCCTTTGAGATTAAAAATGAGGTTCAGGGTGATAACGGGAGAGTTTATAGATTTAATTTCCCCCAAAAATGGTCTTATGAGTTGGGTTTGGTTTTAGGGTTGCTAGTTGGTGATGGTTGGCTTAGGGATGATAAAGATAATGGTCGGGTTGGCTTTACTTTTGGAGAGAAAAATAAACTTTTGATGGAGGAGATAGCGGGAATTATCAACCAATGGTATGGGAGAAAGGTCAAGCTGGTTAAAAGAGAAAATGGAGTTTGGCATCTTTCTTATCACAGTGCTTATTTAAGAGATTTCTTTAGGAAATTAGGGGTAAAGCCGGTAAAAGCGGCCGAAAAAGAAGTGCCGGCAGCCATTTTTGGAGCACCTAAAGAGACGGTGGTCGGTTTTCTCCAGGGTCTTTTTACCGCGGATGGGACGATTGCTGATCAAAAGGAAAAGGGTAATAAATATATTCGTCTTACTTCTAAATCACTAAAACTGCTAAGGCAAGTTCAATTGCTTCTCTTAAACTTGGGGATTTTTAGCAAGATTTATGATCGCTCTCGTGCCCCCCGGAGGGCATTTACTTATCAAAATATTAAAGGGGAAAAGAGGGATTATTTAACTGATGGGGTTTGTTTCGAGATTAATATTAGCCGGCAAAACTTAATTACCTTTATTAAAAAAGTTGGCTTTTGGAATAAAGTTCACTCTGAACAAATAGAAGCGATAAAAAAACAGGGAGTTTACCAGCGTGATTTTAAAGATAAAGTTCTTTTGGTAGAGAAAACGGGTCGAAAGGAGAAAGTTTATGATCTTTCGGTCCCCGGAGCTAATGCCTTTTTTGCCAATGGGGTCTTAATCCATAATTGTGGCGAGCAACCTCTTTATCCTAACGAGTCATGTAATTTAGGGAGTATTAATTTGGTTAATTTCTTGAAAAAGAATGATTTTGATTGGGAGGCGTTGCGAGGTGTGGTACGATTGGCGGTGCGGTTTTTGGATGACGTGGTGGAGGCAAATCCTTATCCCTTAGAAGAGGTGCGCCAGGCAACGCTATTAAACCGGCGCATCGGCTTGGGGGTAATGGGTTGGGCCGATGCCCTGTTTTTTCTAGAAATTCCCTATGAGTCGCGAGAGGCGCAAAAATTGGCCGAAAAATTAATGCGTTTTATTCATGACGAGGCGCATCTTGAAAGCCAGAATTTGGCCAAAGTGCGCGGCCCCTTTCCAAATTTTTCCAAAAGCATTTACAAAAACGGGCCGGCCCTGCGCAACGCTACCTTAACAACCATTGCTCCTACCGGTTCGATTAGCATTATCGCCGGGGCCTCTTCGGGCATTGAGCCGGCCTTTGCCCTGGCTTTCAAACATAAGGCTAACGGTCGGGAATTAACCTTTGTTAATCCCTACTTCTTGGCGGCGGCAAAAAAATATCGCTTGAGCGCCAAACAAATCAGAGAAGTTGAGGAAGCGGGGGTGTTGGGAGAAATTAAGAGCTTGCCGCCAAAATTAAAGAAAGTTTTTGCCACCGCCCACGAAATTTCTCCCGAGGGCCATATCAGGATGCAGGCGGCTTTTCAAAAAGGAGTGGATAATGCCGTTTCCAAAACGGTTAATTTACGTCATGAAGTGGGAGTGGAGGAAGTGGAAAAAGCTTATCTTTTGGCTTACAAACTTGGCTGTTTGGGAATTACCATTTTCCGCGATGGTTGCCGGAGCGAACAGGTTTTATATGCCGGTGTTGGCAAAGAGGAGGAAAAGAAAACTGTTTCCTTGCCTTTAATTAAAGAACGGCCGCGCAAGGTGGTGGGGGTAACTTATCGGGTAGAGACGCCGGTGGGAACCGCTTTTGTGACGATTAACGCTAATGGCGATAATCAGCCTTTGGAGGTTTTTGTTAATGTGGGTAAGGCCGGTTCGGATATTGCCGCCGATGCCGAGGCGATTGGTCGGCTGATTTCGCTTAATTTGCGCATCGCCTCTTCTTTTTCTCCCCAGGAAGTTTTGGCGCAAGTGATTGACCAGCTGGAGGGGATTGGCGGTAGCCAAAGCGTTGGTTTTGGGAAGAAAAAAGTGCGTTCTTTGGCCGATGGTATTGCTCAAGTTTTGAATGAATATTTAGGCAAAGACGGAGAGGTAGTGGAGGCGGTTGGCGAGCAGGCGCCGCTTTTTGCCAAGAGCGGTAAGCGCGATCTTTGCCCTTCCTGTGGCCGGGCAGCCTTAATTTACGAGGAGGGTTGCCATAAATGCCTTTATTGCGGATACAGCAAGTGTTAGAAAAATAAATTATTAAACGGTTAAATTGCTGAAAGACGCGAATTAACGCGAATGAAAAACGAATGGACGCGAATGAGCGAATGAAATACCTTTGGCTAATTTTCTATTTTCCGTTTTGATTTGTTCTCTCATGTCTCACCCTGGTGATAACGGTTTTTCCAAAATAAACGGCGAAAGTTTTCTTAAAAGCAGTCCTCCTTTTGCCGCCATTGGCAACTTGGACGAGCTTCAGGCATGGCTTTCACTACTGATTTCTTTTTTGCCCGAAAAAGAGGCTTCTCTTAAAAGAATAATTAAGACTTTAGGTAGTCTTTCTGGACAAATTGCCGGCTGTGTTGAAGGAGAAATCGATAAGGAAGAAATAGATTTTTTGGAAAAAGAGACAGAAAAAGCCGAAAAAGAAGCCGGCCGGATAAAAGAGTTTTTGATTTTTACCAAGCGCGAGGCGACGCTTTTAAATATTAGCCGCACCGTTTGCCGTCGGGCAGAACGGAGTTTAGTGGCCTTGAGCCAAAAAGAAACGGTTTCTCCCCGTGGCCTTGCCTACCTTAACCGCCTTTCCACCCTTCTTTTCTGGTGGGCGGTTTTAGCCTCAAATCCCGAGGTTTGAAGCTATTTAACCCCCGGAGTTGATTGGCTTCAAACCTCGGGAAAACTTAACGGCGATTATTTCAAATGACTGGTTTTAAAGATAAAAATTTCCCGGGAAATGGTTTGGCCGGGGTGGAAGAAGATAAGGGAGTGGCGAGGAGTGATTTTTAAGTTTAAAAGCTTAGCGCCGGGAATCTTTGGGCTCACAAAATCTTGGGGGAAAAATCCTAATTGGCGTAGTTTCTCCAAAATCTCAAGTTGGAAGAATTGGTTTTTAAGCCTGAAAACAGGAAAAATAATCACCATGGTGGCGTCTTTTTTAAGCACCGGTTTTAACTCCGCAAAGGCGCTAAGATAAAAAGAAGAAAGGCGGTCAATTTCCTGCCTTATTTGCTGAGGAGAAAAATATTTTGCCTGTGGTGAACCTAAATGTGGTTCGCTGGCGATAGCGTCAACGCTTTGGGAAGGCAGTTTAGAAGAAAGAGTGCGCACATCACTTTCAAAAATCTTAAGAGAGTAATCTTTTTTATTTAAAGAATACTGACTAAAGAGCCAATCAAGATTTTTTTTCGTTGCCTCGATGGCTCTTGGGCTTTTATCGGTGCCGATAATGTTTTTGTAGCCTAAAAGAATTAGCTCCTGAAGAAAAGTGCCGCTGCCGCAAAAAGGATCCAAAAAGGTTTGGTTTTTCTCCTTGCCGGCCAAATTAATCATTATTTTTGCCAATTTTGGCGGGATCATCCCCGACTTAGGGTCTTTTTGGGGCCGCTGGTAGTCGCGGAAACTATAACTTTGATAATCCTGCAAAGCGGTGGTTTTGCCAACATAAATATTTTGTCTGCCATTGGCAAGCATCAGCTCAAAGCCGGTTTTTAAAAGTTTTTTTTGGTCCACAATGAAACTCGGGATTTTTCTTTCCCGCCAGTGCAGATAGCGGACTTTTGTTTTTTGGTTAAGGTAAGAGGCAATTTTAGGGCAGGAAAACCAAAGCTGGTTCAGGCTTTTAAAACCGCCGCCGCCATTGTAGACACTGATAGCAAAATGGGAGCAAGCCTCTTTTAAGAAAAAACTTTTGAATTTTTCGGTGTTAACTTCTTTTAAGAAATGAGCCGGGAAATTTTTTGGCTCGTATTTTTTAAAAATCTCGCCTATTTTTACCGCGCTTCCCAGCGTGTTGATAAGCTTTTCGGTGTCAATTCTCCCCTTTGTTTCGATAATTAAAATTTCCTCCGAAGCCTCCAAAATTGAAAATTTAGCTTTTTCCCGGACAAGAACATTAACAATATCCGCTTTACACAGGGAGTGATTGGTGCCTAAAACAAAATAGTATTGATGTTTTTCTTTTGCCATTGCTTTTTTCCTATTTTCTCATAAAAAAAGTTTTTGAGCTAAATTGTTAAATTACTAAAATACGCGAATTAACGCGAATGAGAAACGAATGGACGCGAATGAGCGAATGAGAGGCAAGGGCGCATTGCCTACGCCCGCAATAATGAAACAAATTTTTTCCCCAATTTTTAATTTCTTAATTTCACCCCCCGCCCTGACGGGGGAATTTCTAATTTCCAATTTCTATTACCATTTTCCAACAACTAATTTTCCGCCATCTTTGCTATAATGAAGAATATGGCTGATGATATAACCGGCTTGCCCGGTAAAGAGCGGGAAGCAAAGGCAGAAAATGGCTTTAGTGAGGAAAGAGTGCCGATTATTGAGGTGGGTCGGGAACCAGAAGTGGCGCCTGAAACAGGAATTGAGAAATTAGAAAAGGAACAGTATGTTTTGCCAACGCCGGTTTTAGACGATCAAACCGGCGAAGTTTTGGTTTCCCCGCCCGCGCCGGTAGCGCCAGAGATTATTCTGCCCATAACAGCGGCAGAATATCAAGCGGGGCTTGAAGCAAAAATTGAGGATTCCCTGCGCTGGCTGGCGGAATGGTCAAAACGGTTAATAAAGCTTTTGGGGGGAAAAGTGGGGTTTGCGGGGAAGCACACAGGATAAACGCTAAATTAATGTAAAACGAAAAGTCAATCCGCCAGCTGGCGGAAAAGATTAAAACCTAAATCAAAATTACAAGTCAAAATTCAAAAGTAAAGTGTAAAAAGTTAGTAACTCGTGAGAAAACAAGATTAAAGTGCAAAGAGTAAAATGCAAAACCAAGCTCAAAAACCAAAACCAAAAATTAAAAATATTTTTGAACTTTGATTTAGGTTTTGCTCTTTGCGTTTTGCTTTTTGCGCTTTTTTTATTACATATTACGAATTACTGATTTTTAATTTTGCTCCGCCCGCCGGCGGAGTGACTTTTACATTACGAATATGTCCCCTTTAAACGATCTTATTTCCCTACTTACCCACTATCTCATTTCGGGCATAATTATTATTCTGTGCCTTTTGGCGCTTTCCTTTTTGGGGTATTTACTTTTTTGCTGGTGGCGGGAGCGCGACCGGGAAGAACGCTCTTTAAATTTAGTTTTACTGCAGGTGGCTCTTCCCAAGGATAATGAGATTAAAATTGACGCCGCCGAACAGCTTTTTCAAAGCCTGCATTCGCTTAAAAAAGGCGGTCGCTTTTCTTTTTTAAAGCCGCTCGAATATTTTACTTTGGAAATTGTTGGTCGGCCGGAGGATATTCGTTTTTATATCGGTGTGCCGCGAGGAAAGCAGGAATTGGTAGAGCGGCAAGTTTACGCTTTTTATCCCACGGCGATAATTACCGTGGTTGATGAATATAATCTTTTTTTCAAAAATGGTAAAGTGGCTTATGCCGCTTTTCAATTTCGTAATTCTCCTTTTTACCCAATTAAAACTTATCAGGATTTTTCTCTTGATCCCCTTTCCTCAATTACTTCGGCTCTTTCCAAACTCAAGGAGGGAGAGGCGGCGGCAATTCAAATTTTGGCCGCTCCCGTAGGCAGCAAGTGGCAAAAACGAGGTCGGGAATTTTTGGCCCAAAGCAAGAAAAAAGAAGCCGACCCGGAAAAAGCCAGTTTTAAAATGGACCCCAAGGCGATGGAGAAAATTGAGGAAAAGTGTAGCAAGCCGGGATTTGAAACCGAGATTCGGGTGGTGGTCTGCGCGCCGACACTGGAAGAGGCAAAAAATCACTTGGGAAATATTAAAAGCGCTTTTGCCCAATTTGACTCTGATCAAAATGGCCTTTCCTCCAAAAAAATTCGTTTTAAGAAAATGTTTATGATTGATTTTATTTATCGCTATCGTTCTCTCTGGCGTCTTTTGACAACACCAATTATTTTAAGTACGGCGGAGTTGGCGACAATTTTTCATTTCCCTAACAAAACGATTGAAACGCCGAACATTTATTGGCTTAATGCCAAGCGCGCCCCGGTGCCGCCGGAAGTGCCCACCACCGGTTTGTATTTGGGAAAAAGCATTTACCGGGGGCAGGTGCGGCCGGTTTGTATTGGCGACGATGATCGGCGGCGCCATATTTATGTAATTGGGAAAACCGGTACGGGCAAGTCGGAGCTTTTAAAGCAGATGATTCTGCAGGATATTGAGGAAGGCAAGGGGGTTTGCTTTATTGATCCCCATGATACGGTAGAGCAGGTTTTAGCCCGGATTCCTCCCGAACGGGCGGAAGACGTGATTTATTTTGATCCCTCCGATACCAGCCGGCCGATGGGGTTAAATTTACTGGAAGCGCGCACCGAGGAGGAAAAAAGTTTTGTGGTTTCCTCAATTATCAATTTGATGTATAAGCTCTATGATCCTTATAAAACCGGTATTATTGGGCCGCGGTTTGAGCACGCGATAAGAAATGCGATGCTCACCGTAATGGCCGAACCGGGCTCAAGCTTTGTGGAGGTAGTGCGGGCGTTAACCGATGCCTCTTTCGTTCAGGAGATTTTACCAAAGGTTAGCGATCCGATGGTGCGTCGCTACTGGACAGATCAGATTGCCCAAACATCAGATTTTCATAAAAGCGAAGTCTTGGATTATATTGTTTCCAAGTTTGGCCGCTTTGTTACCGATCCGATGATGCGCAATATCATCGGCCAATCCCAGTCGGCTTTTGATTTTAGAAAAGTAATGGATGAGGGAAAAATTTTATTGATTAATTTGGCGAAGGGGAAAATTGGTGAGGAAAATTCCAGCTTTTTGGGATTAATTTTGGTGCCGCGGATTTTAATTGCCGCGATGAGTCGGCAAGATGTTCCCGAATCCCAGCGTCGCGATTTTTATTTGTATGTTGACGAGTTTCAAAACTTTGCCACCCCTGATTTTGCCCAAATTTTATCCGAGGCGCGTAAATATCATCTTAATTTAACGGTCGCCAACCAGTTTATTGGCCAAATGGAAGAAGAGGTTAAAAATGCGGTTTTTGGCAATGTGGGCACTCTTATCGCTTTTCGGGTGGGGGTGGCCGATGCTTCCTATCTCCAGCATGAGTTTGCCCCGGTTTTTGGTGAGAATGATCTTTTAAACATCGAGCGCTTTAACGCTTATGTGAAGACAATTGTTAATAATGAGCCGGTGCGGCCTTTTTCTATTGATTTAACTAAAGACATGAGTCGGGAAAAAGCCTTGGATAATCCCGAACTGGCGGAAAAAATTAAAGAGCTTTCGCGGCTAAAGTATGGTCGGGACCGGGCACTGGTGGAAGCGGAGGTGGCGCGGCGGGCAAGGCTGTAAATCTAATGTGTAGTGTATAAAGTATAGAGTATAAAGTATAATAAAGAGCAGATAGAAGTCCGATCTAAAAAACTTTTAACTTTCGTTGCGCCTGTAGCTCAGTGGTAGAGCGCTACTCTTATAAAGTAGACGTCCTTGGTTCGAATCCAAGCAGGCGCACCCGTGCGCTGGGCAGGTAAACACGAGATTGCGAATGACTTTATCTTCTGTCTTGGCTGGTGTTTTGGTATCTTGGGTCTGTCTTTAAGATTGCCCTCTTTGCTTTTTGCCAAGATGTCATAAACCACTGTCCTGTTGACCCTAAAAACCCTGGCGGTATCAGCAATGTTGTGGCCATTATAGTCTTTAGATACTCAATCACTGTTTGTCTGGCTGCTTCTGGATTAATCTTTTAACTCCTTGTCGTCTATCCGGATTCCATGGATTCCAGGACTCATGCTTTTTCACCCCCTTTACTACACTCTCAAAATTAACACCCACCAATTTTAACACTCTTCTTACATGTTCCTCATGCCCAAACCTCATGAAGTGTATCGCATCTCCTGGACACCGCACAAAGCCCAATTGAATATCGGTAAATATAGTTTATAATAGAAACCACTGTATTAGCAATCATTATTACAATAAAAACGCTAGATACTTTTAGCCCATATAAATATATAAACCATCTTGAGAGATTTATTGATTTGGCGGAGGGAAAGGACATTATTCCGGTAATGGTTGAACTTGATCTGGTGAATTTTTGTAATCATAACTGTATCTGGTGCATTGACCTTTATTATAATGAAATTATCTGTTATTTGAAACTTAGTCATAAGCCACATGGGGATTTTGTTTAATATTTATTAAGGAGGATACATGCTTGATTTAATTTTTATTACCGGAAATCAGAAAAAACTTGATCAGGCCAGGGAAAAAATTCAAGGGTATCCGATAAATTTAATCGGTACAAAGCTTGAAACTCCGGAAATACAGGATACGAATGTGGAAATAATCGCCGGGTATTCTGCTCAGTACGCGGCCAACAAATTGGGGAAGCCGGTGGTAAAGACTGACGCAGGATATTACATTGAAGCACTAAATGGTTTTCCAGGACCTTTTATTAAATATATTAATCAATGGTTAACCCCTCAGGAACTTATAAAAATGATGGAAGGTAAGGAAAACCGGCGGGTGAGATCTCCAATTTGTGTGGCTTATTGTGAGCCCGGAGGAGAACCAAAAACATTTTTATCTGAAAATTATGGAAATCTAGCCTTTAAAGCAGAAGGGGTGAATGGTTCAACTATTGATATGCTTTATATTCCGGATGGCTATAAAACTCCATTGGCAACACTTCCTGAAGATGTCAGGTTAAGCCTTTGGAATGCTGATTGTTGGGTTAATCTAGCCAAATATCTGACAAATGGTAGAACAGTTTAATCATAAAGAAAAAGAATCGGGAAGCCCAAAGGTTGTTTGCTTTGAGGGCATTTCTTGCTGTGAAAATCTACTTTAATTGACGGGTTAGCTTCTCCTGATCGGGGAATTGAAGTTGTCAGATTTCAAGTTCCAAGGGACTTGAAGGATCCTACTCCTGAATATTTTTTAGCCAATGACAAGGAAAAATTAAAAAAGCGGCAAGGGTAAATGGCTAGGTAGCCTTACCGGACAGGGCATATGTTTCAACTTTGGTTTTTTATACGGTCCTTGTCAAGTACCCGATTTTTGGGAAACACTTTCTTCGTCTAGAAACTGTTTTTTGAGAACGACCGGCGGCATCTTCAAGCTGTGCCCATTTTATCGGGTACCCATCAGACTGAAGCAAGAGAAGGTTTTAAAGTTCCTTAAGTTTTATTTTCTCCTCTTCGCGGTTTTTTACCAAGGCAAGATATTTTTCGGTTGAGGAAATTCTTTTGTGGCCGATAATTTGGGAAATAACATTAAGGGGAACATTGGCTTCCAGCTGGCTAACCACGAAGGTATCGCGTAAATTATTGACATAGGCGTTTTTAATGCCCGCCAGTTCAAAATAACGGTTAAGATTGTTTCTGATGTTGCGCACCAAAAGCGGCCGGCCGGTTTTGGTAACAAAGATTTTTTTGGTGCGGTTGGTTTTCGGCCGATCATTTTCGATATAGCGCCTTACCGCCTCTTTAGCGGCGCGATTTAGGGGAACAACCCGTTGGGGATGGGATTCATAGGCACGGACGATAATAGTGTTTTCGGTGATATCGTTAAGTTCCAAATTAGCCACTTCGGAAATGCGTAGACCAGCCTGTAGCATAAGTTCCACAATTGCATAAGCGCGGTTGTCATTGCGGCAAGCATCGCGCAGAGCCCGGTACTCCAAGGATGAAAGAATTCGTGGCGGCTTTTGGCTCACTTTGGGATGAGCCACCTTGAGGCTGGGGTCTTCGGTAACAACGCCGTTATCTTTTAAGAAGCGGAAAAACGACTTGATAGAGTTAAGTTTGCGGGAAACCGTTTTTTTGGTATATTTTTTCTCCGTCAGCAGATCTTTTTTAAAATCTTCAATATGAGCGGCGTTTACCTCGCCGGCCTCTTTGATGTTTTTTTCTGCCAAAAAACTGATTAATTGCCCGATATCGTTTTGGTATGCTATGATGGTGTTGGTAGAGCGTTTTTGCGCTTTAAGATGGGCGACAAAACGTTCTTGAGCCTTTGTTAATGAGGTGAGATTATCGGTTTTCTTCATAAACCTTATAATAGCATTTTTGCGGTTAGAATGTCAACGGTTAAAAGAATTTTTCGGTTTTTGCTTTTGGCGATTTTAATAATGGCCATTATAAGTTTGTCGCAAAGAACGGCGGATTTGGTGGGACGGGCCAAAAAATGGCAGGAAGAGAAGAAAAATTTAGCCCAAATTGAGAAGGAAAACGAGGAGCTAAGAGCTTATTTGGATTATGTTGAGAGCGATTCCTTTTTGGAAAAAGAAGCGCGGAATAGTTTGGGGATGAGCAAAGAGGGAGAAATGATGATTGTTTTGCCCCAAGAAGAAGAGGTAAAGGCCGAAACGGCTTTTTCTCCTCCTTCTCCTGTTTGGCGGCAGTGGTGGGAGCTTTTTTTTGGCCAAAAATGATGTTTAGTTGCGGGGCCAGGGGTCGAACCTGGTCTGTGAGATTATGAGCCTCACGTGCTGCCGTACACTACCCCGCGCGTCATAAATTAATCTTATATTTCCTTTTTCCACCTTGTCCAATTATAAACTTAGACTTTCCAAATGTCAATTTTTTTGTATAAGTCAAATACATTTGCGACATGCCTCCTTTTTCCCGGTAATATAAAAGAAGGGTTTTTAAGCTCGGGGAAGATTAAGAAGAAGCCAGCTTTTTGTTTCACAAGGATAGGCCTTGCCAAAAATTAGGGTCTTGGAGCAAAGACAATGCTCCGGCAGATTACCATCTTAAAAACTTGGTAAAATTAACAAGATTTGATAAAATAAAGCCAGTTTTTTAAATGAGGGCAGGGTAGCTCAGCTGGTTAGAGCAGGCGAATCATAACCGCCCGGTCGTCGGTTCGAATCCGACCCCTGCCACAAAGGCGCTAGTATTAAGTATATAATTCAAAAGTCAAAATTCAAAATTCAAAATTTAAAAGTTAAAAGTTTTTTTGCTTCACTTTTAGGTTTTTACTTGTAATTTTGACTTTTAAATTTTAACTTTTGACTTTTTTAGGGGAGTTTAGCCATTTAATAATTTAGCGGTGATGTGCCAAGACATTGTATCCACTCCAAGGGCCTAGTTTTACCGAGACATCATCAAGGATAATCGGTTGTACATAACGTATGTTATCATCAATCTCTGGTAATTGCATTTTCAGATATTGGTAGGGTATTTGATAGTCTAAGGATGAGTGTTCCCGGACATTGTTGTAGTAATAAATGTAACCCAGGGCCTCATTCAAGAGATCTTTTTTGCTCTTAATCTGTAGGACCCTGGGAATGTAGAACTCTTCGTCATCGGTTCTATGGCTTCTTTCCAAATGAGCATTCTCCTCAGGATGACCTTTGTGGTTCTGGATTAATCTACAGCCAAAACCCCTGATCAGTTTTCTTAACTCTTTGACCTTCAACCAGGATCTACCCCCAAATTCCTCACCATTATCAACAGTAAAGGCAATCTCTGATTTAACCCCATGAGACCTTAACCAGGAAATAGTCCAAAGGTAAAAACACAAACCATTAGTCCAAGATTTTTCCTTGGAATAAGCAATTAGTTTAAACCTAGAGTTAACATCCAGGGCTCCCCATTGATAGTTGGGAATATCATATTGGTTAAGATGAATAATTTGCTTTTTAGTCAGGGCTTTCTGATCCCTAATGAATTTGATATCCATTTGGACAATCTCAAAAGGTTTAGCTGAATACCAGTCAACAAACTCCCTTGGTTGTTTTCTTCTCTTGTTTGATTTTAGTTTGTAAGTAAGCCTGTCTTTATTCCTCCTTAGAATGTGCCTGATTGTTCCTGGAGGAACAAGAATCCCTTCATGTTTCTCAAGGTAGCGTGATAATCTTTTTGGCCCCAGGTGGGTTTTGTTCTTGGCCTTAATGACTTTACCTTCTGTCTTGGCTGGTGTCTTGTTGGGCTGGTGTTTTGGTATCTTGGGTCTGTCTTTAAGATTGCCCTCTTTGCTTTTTGCCAAGATGTCATAAACCACTGTCCTGTTGACCCTAAAAACCCTGGCGGTATCAGCAATGTTGTGGCCATTAGTCTTTAGATACTCAATCACTGTTTGTCTGGCTGCTTCTGGATTAATCTTTCTTAATTCCTTGTAGTCTATCCGGATTCCATGGATTCCAGGACTCATGCTTTTTCACCCCCTTTACTACACTCTCAAAATTAACACCCACCAATTTTAACACTCTTCTTACATATTCCTCATACCCAAACCTCATGAAGTGTATAGCATGTCCTGGACACCGCACATAGCTTTCTTTTCCTTCGGTGTTATAATTAAGGAATGGGAGAAAAAAAACGGGTTTTTTCAGGGATCAGAGCTACCGGCCGGCTTCATTTGGGGAATTATTTGGGAGCGATGAAGGGAATGGTAGACCTACAGGATAAATACGATTGTATTTTTTCGGTCGTTGATCTTCATACCATTACCTCGCCTTATCAGCCGGCAACCCTGCAGGAGGATATTTATCAAGTAGTGCTTGATTATTTAGGGGCAGGAATTGACCCCAAGAAGGCCCATTTGATGATTCAGTCCGAAGTTCCCTATCATGTGGAACTTGCTTATCTTTTGGGGACTATTTTTCCTGTTTCCCGTTTGGAGCAGCTGCCTACTTATAAAGATAAAAAGAAAGAACAGCCGGGTTATATTAATTTAGGCTTGCTTTATTACCCGGTTTTAATGGCAGCTGACATTTTGCTTTACAAAGCCGAGTTGGTACCGGTGGGTAAAGATCAGGAGCCTCATTTGGAGGTGAGCCGGGAAATTGCCCGGCGGTTTAACCAGATGTTTGGGAAAACTTTTCCCGAACCCCAACGTTATGCAATTGTAGGCGAGATTGTTCCTTCGTTGACAGGAGAGGGGAAGATGAGTAAGTCAGTAGCTGGCAGCGCCATTTTCTTAGCTGACAGCAAGGAGGAGATTAACCGAAAAATAGCCCGGGTGCCGACTGATTTGGGGAAAGGGAAAGAAGTACCCAAAGAAGGCGGGGTGGCTAATTTGCTGGCCATGGCCGCTCTTTTTTTAGGAAAAAAACGGCGGGAAGAATATGAAAAGGAATATTTAGGAAAAGGGATAAAATATGCCTCTCTTAAGAGTGAGCTGGCGGAGGCGATTTATCAGGAGCTTGAACCTTTTCGGCAAAGGCGACATTATTTTGAGGAAAATCCTGAAGCCGTGGCAGCGATCTTGAAAGAAGGGCGAGATTACGCTCTTCCCTTGGCCAAGAAAACGATGGATGAGGTAAAAGAAAAAATGGGGTTAAGAAAGATAAAAAATCATTAAATCATAAAATTAAAGTGTTAAACTGTTAAAAGACGCGAATTAGCGCGAATTGGAAACGAATTAACACGAATGAGCGAATGATAGGCGCGGGCTAAAGTTTGCTATTCCATTTTTCCTTTAATCATAATAAAAACATTATGGCGATTTTTAAAAAGCCTCAAAAAAGAGGTTCAAAAAATAATACCAAAGAGGAAGCAGGGAAGCCGGAAATTAAGCTTCCTGAGGGGGCTAAAAAAGTGGAGGTGAAACTTAGCCCCAAGAAAATTCTCACCGGAATTTTGGGAATTTTTTTGGTGGTTTGGTTTTTTATTGCTCTTTCTGGTTGGGCGAGAAGCAATTTGGAAATTCCCCTTTCGCAGGCAATTGCCGATATTAGAGAGGGGAAGGTTAAATCGGTAGAGGTAGCGGGCAATCAGATAAGCCTAATTTATAACGATGGTAAGGTAGCCCTTGCCAATAAAGAGCCTCAACAAAGCTTAGTGAATATTCTTCAGGAAGAAGCGATTGACCCTTCGAGTTTGGACATTAAGGTAGTGGACCAGTCTTTTTCTCAAGTTTGGTGGGAGATTTTTATCACCTTTGTTCCTTTGATTTTAATTGGTATTTTTTTCTATTTTTCTTTTAGACAAGCAAAAGGAGCTCAGGACTCAATTTTTTCTTTTGGCAAATCACGGGCCAAGCCCTTTATTAAAGGTAAGCAAAAGGCTACCTTTGCCGATGTGGCGGGGGTGGATGAGGCCAAGCAGGAGTTGAAAGAAGTGGTGGATTTTTTGAAAAACCCCCAAAAGTATCGTCGCTTGGGGGCGCGGACACCAAAAGGAGTGCTCTTGGTAGGACCGCCGGGAACGGGAAAAACGCTTTTAGCGCGGGCGGTGGCCGGCGAGGCAAACGTGCCTTTTTTCTCGATGGCCGGGTCGGAGTTTATGGAGATGCTGGTGGGAGTAGGGTCGGCGCGGATGCGAGATTTATTTGAAACGGCCAAGAAGAATGCTCCTTCAATTATCTTTATTGACGAAATTGAAAGCATTGGCCGGGCGCGTTCTTTAGGTGGTTTCAGTAGCCATGACGAGCGGGAGCAAACTCTTAACCAAATGCTGGTGGAAATGGACGGTTTCGCTCCCAATGATAATGTGGTGGTAATTGGAGCCACTAACCGCCCTGATCTTTTAGACCCGGCGCTGATGCGGCCGGGACGTTTTGACCGGCGGGTGGTTTTGGACATGCCCGATATTGAGGGGCGAAAGGCAATTTTGAAAGTGCATGCCCGCGGCAAACCCTTTGCCAAGAGTGTTAATTGGGAGCAGGTGGCCAAACAAACGGTGGGATTTTCCGGGGCGGATTTAGAAAACATGCTTAATGAGGCGGCTATTTTGGCGGCGCGGGATGGGAAAATGGAGATCCAGATGGCGGACATTGAAGAAGCGGCCACCAAGGTAAAATTAGGCCCCCAGCGCAAGCGTTTGCAGTCAAAAGAGGAAAAAGAAATGGCCGCTTATCATGAAAGCGGCCATGCTTTGGTGGCGCACTTCTTACCCCATATGGATCCAGTAGGGAGGATTTCCATTGTTGCCCGGGGATTAACCTTAGGCCATACTTTCTTACCTCCCGCTCATGACCGGGGGCAGGAAACCAAAAGTCGGCTTTTGGAGCAAATGGCAGTGATGTTAGGGGGTCGGGCGGCTGAGGAAGTGGTTTTTAAAGAAATTACCACCGGCGCCGCCGATGATATTGATAAAGCGACCTCTTTAGCGCGTAAAATGGTGGTTGACTTGGGGATGAGCGACTTGGGGCCGATTTCTTTTGGCCCCCAGCCGGTGGAAACAGAGTTTGGTTATTTTTGGCCGCAGGACCAGAATCTTTCTCAAGAAATGCAGGCGGAGGTAGACAAGAGGGTGAAAAAATTGGTTGATGAGGCATACCAAGAGGCCAAAAAGATCTTAACCAAAAACCGCATTAAGCTTGATGAGCTGGCTAAGGCGCTTTTAGAAAAAGAAACTTTGGATCAAGAGGAATTTGAAGCCTTAATGGGCAAGAAAAAAGTTAGTAAAAATTAATGAAGAAATTAGTTTTGCTTGACGCTCACGCTCTTCTTCACCGGGCCTATCATGCTCTTCCCCCTCTTTCTTCACCGCAGGGCTATCCGGTTAACGCTGTTTATGGTTTTTTAAAGATGCTTTTTAAACTGCGAGAGGATTTAGCACCTGATTATTTAGCGGTCGCCTTTGACACCCCCAAGCCTACTTTTCGGCACCAAAAATTTGTCGGTTATCAGGCAAAACGGCCGAAAATGGACGAAGAGCTTGCCGACCAAATCAGCTTAGCAAAGGAGGCTTTGGTGGTGATGGGAATAAAAAAGCTGGAAAAAGAAGGTTTTGAAGCGGACGATCTCTTAGGCACTCTGGCGGAAAAATTTAAAAAAGGGGCCGAAGTTTTTATTGTCACCGGCGATCGGGATTTAATGCAATTGGTAGACAAGCAAGTTTCTCTTTATTTCCCCCAACGAGGGCTTTCCACTCCTCTTTTAGTAAAAGAAAAAGAGGTAGAGAAAATTTTAGGGATAAAACCGGAGCAAGTGGTGGATTACAAGGCTTTAGCCGGCGACTCTTCCGATAATTATCCCGGGGTGGCGGGAGTGGGGCCAAAAACCGCCCAAAAATTGCTTCAAGAATACGGTTCGCTTGAACAAATTTATCAAAATTTAGCCAAAATCGAGCCCCCTTCTTTGCGGGAAAAGCTAGAAAAAGGACGGGAGGCGGCTTTTTTATCACAAGAATTGGCCATGGTGAGGAAGGATGTGCCTTTGCGGGTAAAGTTAGATGATTTTCGTTTTGGTAATTGGGAGAAAAAGGAGACAGAAGATTTTTTTAAAAATTTAGGTTTCCGCTCCTTTCTGGGTCAAAAAAAGAAAAAAGAAAAGAAAAACGTTAACCAGGCGAGGTTATTTTAAAAATTTTTATAATGAGAGTTGCCTTAGTTCATGATTATCTTAAAGAATATGGGGGGGCGGAGAGGGTTTTGGAGGCCTTGCGAGAAATTTGGCCGCAAAGCGAAATTTATACCGCTTTTTATTTTCCCCGCTTTCTCGGCCCTCACCGCCAGCGGATTGAAAAATGGCCGGTGAAAAGCTGGTGGGTAGGAAAGCTTCCTTTGGCCGATCACCTGATTAGCCCCTTTCGTCTTCTTACCCCTCATTATTTTTCTCATCTTAACTTAACCGATTTTGAAGTGGTAATTGTTTCTTCAACCGGCGCTTATCAGCCAAATTTGGTAAAAACCAAGAAAGGAGCTCATTTTTGTTACTGCCATACGCCGCCACGGTTTCTATATGGCTACCCGACGGCGCGAAATTGGCAAAAACACTGGTGGGGCAGAATTGCCGGGCAGTTGGTAAACCATTTTTTGCGCCAAAAAGATTTTGAAGCCGCCCAAAAGGTAGATTATTTTATAGCCAATTCCCAAAATACCGCTGCCAGAATTAAAAAGTTTTACCGCCGGGAAAGCCGGGTGATTTATCCGCCGGTGGCGGTGGAAAAATTTATCCCCCCAAAAAAAGTTAAAGTAGAAAATTATTTTTTGGCCGGGGGTCGGCTGGCGCGTGCCAAGCGGATTGATTTGGCGATTAAAGCTTGTGTTAAGTTGGGTTTGCCGCTTAAAGTTTTTGGTCGCCCTTTTGGCGACTACGGAGAAGAACTTAAGAAAATGGCTCAGGGGGGAAAGGTGGAATTTTTGGGAGAGGTGAATGATGCCCAGTTGGTTTCTTTATATCAGCGCTGCCGGGCTTTTATTTTTCCGGCGCAGGAGGAAGACTTTGGCATTGTGCCGGTGGAGGCGATGGCCGCCGGCCGGCCGGTAATTGCTTTTTCTTCCGGTGGAGTTTTGGAAACAATTATTCCCGGTAAAACCGGGGAGTTTTTTGAAAAACCCACTGTCTCTTCCCTTGCTCGTGTTTTGGCAAGTTTTAATGATACACTCTATAATAGCGAGGATTGTATTAAGCAAGCCCGAAAATTTAGTCAAGAAAGGTTTGAGAGGGAGATAAAGCGATTTGTTGATAAAGTTGTTAATCTTGGTTAATTTTTTTTGAAATAAAAAGCGGTGGAATTCATTGCTATATTGTTAAATTGTTAAATTGCTATATTGTTGCGGGCGTATGCAATACGCCCCTACAAGCCTGCAACAATTTAACAATTTGACCATTTAGCAATTTATTTTTCTTTCTATGCCCGAACTACCGGAAGTCGAAACCATCAGGCGCTATCTTTCTAAAAGTTTAGTAGGCAAAAAAGTTGTCGCGGTTAAAATTTTGGAGAAAAAGCAATTCATTGGCGATCCAAAGCAGATTATCGGCGCCAAAGTGGAAAAAGTTTTTCGGCGGGCCAAAACTTTAGGGTTTGTTTTGGATAATAACTTAACTCTTCTAATCCATCTAAAACTTACCGGCCAGATTATTTTTTTTGCCGATCATTGTTTAAAAGAGGAACTGGTTTTGCCTTCTTCTCTTCCCTTTGCTGATAATAAACTGCCGGGGAAAACCACCCGGATTATTATTGAATTTGCCGATGGAAGCAAGCTTTTTTTTAATGATTTGCGCAAGTTTGGCTGGATAAAAGTAATTCCTGACCAGAAATTGGAGCAGAAAGAAGAAGAATACGGGCCGGAACCTTTGGAAGAAAAGTTTACTCTTGAATATCTCCAAGATATTTTTTCAAAAACTCGCCGGGCGATAAAAATTGTCTTAATGGATCAGAAAAAGATTGCCGGCTTGGGAAATATTTATGCCAACGAGGCTCTTTTTGAGGCCGGCATTGACCCCCGTCGGCCGGCTAATAGCCTGACGAGTCAAGAAATTGGTAAGCTTTATCAAGCGATTGTTAAAATTCTTAAAGCGGCAATTAAGGCGGGGGGAACCAGTGCCGCCGATGATGCTTACGTTAAGCCCGATGCCACGCCGGGCGGTTATCAGCGTTACTTAAGGGTTTATCAGCAGGCAGGTAAATCCTGCCCGCGTTGTGGAAGGGGAACAATTCAGCGAATTAATTTAGGCGGTCGCGGTACCTTTTTTTGCCCCCGTTGTCAAAAATAAAGCAAAACCGTTGGGAAAATAATATTTTGGCCCTTTGGGTTAGTGTTTTTTAAATTTTTATATTCCGAAATGCTTTAAAGCATTTCGGGTTTTTTTCTAATAACTAATTAGCTTGGGATAATTTAGTAGTTGTAAGGGAAAAGGTTTTTGTTTTATTATGGAATTATAATGAGTCGCCTGCCTAAAGAACCGCTTCCGCGAACAATAAAAGAAAAAATTTTAGCGAACTTTGGCCTATTTTTAGAATCACTGGAATCTTCTTTTGAGCAGCAACTATTCTTGGAGATTTTTTTAAGCCCCCAGGAAAAAGAAATTCTGGCTAAAAGGTTGCAAATAGCGATTCTATTGTTAGCAGGCAAGGATTATCGGAAAATTGAGAAGGAAATTAATACCAGTTCTAACACCATTAGCAAAATTCACCAGTTGCTTTTTTCCCAACTGGAATTGGCAAGGGCAATTTATTTAATTTTTATTTACCCCCAAGAAGAGGAGGCAAGGCAGGAAAAAATTGATAAAAAGATGGCCGCCGACCGTTTCCGGCCGGTTTCTCATCCTCAAGTTGACCGGATTTTAGAAGAATTAGGCATTCTTCCTCCTAAAGAGAAAAAATAACTTCTTTCTTTTAAGACCCAAACCCTTTGCCTCCGATACTCTTAAGTATTAATAGCGTCTTATAGCATTAAAAAATCTTTATATTACGAAATGCTCTAAAGCATTTAATTGCTAGTAATTCCACTCTTTTTGTAATTTCTGAAATGATCTAAAGCATTTCAGAAATTATGGAGACATCCTCCTTTTGATTCTTATATTTATCTTATTTTGTTATTTGCGGTTGAGATGCAATTTATTCTGCCGTTTGCTGGTAGTAAACTTTCCTCTTGTGGCAGGCAGGCTGTTTGTGCTGGAATTGGCGCGCTTTAAAATGCGCCGCTTTATTTATGCCCCGTCCGCATTATTAATTTTAATGTCTTGTGTAAGCGGACAATTTTGTGATTAAGAGGGCGCTATTAGCGTGCTTAAGTATAATCGTATATAATATAAGAATGATTTTAGAAAAAATTAAGTTAAAAAATTTTCGCAACTTTGAGGAGAGAGAATTTTCTTTTGCGGAGGGGAAGAATTTAATTGTTGGTCCAAATACGGCGGGCAAAACAAATCTTCTGGAAGCAATTTATCTTTTTTCTTCCGGGCAAAGTTTTCGGGCTAAGAAAATTGAGGAAATGGTTCATTTTGGGCAGGAAGTGGCTCATCTTGAGGCAAGGGTTGGTGGCGAGGAAAAGCGACAGCTGCAGATAGTTTTAACCAACGGTCAGGTGGGAGGCCAGAGGACGGTTTTAAGTCGGTGGCTGGTTAACGGTGTGGCCAAGACTAAAGGCAATTTTTTGGGTAATTTTTTGGCGGTTATTTTTCGGCCGGAGGATTTGGAAGTGATTATTGATTCGCCCGCGTTGAGGCGCAATTTTTTAGATGAGGTGCTTTCTTCGGCTGATCGGGAATATTATCGTTGTCTTTCTTCTTACCAGCGGGGCCTTCGGGCGCGCAACAAGATTTTGGAACAAATTCGGGAGAAAAGAACCACCCCCAAATCGTTATTTTTCTATGATCATCTTTTGGTGGAAAATGGGGAGAAAATTGCCCAAAAAAGAGAAGAATTTTTAGAGTTTTTAAATCAGAAAGAATCCCCTTGGGGAAAGATGAGAGCGGTTTACGAAAAAAATGTTATCTCACCGGCGCGCTTGGAAGAGAAAAAAGAGTTGGAAATTTTACTGGGAAAAACTTTGGTGGGTCCGCACCGCGATAATTTCTTGGTTTTAAAAAACGAGCGGGATTTAGCCCTTTTTGGCTCCCGGGGAGAACAACGGCTGGGGGTTTTATGGCTTAAATTAGGTCAACTTGCTTTTTGGGAAAAGGTGAAAAAAGAAAAGCCGGTGCTGCTTTTAGATGATATTTTTTCCGAATTAGACGAAAACTTTGAGGAACTGGTGATTAAAGAACTTGAGGGAAATCAAGTGCTGGTGAGCGCCACCGAGGCTCGACAGGGTTGGCAGGGGGAGATAGTTAGGCTTTAAGGCGCAAAAATTGCCAGCGAACTTTGTCAGCCCAAAGATAAAATTGATAGAAAACAGGGCGGAGGACTAAATCGTAAGTGCCGATAAATTCAACAATTTCCGGCCGGTAGCCCATCTTGAAACGGTGAAAACCAAACCAGGGGTCATCGGGTTTTGGATCGGGTCCCGGGGTTCCCCATAAATCAAACTTTTTGCAACCCAATCTTTTTCCCAAGCGAATTGCCTCCCACATCATTAAATTTGAGGCCATTACTTCCTGATGGCGCCGCGTTGAAGCCCCATAAGGATAATAAAGAACGCCGTTAAAGGCAAAAAGAATCCAAGCGGCCAGAGTTTCTTTTTGGTAAACTGCTTTTAAAAGGTGGGCGATGCCGGCGCGGCTCATTTCTTGCCACATCAGCTGGTGGTAGGCCTTGTTATGGGCGTAAAATTTTTGTCTTTTAGTGGTTTCTTCCATCAATTGCCAGTACTGTTCAAACCCTTTTTGGGAATTATCTTCAACGATTTTTACTCCTCTTTTTTGGGCGAGGCGGATATTATAGCGGGTTTTTGAAGCAAAACCGGCCATTAGTTCTTCTTCGCTTTTTTCTAAGTTAATAATCATGGTGTGGCGGGTAAAAAGCGGCTTGCCTTTTATAAGCCCTAACTTTTTTATTTCGGATTTCGTCCGCCTACTGGCGGATCGGGTTTCGGATTTTTGGATATTTGGTTCCAGTTTAATAAAAATGGCTTTGTTTTCTTGGCCTACTTTTTTAAGAGTTTTTATTATTAACGGGGTAGGCATTGGTCCTTTAGGAAAATAGCCTACGGTATAAGAAAGATGAGGGAGATGGTGGAAGAAAAGCTGAAAGGAACCGACCATTTTCTGGCTTTCAAAGATCCCAAAGCGGGCCACTTTTTGGCCCATTTTTTGGCGAAATTCTCCCCACGCCCATGACTGGAGGGGATGGGTGGCCAAGCGGTCAAAGTCTTCTTTTTGCGAAGAGGAAACAGGTTTAACGAGCATCAATGTTATAATAACACAAAATAACTGTTAAACTGTTAAATTGTTTTAAAACGAAAATAAATCTGTAGGGGCGATTCATGAATCGCCCATTGTGCTTGATTAATCATGCCTTTTCTCAAAGTTCATCTTTTCGTTTCCGGCCGGGTACAAGGGGTAGGCTTTCGGATGTTTACCAAAATAAAGGCCGAGAATTTAGGCCTTTCCGGTTGGGTGCGGAATTTAAAAGATGGCCGGGTAGAGGCAATGCTTGTTGGCCCTAGGGAGAAAATTGAAGAAATGCTTTCCTGGCTTAAACGTGGCTCGCCTTTGGCGCGGGTAGAAGAGGTAAGAATTAAGGGGAAAAAAGCGATCAAAAAGGATCCCTTCTTTGGCCAATTTGAGATCCGCGCTACGGTTTAATTAAAGCCGGAAGCTTTCGCCATGGCCGGGGAAAATCATAAAACCGCTAAATTTTTCTTTTATCTTTTGAAGCGAGGACGCTAAATTTTCCGGTGAACTGTAGAAAAAGTCAGCTCTCCCCACCCCATCTTTAAAAATGGTGTCGCCACTGAAGAGAATTTTTTGAGAAAAGTTATAAAGGCCAATACTGCCGGGCGTGTGCCCGGGAAGTTCAATCACGGTTAGCGATTCCTTACCGAAGCAAATTTCCTCTCCTTCTTTTAGAAAACTTAATTTTTTTGGCGGCTCCTCGCTCATTTTTCTCCTAAGATGCCAAGAGGCGGATTTTTGCATGGTGGAAAGAACTTTTTGGTCGTTTTGATGAATTAAAAAAGGAATGTCAAAAGCCAGCTGGAGTTCGTTAGCGGCTAGAAGGTGATCAAAATGGCCATGGGTGGCAACAATGGCAAGCGGTTTAATTTTTTCTCTCAAAATTTTTTCGCTTAGAAAATTAGCCTCATCGGCTGGGTCAATAATTAAGCCGGCCCGTGTTTTTGGGCAGAAGACAAGATAGGCGTTAGTTTCCAAGGGACCTAGCTTGAAAGAGAGAATCTCCATGCTAATAATTAATAAGGTTGATTAAATCTTCCGGGATATTGCTTAAAAACCTTGAGGGCGGATTACTGCTTTTTTTGCCAAAAAGAAGCCGCCTTGAGGCAAGGGTTAAAAATAATTTTTCCTGGGCGCGGGTGAGACCAACGTAGCAAAGCCGGCGTTCTTCTTCAAGCTCTTGAGGATTGTTAAGGGCGCGATAATGAGGCAGGAGCCCTTCCTCTAGGCCGGTAATAAAAACAACAGGGAATTCCGTTCCCTTAGCCCGATGAAGAGTCATCAGGTTAACCGCTGCGACTTGGCTGTTTTGGCTTTCAAGCTTTCCTTGAGGGAAATATTCTTCTTCCATCAAAGCAATATTGGCAAGAAAATCATCAACATTGGGAAAATTTTGGGCCACACTAATCAGCTCTTTAATATTTTCTATTCGGGAAAGATCTTCTTCTTTTTCGGGGTTAAGTTTTCCAAGATAGCCGCTTTCTTCTAAGGCGAGCTTTACCAATTTTGCGCTTTCAAGTTCTCGGGAGGGCTTGTTTTCTTGGCTAAATTTTTCCCATTTTCCTTTAATTCTTTTACCAATTTTTTCGATTCTTTGCCAGGCAAGAGAATCTTGGGGGTTAACCAAAGCGCGCAAGAAAGCCAAAACATCCTTAACTTCCCGTCTTTCGTAAAAACGAACGCCGCCGATTAATTTATAATTAAGATTATAACGAAGTAAAACTTCTTCTAAAATTCTTGACTGGGCGTTGGTGCGGTAAAGAATAGCCATTTGATTGTTTTGATAACCTTTTTGGGTAAGTTCAATAATTTTTTCGGCAATAAAACGAGCCTCATCTTCTTCGCTGGCGCCGTTATAAAGGCAAATTTTTTCGCCCTTCTCTTTTTGGGTCCAAAGATGAAGAACCGGATGGGAATGGTTTTGGGAGATAACACCATAGGCGGCGTCAAGAATATTTTGGGTGGAGCGATAATTTTGCTCTAAGTTGATCACCGTTAAATTAGGAAAGTCATCTTTAAGGCGTAAAACATTATGATAATCGGCTCCTCGCCACGAATAGATCGACTGCGCTATATCGCCAACGGCAAAAAGATTCTGATGGCGGCCGGCTAAGGCTTTGGTGAGAAAATATTGGGCGGCGTTGGTGTCTTGATATTCATCAACAAAAATATACTGGTAGCGTTCTTGGTATTTTCCTAAAATTTCGGGATAGTTTTGAAAAAGCCTGACGGTTTCTACCAACAGATCATCGAAGTCCAGAGCTTGGGCAAGCTTTAGTTCTTTTTGATAGGCAAGATAAACTTCGGCTACCAACTCTTGGAAAGAATTGCGGGCATATTGAGGATATTCAAGGGCCGAGATAAGCTCGTTTTTAGCTTGCGATATGGCGCTAAGAACAGAAGAAGGCTGATAATCTTGGCCTTTTTTCTTGAGGATTTTTCTTATGGCGGCCAGTTGGTCGGTTTCGTCCCAAATCACAAAATGGGGGGAAAGGTTAATTGCTCTTGCTTCCCGGCGCAAAACAGAAACGCAGAAAGCGTGAAAAGTGCCGGCAAAAGGCAAATTTTGGCCGGGCAAGAGCTCTTGCAGCCGCTCTCTCATTTCCTCGGCAGCCTTATTGGTGAAAGTGATACAAAGAATATTTTGGGGGTTAATTTTTTTTTCGCCAACAAGGTAGGCAACGCGATGAGTTAAAACGCGGGTTTTGCCGCTGCCAGCGCCGGCCAAAACCAGCAGGGGGCCGTTGCCAAAAAGAACCGCTTTTTGTTGTTGAGGGTTAAGAGAGGAAAGAAGAGAATTGTCCATAATAATATTATAAATGATATCAGTTGATTATAATTCTGATAAAGGATGTTTAATGGTTAAATTATTATAGGTGACAGACAAACTCAAAGAGCAAAGCGCAAAAATCAAAACCTAAATCAAAGTTCAAAGACAATAAATAAACTCAAAACGCAAATGGCAAATGGCAAAACTACATGTCAAATCTTAAATCTTTCTTAGAACTTAAAAGTGTTTTTCAGATTTGAGTTTTAAGTTGTAGTTTTGAGTTTTGCGATTTAACATTTGAGTTTATTTTTCGCGTTAATTCGCGTTTTTTTAATAATTTATCTTTCTATCTTATAAACCACCGTTTCCCCGGCTTGGTAAATCGGCTGGCCTAATTGCTCTAAGCGCTTGGAGGAGGCTTGGGGATATTTTTCTTTTTCCAAGGCGCCAAAGAAAATATATTCAACCCGGTAGCGGTTTAAAATTTCTTTGGCCTCTACAAACGAGCCGTTTTGGTAAACTTTTTCGACCTCGGCGGCGCGCTTTGCCGGCTCGTCATAACCACCTCGCCAGAGCCATTCGTGAACCAGCCAACCCTGAATGGTAGGCAGGCCGGTAAAAGCGGAAACGCGGTTATAGTTGGTGTAGCTGTCGCCCGGAGCTTCCAGAGTTACCGGCTGGCCGCTCACATTTTCTTTAAGCCATAAAATTGCCTGATAATCTTCCGGGTAGCTTTTCGCCAGAAAATTTAAACCGTAAAGGCCTTGGTAATTCTTGGTGCCGATTTTTCCATAATAGCCGGGAAGAGAAAAGGAAGGATAGAAAAGAAGAAGAGAAACAAGCAAGAAAAAAAGAGCTCCCAAGGAGATTTTAACTGCTTTTTGGGAAATTGCCTTTAAGAGGCGAAAAATAATAAAACCCACCGCGACGGTCATCAAAACATAAGCCTGATAAGTAAATTTAAACATCGTGTTCGCCCGATAATAATCGGCGCCATAGATATCCTTTACATAAATTACCTCGGGGATTAAAAGAAGGATAAAGGCGGTTAGGAGCATAAAAGAAACAAAATAATCAACTGGCTTTTTATCAGGATTTTTAAAGAAGAAAATGGCAAAAGCAAGAGAGAAAAAAAGCAGCGCCCCCCAAAGGATAAAAAATTGGAAGATGGGGGTGTGGGTGTGGACTAAGCCAATTCCTTGGGGAATTTGGGTAAAGTTCAGGTTAAAAGGGAGGGTGAAGAGAAACCAAAGAATAACAACGCCCAAAAGAGGCAGGGCGGTTTTAACTATTGGCCAAAGCAGAGGAAATTGGGAGAATTTTGGGGGAGTTTTTTTAGTTTTGAAAAAAAGAATTAAGTTTGTCCCCAAAAGAGTTATTCCTAATAAAAGCAGGTAAATAGGGAAATCCCAGGCATTGGTCATATACATTAAAGACAAACTCAAAACGCAAAAGGCAAAAGGCAAAACTAAAGCCCCCCTTTTTTTATCTTTTAAATTTAAGAAAAGGCTAAGACTGAGAGCAAGAAAGGTGAAAACAAAGGGAAGGTCGGAAACATGGCCATGAAGATCGGCGACGATAAAAGAATAGGAGGGAAATTCATGGATTGTTTTGTCATTGGTTGGCGGGTTATAGCCAATATAACGGGTGGCGTCGGGATACCAGTATTTCTGGGCGCCGTTTTTTAGAACATAGTAAGGGGTGTGGAGATTGCTGGCAAAGCAGATTAAAAAAGCGGAAAGAAGACCGGCAAAAATAATAGTTGCTCGCTGTGATCCTTTAGACTTTGACGGTTTTTTTTGAACGAAAAAGCAAAGATTGCTGGTGAGGGAAAAAGTAAGGGCAAAGGTGAAGGCAAATAGGGTGGCGATCATTAAGTTGTAGGTAACGGCGGAGTCAAGGCCGGAAAGTTTGGTTAAAAAAGCGGCTAAATAATGGCCGTAGTAGTAATAATTAATCGCCTCGCCGGCAAACCACATATCAGCGGGGGGGAAAAAGCGGCTCCGCAGGATGCTATTTAAAAATCCATAATCCATAAATTTCTCCAACGATTGGATTTCCGGGTTATGACCGCGGATAAAGCACCAAAAAAGAAGAGCAAGAAAAAAAATTAACTCCTCGCCCAAAAAGATTAATTTGAGGTTTTTCCCGGCCAAATTCTTTTTAAGGGATTTTCTCCTGCCTAAAAAAATAGCCGAAATAACGGCCGTTCCTCCAAAAACGGCCAGAAGAGAAACTTGAGTGAAAGGAATAAGTTTCAGGTGGGCAAAAAGCCAAACGAAGTAGCTCAAAATACCCAACCCCAAAACTTTGGCAAAAAGATAGCCGCGATCGTAAAAGCGGGCAAAAATTTTCGCTGTCAGGGGCAGAAAAACAATGCCGAGGCCAAAAAGAATAAACCACCAATAGAAAATGCTTAAAAAGTCATTTGCCAGCACAATTTCTATTTTAAACCATAATGCTGGATTGTTAAACTGCTAAAGTGATAAATTGTTTCATTGTTTCATTGTTTCATTGTTGGCGCGCACTAAAGTGCGCTATTCCAAAAAATGGAGTAGCGGGCTTTAGCCCGCGCCGGAAACACGAATGGGAAACGAATAGATGCGAATGAGCGAATGGACTGGCGCGCAATATTTATCCGCCTCTGGTGGAAATGGCGCTACTCCAAAAGGAGGCGGTTAAATTTTGCCTCGTCATATTTATACCCTAGTCACATTTTATTCCTCTTCTTGATTGTTGTTTGCTGGAGGGGACTGCTCTTCTCTGATTGCTTGATCGTTTGCGCAGGAAGTCTTGATATCTGCCTCCACAATTTTATTAATGAAGTGATGAAGGAATTCGGGATTGTCTTTGTATCTTCTGATTGTGTCGGGGGTGATCATTTGGTAATAAAAAGCTTCTCTTTCTGCCTCTTCGTCGGACATACGGGGATATTTTTGATTTTGTAAGCCGTGGACAATCTCGTGAGAGAGCTGGTTTGCCAGGGCTCTTAGGGCAAACCAATCTGATCCTGACGCTTTCTCCACCACTAAGTTATTATCAATAATGGCTGCCTTAGCGTTTTTGTATTTTTCAAAAAAAGGCTGAAATTCATCCTTTGGCCTGATGGGAATACCCTTCTCTTTCGCAAATTTGGTAATTTTGTCAATATAGCCGACAGGATTTTCCCAGCGTCCGGCGCATTCAGGCAGTTGATATTTAGCCCTCACTCTTTCCCGGTATTCCCATGTCTGGGAAATAGAAATGCCTTCTTTTTTGCCCACTCTTTCATCAAGCCTTCTCGCCAGTAATTCGATTGGCTCGATCTCTTTTTCATTAATTTCAGGGCTGATACCGCCTTCGCTCATATAATGTTGTAACCTATTAAAAATTTATGCTTCTTCAGGAGGTAAACTTTATCCATTCTATCATAATTTTTTCACTTTGCTAAAAATAATACTATTTTATTAAAAGGGTGGAAAACTTGTTATAATAGATGAAATTTAACTTAGCAAGGGGTGGAAGAAGAAAGAAAAATAATTAGAATTGGCTTTGATCTTGATGGGGTGATTGTGAGCAAGCCGCCGTTAGTGCCTAAGGGTTTAATTGAATTTTTAACTAAAAAACCGGCCAACTCTTCTCTTCACTTCCGCTTCCCCAAAAGTTTGTTCGAACAATACGTGAGAAAATTTTCCCATTTTTATCTTTTTCGCCCTCCCCTGCGTCAAAATATTAATTTTATTAAAAAATTAAATTCAAAGAAATATGAACTTTATGTTATTTCCGGTCGTTACTCTTTTTTAACTTTAGAAACCGATTGTTGGCTTAAAAAAAGAGGCCTAGGAAATCTTTTTAAAGCTGTTTTTATTAATTTAGGTAACGAACAGCCGCATCTTTTTAAAGAAAGAATTATTAAAGAGCTAAATTTGGATTATTTTTTTGAGGATGATGAGGAAGCGGTTAACTATTTAAAATCTAAAGGAGTATCGGCGTTTTTAATAAAAAAAGATGGTGATTTAGGTGATTATTTTTCTAAAATTATTCCCCAAGATAAGCCTTCCGACGGTGTTTTATTTTTGCTTACCTTTTATTATCCTCACTGGACAGGTTTAACCGTTTATGCCCAGCGGATAGCTTGTTTTATGGCCAAGAGGGGTTATCGGGCTTATGTTTTAACATCTCAACACGACCCCCTGCTTGAAAAAAAGGCTGTTTTTCAGGGGGTAAAGATAAGAAGAATTGCTCCTCTTTTAAAGCTAAGCCGATCGGTTTTAACCCCCGGCATTATCTGGCAAATGGTAAAAGAAAAAGACCGATATCAAGTAATTAGTATCCATTTGCCCTTTGCCGAAGTTTTACCGGCAACAATAATAGGAAAGCTATTGGGTAAAAAAGTGTATTTAACTCACAACGGCGACTTGATTTTGCCTAAAGGACTATTCAATCGTCTTTTGGAAAAGACTTATTATTGGTTAACTTATTGGTCGGCAAAGGCAAGTGACGGAATTATTGCTCAAACAGAAGATTATGCCCGCAGTTCTTCTCTTTTATCTCGGCTTGGCAAGAAATTGATTTTTATAAAAGCGCCGGTGGAAATTCCTGCTCCCGATAAGGCAATTATCGAAGAAATTAAGAGGGAAAATCACTTAGAGGGCAAAAAGTTAGTTGGTTTTGCTGGCCGTTTTGTGGAGGAAAAAGGCTTTGATTATTTATTGAAGGCTATTCCCGATGTTCTTGAAAAATTTCCGGAAACAATTTTTGTCTTTGCGGGGAAAACAGATATTGAATATGAAAATTTTTATCAGCAATGTTTACCGTTAATTAAGAAATATAAAGAAAACCTTTGTTTTTTGGGCTTGATAAAGTCGAAGAAAAGACTGGCCAGTTTTTATAAAATGCTTGATGTTTTTGTGATTTCTTCCCGCAGCGATTGCTTTCCCTCGGCCCAAATTGAGGCGGCTTTATCGGGAACTCCGGTTGTTTGCACCGATATTCCCGGGGCAAGACAGTTAGTTGAGGAAACCGGTTTTGGTGTTTTGGTTAAGGCCGGAAGCAGTCGTTCTTTAGCAGCAGGAATTATCAAGGTATTGGAAACCCCCCAAAAATATTCAGCCCGCTATCCCTTAGTAAAGAAGAAATTTAGTTCCCAAGAGTCGCTTTCTTCCTATGAAAAATTATTCTTCGGCAATTAAGAAAATTTTGGCTGGCGAGGTTGATTATGCTTTTCGTTTAAGGGCAAGAATAATTTTAGAAAACCTTTCTTTGTTGCGGCCTAAAAAAATTTTGGATCTTGGTTGCGGACGGGGTTTTTATCTGAAAGCGGCCGGAAAACTTTTGCCCGAAGCAAAAATTTTAGGAGTTGATAAAAATAGTGGTTATCTTAAAAAAGCTCGAAATTATGTTCAGGCGGATAATGTTGCTTACCTTAAGGCAGATATTACCAAGCTTCCCCTAAAAGATAACGCTTTTGACTTTATTATTGCCAGCGAAATTCTTGAGCATCTTGAAGACGATGAAAAAGCGATAAAAGAAATTTATCGGGTTTTATCTTGGGAAGGGAAAGCGATTATTACCGTTCCGGCTAAAAATTATCCTTTCTTTTGGGATCCGCTAAATTTCTTTTTAGAAAGGGCCTTTCATGCTCATTTGCCCAGCCGTGTTTGGTGGCTGGCGGGGATTTGGGCGGATCACCGGCGGCTTTATAGCGATGAAGAATTGGCAAAAAAAGTAAGAAGGGCGGGCTTAAAAGTAGAAAAATGCCGGCAGACAACCTCTTTTTGTTTCCCTTTTTCTCATTTTCTTTTTTACGCCTTAGGTAAAAATTTAGTGGAAAAAGGATGGTTTTCCAGTCTTAACCGCTTTAAAAGTGGAAAAGGGACTAATTTTTTTAGCAACGGTCTTTTGAAGGGAAGCGCTTTCTTTGAAAAAATAAATAACCGCGCGATTGGAGGAAAAAGGTATTTAAACTTAATCATGATCGTTTCTAAGCAGAAATGAACAAGTATTTAAAAACAAACAAAAAGACAACATCGCCTTTTTTTCTAATTCTGGCTTTAATTTTGAATCTTCTGGCGATGGGGCTTTATGCTCTTGATAAAGATTTTTCCTGTCGCTGGTGGGCATTGGCCTTGTGGCTTTTGGCAATATTAACGCCAATAATACCTTTGTTTTTTGGTTTTTTTAGAAAAGAGAAAAAAAGTTTTTTTAATAGAAACGAGCTTTTATTTTTAATGGTTCTTGTTTTTCTTTCGGCATTTTTGAGATTTTTTTATTTAGAAAAAATTCCTCTTTTGTCGGGAGACGAAACACGAGACGCGGGATTTCTCCCCGAGGCATTCTTAAGAGGAGAAATAAAGGATTTCTTTGGCTATGGGGTTTATGGCATCCCGAATTTATTTTTTGCTTTTTCTTCTCTTCCTCATCTTTTGTTTGGCCATTCTGTTTTGGCAATTCGTTTTTGGGCGGCCTTTTTTGGAGTTTTAACAGTGGTCTTAACCTATTTTTTGGCTAAAAAGTGTTTTGGGGCGCCGGTGGGGAGAACGGCGGCGCTTTTAATGGCCGTTTATCATGTTCATCTTCATTTTAGCCGGAGCGAGTTTTTGCCTCTTTTTGATTCTTTTTGGTCTTCTTTGTTGGCAATCTTATTGTTGAATTCTTTAAAAGAAAAGCGCTCGCCGCTTTTTTTAGGAATAGCGATGGGATTGGCTTTTCATTTCTACCAGGGAATCAGAGCGTTTTTATTATTGACGGCAATTTATTTTTTAATTTGGATGCTTTTGGCTTTTCACCGTTCGCGGCCTCTTTTGGGCTTAAAAATTGGTTATTTTTTAGCGGGTCTTTTTTTAGGGATAGGCCCTTCTTTGGTTGTTTTTCTTACCCGTTTTGGCGAGATTTTTAATACCGGCACCGCCGGCAAGCCGCTTTTTTTAAGCCTCAAGCCGGGAGAATTTTTAGAAATACTTCCCTTTAATCTTAGTCGTTCTTTGGGATCGTTAGTTTATTATCCTCTTGATTTTCATTACCATTACGGTGGTCCCTTTTTGTCCTTTCCCTTTAATGTTTTTTTTATTTTGGGAGCGGTTTCTTTATTGCTAAAAATTAAAAAAAAGGAGAGTAATTTTTTGCTTCTTTGGATTCTTACCGTTCTCACTTTTAACAGCGCAATTTTAGCTGATTTGAATTTTACCCATCGGCTTTTAAGCATTATTCCGGTAATAATGATCGTTACCGCTTTGGGAATAGTTCACTTCAGTCGGTTTTTAAGGTTTAACCAAAGTGTTATTTTCTCCAAAATAATTTTAACTTTAATAATAGCGGCTTTTATGTTTTTTAATTTGAAGGCTTACTTTCTTGATGTCGTTTGGGTAAAGGCGATTGATACCAATACTAAAGTCGCCACAATAGCAGGCTATTATACCGCCTCCTTTTCTCCGGAAACAAAATTTTACTTTTTAAATTCTTCAAGAATGGGTTGGCGAAGCGTTCCTGTTTGGGAATATCTGGCTCCCCAAGCCCAAGTTAGGGATGTAAAAAGTGATGAGATTGATGACCTTTTGCCGGAAGTAAAGAATCAGGGAGGGAAGAATATTTTTATTTTTCTTCCCGAAAGGCTTGACGATTTAAAAAAAGTCGAGACGTTTTTCCCCGGGGGCTTTTTAAGAAGCCATAATTATTATCAGGAAGAACTTTTTGTTACTTACGAGTTTTTTAATTCTAATCAAGGTTTAGGCAAAGAAAAATAACAAGCGAACGCTTCTTTATGATAAGAGAAGAAAACAAAACAGGCTTGAAATTAAAAGAATTTATTATTATTTTGTGAAAGTTTTTCGATTAGAGCTGGACAAGGAATTTTGTTCCTCTTTTGTTTCTTGGGTTTTTTGAAAAATAATTACTCTTGGATGGTCGTAGACAGTGAAAGATTCTTCGGCCTCTTCATCTTTAAAAATAAACCAAGGTTTGCCGAAAGGGGGAAAGCCGGGGTAAGAGGTGAACTCGGCTAATTTTTCCCAAGCCAAGCGGCCGGCAAAAAGATCTTGATAAAATTGGGCGGTTTGAGGGTAGCGCTCGGGATTTTCCATCATTGGCTTCCAAACACGGTTGGAGGAAATGATTAAGAAGTCAACTTTTGCCAGCTGTTGGTTAATTTTTTGCCATTTTTGAGCATCGTCAGGAGGGTAAAAGTCAATAATTTCTTTTTGATAGGCGGCGGGGTTATTATTGGGCAGAAAAAGGGGAAGGCAATCATCCCAGTATTCACAGGAAAGGGTTGCCCCCGTGGGAAGATGCTGGTAAATCCAAGCGGAGGCGGTTATCCGGCTGTGGGGTTGGCAATAAATACGCAAAAAAGAAAGCGGCCAGACTAAAAGAATAATAATTAAAGAAAATAAGGCCGCTTTTAAAAGTTTTGGCGATAATTTTTTCTTTCCTAAAAAGACCGAGGAGTTGATAAAGTAGGCATTGGTAAGGCAAAGAAAAGGGAAACAGGTTAGGAAATAACGGCTGGGTTTGGCAAACTGGAGGCCGTGAAAAACAAAAATTTCGAGAACCATAAACCAAGCAAAGGCAAGAAAAAGATTTTTTCTTTTTTTGAAAAAGGAAAGGGGAGTGAGGGAAAAGCTTAGCAAACTTATTATTCCCAAAATAGGTCCTAAACCAAAAAGAAAAAGGTTTTTAGCCGGGAAAAAAAGATGATTATTTTTTACCCACTGAAGGCTGGGAGGATAGGTTGAGGCGGGGTTTTGGTAGGAACGAAGCTCGGCTAAATTAGCTAAAAATTGAGGATTGGGTTTTATTAAACCGGTAAAAGCATAGGGCTGGAAAAGGCGGAAAGAAAAAAAGCAGGTTAGAGAAAAAACAATTCCCCTTATAAAAAAATTTTGCAGGCTTTTTTCTTTTTTAAGCTTTAAAATTAAAAAAAATAAAATAAGAGGGCAAAAAAGGGCGGCGCTTGCTTTACAAGCCAAAGCTGCCCCTAAAGCTATTCCGCTTAAGCCAAGCCAGAAAGGGCGGTTACTTTTTTGGGCGTCAACAAGGAAAAGAAAAGCTAAGACAAGAAAAAAGTTTAAAAAAGGGTCGACGGTAAAAAAATGGGCCAGCTGGATAGGCAGGACGGAAATACTATAGAAAAAAGGCGCCCAGAGCCAATTTTTGCCGGGGAGAAGTTTTTTAGCACTAAGCCCTACTAAAATAAGGGTGCCTAAATCAAAAAAAGCGGCCAGTTGGCGGCCAAGAAGATTAAAATCATCATAATTATCATGGTTTAAAACAAGCGCGAGCTTTTTATTTAAAAAAAGAGGCAAGGTGCCGTAGACAAAGAAAGAATGGCCCTGATTGTAGGGGTTAAGAGGAGAAAGACGGGTATTAAGGTATTCCTTGATGTTTTTAGGCCACTTGATATCCATGCCGACCATGGTTAGGAAACGCTCGTCGGGATGAAGATGCTGGTCCTGATCCCAGTTTAAGCCAACAAGGCGGGGAAAAGCCCCTAAGGCAAAAATAATCAAAAAGGCCAAGGCGGTAAGTTTTTCCCTTTTAGTCATAAAAATTTTGTCCGCTAATAATCATTTTTTGATAATCATGAAAAGAATAGTTAACTTCTTTTTGGTAAATTCTAATCACCGGATGATCAAAAACTGACCAGGTTTCCTCTGCCTGCTCATCGCTTATCCCCCAAGGATAGGGATTAAATTTTTTTAAGGGGGTAAATCCTAATTGGCCGGAAAATAAAAGTTGGTAGTAGCGGTTAGTTTGCGGGAATTCTTGGGGTAGCCTTTGGTGATTTAAAAAAACGCGGCGGCTGGGAATAACTAAGAAATCAGCTTCAGGCAGGGCTTGGCTTAATTGCGCCAGTTTTTCCGGGTTTTCCTCAAGAACGTAAAAGTCAAAGTCAATAATTCTAAATTGCCTTGAGGGGGGACATTGGGGAAAGGAGACAACATTGCCAGCCTCGGAAAGAATGACGGCATTTTGCGGCAGGTTTTGGCAGAGCCATTCAGAAGCGCGTATCCTAATATCTTTTTGAGAAAAAACGGAAGCGAAGAAAAAGCAACCGGGAAAAATAGTTAAGCCGGCGAGAGAAAGCCAGGCAGTCTTGGGGAGATTTTGAATTTTTTGAAAAAAATAAGTGGCGAAAAAAGGGGCGAGGGGGAAAAGAGGCGCCATAAAACGTGTCCACTTAACAAAAAGCCGGCCATTATAAAGAAAGTAAGCAAGTGAAGTGATGATAACAACGGACCAGGAGAGATTAAGGGGTTTTTTAGAAAATTTCCGGCAAATTTTGGTAAAAACAAGAAAAAAACCGGCAAAAGCGGCCAAGAATTGAAGTAGTCCTAAAGCGTAGGGAAAAACTTTTTGCAGTTGAAAAAGATAAGCGGGGGTGTTTAAAAACTGGCGGGTGTAAAAAACCGGAATTTTACCGGTGGCTACTTCCACTTCGTATTTTAGTGTTGACCATGATTGTTCGCGGTTTAAGAGAAGATAAGGGGAGAAAATGATGGCGATGATAATGACGTTTATTATTAATAATAACGGCAATTTTAGCTCTTTTATATATTGTATTAATGACTTTTTTCTCTCTTTAATAAATGACATTAGCCAAGCCGTTAGGGGAGCAGCAAGAAAAATAGCGCCGGAGATTTTGGTTGCCACTGCTAAACCGCAAAAAAAAGAAGCGAAAAATAAATATTTTTTGTTTCTTTTTTCTAAAAAAAGAAGACTTTCGTAGAGGGAGAAAAGAAAGAAGAAAATAAGCCAGGATTCGGTGGTGCCAAAATGAGCGGTTTGGATTAAGCCGGGGGTAAAAGCGGCGAAAAAGGGGGGAAGAAGGGAAAATTTTTGGGGAAAGAGTTTTTTGGCCAAAAGAAAAATGAGCCCAACACTTAAAAAGTTTAAAGAAGCGGACCAAAAACGCAGGGCAAAAACAGCTTGAGGAAAAGTAATGGCAGTTTGGGGGGAGAATTTCAACAGGTGATAAGCTTTCAGGCTAAAAAAAGGAAGATAGAGCGGCAGTTGGCCGTAGGCATAAAATTGAGGATCTATTTTTGGCCAGGAAAGACGGACCAGCGCCTGGGCCATATTGTTCTCGTCGGGGTGATAAAAATTTCCCTCCCCCCAGGGAAGGTTGAAAAATCTTAGAAAGAAGGCAAGGACTAAAATTAAAAAGAGGGCGATTTTTGCCTTTTTTTCAGAAGACATAAATAAGAAAAACAACGGTTATCCCCCACCCCAAGACAGTTAAAAGGGTTAGCTTATCATTAATAAAAGCCTTTTCCGGTTGTTCTCCTTCTTGCTTAAGATAAATTAACTGGGCGTAGCGCATAATTCCCAAAATAACAAAAGGGATGGTAATCATTAGCCATTTTCGCTCCAAGGCTTGGGGATAGCTACTGAGAAGAAAATCAAAAACTTTTTCTTGGAATTCTATTGGTTGAGCAGTAAAGGCAAAAAGAGAATAAGAAAGAAGAGTGGCATTGGCAAAGGTAGAAAAATAGAAATTAAGCAAGCCTTGCTGGTATTGAAAAAGAGCGGGGCGGGTTCTTCTGCCTTCTTGGGCAACCATTTCCGAGAGGCGTTTGCCGGTGGCCACAAAAAGAGAGAGGAAAATTACCGAAAGCATTAGCCAAATGGGGATATGATAGCCGGTAAGCACCTCGCCGGCAAAAACCCGTAGGGAAAAAGAAGCGGCAATGCCCAAAATATCAAAAAGAGCCTGTTTTTTAAGAACTAAAGAATAGGCAAGGTGGAGAAGGACAAAAATAAGGGAAAGGAAAAAAAATGATTGTTTCAAAAAGAGAGCGCCGGCAAGGGAGATAAGGATTAAAAAAACAGCGGCCTTGGCGGCGACATCGGTTTTCAAATCTCCTTTGGCGATGGGGCGATGTTTTTTAAGGGGATGCTGGCGGTCGTAAGGGGCGTCAAGGATATCATTAAAAAGATAAGAAGCGGAAGAAAGGCCGCAAAGGATAAAAAAACCGGCGACACTTTGCCAAAAAAGGACCGGGTCAAAAAGCTTGCCGTTAAAAATAATCGCCGCAAAAACAGCTAAGTTTTTAATCCACTGAAAGGGGCGCAAAGAGACGAACAAGGGTCTAAGATTTTTAATCATCGGCAAAAAAGTAATTAACTGATTTGGGGAAAGATGAAATCATGCCAAATATAATTCAAAATTCAAAAATCAGTAATTCGTAATGCGTAATAAGCAAGCGCAAAATGCAAAGAGCAAAGAGCAAAACCTAAATCAAAATTCAAAAACAATGAATAAATTCAAAAGTTAAAATTTGAGTTTATTTTTAGTTTTATTTTTAATCTTGATTTTACCTATACGACCATAATATCTAAAGAAATAAACTGCTTAACTGGTTCATTTTATCATTTTTGCCACTTTTTTGGCCATCCCGATAGCGTAGTTTACTCCGCGGTCCCACGGATAAACTTGTTCCATTGAGGCGAGATAAACATTTTTTAGGGGTGTTTGATGGGGCGGGATAAAATTTTTATAATTCGGGGTTACCAGGGGTTGGGCATATAAGTTAGCCGTAAGGATTAAGTCTTTAATATCATCAGCGCTAAAGTGAGGATTAATCTTTTTAAGAGAAGGGAAAAATTCTTTTAGTAGTTCTTCTTTGTTTTTTTTAAAAAAAGGATGCTCTTGGGAGTAATAACCGCCAACGTAAAGAATATGTTTGTGGTTGTAAAAACGGGGATTAACAAAATGGGTATGTTGAACTAGAGCGACGAAAGGAAAGCTTTTTTCGTTAATGTTTAGCCAATAGACATTTTCCGGCAGGAACGGTTTTTGGCAAATAAGAATTAAGTTAATTGCCCCTAAGTGTTTAATTTTCTTAAGTTTGTTTTGATAATTTTTAGGAAGAGGGGAAGCGATTTTTAAAAAGACCGGTAAGGGAGTGGTAATGATAATTTTACCAAAGTTATCTTGTAATTCTTCAAGGCTTTTAATTTCCTGATTAAGAAAAATTTTGCCCCCCTGCTTTTTAATTTTTCCCTCCAATTTGGCCACTAATGTCGGAAATCCTCCTTCAGGATAGCCTAATTTTTGGCTTCTTTTTTTAATCCGGGCCCAGAACCAGCCAGCGCCAACTTGGTTCATGTTTTGGCCAAATTTACCCCATAAAAGCGGTTCCCAAAGAGTTTGGTAGGCTTTTCTCCCCATTATTTTTGGCAAAGCCTCAACCGCTGTTTTTTCTTCCAAAAATTTTGCCGAGGGCCAGAGTTTTAAGGCCGCAATAGCGGCGCCGGCCCTTAATTTTTGGTAAAGATTAAGGTAGGGGTGGGTAAGAAGACTTGAGGCGGAATCAAGTTGATAAATTTTGTTTTTTTGGTAAGTGGCTGTTTTCGGGCGCTTGAAAGAGTATTTTATGTTTAGTTGCTTTAAAAGATTAATGGTTTCTCTGTCGGAGGTAAAAAAATGGTGATAGAAATTTTCCAACGGCCGTTGCCAGCCATTTTTTTTAACGCCGGCGGATAGGCCTCCAAGTTGGCTTTCTTTTTCAAAAATGGCTATTTGGTGTTTTGGCGATAAGAGATTTGCCAGAACCAATCCGGTAATGCCTCCGCCCACAATGGCGATTTTTTTGCCCACTTTCATTAAGTTAATTTTAGCAGAAAATGGAGATTAGAGAGCAAGAAGAAGACCAATGATTCCCAGTATGATTCCCCCAAGGGTAACCCCCAAAGTGGGCCAAAAGCTACCCGCTTCCGGTAATTCGGTGGGTGGAGTGGGACTGGGAGCTTGAGCTAGAGGAGCGCTGGTTGGTTGTTGAACATATGCTGTTGTTGGTTGGGGGGTGGCGGTTGCCTGAGGAGCAGTGGTAGGTTGAGGGGTAGCGGTGGGGGGGATAGGCGTAGATGTAGGAGCGGGAGTTGAAGTTGGGGTTGGACACTGGCAGTTTTCTTCTTCAGGGCATTTGGGATTAACGCAACGCTTTTCCTCATTTACCGCTTGACAAACCAAATCTTGGGGGCAATCATTGTCGGTAACACAAGTTTGCCCGCATTCCGGAATGGGTGTTGGTGTCGGCGTCGGTGTAAGCGTGGGGGTGGGAGTGGGCGTAGGAGTAGGAGTGGCGGTTGGAGTTGAGGTTGGCGCGGGAATATCAAGAACAAGGCGGCATTCTTCGGTTACCCCTTTTGGCTGGGTAGGCGCCACCGGCTCCTCTCTTAACTGATAAATTTTAATGCCGGTAAAAATAGCTGCCGCTCCTAAAACAATCGTGGCGATAATTAAGATTAAGTTTTTTTTCATTTTTGCTTTTAATTTTTAGCGCCACCAGTCGGTTTCCTCAGGATCGGGGATCGTCGCGTTTAAATGGATTTCCCCTTCAATAACTAATTTCCCTCCTTCTGGGGGAATCGTGTAGGTGATGTAAAACTCGTTTTCTTTTTGGGGAACACGATCGGTGGTTTCGTGGCTTGGTTCCCAAGCCGATTCATTAATTCTGATTCTTCCCTTGTCGAATTGGTATTGCGGGTAGGCTTCAGAGCCAGCGACCGCAATATAAATTGTCTGCCCGGCAGAAATATCTTGGGAAGAAAGAGGTTGCCAGGAAAGATCATAAAGTTTTATTTGGGTACAGTTACAGCTGTAGGGAATGGCGGTGGGAATGGCGGTGGGAATGGCGGTGGGAATGGCGGTGGGAATGGCGGTGGGAATGGCGGTGGGAATGGCGGTGGGAATGGCGGTGGGAATGGCGGTGGGAATGGCGGTGGGAATGGCGGTGGGAATGGCGGTGGGAATGGCGGTGGGAGGCAAGGTAATAGTAAAGGAAGATCTTGCCTCGCACCAATTACCCACCGCTCGGGCAGGGCAGCTTCCTGAGCCGCTATCACGGGTGTTTCCCTTGAAAACAGCAGAATGGTTTCCTGTTTGATTTATTGCCGTAGCGTCCCATTTCCAGTGGTAAGCACCCTCTACCCGGAAATTTCTTAAATTACTAACTCCGGGCGAAGAAAGTTCCACACAAGCAAGAGCTACTTGGCTATAAGCATCGAAAGTAATTGTCTCTCCCGGTTTTGGATTTTGAGGAGAAACAGAGAGGTTGATTTGAGGGCAAGTAGGACAAGGGCTGGAATTTGCTTTTATGGTAAAAGCGGTTCCCCCCTGCCAAACCTGATTGTCGATAGTATTAAAACAATCGGGAATAGTATTTGGGTCAACGCCAATATGAGCATAGTGATCTTTATCTTTAGAAACATCTAATTGGCCAATTTTTTCACAAGGAATATCGAGAGAAATAATAGTTTCTTGTCCCGAGTTAACAACTAAAGGATAAGCCCTGGTGTAGTTATCGCACCGGTAACTTCCGCTTGGTTGACCCGCCTGATATGGGCATAAATTTTCCTGGATTTTAATTTGAATGCTCTGATTAGTTTCATTTTTAACTTTAATTCGGTTAAAACGATATCTTTCGTTGGTAATGTTGCCCTGATCATCAATAGGCATGCAGATTAACCTTCCGGAAATAGCCGCTTCTTCTTTGGGCTGTTGTCTTTGCTGGACAAGGTAAACTCCTCCGCCAATGGCGGCAAGGGCAAGAATAAGGGAAAGAATAATGGCAATAGTTTTATTTTTTTTAAAAAAGGAAACGCCTTGATTTTCTTGGGAAGAGGGGGGGAAAGGTGGATTTAATAACGATGCCTTTTCCTCAATTTTGGAGTTGTCTTGACCATTAATTTCTTTTTTGCTTTCTGCGCTGTCAACAAACACGCCAGAAGGTTGGTTTTCTGGGGGCGGAAGGAGAGTTTGCTTAGGGAGTGTCATTTTTTTTCTGGTTAATTGAAAAATAAGCAAAACCGCTGATGACTATCCCTAAACTAACAAAAATTATTAACGGTGTCAAGTTTCCCGTAATTGGTTGTCCGGAGATGGTGGCGGTAGGAGAAACGGTGATGGTAATAATTGGTTTGGGGGTTGTTGGCGATGGTAAGGGGGTGGCGATAAGAGTGGGAGCGCTGGTGGGAATTTTAGTGGGCAGGGGAGCAATCGGGGTGGGAGTGGGTGAAACGCTTCCTTGGGCGGCCACCTGGAAACGGCGGGTAATTGTTTGCAGAACATTTTCTTCATCGTAATAATTAATCGTTAAAGTATGCTCACCCGGGGATAAGTTTTGGGGAGGCGCCCATTGCCAGGAACCGTCAGGACCAATAATAATTTCGGCGCTAAATTCCGGGTCCGACTGGACAATAATTTGGATTTTTTTCTGCGGCGGCCCCTCGCCTTCAATTTTTGGCCGAAGGTCTTTAATTATTTCTCCTTCCTCTGGGTTTTTTAAAATAATGGGGGCTGTTGTTGGGGCGCTTTCTATTGGGGAAGGGGTAGCGTTTGGTGGCAATATGGCAGGGGGAGGAGTTATCGAACTCCCTTGGGAAGAGATAAAATTGTTAACTTGGCCAAAAACAATGGGGGGGACGGGATGATCATTACCGGTGGTGGTGGTGGCGTTAACACTGCGGTTTAGGCTAGCAACAACGGTAATTTCTACCGTTTGATTTTGGCGATCATAAACAATTAAGTTATTCAAATCTTTTTGATAAGCATTGCTCAAAGAAACTGACCAGTACCCTTCGCTGTTGGTTAAAGCAGAGAGGGGTGAGGCATTAGCAAGACTTAGAAAAACCAGGACGTCTTTAAGGGGAATTTGGTTTTCATCCAAAACAACGCCGAAAGCAAAATCGGCTTCAGGCAAAATATTAGGCGGTATGTTAGCGGTTTTTGCTCGATAGTTTTTTTCTTGGTATTCCTTGCCATTGCTGATAATAACAAAAGAATATTCTGTTTTAGGCTCAAGATTTTCCGCGACGACGTAGTGGGTTTGGTAGGAACCTAACTGACCTTCTCTGTCGCGCTGGTCAAGAAAAATTCGGTCGTTAATTTTAACGCTGCCGGTGGTCTCTCCTTCGGTAAGCCAAGAGATGGTAAAAGACTGGCTGGTGATATTAGTAACTTGGACAGAAAAAGGTTTTTCTTGAGCCAAGAGAGCGGTTGGGCCCCGAAATTTTTGGATGAGATAGCCGCCACTAATTGCTAAAATTGTGGTTAATAGCAGGCCCAATAACGTGGGGAGGGTTTTTTGATTCATAGAAGGCGTCCCTTTTCTTTCTGGCGATAAGGCCAATTTAGGCTTTCTAGACTTTTAGCTGGTGAAGCTTCTTGGGGAAGAGGAAGGATGGGCGAAGGGCTGACTTGGGCAGAAGAGGTGGCTGTTGGTGTGGGAGTAACTTCGGTTTGAGGAGAGGGAGTGGCTTCTGGCGAAGAAATGCCGCCTAAAATTTGTTCTATTTCTTCCTCGCTTAGTTGTTTCTTTTCCTCAAGTTGGTCAAGAACCTCCATATTTATTTTGGGATCAAGAGGAGTGAGAAGATTTTCGGGAACGGTTATTGCCTGCTTGGCAATAAAACGATGATAAGCGTTGCTTCCTACCCAGACGGCCACAGTTATTAAGGTAAGAAGAGAAAGAACAAAAAGATCCTGGTTAATCTTGGTTTTTTTTCTATTGTTGTTCTGTTTTGTCGCCATGGTAGTTAAGATAAAAAGTGTTGCCGCTCAACGAAATATCAAGTTTAATTGTTTCTTCTTCTTTTGCTTGCTGGATTTCAAAATTATTGATATGAACAATTCGTCTTTGCTCAAAAACATTCTTCAAAAAATCTTTAAAGTCTAAATATTGACCAGCCATATTAAGAGTAAAATTAATGGGGGTTAAGTTAGCAGCTTCCTTTTTCTTATCCTTGCCGCCTGTTTCATCGGTTAAAACGAGGGAAGAATAACCTAATTTGCTTAAGTCAAGGTTTTCTTTCAGCCGCTGGGCTTCAATTTCTTTTGCCAAGGAGGCAATTTGGGGATTTTTAGGGAGGGCCTCTTCTACCAAGAAAAGCCGGTCGTAAATTTGGTTATAAAAATTTTGTGCTTTAATAATCTGGTCAATTTTTTCTTGCAATTGGACATCGCTTCTTTCGCGCGCCTTTATCTCGCCTAAGAGTTCGGCAATGGCATTGACGGTGGGTCTGATGGCAAAGAAGAGGAAAAAAGCGGTGAGAAAAAGAGAGGCGGTAACGGCCGCAAAATCGCGCCCCCGTGCTCTGATGGGCTGGGGAATATAGATAAGATATTGGCGATAATCAGGGAATTCCATTTTTTAGTCTTTATTTGTATTTGCTTTTGATAGCTGGGCTTTGATGGTTAGTTTTGTTTCTCTTCCCCACGTGGAGCTCGTGATATTGGCAATTTCTACTTCGCTAAAGAAAGGAGTAAGAATTAGATTTTTAAAAAAAGTAACCAAGCCTTCTTCTTGGAAAGAGAAGATTTCCATCTCCACTGTCTTGTCGCTAACCTTTAGAGAAGTAAGATAAATGTCGGGAGGCAGGAGAGCGACGATATTTTCTAAAACCTCTGCTTGGTCCTTCTGCTCTTTTTGAAGTGAGCCGATTTGGTCGGTTTGTTTTTGTAAAGTCCGGAATTCATTTTCAAAGTCGGAGGCGGCTTCAATAATGGCAATTTTTTGGACATTTTTAGCATAAATATCCGCCAGCCGTTGATCAAGCCAGAAACGGGAAAGAAAGGCTAAAATAACGATTAGCTCGGTGAAGACAATAATCCACCGCCCGGTATTTACCAGCCAGTCAAAAGCTTTTTCCAAAGTTGACTGGAGTCCGGTTTTTTCTTCGGGTAAAAGAGAGATTTCTTTTTGTTTGGCAGCCATTTGGCAGGCAGTTAATTTTTAGAGTTTAAAACAGTATAGAAAGTTTTTAACACTTTGTCAAAGGGGTCTTTAGCAGGAGGGTTAATTAGTTAGTTGAGTATGAGTGGTGATGGTAAGGCAATGAATGCCTCCTCCCGCTTTGAGAAATTGGCTGATATTTACCCGGTGTACGCGGTAACCAAATTTTTGGAGATTTTTGGCAAGAAAGGGGCTTCCTTGGGGGACAATGGCTTGATGATCGGTAATAAGGCTGTTGGCGGCAAGGGCGGAGGCTTCATTTTTTGGCAAGGGAATTAAATTGGTAAAAAGACAAGCTAATTTTGTTTTGGAGTTTTTATCAAAAGCCGGGGGGTAATAAAAAGCGGTTTTTTGGTTAACGATAAACAGACAAGTATCAAGGTGATAAAAATAGGGGTTAACAAGCTTGAGGGTTATTACCGGTATTTTTAACAAATTACTGATTATTTTGGCTGTTTGGAAACTAGTACGAAAGCCATAGCCGAGAATAACTTTATTGTCTGCCTCAAGAGCGTCGCCGCCTTCAAAATAAGAAAAGGCAGGCAGGCTAAAAATTCTAAAACCATTATTTTCAAGCCATTGCCGGTATATTTTGCCTTCTCCTCTTCTTTGCTTAAAGCGAAAATTAGCCAAAATCGCTTTTTCCCCCTTAATTAAGGCCTGATCGGCGCTGAAAACCATATCCGGCAGGTCTGGCTGGGGTTTGACCGTTTCGGTTTTAACCCCTAGGGAGCGGAAAAGATTAAGCAGGGTTAGCCATTGCTCTTTAGCTTTTGCTTGATTAACGCTTCCCGGCCGCATCCAGGGGTTAATTTGATAACGGACCTGGAAATAATCCGGCGGGCAAAGAAGGATTTTTTTTATAATTTTGGTCATTTTAGGCAAAAAAAAAGAGCCCTAGGGCTCTTTTCCAAATGACAGCAATGGTTTTTGCCTTAAACTTTTTAGTCATGGTTAAAAATTCCTGAAAAAAAGGATAGAAAAAAAATTTGATTTTGTCAAGGGGTATTTTTGCCGGAAATCTTTAAGAGGATTTTTTAGGGGTTTTAGAGGAAGATTTAGAAGCGCTTTTTTTTCTGCTTTGAGTTTTAGACTTAATAGCAAGTTTAGAAAGTTGGGTTTTTAGCCGAGCGGCTTTGTTTTTGTGGATAACATTTTTTTTAGCCGCCCGGTCGATTTGGGAAAAAACCCGCGATAAATTTTTTTCCTCGGGATTTTTCTTAAACTCCTTGATGGCTTCTTTATAAAGGCGTTTGGTGCGTTTATTTTCTTGCAAGCGCCTTTGCTGCTGTTTTAACGCCCCTTGGGCGGATTTGGTTACCGGCATAAGAATAAATTGCTAAATTTTTAAAAAACGCTAATAAACGCGAATGAAAACGAATAGATACGAATGAGCGAATAACTGGCGCAAAAATAATTCAAAAGGCAAAAGTTAAAATTCAAAATTAAAAATCAGTAATCCGTAATACGTAACTCGTAACACGTAATCATCAAAGACAGGATTATTCTTTTAATTACGAGTTACTAGTTACCAGTTACGAGTTACTAACTTTTTACATTTTACTTTTGAATTTTGACTTGTACTTTTGACTTTTGAATTTTGACTTTTGAATTAGGTTCTAATCTTTGATTTTTGCTCTTTACGCTTCGCACTCTTTATTGCCCATGACGAAATATTTGGCCCGCAACAAACAATGTCCTTTATTCTAACATAGAGCGGGGAAAAATTACAACTAAAAAAATCCCCTCAAAAAAAGAGGGGATTTTTAAGAATGAGGGCAGAACGAGAAAGTTACTTCCCTCTTGCCAAAACCTTGATTTTCTTAGGTTTGGCCTCGGGCGCTTTGGGGATAGTAACCGTTACTACCCCGTTTTCAATCTCTGCCTTGGCTTTATCAGCCAGAACTGGGCAGGGGATCGAGGTGGTGTAAAGATACTTAGCCGTGCGCCCTTCCCGATAAACAACCTTACGTTTGCTTTTTTCTTCTTTGGCCTCCTCATGCTCGGCTTTAATGGTAACCACCCCTCCTTCTACCGAAACGTCTACTTTTTCGGCGGGAACGCCGGGCACATTGGCTTTAACCACAAACGCGTCGTCGGTTTCGTAAGCGCTAAGGCTGTCGACTGCTTCTCCCCATTCTTCGTCTTCGAAGAAGGGTTTTAACCAAAAGCGAGGCCAGTCGTTAAGATCCGACTTGACAATTGCCATCCTTTCTCACCTCCTTTTTTAGAATTAAAAAAATTAGAAAGACTAAAACTTTATTCTTTTCGGAGTGGACTATTAGCAGAATAGCATATTATTTGCTAAGATGTCAAGAGGAAAAATTTATAGTGTCCGGGATAGGCGATAATTTTGTTTCCAACGGGACGCGGGCTACTCCATTTGTTGTGGAGTAGCAGACTCGTGCCCCGTGCCGAATGGCGCGGCGGTTAGCTTGTGCCGAAATAATGTTTACCGCGTTATATTTATGTTATGCCCAGGGTAAATACTATATAGTATTTTATTTCTTAATATTTTTTAAAAAAGCGCGATATTGAGCCTTGCCCGTGGGGTATTTTAACCACGACAAGTAATTTGGCAGTTTTCCAACTTCTATTAAAATTCTTTCTTCTGTCTTTGAGCCATTTTTCCCCGGTACAAATTGATTATCCGCCTGCACTCTTGAAACAAATCTTACCTGTTGATGGTGTCTTTGGATCTTGTTTTTCTCGTGGGGGGAGACAACCTCTAAGGACCCCAATAAAAATAAATTTTTCAATTTTATTTGGGCCTCTTCTTTGGTTTCTCTTTTGGCTGTCTCTTCGGCCTTTTCTCCCGCCTTTGCTCGCCCTCCCGGCAGGGTGAACCTATCTTCCCCTTTATCCCTAACAAGGACCACTTTATTATCTTTGGCAACACAAAAAACATAAACTTGCCAAACAGGCAAGTCTAACTGTTTATCGGGGTGCCAAATAAAAGTAACGGCTTTATTATTAAGGTTTCTTTTTTCAGATATTGGTTTCATATCCCCCTTTTTAATTTATTTCCAATAATTATTTCGCCACTCTAATGGGAATTTACTCCTAAGGCGTGAACACCGATAAAATGCCAGCATAAATACTTGACCATTCATTATATAATAGTATTAGTGGTTTAATTTATTGAACTATATGCGATTAGCAGAAAAGAAATTACCCAAAGAAAAAGAGCGGGAGCTTAAAGAGCGCCTTTATCAACTTTTAGTGGATATTAAGAATGAAAAAGAGGCGATAGCTTTTTGCCGGGGAATTTTAAGCCCGGGGGAGGAAATGGCCATTGCCAAAAGATTGGGGATTTTTGCCGAGCTTGGAAAAGGAGCTTCTTATGCAAGGGTCAGGAAATCATTTTTGGTTTCTCCGGCCACAGTGGCGCGTTTTAAGCGACAAGTCAACCAGCCGGAGGTAAAATTGATTATTAAGAAAATGGCTATTGACGAGTGGGCTGGGAATTGGGAGAAAAAAATTAAGAAATTAATTAAGGCTTCTTAACTTTTCTTCGTCTTTTTAAAAGTGGTTTTTTGATGCTATCATTAAAAGGGAGCGCTTCTTATTTTTCAAGAAATGAAAAAATTCTATCTCACCACGGCGATTGATTATATCAACGATGTTATTCATCTTGGGCATGGCTACCAGAAGGTGATCGCGGATGTTCTTGCCCGTTATCATCGCCTTTTGGGGGAAGAAGTTTTTTTTCTCACCGGCGCCGATGAGCATGGCTTTAAAGCTCAGGAGGCAGCCCGTAAGGTGGCAATGAATCCCCAGGCTTTTGCCGATAAAATTACCACTGCCAATAAGGAGCAACTTAAGAGCCTGAATATTTCTTACGATCGCTATATTAGAACTAGCGATCAAGATCACCAAAAGATGGTTCAGGAATTTTTTAAAAAAGTAGAAAAAAACGGCGATATTTACTTGGCTGATTTTGAAGGCATTTATTGCTCCGGTTGTGAGGAGTATAAAACGGAGAGCGATTTGGTTGATGGTCATTGTCCCTTCCATCCTCGCTTGCCCTTGCAAAAACTTAAAGAAAAAAATTATTTTTTTGCCTGGTCAAAATATGAGGATTTTTTAAAAAGTTATTTGCAAGAAAACCCTTCTTTTGTCCAGCCGGAGAGCCGCCGCCAGGAAATGCTTTCTTTTTTGGAAAAAGGCTTGGAAGATATTTCTATCTCTCGGCAGAATATTTCTTGGGGGATTCCTGTGCCGGGCGACCCTAAACAAACCATTTATGTTTGGTTTGACGCTTTAATTAATTATTTAACCGGCGCGCCCGAGGGTTTTTGGCCGGCAGATTTGCATCTTTTAGGTAAAGACAATACCCGTTGGCACGCTCTTTTATGGCCGGCGATGCTAAAATCAGCCGGCTTCCCCCTGCCGGAAACAGTTTACGCTCACGGTTTTATTAGTTTTGGGGGAGAAAAAATTAGCAAATCCGCCGGCAATTTAATCCGGCCCAAAGAGGTGGCGGAAAAATTTGGTTCCGATGGGGCGCGTTATCTTTTGGTTAGTTGTAAAAATTTAGCCGATGATGGCGAAATTTCTTGGGAAAAGATGGCGGTGGTTTATAACGCCGATTTAGCGAACGGCTTGGGAAATTTGGCGGCTCGTTTGATCGGTCTGTCGCGGAATTGTGGCTGGTCATCAAAGGCGAAATGGCCGAACTTTTTAGAAGTGGCTTCGGGAACCTATCAGGAAATGATGGGCCGGTATCAGTTGCGAGAAGCTTTGGCCAGCTTGAGGGAAGAAGCGGCCGAAATTGATCGCTATCTTAATCAGAACGAGCCCTGGAAAATTAAAGATGAAGAAAAACTTCTTTTGATCTTAGCGCCAGCGCAGGAAAAGTTTGTCCGTCTTTTTGCGCTTCTTGAGCCTTTTTTACCCCAAAGCGCGGCGGTGGTTAAGAAGATTTTCGCTCAAAAGAATTTAGAAAAAGCGCCCTTGCTTTTTCCCAAAATTGAAAGATGAAAAAATTTTTTTCCCGTTACGAGCGACAAATTAACCGGCTTTTAGAAATTTTGCCCGGCTTTATTTCCTGGAACTTAATTCTTTTTCCTTTTTGGGGCTCTTTTATTTTTCCCGAAGCGGTTGCCTATTATGTTTTGATTTTTGATATTTACTGGGTTTATCAATCGGCTTTTTTGGGAATTACCAGCCTGATGGCTCATTACCAAATTGAGGCGGCAAAAGTAATGGATTGGTTGGGGGAGGTAAAGCTTTTCCCTGACTGGGAAAAAGTTCATCACGTGATTATTGTGGTTACCTATAAAGAGCCGCTTCATATTTTACAGCGGACTTTACGGGCGATTGCGAATCAAGATTTCCCCTTGGAACAAATAACGGTGGTTTTGGCAATGGAAAAAAAGGAGGACAAAAAAGAACGGGCGGCCAAGGTAAAGGTCTTGAAGAAAGAGTTTGGGAAAAAATTTGGCCATCTTTTGGTGACGGTTCATGAGCTTAAGCCCGGCGAAGTGGCGGGCAAGGGGTCTAACGAAAATTATGCGGGCAGAGAAGCCAAAAGATATTTAGTTGACGAGCTTGGTTATAAAATTGATTACCTAACCGTTACCAGTTGTGACGCTGATCATTACTATCATCCTAAGCATTTTTCCTGTCTTACTTATAAGTTTTTAGATGATCCCCAGCGGTACTTAAAATTCTGGCAGCCGGCGATCATGTTTTATAACAATTTTTGGCGCCTGCCGGCGGTGACGAGGGTAACCAACACCTTTGGCACGGTTTGGAATATGGCTTTAATTGTGAGAACCGATCGTTTAATTAATTGCCAGAATTATTCTGCCTCTTTAAAATTAATTGACGAAGTTGGTTATTGGGATCCTCATGTTATTCCTGAGGATTATCGGATTTTTTTTAAAGCCTTTTTTGCTAAGGAGGGGCGAGTGGAGGTGGACCCGATTCCTCTCCCCCTTTGGGTTGATGCCGCCGAATCGGAATCTTTTGGAAAAACGCTTAAGAATCAGTATGAGCAATACAAGCGTTGGGCCTGGGGTACTTCTGATGACCCTTATATTATCAAGCAGTTTCTCACCCAAAAGACAGTTTCTTTTTCTACGAAAATTTTCCGAGTGTTTCAGGTGGTTAAAGACCATTTCCTTTGGCCGGTAAACTGGTTTGTCATCACCTTGGGATTTAATATTCCCATTCTTTTAAATCCGGAATTTTCCAAAACTGCTCTTGGTCATACTCTCCCGCGTCTTTCTAGTATTATTCTCACCGCGGCGACTCTATTTTTAGGAATTATTATTTGGGTAAGCGCTAAACAACGGCCGCCGCGGCCAAAAGAAGTTTCTCGCTTGCGGGCGGCGCTGGTGCCGTTGGAATTTATTCTTATGCCGGTAGTGGGTTTCTTTTTTAATGCCTTACCCGGCATTGACGCCCACACAAGGTTAATGCTGGGGAAATATTTAGAGTATCGGGTGACGGAAAAGGTGTAGGCATAAACTTACTTTTGGAGTAGTTTATCGGTAGCAATGGGTTGTAAAAATACGCCAAATGGCCCTGTCTTTAAGGTAGAAGCACGGGCAATTCTTTTGGACGAGAAGAAAAGAGTGCTTTTAGGTAAAAGAACCGGGGGTATGGAAGCGGGAAAATGGTCGTTAGTCGGTGGCAAGCCGGAAGAGGAGGAAAGCGCCGAAGAAGCGGTGAAAAGAGAAGTGAAGGAAGAAATTGGTCTTAAGTTCAAACCTATTTTTTACCAAAAAGCAAAAGGGTTTGACAAAAAAAGCGGGATTAAGTGGCGTTCTACTCGTTTTTTTGGTGATATTAAAAGCACCCAAGAATTTGATTATGATAAAAGCGAATTTAGCGAAATTAAATTTTTCTCTTCTGGGGAGCTTGATAATTTAGAGATTGCTTTTAATCATAAAGAAATTCTTAAAAATTTTTTTAAAAACATAAAGCAAGCCAAAAAAAAGCGGCGGAAAACTGGTTTAATTAAGCCAAAATAGATCTATTTTGAGCATTGCAACGCTTTATTGACATCGTTTTTAAAATATGTTTAATTAAGAAAGATGAAAAGAGTAAAAGAGCTTTGGCAAAAACTTGATCAAAAAGTAGAAAGTGTTCCTAAAAAGTGGTTTTGGCTTTTGTTCGCGGTTTTTCTTCTGCGTCTGCCTTCTCTTTTTGAGCCCTACTGGTATGGTGATGAAGGGATTTATCTAACGATTGGTCAGGGATTGCGGCAGGGGTTAGTTTTATATCGAGATATTTATGATAATAAAACCCCGTTAATTTATCTTCTGGCGGCCTTATCGGGGAGTTTGTTTTGGTTTCGGTTTATTTTGCTGGTTTGGAGTATGATAACGGTCGCTTTTTTTGGCAAATTAGCCAAGACTTTTTTCTCCAAGAACGAGAAACTTTCTTTTTTGTCCACCGCTTTCTTCGCCGTCTTAACTTCTCTGCCGGCCCTAGAAGGTAATATTGCCAATGCGGAGAATTTTTTTATCGGTCTTATTATTGCCGGCGTGTGGTTTTTTTGGCAAAAAAAATATCGGGGGGCGGGTTTATTTATGGGATTGGCGTTTCTTTTTAAGTTTCCCCCTCTTTTTGATTTTGCCGCTCTTTTGTTTTTTATTTTGCTTTCAATCGAAAATAGAAAAGATTTACAAAAGAAAGGGAAGGAAATTTTTTCCCTTCTGGGATGTTTTTTACTGCCCTTTTTAATTACTATTATATATAGTATTTTACGGGGGAATTTTGTTCAATATATTGAATCAGCAATTTTAGCTAATTTTTCCTATACGCTTTCCTGGGGAGGGGGCGCTTTTTCTCCCCTTGGTTTAACGACGCGGGTAATAATCCTGCTTTTACTTTTAGGAATGTTTTTTAGAGGGAGGAAAGAATGGCCGGACAAAAAAATTCTTTTTCTTTCTTTATGGTTGGCGCTGGCTCTTTTTGGCGCCCTTCTTTCTTCTCGTCCCTATCCTCATTATCTTTTGCAAGTTGTTGCCCCCTTTATTTTATTGACAGCCGTACTTTTTGCTCAAAAAAATAATTGGCGGGAGCGGCAGAATTGGTTTTTAGGACTGCCTCTTTTTCTTTCCGTGGCCGCTTTTTTTCTCTATGGGTTTCAGCCCTACAGAACAGGAAGTTATTATCAAAATTTTCTTGCGTTGGTTTTGAAGCAAAAAGATAAGCCTGCTTATTTTTCCTGGTTTGACTCCCGGGTTAATCAGACTTACGCTCTGGCCTCTCAAGTTGCCGAAAAAGTGTCTCAAGAAGAGCGCATTTTTGTTTGGGGAGACGATCCTAACATTTATGCTCTTTCTCGTCGCCTCCCCGCGACCCGTTTTACAGTTTCTTATCATGTAGTAGAAAAGAAGGCTTACGAGGAAACTCTCCAGGCCCTTAAAAAGAAGCCGCCGCGCTTGATTATTGTTTTGGACAATGCTCCTGCTTTTGCTGATTTAATGGCCTTTCTTAGGAAAAATTATCTTTTTTTAGGCAAGGAGGAAGGGGGACAAATTTGGTATAAACGACAATGAAAACGTGGTTTTCGCCGCTCATTTTTGTGAACCTGCTTTTGATTATCGCTTCTACTGTTTTAATTTTTTTATTTTATTCCCAACTTCCTCCCCAGGTGCCTCTTTTTTATAGCCAGCCGCGAGGACATGAACAATTAGTTTCACCTCCTTTCCTTTTTTTTCTTCCCGGGATTTCTTTTTTAATTTTGGTGGTTAATTTTCTTATTGGCCGTTTTTTAGCGGCTTTCCCGTTTTTAAAAGAAGTTTTGTCTTGGACGGCCGCTTTAATCGCTTTTTTAGCTTTTTTTACTCTTTTAAAGATTATTTTTACTATTCTTTGAGAAAGGCTAATGGCTAAACTCTTCTTACCCCCTTTTTTATTGGCTACTTTAACCAGCTTTTTGGCCACCGCAACCACGATTTACCTGGCATGGCATACCAAGCTTATTGGTATTGACGATCCGGCTCGTCATCATCATCCTAAGGTGGTTCATTCTTATCCTGTCCCTCGCGGTGGCGGGTTGCCCATTTTTTTGGCGGTTTTTTTAACCGGTTTGATTTTTTTGCCCCAGGATAAGCATTTCTGGGGAATTATGGGAGGGGCTTTTGTTTTGCTTATTGTGGGTCTTCTTGATGATCATTTTGACCTTAGCCCCTATCTTCGTTTAGGCGCTAATCTTTTGGCGGCGGGCTTGGTGGTGGCCTCAGGTATTGGCATTGCTTTTATTAGTAACCCTTTTGATGGCGTGATTCATCTTGACCAACCGCGGATTATTTTTGAGTTTTTAGGCCAAACGCGCGAGATATGGGTGGCTTCTTCTTTATTTGGTCTTCTCTGGCTTATTTGGAATATGAATATTGTTGGTTGGTCGTCGGGGGTAGATGGTCAACTGCCGGGATTTGTGGTGATTGCTTCTCTGGTGATTGCCGCTTTAGGGGGGCGTTATTCTTTTGACATTACCCAATGGCCGGTGATTATTTTGGCTGCCGCCGTGGCCGGGGCTTATTTAGGCTTTTTGCCGTGGAATTTTTACCCACAGAAAATTATGCCCGGTTATGGGGGAAAAAGTTTGGCGGGTTTTTTTTTGGGGGTTTTAGCGATTCTTTCCGGCGCTAAGGTGGCGACGACGATTTTAGTTTTAGGGGTGCCGACGGCGGATGCGATTGTGGCGGTTTTAAGGCGTCTCTCCTCAGGGCATTCTCCGGTCTGGGGCGACCGCGGCCATCTTCATCATCGCCTGCTTGATATGGGTTTTGAAAAGCCCAAAATTGCGATTTTTTATTGGTTTTTTTCTTTAATTTTAGGACTAATCGCTCTTTTTCTTAACTCTCAACAGAAATTTTATGCGTTTTTATTGGTTTTTTTAATTTTAGCCGCTTTTTATGCTTGGCTAAAATTATTCCCCCGTCAACCCTCTTAAGAGTTTTTCAAAAATTTTCTTCCTTTTGGGCATACTGGCTTGAAATCCAACCTTCCTGCCCTTCTTCTATCCTAATTTTGAACCAGCTATCTTTTTCTTCAAGCAGAGGGAATTCTTCGCCGCTATTAACTTTGGTAATTTCTGGATAATTTGTCCCCGGTCCTTGTCGTACCCTTAGCCAACCATTGGGAGTAGCTAAAATTTCTATCATTTCTTGGGGGGAGGAAGTGGCGACGGGAAGAGTCTTCTCTGCCTTTTTTTCTTCTTTTTCGGCGGCCAGCTTTATTTGGCACTCAAGCTCGTAACCAGCATTAAGATTAAGTTTTAAAACATAATTTTGGTAGGCCGGGCTGGTAACTTCCACAATATGCTGTCCGCTTTCAATTTTTTCCAAAAAAAGAGGGGTGTATCCCTTAGTTTGGCCATCAATGTTGACAATGGCCTGATTGGGATAGGTAATAATTTTTAAGGCGGCGCTGTCTTTTTGGGAAATAGGGCTTAGGGTGAGCATTTCACCGCCTTGATAGGCAGGCTCATCCTGAAAATTATAATTTATTAAAGTGAGAGTGTTGGGGTTAATCTTTACCCGGTTTTCTTCCCAAAGGGGCTCAGAAAAATCACCGTTTTTGGCAAAAATTTTTACCTCCACCTCTCCTACGGTTAGCTCTTTTTTAAAGGGGGTTTCCCCTGCCTGTTGCCCGTTTAAAAAAACAATCGTTTGGGGTTGGGTGTTAACTTCCAAGAAACCAGTTTTTCCCAAAATTTGGTGGCGGAAGAAATAAAAAATCGCGCCGAGGATAAGGATAATAATGGGGGCAAGAAACCACTTTTTTTTCATTAATACCGGTGAGGAATTTTTTGGGAGGCCTGGGCGGGAATTGCACCCGCGTATAACTGTTTTGCAGACAGTTCCCTTACTACTTGGGCACCAGGCCAAAAAAACTTGAAGCCAACTTTATTTTACCACAGCTTTAATCCCTTTTTGAGCATAAGCTTGAAAGAAGAGAATTCCTCTACTTTTAAAATTTTGGTCGCCAAAAGATAGGCCAAGCCTCCCATCAGGGCGGCCGCAATGGTAAGGCCAATAAGGGGGACTACTCTTGAAGTGTCAAAAACATAAGCGTCTAAAAAACGCATCGCCGCCCAAGCTGTCAGGGCGGCAAAAGCGGCCGCTAAAAGCATTTTTGAAAAAGAAATGATTTTTTCTTTGGGGAAAAGAGGGCCAATTCTTCTGTTTAAAGCAAAAAGAAACATCAGGGAACGGCAAAGGTTGGCTAGAGAAAGACCGGCGGCTAAACCCAAAATGCCCCAGGAAGTTTTGGTAATGGCCGCGGCGGTAAAAAGAAGATAAAGCAGGGTGGCCAAACCGTCAATTTTTAAAACACTTCTCGTATCTTTAAAAACATAAAAATAGCGGCGAAGAATTTCGTTTATCGTTTGGGTAAAAATGCTAATGGTGAGAATGGCTAAAACTTTTCCGGTCAAAAGAGTGGCTTCCCAGGGAAATTCCCGGGCGCCAAAGGCAAGCCGAACTAAAGGAATTCTTAAAATTAAAAAAAGAGCGCAAAGGGGAAGGGTAAAAAAAACTATTTGGCTCAAAAGTGAACTCGCCAGAGCGCCGAAGGAAATTTTGCCTTGGCGGCTGGAAGCTTGGCGGGAAAAAATGGGCAGGGCCGCCTGGCCAACAGAGGCGCCTAAAAGTCGCACCGGCAGTTGGGCCAAATGCTGGGCAAGATAGAAAAGGGAAAGAACCCCCTCGCCTAAAGCCGTGGCTAGATAAATAGTGATAATGGCTTCAAATTCGGAGATAGCTAAGGCAAGGCTGCGGGGGATCATCAAAGAAATGGTTTTTTTGTTTTCCTGACTGGTAAGATTTTTAAAAGAAAGAGCAAGGGGAAAATTAAGGCGTTTAAAAAGGGGGAGCTGAACAGCAAAGTGGAGAATGGTTCCCAAAATAACTCCGGCAGTGGGGCCGTAAATTCCCCAAAAGGGGGTGAGGAAAACCGTTCCCAAAATTATTCCTAAGTTATAAAAGATGGGAGAAAGAGCCGAGGGGAGAAAGTATTGGTGGGCATGTAAAACAGCGGTTAAGAAGTTAGAAATAATTAGAAAAAATTGGGCAACCAAAAGGAAACGAGTTAGCTGGGCCATGAGATTAATCTGTTGGGGGGAAAATCCCGAGGTAATCAGCTGAGAAAGAGGTTTGGCGAAAATGAAAAGGATGAGGGCCAAAATGGTAAACAAAAGAAGCAAGGAGCTAAAAAGCGAGGAGGCGATTTTTTGTGCTTTTTGAAAATTTTTTTTCTCCAACGCCTGGGAGAAAAGGGGGATAAAAGCGGCCGAGATAGAGCCGGTAATTAGAAGCTGGAAAAGCATGTCGGGGATTTTGAAGGCGGCGTTATAAGCGTCAAGTTCTTGGGGAGAGGAGGCGAAGAAACGGGCGTACAAAAGCCGATCGCGCAAGATGCCTAAGAGAGCTGAGGCAAGCATCGCCAAAGCAATCGTGCCGGCGGCGGAAAAAATGTTGGTTTGCTGGCGGGAGAGCGCCTGTCGGCCATTTTTGATGGTTTGCCAGAAGTGGGTGAGCAACATGGATGGTTAAAAGGAATTCAAAAGTTAAAATTAAAAGATAATAAATAAACTCAAATGTTAAATCGCAAAACTCAAAACTACAACTCAAAACTCAAATCTAAAAAAAACAACTTTAAGTTTTAAAAAGTTTTAACATTTGCCATGTAGATTTGACATTTGCCATTTGCGTTTTGAGTTTATTTCTCGTGCTTCCTTGTATCCTTGTATCATTATTTTTTTAAGTATAGCATCCAAGGGGCTTAAAAGAGAAGCAAAAAAATACAGCAAATTACACCACCTTAGAGGTAGTTCCCTGTTTACACCTCTGGTAAAATTTGGCTTCTCAAGGCTAAAGATTCTATCTCCACTTTTTAAGAAAGCGCCTTTGGAAAAAATTCCGGTTGACAATTTTTGGCAGTCGTGGTATATTTTTGCTAAAAGGAAAAGCTGATGACTACTTTAACAGAAAGACAAATTGCCATTTTGAAAGCGGTGGTGGATGAGTATGTACAAACAGCACGGCCGGTTTCCTCGGACAGGCTTGAGAAAAAGTATAGCTTAGGTGTTTCTCCGGCCACGATTAGAAACGAGATGAGCGATTTGGCCGAAGCTGGCTATTTGCAAAAGTCGCATATTTCTGCCGGCAGGGTGCCCACCCCTTTAGGGCTGAAGTTTTATGTTCATAATCTTTTAAAACCCCAGGAGATTTCGGTGAAAGATGAAGCGGGGATTAAGGAGCGGATTTGGCCGCACCGAGAGGCAAAGGAAAGGTTGATTAGGGAGGCAACAATAGAATTAGCGCGGCGGTCGGGGGTTCTTTCTTTAGTGATTGGACCTGACGAGGAATTTTATTTGGCCGGTTTGGCGAATATTTTAAATTTTCCGGAATTTTGGGATATTGACTTAACCCAATCGCTTTTGTCGGTATTGGATAACTATTCTTTTTGGCAGGGGGTAATTAGCAAAAAGGGGGAGGAAATGCCGGTTTATGTTCTTTTGGGGGAGGAGTTAGGAGGAGATTATCTTTCCTCCTGCGGTTTTGTTTTTAGCCGCTTTAATTGGAATAATCGTGATTATGCGATTGGGGTTTTAGGCCCCTGCCGTTTACAATATAGTCGGGTGATCCCGTTGGTAAACTTTTTTGGTCGTCTTTTATCAGAATTTAGTTTTTAAAAAGATGAAGAAAAAAAGTTCTTTGGAAGATAAAAAGATAGTGGATTTGGAGAAGAAGGTGGAAGAATTGGAAAAACAGTGGAAACGGGCTTTGGCCGATTATCAAAACTTGGAAAAAAGAATTAATCGTGAGCAGCAAGATTTTATCCGTTTTGCCAATGAAGGACTTTTAGATAAAATTTTAAATGTTTTTGATAATTTAGAACGGGCCTGTCGGGTCAGGGAAGACCGGGGTTTGGCGATGATAAAAAATGAGTTTTGGGAAGTTTTGAGCTCGGAGGGAGTAGAAAGAATTAAAACTGAAGGAGAAATCTTTGATCCTCACCTGATGGACGCGTTAGAATTAGCGCCGGGGAGGAAAAATTATGTAGTCGAGGAGGTTTCTCCGGGATATTTATACCGCGGTAAATGCTTGCGGCCGGCAAGGGTGAAGGTGGGAAAAGGAGAGTAAAGGGGTAACACGCAATGCGTAATACGTAAAAATGAGCGCAAAGTGAAAATGTCAAAGATTAAAACCTAAATCAAAGTTCAAAAACAATAAAAAACTCAAAACGCAAATGTCAAATGGCAAAACTACATGTTAAAACTCAAAACTTAAAACTCAAATCTCAAAACTACATGTTAAAACTTAAAACTAAAAAACTTTAGGGCTTAATATTTGTATTTCTAAATTGTAATTCTGTTTTTGTCTTTCAAGTTTTAAGTTTTGCGTTGTAGTTTTGAGTTTTGCGATTTAACATTTGCGTTTATTTTTCGTATCCATTCGTTTTTAATTCGTTCAGTTCGTGTTTATTTGTTTTCTCTCTTGAAAATTTGTTTTTTAACCTTTATTATTTATTAAGCTAAAAGTAAAAATGGCTAACGAAAAAGTAACTACCAAAATTATTGGTATTGATTTGGGCACCACCAACTCGGCGGTGGCGATTATGGAAGGCGGTAAACCGGTAATTATCACCACCGCGGAGGGAGGGCGGTTAATCCCGTCGGTGGTGGAACCAATTAAAGGCTTGGTGGGTGAGCCGGCTAAACGGCAGATGGTTATTAATCCCAAAAACACCTTTTTCTCGGTGAAGCGGTTAATGGGACGCCGTTTTAGCGACCCTTTGGTGCAGGAGGATATTAAATGGCTTCCCTATAAAGTGGTCAGAGGGAAAAATGATTTGGCGGTGGTGGAAACAGAAGATGGTCGTCAATTTACGCCTCAAGAAATTTCCGCCAAGATTTTGCAAAAAGCCAAAAAAGATGCTGAGGCTTATTTGGGCGAGAAAGTAGAACAGGCAGTGATTACTGTCCCCGCTTATTTTGACGATTCCCAACGGCAGGCAACCAAGGAAGCGGGGGAAATCGCCGGTCTGAAAGTGGCCCGGATTATTAATGAGCCTACGGCGGCCGCGCTTGCTTATGGTCTGGATAAGAAAGAAGTGCAAACGGTAGCGGTTTTTGATTTGGGTGGGGGAACGTTTGACATTTCTATTTTGGAGCTTGGGGAGGGGGTTTATGAGGTAAAGGCGACCAATGGGGATACCCATTTGGGAGGAGACGATTGGGACCGGAAAATTGAGGAATATGTGGTGGGAGAATTTAAGAAAGAATACGGGATAAATTTGGCCACCGACAGTCAGGCAATGCAACGGATAAAAGATGCGGCGGAAAAGGCTAAAGTTGAGCTTTCCACTGCCGCCGAAACAGAGATTAATCTTCCCTTTATCACTCAAGGAAAAGAAGGCCCTCTTCATTTATCGGTAAAGTTAAGCCGGGCTAAATTAGAGCAACTTACTGCTGATCTTTTGGCGCGCTTAACTCCGCCAGTGGAAGCCTGCTTAAAAGACGCGAAAATGAAAGCCTCTGACATTAATGAGGTGATTTTGGTGGGTGGTCAGACGCGAATGCCCAAGGTGCAGCAGATTGTGGAGGAGTTTTTTGGTAAAAAACCTAACCAGTCGGTTAATCCGGACGAAGCGGTGGCTTTAGGAGCGGCCATTCAGGGGGGAGTTTTGTCAGGAGAGGTAAAAGATGTGGTTTTACTTGATGTTACTCCCCTAACCTTAGGAGTGGAAACTTTAGGGGGAGTGGTGGCGCCTTTAATTGAAAAAAATACCACTATTCCTGTTTCGCGGTCGCAGGTTTTCACCACCGCGGCTGATAGTCAAACTCAGGTGGAGGTTCATGTTATTCAAGGAGAACGACCCTTAGCTAAAGATAATAAATCTTTAGGTGAATTTATCCTCGACGGGATTCCGCCGGCGCCGCGAGGAATACCCCAAATTGAGGTTACTTTTGATATCGATGCTAATGGCATTTTAAACGTCACCGCCAAAGATAAGGCAACAGGGCGGTCGCAAAGTATTGTTATCAAGGGAGCGACGGGGCTTTCCGAGGAAGAGGTCGAGCGAATGCGGGCCGAAGCGGAGGCTCACGCCGAGGAAGACAGGCGTCAGCAAGAACTTATTGAGGCAAAAAATAAAGCCGAAAATGCTGTTTATACGGCGGAGAAAACAATTAAGGATTTAGGCGAGAAAGTAAAACCGGCGGAGAAAGAGGCGGTGGAAGAGAAAATAAAATCTCTTCAGGAGCTTTTGAAACAAGAAAAACCGGAGAAAGAGGAGGTAGAAAGAAGAACCAACGAGCTTTTAGAAGAGCTTCAGAAAATAAGTCAGGAGGTTTATCAGGCCCCACAACAGAACGGTGCAGAGCAGACCCCGAACCAACCTCAAGATGAAAATAAAGGCGAAGGGGATGAGAAAAAAGGAGAGGATGAGCCCGAAGAAGGCGAAGTGGTTAGCTAAGAAAGACGAAGGTAAATTCTTTGCTTCAAATTTCCCCTATTCATGAGGCATGATAAGCAAATTGCTAAATTATTAAAAAACGCGAATTGACACGAATTAAAAACGAATGGATACGAATGAGCGAATAATTGGTGCACAGTAAACTGCGCTATTCCATAATGTTTGAAATATTATGGCCGATAATAAAGATTTTTACGAGATTTTGGGTGTTTCCCGCGATGCTAGCGTTGAGGAGATTAAAAAAGCTTACCGTCGTTTGGCGCTAAAATGGCACCCGGATCGTAATAAGGATGCGGAGGCAGAAAAAAAATTTAAGGAGATTAACGAGGCCTACGAAGTGCTTTCTGATCCGGCCAAGCGGCAAGCGTATGATCAGTTTGGCCATGAAGCGTTTAGGCAGGGTTTCCCCGGGGCGGGAGGGCAAGAAGGCCCATTTTCTTATACTGTTAACTTTGGTGATTTAGAGGATCTTTTTGGTGGCTTTTCCGACCCCTTTGAGATTTTTGAAAGTTTTTTTGGCCAACGCTCCCCCTTCTCCGGCTATCGTCAGCAAAGGCTTCCTACTTATCAGGTGAGGATAACGCAGAGAGAAGCAATTTTGGGAACACAAAAAGAGGTAGAAATCGAGGGAAAACGGAGAAAAATTAAAATTCCCGCCGGGGTAGATAACGGTTCGCGGATTAAATTTCCCGATTTTTACCTGGTGGTTGAAGTTTTGCCCGACCCCCACTTTATTCGTCAGGGTGATGATTTAATTGTAGAGCAGGAAATAAGTTTTACCCAAGCGGTTTTTGGAGATAAAATTGAAGTGCCGACGGTTGAAGGGAAGAATTTAAAGTTACGAATTCGGCCGGGGACAGCGCCGGGAATAATGATTCGTTTGCGTGGCCAAGGCGTACCTCGTTTTAACGGTCGCGGTCGGGGGGATTTATATGTGAGGTTGAAACTTAAAATGCCCCAAAAATTAACTCGTGAACAGGAGGAAAAATTAAAGGCGTGGGGGCTTTAAAACTTAAGCCAGCGGTTAATATTGGCTTTCTCGGTTAATTCCTGAAGCCATGCTTGGAAGTTCTGGTTTAATTTTTGTTGGCGCAGGCCTTCTTGGGCCTCTTCCCTGATTTGCGCTTCTTGTGTTGCCGAGAAATAATCTTTATTTTCTTCAATATATTGTTTTAATTCTTCATCGGTAATTTGAATCTTAGGCGCCAAAATCTCCTCAATGGCCAGTTGCAACCGCATTTGCTCTTCCAGATTTTCCCGGCTCATTCCTTGCATTTGGAGAGCCTGGTCAAGGTTCATTCCCTCCGGCAGGCTTTTTTCAATTTTAGCCATTTCCTCGTTAATTTTTTCCTGATCAATAACAATGTTTTGATCCTTGGCGGCCTGCTTAATCAGCTCCTCATTAATCATGGTTTCCAAAACCTGCTGGCCATATTGGGATTCTATTTGCTGGTTAAAACGTTGGCGGCTAATGGGGCGGTTATTAACAGTGGCGACGATAAATAAATCTTTATTTTGATAAAGGAGAAAACCAATGATAATAATCGCCAAGAAAATAATCAGCTTTTTGACGGAAATTTTGAAAGATTTTTCTTCTGCCGGGGTTTTTTCTTGACTCATCGTCTTTGGCTGGCTAACTTTTGCTTTTACTTTTCCGGAAGCTTTCTTGGCGGTTTTTTCTTTGCTTTTTTCAATCATAAAAATATTTTAACTGATTTTTTCCCTAATGGCAAGGGGTAAAGTTTCTGTTTGGGTATTTTTAGGGAAATTATCTCTTTTGAAAAATTGATAAAACCAGCGAAACAGGCTTGGCGGAGAGTTTAATTTCTTCTTTTTTTTGAAGTAAATCCTTTTCAATTTCGCTTTTATCATCAGCCGGAGAAAGAATTCCTAAAGAAGCCTCTTTTTTTAAAAGTTTTGCTATTTGGGGCAAAAAGACGCGGCTAAAAAATAAGTCGGCGGGATAAATATAAACAAAATCAGCAGTTAGCTGGCCGTCTCTTAAAAGCGAGGAATTTTTTAAATTTTTATTGCTATCAGGGGGGGACAAGTAGTTTCCGACCATTTTTTTAAGAGAATGATTTTTTTCTTCTAATAAGGCCCGAGCATATTCTAAGAGGCTTGAGCTATAAAAAATTCCGTCTTGCTCATAAAAATTATTAAGTTCCCTAAGGCAAGAGGCAACAACGTCTTCGTGATGATTAACAAGCTGGTAATAAGAGGCGTTGAAGAAATAGACGACACCATTTTTAAGTAAGTTCTGTTCTTGGCAGTAAGAAAGATTATTTTGAGCTTCAAGAAATAACGGCCGGTTTTTTTCTATACCGTAAACTTTTTCAAATCCGGCGATGTTGGCAATAAGAGTAACCAGACCATTGCCGCTACCGCAATCCAAAAAAGAGGCGTTTTTTTGGGAAAAATTAGTGCGAATTTGGGAAAATATTTGATAAAGATTGAATATCTTTTCCTTGGGATGCTCGGAATCGTAAAACATCCAATTTCTCTCGGGGGAGGAAAGCCGGAAGACACCTTGTGCTAACTGGGCTAATTTGGTCAAATTTTCATCTTGATGATAGGCGCTAGACTCCGGCGTCATTAACGTTATTTTTCTCTTTATTACCTTTTTTGCTTTGTCCTGCTAGCGATTTTTTGATAAATTTTTCAAATTCTTCCGGCTTTTGCCGGGCAGCATCGGCGCCAATTCTGGCGTCGCATTGGACCGCATCCTCATCGTAGAGTTCTGGAGTATTACCGATATATAGATCGTTTTCATGATTATAATCGGGAGGGCGGTTTTTTTCACCGAAGCGAGCCAAAGTGCTTAAGGTAATTTCTTGGGGATTTTCACCCCGATCTACTGCCAAGCCCATTTCTTTTAAATAAGTTTCCCATTCTTTAAGAGAATCTGTTTTTGGGGGGCAAAGTGACATTTCTTTGGTATTTTCAGAAGGGGGAATAGTTTCTGTTGGTTCGTTTTCAGACATAGCTTTATTATAGCAAAAAGTTTTCTTTGTTTTGGGGCAATATTGCGCTTTTTTGTTAAAATTATTTTTATGAAAATTGGCGTTTTTGATTCCGGCTTGGGGGGTTTATCTATTCTAAAAGCCTTAAGAAAAGAGCTTCCTTTTTATGATTATCTTTATTTAGGAGATAATCTTCATGTTCCTTACGGTAACCGCCCTTGTAAGGAGATTATTTTTTGGGCGCGGAAAATTATCCCCTTTTTTATAAAGAAAGACTGCGCTTTGGTAATTTTTGCCTGCAATACGGTGACGGCGGTGGCCCTCCCGACAATTCAGAAGGAATTCGGAAAAAAAATTAAAATTTTAGGGATTATTCGCCCGACGAGCGAATTTTTGGCTGATCATCATTTTGGGAAAATTGGTTTTATCGGGACGACGAATACCATTAAGGCCAATATTTTTTATAATGATTTTAAGAAAGTTTTTCCCCAAAAAGAACTTATTTTTTGTCAAAAAGATTGCCCGGGATTAGTGGAGAGAATTGAAAAAGGAGATTTTAAAAGTCAAGGTTTTAAAAAAATTTTAAGTGCTTCCTTGGCGCCTTTAAAAAAAGAAAAAGTTGACGTTTTAGTTTTAGGCTGTACTCACTATAATTCAATTGCCCGCCAAATTGAAGCGTTAATGCCGGGAGTAAGAATTATTACTCAGGGAGAAATTGTCGCTGAAAAATTGAGGGATTATTTTAAAAGGCATGACGATTTGGAGAAAAAATTAAGCCGCGGACGTTCTCTCAAGCTTTATTTTACGAAAAAAGATTCCCCTTACCCTTCGTTAGTAAGGTTTTTTTTGGGTAAAAGTCAAAACCCTAGCTTGAAATTAGCCAAGATAAATTTTGAATAGGGAACAGGCCCGCCTACGGCGGGTAAATAGTCCGCGCGGTTTGCGCCCGCGCCAAGATACATCGGCCTGCCTCGCCGGCAGGCAGGCCGATGTGGTCAGCCAGTACACTCTCTTGATATGTAATGACTATTATAATAAAATTTACCAAATGCTATTCCTAAATTGTGATTATGGATGAAGAAAGAATTATGAGAAGAGGAACAGAATTTTCCGAAAGATATAACCATCACTCTCAAGAACCGTATTGGCAAAAATTTTGGGGACAGAAAGAAATTTTTCGTTTTAATCCAGAAGCCTCTGGATCGCTTTTTACTATTGATACTCCGCCTCCAACTATTTCCGGAAAGCTTCATTTGGGACATGTTTTTTCCTACACTCAGGCAGAGGTTATAGCCGCTTACCGAAGAATGGCGGGATTTAATGTTCGTTATCCCTTTGGTCTTGATAACAATGGTCTTCCTACCGAGAGATTAGTTGAAAAGGAAGAGAATATAGATCCTTCTGTGGTTGGGACGGAGGAATTTACTCGAAGATGTCTTAAAGTTGTTGCTCGTTTCGTACCGAAATACGAAGATTTGTTTCGAAAACTTGGTTTTAGATGGGACCTACGGTTAGAATATTCTACAATCTCTTCAGAAGTACAAAGATTATCTCAAGAGAACTTTATAAAGCTTTTTGAAAAGGGGCTAATTTACAAGAAAGAATCCCCAGCTCTATATTGTCCTGAATGCCAAACATCGGTCGCCCAGGCAGAAGTTGAAGATAAGGAGTGCTCAGGGATTTTTTATGATTTAATTTTTAGAAACCCCGGTAGAGGCGAGTTAATAATTGCTACCACGAGGCCTGAACTTCTTCCTGCCTGCGTGGCTGTCTTTATCCATCCTGATGACAAAAGATACAAAGATATCGTGGGAACCGAAGTAGAAACGCCCTTGGGATCAAAAGTTAAGGTTCTTGCTGATGATAAAGTTTCCATGGAAAAAGGAACAGGAGCGGTAATGTGTTGCACCTATGGAGATAGCACTGATGTTTATTGGGCAAGAATTCACGATCTTCCAGAAAGAATCATTCTTGATAAAAAAGGAAGGTTTACCACCGAGGTTGGTATCTCCGGGATGGAAGGAAAATCTGTTGTGGAAGGAAGAAGGATATTAGTAAGCGAGTTGAGAAAAAAGGGATTAATTAAAGAAGAAAAGCCCATCACCCATGAAATTAGTGTTCATGAGCGCTGCGGAGAACCGATTGAAATTATTCCTATTACTCAATGGTTTGTTAAAATTTTAGAAATGAAGCCTCAGCTTCTGACCGCCGCTGAACAAATTAATTGGTATCCTCCGCATATGAAAAAAAGATATCTTAATTGGGTTGAAGGACTTGGATGGGATTGGTGTATCTCAAGACAGCGATTTTTCGGTATTCCTATCCCTCTTTTTTATTGCCAAGACTGCGAGGAAATTATACTGCCGAAACCCGAAGAGTTACCAATTGATCCTCGACTAGATAAAAAAGAAAGAAATTGCTCTCGCTGTCGGTCGAAGAATATCCAGCCAGAAACGGGTGTTCTAGACACATGGTTTACTTCTGCTTTAACACCCGATATTAATAACAACCATCCTCTTAATGGTTCTTTAACCGGCAAGATGTATCCTATGTCAATGAGACCTCAGGCTCACGATATTATTAGAACCTGGGCGACTTATACTATTTTGATGGGGCTTCTACTTCATAATGAAGTTCCTTGGAAAGATATTATGATTTCCGGTCATATATTGGCTAAAAAGGGGGAGAAAATAAGTAAAAAAACGGGGGGAGGCCAGTACGACCCGGAAAAATTGATTGATCAATATTCAGCTGACGCTATCCGTTATGCCATGTCTGGAGGAGCATTGGGCAAAGATGTTTATTTTGAGGAAAAGGAAATAAAAAAGGGTGAGAAATTAGTGACAAAATTATATAACGCGGGGAAATTTGCCATTTCTAATTTACAGGATTTTAACCCCCAGGAGGAAATAGCCCAAGAAGTTCTTGAGGCTTTTGATTGCTGGATCTTGTCCAAAGTTCAAGAAACGACTGCCAAGATAGCACGCGAATTTGAAAGATATGAATTTGGAAAGGCAAAACAAATATTTGAGGAATTTTTCTGGAGAGATTTTTGTGATGATTATTTAGAAATAGCTAAGGGGAGAATTTATGGACAAGACGAGGAACGTCGACGCTCTGCCCAGTATGCTTTATATCATGCATATCTAGCTGTTCTTAAAATGGCGGCGCCCTTTTTGCCACATATCACAGAGGAGATGTATCATAGTTATTGTGAACAATCTCCCACAGGTTTAAGATTAAGGTCCGCTAAAGACAAAGGGTTTTTTTACCAACACGAAAGAGTCTCAAGTATTCATCTTTGTTCTTGGTTCTCTCTGGATGCCCAAAAGACCAAGATCAATAATAAGATAAAGAAAGGGGCAGAGACAGCTCTTTCTATACTAGAAAAAATCAGAAAAGGCAAGACAGAGAGAAACATAAGATTGGGGGGGGCATTTCCTTTACTTTTAATTATTTGCGATTCTGAGACGCAGAATCTTCTAAGACCATTTTTAGATGACATTAGGAATTTTTCTAAAGTAGGAAAAATTGAGTTAGTTGCTAAACTGCCTTCGGAACTATCCCCTGATGCGCTTATAATTTCTTTATAAGTTTTACCAAAAATAAAACAATGGATAGAATAAATTCAAACAAAAACTCAAAATTAAAGCCACCGCTGGTTTTGAAGGGGTGGGGAATATTTGATAAAGAAGAATTAGAGGGCATAAAAATGTCAAGTACCTAATTTTTTAGACAGTCATCCCCTTTCTTTTTTCTGTTGGCGTCATTTTAAGAACTGAGTGAATTCGTTTATTTAATAATATCCTTGTTGGTAAATGTATTCAATCAGTTCTCCAAGTAATTTAAAACGATTTAGGCCTCCGGCTTCTAATTTAAAATGGCCAAAGAAACTTTCCTGCCGGACACTTTACCAAAGCCTGTCAAGATCTTAATATCACCCCAGTCTCTTCTTGGGTAAGACAGCCTAAGGATAATGCTTCCTCAGAAAGATTCAACCGGACTCTTCAGGAAGAATGGTTGTCCCCAAGCCTGGTAGGGCTTGATAACATTAGTCAGGCTAATCTTTTTTTAACTAAATGGTTTATTGAAGACCGTGCTCATCGTCCTCATCAAGCCCTTGATTACCAAACACCCTTAGGGTATGCTCAAGAAAGATTCTTTAAAGTGTTACCTGCCTTGCCGGCAGGCAGGCCGATGTGGTCAGCCAGTACACAGTGTTTGACTTTAAGGGGTGGTTGTGTTAAATTAAAAACAATCTTAACTTAAGAATTTTTGGGGACGATGAAAGAAAAGTAGGGAAAGAATTTTCGCAGAAAGGGAGGTTTTAAGGTGGGGCGACCCACCTTTTTTAATATTAATTTAAATTTAATTTTTTATGCCAAGAACATTACAACGAACTGAGTTTGCCACTGCCGTGGAAGAACTGGCTCGGGAGCGCCACATTGACGCCGAGGCAATTATTGAGGCAATTATTGAGGCGATCTTAGCCGCTTTTGAAAAAGATTATCAGGAAAAAAATGGTGTTGCCCCGGAAGGCGATTATGAGGTGATTATCGACGAGAAGACGGGTGAGGCAAAAGTTTTTATTAAAGGCAAGAAAGGCAAGGAAGAGGTGACCCCGCCTGGTTTTGGCCGGATTGCCACCCAGGTGGCCAAGCAGGTGATTATCCAGAAAGTAAGAGAGGCGGAAAAAATGGCGGTGATTGACGATTATCAGGGGAAAATCGGCACCGTGGTGCAGGGAACAGTAATCCGCTTTGATGATTATCAGAAGCAGGCGATTATTGATATTGGCCGCACTTACGGGTTTTTGCCCCCAAGCGAGCAGTTAAAAGGAGAAGATTATCTACCGGGGGTGAAATTTGATTTTTATATTAAAGAAATTAGCGGCGAAGGAGAGGAGCGGCGAATTATTCTCTCGCGCGCCACGAGGGAATTGGTGGAAGCGCTTTTTCGGCGAGAAGTGCCCGAGATTGCCAATGGAACGGTGGAGATTAGAGCAATAGCGCGGGAACCGGGGGTGCGAACTAAAATTGCTGTTTATTCTAAACGCCGCAATGTGGATCCGGTGGGAGCTTGTGTAGGTCAGAAAGGAGTCCGGGTTACTCAAGTGATTAACAGTTTGGGGGGAGAAAAAATTGACGTGATCCAATATAGTAATAATCCCCAAGAGATGATTGAGGCGGCTCTTCTGCCGGCCGAAAACTTGAAAATTGAAATTGATGAAAAAGAAAAACGGGCAAAAGTTTTGGCGCCCGAGGACCAACTTTCTCTGGCGATTGGTAAAAATGGCCAAAATGTACGCCTGGCTTCCGAATTAACCGGTTATGAGATTGATATTGAGGGAGAAGGGGGAAAGAAAAAGAAGGAGAAATAGAAAGGGATAAGCTGTTAAATTGTTAAGATACACGAATTAACACGAATAGGAAACGAATAAACACGAAAAATAAACTCAAAACGCAAATGGCAAATGGCAAAACTACATGGTAAATGTTAAAACTTTTTAAAGCTTAAAGTTGTTTTTTAGATTTGAGTTTTGAGTTGTAGTTTTGAGTTTTGCGATTTGAGATTTGAGTTTATTCGTTATCTTTGACTTTTAAATTTTGAATTTTGAATTTTTTAAAGAATTCTGCGATTTAACAAAATAGCCAGAAAAATTTTTTTTGCCTATGGCGGGATATTTTTTAATACTTTTTATATATGGTCGACAAAAATTATTCCCCGCAGTTTTCTCCTCGCCCGCCGGTAGTCGCCTTTTTAGGTCATATTGATCACGGGAAAACTTCACTTTTGGATAAAATTCGCCAAACTAATATTAGTCAAAAAGAAATTGGCGGTATTACCCAAAAAATTGGCGCTTATCAAATTGAATATCAGGGCGAAAAGATTACTTTTATTGATACTCCCGGTCATGAAGTCTTTGCTAACATGCGATCTCGTGGGGCCCAAGTTACCGATTTGGCGGTGTTGGTGATTGCCGCCAACGAAGGGGTGATGCCCCAAACCGAAGAGTCGTTGCGGCATATTCAGGAAGCCAATGTTCCCTTTTTAATTGCTTTAAATAAAATGGATCTTGCCGGGGCTGATCCGGAAAAAGTGAAAAATCAGCTAACGGCCTTAGGGGTTTTGGTTGAAGAGCGGGGGGGCGAGGTGGTAATGGTGCCGGTTTCGGCCAAAACCGGCGCGGGGATAGAAGACCTTTTGGAAATGATTTTGCTTTTAACAAAGATGAATGATCTTAAGGCGCCTGTTAACGCTCCCTTTTCGGGGGTGGTGATTGAAAGCGGGGTTAATCCGCAGCGGGGAGCGGAGGTGAGTTTATTAGTTCAAGAAGGAGAACTAAAGAAAGACGATGAAGTGTGGGCGGGTAATCAAAAAGCAAAGGTAAAGGCGATTTTTGATGATCGGGGGGGTTCAATTGTAAAGGCGCAAGTAAGCCAGCCAGTTTTAGTTTTGGGTTTTTCCGCCGTGGTGCCGGTGGGAGAGAAGGTTTTAAGTAATAAGAAGGTGGCGGAATTAGAAGAAAAATTGAGTCTTCAAAAAGATAGATTAGTGGTTGAAGAAACGGAGGGAAAATTGGCGGTAATTTTTAAGGCCGACACCTTAGGGGTTTTGGAAGCAATTTTAAACTTGCCGATCGTTTCTAAATTAGCAATTTTAGACTCGGGGGTGGGAGAGATTAATGAGTCGGATGTGGTTTTAGCGTCTTCTTTTGGCGGTAAAATTTTTGGCTTCAATGTTTCTTGCGGGAAAGGGGTCGAGGAGATAGCCGAGGTAGAGAGGGTAAAGATTCAGCGTTTTAATTTAATTTACGAATTAAGTGAGGCTTTAGAGGAAGAGATAAAAAGATTTTCTTCCCAAAAAGAGGAGGCAAATATTTTGGGAGAGGTAAGCATTTTGGCCAAATTCAATGTGGAAGGAGAAATGGTGGCGGGCGGCAAGGTTTTGCGGGGAGAAATTGTTAAAGGGGGAGAAGTTGAGCTTTGGCGAGGCAAGGAAAAGGTGGGGGAAGCAAAAATTATCTCGCTTCGCGAAGGAAAAAAAGACATTGAAAAAGCCAAGGCAAAAGAAGAGTTTGGCGCTGTCTTTTCTCCCCGTCTTGATTTTGCTGTTGGTGATGTGATAAGATACAAGAAAAATATATAGGCTTTATGAATAAGAGAAATTATCCTTTTGCCGAAGTTAACGTTTGGTTAGCGCGGGCGGAAGAAACGCCGATTTTTTTGCCGTCGCAACCGAAGCTTGATCAGGTGGCGGCCGCTTGCGCTCTTTCCGCGGCATTAACAAAAGCCGGCAAGGCGGCACCGGTTATCAGCCCCGAGCCTCTTAAGGTAGAGTTTAGCCAAATTTATGGGATAGATAAAGTGAGCGAGGAAATTAAGGGTAAAATTTTTGTGGTCAATATCGACTATTCTTTAGATTATATTGAAAAAATTTCCTGGGACGATCGGGAGAGAAAAGTAAGCCTCTTAATTCAGCCAAAAGCAGGCGCCCCGACAATTACCCCCCAAATGGTTTCTTTTGCCAATCGCGGCGGCGAGCTTCAAAACTTAATTGCCTTTGGTTTTGATAATCTTAATGAGTTGGAAAAAGTTCTACGGCAATTGTTACCTACCCCGCCCGATCTTAATAAATTAGAAATTTTAAATATTAATCTTAACGAAATGGCCACTTTTGGCCAGCTGAAGGTGGTTGACGGCGGCGCTTCCTCTTATGCGGAAATCGTGGCCGCCTTGGCTGAAGGACTTTCCTTGCCTTTGGGCGAGGAGGAGGCGAGCAATTTACTTTTGGGGCTTAAGGTGGCCACGGATTCTTTTTCTGATCCCAAAACTTCTCCCGATGCTTTTGAGGCGGCCGCTTTTTGTCTGCGCCGGGGAGGCCGTTTCCCTTCTTTTTCTCAGGCCCCAACGGCCACAAACTTTAATCCTCCCAAAATTTATCGTGGTTCAGGCGTAAGCGAGGGTTGAGAATTTCTTTTGCTTTCTTTTTTCGGTGATGTGCCAAGACATTGTATCCACTCCAAGGGCCTAGTTTTACCGAGACATCATCAAGGATAATCGGTTGTACATAACGTATGTTATCATCAATCTCTGGTAATTGCATTTTCAGATATTGGTAGGGTATTTGATAGTCTAAGGATGAGTGTTCCCGGACATTGTTGTAGTAATAAATGTAACCCAGGGCCTCATTCAAGAGATCTTTTTTGCTCTTAATCTGTAGGACCCTGGGAATGTAGAACTCTTCGTCATCGGTTCTATGGCTTCTTTCCAAATGAGCATTCTCCTCAGGATGACCTTTGTGGTTCTGGATTAATCTACAGCCAAAACCCCTGATCAGTTTTCTTAACTCTTTGACCTTCAACCAGGATCTACCCCCAAATTCCTCACCATTATCAACAGTAAAGGCAATCTCTGATTTAACCCCATGAGACCTTAACCAGGAAATAGTCCAAAGGTAAAAACACAAACCATTAGTCCAAGATTTTTCCTTGGAATAAGCAATTAGTTTAAACCTAGAGTTAACATCCAGGGCTCCCCATTGATAGTTGGGAATATCATATTGGTTAAGATGAATAATTTGCTTTTTAGTCAGGGCTTTCTGATCCCTAATGAATTTGATATCCATTTGGACAATCTCAAAAGGTTTAGCTGAATACCAGTCAACAAACTCCCTTGGTTGTTTTCTTCTCTTGTTTGATTTTAGTTTGTAAGTAAGCCTGTCTTTATTCCTCCTTAGAATGTGCCTGATTGTTCCTGGAGGAACAAGAATCCCTTCATGTTTCTCAAGGTAGCGTGATAATCTTTTTGGCCCCAGGTGGGTTTTGTTCTTGGCCTTAATGACTTTACCTTCTGTCTTGGCTGGTGTCTTGTTGGGCTGGTGTTTTGGTATCTTGGGTCTGTCTTTAAGATTGCCCTCTTTGCTTTTTGCCAAGATGTCATAAACCACTGTCCTGTTGACCCTAAAAACCCTGGCGGTATCAGCAATGTTGTGGCCATTAGTCTTTAGATACTCAATCACTGTTTGTCTGGCTGCTTCTGGATTAATCTTTCTTAATTCCTTGTAGTCTATCCGGATTCCATGGATTCCAGGACTCATGCTTTTTCACCCCCTTTACTACACTCTCAAAATTAACACCCACCAATTTTAACACTCTTCTTACATATTCCTCATACCCAAACCTCATGAAGTGTATAGCATGTCCTGGACACCGCACATTTCCCTCTTGTTTTTTGGGGAATTTTAGGTTAAACTTAGAAAAGCTTAAAAAATAAGGAGTAAAAATTGGGCTTCTTAAAAGAAAAGAAGGCTTCATTTTTTAACCGCGCAGAATGGCCCTAACCAAAGAAGAAAAGGAAAAAATTATCAAAGAGTTTTCTCACGACAAGGAAGACACCGGTTCTCCGGAGGTTCAGGTGGCCTTGCTTTCCGCCCAAATTGATAAGCTGGCGGCTCACTTGGGGGAAAACCCTAAGGATGTTCACTCGCGGCGAGGGCTTCTCTCTTTGGTTTCCAAAAGAAGACGCTTGCTTAATTATTTGGCGCAAAATGATAAAGAGCGCTATCAGGCTTTAACAAGTAAATTATCTTTAAAAAGTAAAGAATGACCAAAAAAATTAGTCGGGAAATCGAAATCGGCGGGCGAACGCTTAAACTGGAAGTAGGTGATTTCGCTGGTCAGGCAAACGCGGCGGTGTGGGCCACTTATGGCCAGACGGCGGTTTTGGCCACGGTGGTGGCCTCTCCTCATCCAACCAATCTTGATTATTTTCCTCTTGATGTTGAATATATGGAGCGTCTTTATGCCGGCGGCCGGATTAAGGGTAGCCGGTGGGTGAAGCGGGAAGGCCGGCCCACTGATGAGGCAATTTTAGCGGGGCGGTTGATTGATCGCTCTCTGCGCCCTCTTTTCCCCGAAGGGTTTTTAAATGAAGTTCAGGTGACGGTGACGGTTCTTTCGGTTGACGGCGAGAATGATCCGGTGGTTTTAGCCTCGTTGGCCTCGGCGGCGGCGCTTTCTTTTTCCAACATTCCCTTCTTGGGGCCCATAACCACAGTGGAAGTGGGGATGAAAGAGGACACTTATTTTATTAATCCGGTGGCTGGTGACGAAGAATTTTCCGATCTTAACTTGGTAATTTCTTGTACCCGGGAAAAAGTGGTGATGATTGAGGCTAAAGGCAATCAGGTAGAGGAAAAGAAAGTGGTGGCGGGAATTGAATTTGGTTTTAAGGAGGCCCAACGGTTGCTTGACTTTATCGAAAAAATGCGTCAAGAGATAGGGAAGGAAAAAATGGCCTATGTTTCTTACGCTTCGCCTGAACTTGAGAAAGAGATTAGCCAAAAAATTAAGAAAGATTTGGAAGAAGCTTGGGAGAAAGCAAGAAAGGGCGAGGAATTTGCCTTAAGCCCGCTTAAAGAAGCGGTTTTGGCATCTTTTGCCGAGGAAGACAAAATTAAGGTCCGTTTGGCTTTTGAGAAAGCGGTTAAGAAATGGTTAAGAGGAAAGCTTTTGGAAGGCGAGCGGCCGGACGGAAGAAAAATTGATGAGATTCGTCCCATTACGGCAGAGGTGGGAGTTTTGCCACGGACTCACGGCAGCGCTATTTTTACCCGCGGGAAAACGCAAGTATTATCCATCGCGACTTTAGGCCCCCTTTCCTTAGAACAATGGATTGAAAGCCCGGAGGGCGAGGAAACAAAACGTTATATGCATCATTATTCAATGCTTCCTTTTGCTTCGGGAGAAATCGCTTTTATCTCCGGTCCCAAAAGGCGGGAAATTGGCCACGGGGCATTGGCGGAAAAGGCCCTGGAACCGGTTTTGCCGGGTAAGGATGTTTTTCCTTATGCCATTCGGGTGGTTTCCGAGGTGCTTTCATCTGACGGCTCTACTTCGATGGCTTCAACTTGCGGTTCAACTTTGGCCCTGATGGATGCCGGGGTGCCTATTAAGGAGCCGGTGGCGGGAATTGCTTTGGGGATGGCCAGTAAGCAAGAAAAATGGACGATTTTAACCGATATTGCCGGCATTGAGGATTTTAACGGCGAGATGGACTTTAAGGTAACGGGCACGAAAAATGGGGTGACGGCCATTCAAATGGATGTTAAAAATGAAGGGCTGGTTTTAGCGGCCATTGATGAGGTTTTGGCAAGAGCGAAGAAAGCCCGCGAGGAAATTTTGGCAAAAATGCTGGCCGTTTTGCCGCAAGCGCGAGAAAAAGTTTCCCAGTACGCGCCTAAGGTGGCCTTGGTGAAAATTGATCCGGAAAAAATTGGCGGTTTAATCGGGCCGGGAGGGAAAATTATTCGCCAGATTATTGAAGAAACGGGTTGCGAGGTTAATGTGGAGGATAATGGCGAGGTAAGCATTTCCGGCACAAATGGGGAAGAAGTTAACCGCGCCGTTAACTGGGTTAAAAACCTAACCCGGGAAGTGAAAGCGGGGGAAATTTTTGAAGGAGTGGTAAAACGGATTCGGCCTTTTGGGGCGTTTGTGGAAATTCTGCCTCAAAAAGAGGGCTTAGTTCATGTTTCCCAAATGGCGACTCATTTTGTGAAAGATCCGGCCGAGGTGGTTCATGAAGGCCAGAAGGTACAAGTGAAGGTGCGGGAAATTGATGATCAGGGAAGAATTAATTTAACGATGATTTTAGATGGATCAAACCAGCCTCAAGAGCATCAAGAACGTCCCCGCTTAAGTCATTTTTCTTCCCCGCGAGGGCGCTATGAGCGCTCCAGTCGGGGAGATGCTTCGCGCCGGGTGAGGAGATAAAAAAAGGACGTTGTGCTAAGATAGAAAAGGAATGAAAACTGCCGAGCCCAAAGTTGACCAGGAAATTGAAAAGTTAGCCAAACAGGTTAAGGAAGCTCCCTTACCGGCCGATCTTTCTTCAAGAACGCTTTTGGCAATAGAAAGGTTGCGCCTTTCCCTCCAATTTGGCCAGTTTTCCCAAGAATATGAGGCGATTAGCCATTATGTGGAGTGGATTGTGAATTTACCGTGGCGGGAAAAAACCGAGGATAATTTGGATCTTGGCGAGGCGCGAAGAGTTTTGGATAAGTATCATTATGGCTTGGAAGAAATTAAGGAACGGGTTTTGGAATATTTGGCGGTGATGAAGCTAAAGAAGGATAAGGGAGAAAAGCCGCGAGCGCCGATTCTTTGTTTGGTGGGCTTGGTGGGAACGGGGAAAACAACGTTGGCAACGGCGATTGCCGAAGCCTTAGGAAGAAAAATGGTGAGAATTCCTTTCGGCGGCATTGAAGAGCCCTTTTATTTGCGCGGTCGGTCGCGGGTTTTTCCTCAAGCCCAGCCCGGGCAAATTATTAAGGGTTTACGGCAGGCAAAAGCGGCTAACCCGATTATTCTTTTAGATGAAATTGACCGGATTGCCGAGGAGGCGCGTAGTTCCATTATGGGGGTGTTGGTGGAGCTTTTAGACCCGGAGCAAAACAACGCCTTTACCGATTATTTTATTGATTATCCTTTTGATTTGTCCGAGGCGTTTTTTATTACCACCTGCAACAATACCACCAATATTTCCCAAGCAGTGCTAGATCGTTTAGAGATTATCTCGATGCCCTCTTATTCTGACGAGGAAAAAATTATTATTGGTAAAAATTATCTTCTGCCGGAGGCAATTGCCGAGGCGGGTTTGGAACCTCAACAGGTGGTTTTTACCCCTGATGTTTGGCCAAAAATTGTTCGCCCCTTGGGCTATGACGCCGGGGTGCGGACGCTAAAACGCAATCTTGAGGGCATTTGCCGCCAGATTGCCAAGAAAGTGGTCAGCGGCGAGGGGGAAAGATTTGAGATCACCACCGAGAATGTGAAGGAATATTTGCCGATGTGGTGAAAAACTGCCGACACGAATTGACACGAATGGAAAACGAATAGACGCGAATGAGCGAATAATATAAAAATAAATCAAAAATCAAATATCAAAGATCAAAACCTAAATCAAAGTTCAAAAATGTTAAGCTTCTGGTTTTGGTTTTTGAACTTGGTTTTACACTTTGATCTTTACTCTTTGATTTAATTTTCGCGTTTTATATCGGCGGAGTCAGATTGTAATAATAAATGAGGAGAGTAATATACTTGTAATTTATTTTTTATGACCAAACAAGAAGCCTTATTACAAATTGCCGAGGAGATTAAGAAATGTCGGCGCTGTCCGTTAGGGCAGAAAGCCACCCAAGCCGTGCCCGGAGAAGGCAGCAGTGACGCCCAGGTGATGTTTATTGGCGAAGCGCCGGGATTTTGGGAGGATCAGAAGGGGATTCCTTTTTGCGGCGCCGCCGGCAAATTATTAGACAAACTTTTGGCCCAGGCGGGCTTAAAAAGAGAGAAAGTTTTTATTGCCAATATTTTAAAGCACCGCCCGCCCCAAAACCGCGATCCCCAGCCTCAAGAAATTGAAGCCTGCCAGTTTTTTTTGGATCACCAGATTGAGGTTATTAACCCTCAAATGGTGGTGAGCTTGGGACGGTTTTCCTTAGGCAAATTCCTCCCCAACGCCTCAATTACTCAAGTTCATGGTCGGCCGCGATTGATTGATTTTGGCGGCAAGGAGTTAGTTTTGGTGCCGATGTATCATCCGGCGGCCGCTTTGCGTAATGGTAAAATAATGAGGGAGGAGGAAGAAGATTTTCGGCGCTTGGGAGAGTTTTTGAAAAAAATGAACGGAGAAAAAGAAAGCCTTGGCCGGGATCAAGCAACTGTTAAGCAAGAAGGAAAAGAGGAGCAGTTAAGGTTGGTTTAAACACGAATTAACGTGAATGGGAAACGAATGGACGCGAATTGTAGGGGCGCATCACGATGCGCCCGCATGCTGGTGTAAATTATTGACGGGCGATTCATGAATCGCCCCTACAAATTTATTTTCGTTTATTTTAACTATGAACAATATTATAAATAATACTAATAAGGGAGAAGGCCTGCGGATTTTTTCTTTAGGCGGGTTTGGGAAGGTTACCCAGAACATGTTTGTTTACGAAACCCCGCGGGATATTCTGGTGGTTGACTGCGGCATTGGCTTTCCGGAGAAAACAATGTTTGGCATTGACCTGATTATTCCCGATATCACCTACCTTAAGAAAAAAAAGAATAAAATAAGAGGTATTTTTCTTACCCATGGCCATGAAGATCATATTGGTGCGCTTCCCTATGTTCTGCCCTATTTTCCTAACTTGCCGGTTTTTGGTTCTCCTTTAACGCTTGCCTTGGCGCGGGAAAAGCTGAAAGAGGCCGAGGTGGCGGCTAATTTGCAGGAAGCGCCTTTTGGCAAAGAGATTATTTTGGGTGATTTTAAAATTACTCTTTTGCCCATTACCCACTCCATTCCCCAAGCGGGCCATCTTTTTATTAAAACTCCTTTTGGCAATGTTTATCATGGTCCGGATTTTAAATTTGACTGGACACCGGTAGACAAAACCAAAATTGGGATAGAAAAAATGGTGGAAGCTTCTCGCCTGGGGGTGGATTTAATGCTTTCTGATTGTTTGCGGGCGGAAAGAGAAGGCTACACCCCTTCGGAGCAAACTTTGGTGGAAATTTTTGAGCGGGAGATAAGAAAAGCCAAAGGGCGGTTTATTGTGACCACCATGTCTTCCAACATCAGCCGTCTGAAAACGGCCATTGATGCCTCGCGGCGATTTGGCCGCAAAATAGTTTTGGTGGGCCGCTCGGTTAAGGAAGCGGTGAAAATCGGCCGCCAGTTTGGCTACATTAATCTTCCTCCCGAAAGCGAAATTAAGCCGGAGCGGGCCAAGAATTTTTTGCCCCAAAACCTTACCTTAATTGTCGCCGGCTCCCAAGCTCAAGTGGGTTCGGCGCTGGATCGGATTACTTCCGGTCAGCACCCTCATTTTAAGATAGAGAAAAATGACTTTGTGGTTTTCTCAAGCGATTATATTCCCGGCAATGAATCGCTGATTCAAGCTTTAATTGACGATCTGATTAAACAAGGAGCCGAGGTTTCCTATATGGATATTTCCGAGGATTTGCATGTTTCCGGCCATGGCGCCCAAGGCGATTTGGCCCTGCTTATTAATTTGGTAAAGCCCAAATTCCTGCTTCCCATTGGCGGCAATTTCCGGCAAATGAAGCAATATGCGGTTTTGGCCCAAAAAATGGGTTACTCCTCCCAAAGCGTTCTTCTGCCAAACGAAAACGATGTTATTTGCCTAAAAGACGGCCAGGCGAGAATTGACGGCAAAATGGAGATTAGAGAAGTGCTGGTTGACGGTTTGGGAGTGGGCGATGTGGGTAATGTGGTTTTGCGCGATCGGGAAATTTTGTCCCGCGAGGGTTTGGTGGTGGCCATTTTGGCCTTAGATAAAACTAAAAAAACGCTTTTAATGGAACCGCTTTTGGTGAGTCGGGGCTTTCTTTACGGACAGCTAAAAGACAGTCGGGAAATTCTTAACGGTGCCAAGGAAGAGATTAAAAATATTTTAATTCAGAATAATAAGCTTGACTGGCAAGATTTAAAGGTGATTATTCAGGATTCTTTGGAAAAGCTTTTTTACCAAACTACCGGTCGGCGGCCGATGGTGCTTTTGGTAGATATTAGCCTGTAGGGTAGAGACGCGAATGGACGCGAAAAATAAACTCAAAACGCAAATGTCAAATGGCAAATCTACATGGCAAATGTTAAAACTTTTTAAAGCTTAAAGTTGTTTTTTAGATTTGAGTTTTGAGTTGTCGTTTTGCGTTTTGCGATTTAACATTTGAGTTTATCTTTTGTGCGGGAATTGGCGCGCACTAAAGTGCGCTAATCCACAACAAGATCCAAATCGTTATTTTATCTAAACATGCGTTATTCAAAACTTTTTGGCAAAACCAGCAAGGAGCCGTTTAAAAAGGCAGTGGTGGCAAGCCACCAGCTTTTACGGCGCGGCGGCTTTATTGAGGAAAGTTCAGCCGGAGAATATTATTTTCTTCCCTTAGGTTGGCGCGTCCATCAAAAAATAGAAGAAGTAATCAGAAGAGAAATGGAGGCGATTGGGGCGCAGGAGATGATCACCCCGATTTTACACCCTCTTTCTTTATGGCAGGAAACGAAAAGGACAACGTCAGTTTCTTTTGAGTTGATGAAGGTTAAGAGCCGGTCAGGAGCGGAATTTGCCTTAGGAGGAACGGCGGAGGAAATGTTTGTGGATCTGGTGCGCCGGAAAAAGCTTTCCTATAAAGATTTGCCTTTTTTTCTTTACCAATTTTCCACCAAATTTCGTGACGAACGGCGTTTTCGGGGCGGGCTGTTGCGGGTGCGGGAATTTATCATGAAAGACGCTTATTCTTTTGACCAAAATAAGAAAGATTTTGCCGAAACCTACCGGTTTTTTTGGCAAGCTTATGAAAAAATTTTCCAGAGCTTAGAGTTGCCTTTTTTGGTAGTTGAAGCTGACAGCGGTTATATTGGCGGCGAGCGTTGCCATGAATTTGTGGTTCCTGATAAAAATGGAGAAGATGCGGTTTTAAAATGCCGCCAATGTTCTTATCAGGCCAGTTTGGAGAAAGCGCAAGCCTATCTTGCGCCCCTTAATCCTGACGAAGAAGAAAAACCTTTAGAAATTATTCCCCAGCCGGAATGGGTTTGCACCATGGAGGATAATGTAAAGCATTACCGCCAACCGCTTTGGCGATTTTTGAAAAATGTTGTTTATAAAGACGAGAAAGGAAGAATAATTATTGCTTCCCTGCGCGGTGATCAGGAAGTAAACGAAGCAAAGCTGAAGCGAGTTTTGGGGGTGGAAAGCCTTGAACCGGCAACGGCAGAAGATTTAGAGAAAATAGGCACTAAACATGGTTGGGTTCATTCCTGGGGACATCAAGGAGTGGTTTATGTAGGCGATTTAGGTTTAAAAATGGTAAAAAATTTTATTGGCGGCCAAAAAGAAGCCAAAACCGACACGGTTAATGTTAATTACGGCCGAGATTTTTCCTACTCTTTACTGGCGGATATTACTTGCGCGCGAGAGGGTGATTTTTGCCCCCAATGTCGTCAAGGAAAACTTCAGGAAATTAAAGGGATTGAAGTGGGCCATATTTTTGAGCTTGGTTATCACTATACCCGTCTTATGAAAGGAGCGAATTTTATTGATAAAAAGGGCAAAGAAAAGCCTTTCTATATGGGTTGTTATGGTATTGGGTTGGGACGAACAATGGCCACGGTGGTAGAAATTCATCATGATAAAAAGGGAATTATTTGGCCTAAGAGTATTGCTCCTTATCAGGTTCATCTGATCGCCTTAGAAGGCGCTTTTGAAAAAGCGGAAGCAATTTTTGACCGTTTTTTAAAAGATGGCATTGAAGTTCTTTATGATGATCGTCGGGAGGTTTCGGCGGGGGAAAAATTTGCCGACGCGGATTTAGTCGGCATTCCTGTTCGTTTGATTGTCTCCCCAAAAACAGGCGATTCAATAGAGTATAAAGAAAGAGACAAAGAGAAAGTAGAAATACTACAATATAATGAAGTGGTGAGGAAGATAGGCGAATGGAAACACGAATTGACACGAATGGGAAACGAATGAACACGAATGAGCGAATGGTGGGCGCAAAGCACACAGGATACAACAGGATTTATTACAGGATTGAACGGGATTTTTTTCCTGTTTTATCCTGTAAACATCCTGTTTAATCCCGTGTGCTTACTTAATAAATAAAAATAAATGTTTAATATCCAACCTTATGGTTAAGAAAAAACGGGGACGGCCTAAAAAAAAGAAAGGTTTAAGAATGGGGGTGGGGAGAAAAACCCTTTTTTCGGTTTTTTCCCTCCTTTTTTTCTTGCTGACCGCTTTTTTGATTATTTCTTTCTTTGGCCAAACACCCTTTCTTTCCCAGATAAACGAAAAATTATTGGCTTTTTTTGGCGGAGGCGCTTTCCTTCTCCCCTTCCTGACTCTTCTTTTGGGATTGCTTTTTTCCGGTCTTAATTTAAGTTTTCTTTCTCTTAATGTTTTCTTGGGCAGTTTTTTATTTTTTTTCTCCTTTTTAGGGTTAGTTCAAGGCGGTCAGGTGGGTCGTTTTCTTTTTCAAAAAGCGGCTTCCTTTCTAGGAGGAGTGGGCAGCGGGATTATTTTTTTTATTCTTTCTCTGGCAGGGTTTTTGGTTTTATGGGATGTTTCTTTAAAGGAAATTGGCGATTTTTTAGCCGAGCTTTGGGGAAAGGTAAAGAAAATTTTTGCGCCTAAAGAAAAGAGGGAAATTGGGGTTAAGTTTCCTTCCGATTCCGGATTAACCCCTCTTGCCTCAGATTTTGAAAGTCAGGGAAGAGAGGAAAAGCCGGACTTGGCCAAGGTGCCTCTTGTCGGTCAGGAAGGAAAACCAAAAGAAAGCCTACCCTTGGCGGGAGCGCGAGCCGGAGTTTGGCATTATCCTCCCTTAAGCTTGCTTGATCCTACTCCGCCAACAAAGCAGTTAACCGCGGCTGAAGTTAACAAAAATGCCGATATTATTGAGAAAACATTAGATTCTTTTGGCATTAAGGCGAAAGTGGTTGAAGTTAACCCCGGGCCGGCAGTAACCCAATATGCTATTAGAGTGGCGCCGGGAACAAAGCTTTCCAAAATTTTGAGCTTAAGCAATGATTTGGCTTTGGCGCTGGCGGCGCCAACGGGGCAAATCCGAATTGAGGCTCCTATTGTGGGGCGATCCTTGGCAGGGATTGAATTACCTAATTCTTCCCTGCGGGTGGTAAATTTACGCCAGATGTTGGCTTCGCCCGCTCTTAAAAAATCAAAATCAAAGTTAACGGTAGGTTTGGGCCTGGATGTTTCCGGTCAGGCGGTGGTGGCGGATATTGGCAAAATGCCTCATGTTTTAATCGCCGGCCAGACGGGAGCGGGGAAAAGTGTTTTACTAAACGCTTGGATTTCGACTTTTCTTTTCCGCTCCACCCCGGAGGAGGTAAAAATGATCTTAATTGACCCTAAAAGAGTCGAGCTAACCCAGTATGAGGGGATTCCCCATCTTCTTTCGTCGGTGATTGTTGACCCGCCTAAAGTGGTTTCAGCGCTAAAGTGGGCCACCAAAGAAATGGATAATCGTTATAAACTTTTTGCCGAGGCGGGAGTGCGCAACATTGATGATTATAACGAGAAGGCCGGTTTTGCCGCTCTTCCTTATTTGGTAATTATCATTGATGAGCTGGCGGATATTATGTTTTTTTCTCCCGCTGAGGTGGAGACCGCCATTTGCCGGTTGGCGCAGATGGCGCGGGCAACAGGAATTCATTTGGTGATTGCCACCCAAAGGCCGTCAGTAGATGTTTTAACCGGTTTAATTAAGGCTAATATTCCTTGCCGGATTTCTTTTGCTGTCGCCTCAATGACCGATTCGAGGGTGATTTTGGACACGCCGGGAGCGGAAAAGCTTTTGGGGCGGGGTGACATGCTTTATCTTCCCCCGGATCGGGCTAAGCCCTTAAGAATTCAAGGCGCTTATGTTTCCGACCGCGAGATTAAAAACTTAATCAATTTTGTTAAAAATATGGGAGTGGAGCCGGTTTACACCCAAGAGGTAGTCGAAATGCCGATTGGGAAAAAGGGCGCCACAGTGATTACCGCCGAAGGAGAGCGCGATGAGCTTTTCGACGAGGCGGTAGAGCTTTTCCGTCAGGAAAATCGCGCCTCTTCTTCTCTGCTTCAGCGTCGGTTTCGTATTGGTTATAATCGAGCGGCCCGGATTTTAGACCAGATGGAGGAAGCGGGAATTGTGGGACCTCCCGACGGTTCAAAGTCGCGGGAGCTTTTAGCCGGTAAAGAAAAATTAATTCTTCCAAACAGTGAAGACAGCGGGACAAATTCTTAAAAGCAAGCGAGAAGAAAAGAGGAAAAAAATTTCCTCTCTGGCAACGGAACTTAAAATTAGGGAAGAGTATTTGGTTTTCCTGGAAGAAGATCGTTATCAGGCAATTGCCGGCGGACCGGCGGTAATTCAAGGGTTAATTCGTTCTTACGCGGAAATTTTGGGCCTGGACGGGGAAAAAGTGGTGGCAGTTTTCAGGCGCGATTTTATTCCCCCTGCCTCTTCTCAAGAATTAATGCCCAAGAGAATAGAGACGAAAAAGAAATTAAAGGTGACGCCGGGGAAAATAGGCGCCTTTTTTGGGGTAATTTTTATTTTATTGATGGTTTTTTTTCTGGGTCGCCAGCTTTTTTTTCGCTTTAGCGCTCCCAAAATTATTCTTGAGGCGCCGCGTGAAGAGGAGAAAATTAGCGGCTACCGTGTTGTTATCCAGGGGAAAATAGAAGGGGGAGATGTGGTTACTATTGAAGGCCAGCCGGTAACGCTTGGCTCGGACGGTTCTTTTCAACAAGAAAGAGAATGTTTGTCGGGAGAAAATCTGGTTTTATTGGAAGCGGCTAATCCTCATGGCAAAAAAAGCCAGTTGGAAAGACGCTTTTATTGCGGTGATTGACAAAGAGGGAGAAATTAGGATATAAAGATATTAAGACACTAAATTAATGCAAAAATCAAAATTCAAAAACAAAAGATAAACTCAAATGTTAAATCGCAAAACGCAAAACTAAAATTCAAAACTCAAATCTGAAAAACACTTTTAAGCTCTAAGAAAGATTTAAGATTTAACATGTCCGCCTCAGACGGCGGATCCGCCATTTTAGGTGGATAGTTTTGCCATTTGCCATTTGCGTTTTAAGTTTATTTTTCGTGTTAATTCGTTTCCAATTCGCGTGAATTCGTGTTTTAACAATTTAACAGTATAACAGTATAGCAATTTAACAATTTAGTTTCTTATGGAAAACGCTTTGCAAGTTCTACTGGTGGTGGTGATTGTTATTTTAACCGCTCTTTTAACGGTAATTGGGGTGCAGGTTTTCCAGATTCTTCAGGAAGTTAAGAAGGCGATTAAGAATCTTAATGAGGCGCTGAACCCTTTTTTGGTTTTTTCGCAAAAATTAAGCCGGCCATTTTTGGGCATAAGCGGTTTTATTGAAGGCTTAGGTTCTTTTTTGGAAATTTTTTCCGGCAGGGAGAAGAAAAAACAAGAAAAAAAGGAAGAAAAGAAAAATGGGGGAAAAAAAGAAGATTGAAACAAACCAGTTTTGGTCCGGTTTTGGCTTAGGAGTTTTGTTGGGAGGGGCGTTGGCTTATTTTTTGGAAGATAAAGAAGAGGTTAAAAAAGAAAAAATCTTGAAAATTATTCACCAGCTTTCGGCCGGGGATTTTAAAGAGCTTGGCAAGACGGTTCTTCCTCAAAATTCTTCCCCCTCTTCTTCTGTGGTTGTTAAAGCAAAACCAGCCGATAAGCCCCGGGTTTTTAAGCGGGGCAACAGACCGCTGAAATAGGGGAGGCTCACGAATCGTCCGTCAGTGGCAATTTATACCAAATAGGTGGTGGTACGTGTACGTTTCTAAATCGGTTTGGAAAGTCAAAATTAAAAAGTCAAAATTCAAAATTGCAAGTCAAAAGTTAAAAGTTTTTTTTGCTCTACTTTTTAATTTTAATTTTTACTTTTGAATTTTAACTTTTAGCTATTCGATTCTGACTTTCGTCAGAATGACGGTCACGATTAGTGTCATTCTGAACTTGATTCAGAATCAGTTAGATTCTGTCCGCCAGCTGGCGGATTGAGTTTATGGTTTTGGTCTTTGAACTTGGTTTTGCGCTTTGATATTTGATATTTGATTTATTTTTATATTATTTGCTCGTTCGCGTTCATTCGTTTCCTATTCGTGTAAATTCGTGTTTTAAATGAAAAGCGAAGAAATTATCCAGAAGTTTATCAGCTTTTTTGTTCGTCACCGGCATCAAGTTGTGCCTCAAATTTCTCTAGTACCGGAAAATGACCCGACGCTTCTTTTTACCAGTGCCGGCATGGTGCAGTTTAAGCCTTATTTTTTAGGCAAGAAGAAACCACCGGCAAAGCGGCTGGTTAATATTCAGCGGTGTTTGCGAACCACCGACTTGGAAAAGGTGGGCGAAAATCGGCGCACCCTTTCTTTTTTTGAAATGTTGGGCTCCTGGTCGATTGGCGATTATTTTAAGAAGGAAGCAGTGGCTTTGGCCTGGGAGTTTTTAACCAAAGAGCTAAAGTTGCCCCGCGAGAAGCTTTGGGCCACTTATTTTGCCGGTGATTCCAGTTTGCCCCAAATTGCGCCCGACCACGAAACGCCTAAAGCGTGGCAAGCGGTAGGGATGAGAAAAGACCATCTTGTTGGTTTGGGGGCGGCGGAAAACTTTTGGCAAGTAGGCGAGAGCGGTCCCTGCGGCCCTTGCACCGAAGTTTATCTTGATCAGGGAGAGGAAAGGGGTTGCGGTCAGGCTAATTGCCGGCCAGGATGCGATTGCGACCGTTTTTTGGAGATTTGGAACGCCGGAGTTTTTATGGAATACAATCGCACCCTTTCCGGCCAATACCAGAATTTGTCTATTAAAAGTGTTGATACCGGGGCAGGTCTGGAGAGAATGGCGATGGTTTTGCAGAAAAAAGAAAGCGTTTTTGAAACCGATTTACTTTGGCCAATAATTTTAAAAATTAAACAATTAAGTGGCCACCAGTGGGAAGAAGGCGGAGAGATAAGAAAAGCAATGGCGGTGGTGGCGGATCATCTGCGGGCGGCGGTTTTTCTTATTGCCGACGGCGTTTTGCCGTCTAATTTGGAACAAGGCTATGTTTTACGCCGGCTGATAAGAAGAGCTTCGTGGCAAAAACAAAAATTATTAGAAGAAGGAAAAAATGGGTCTTCATTTTTGCCCTCATTGGCGACGGTGGTCGAGGAAATTTATCAAAAACGTTATCCCTTTTTGGCGGAAAAGCGGCCGCTTATTGAAAATGTTTTACAAGAAGAAGAAAAAAAATTTGGTGAAGCGTTGCGTCGGGGGCAGAAAGAAATTAGGCGTTTGGTTTCTTTTAAGAAGAAAGAAAAAGCGCTTCTTGGCGGCGATGAGGCTTTTTATCTTTTAACTAGTTTTGGCTTACCGCAAGATTTAGTTTTGGAAGAATTTGCCGCGGCGGGGGTGGGTATCAGCCCTGGATTTGAAAAAGAATTTGCCAAGGCGGCTAAGGCTCATCAGGAAAAGTCGAAAACGGCGAGGAAATTTAAAGGGGGCTTGGAAGACCATTCTCTGGCGGTCACCAAGCTTCATACCGCCACCCATCTTTTGCACCAGGCGTTAAGGCAAGTTTTGGGGAAAAGTGTTTATCAGGCGGGCTCAAATATCACTCCGGAAAGGCTGCGCTTTGATTTCCCCTACCCCCAAAAGTTAACCGAGGAGCAGATTAAAAAAGTGGAAAACTTAGCTAATGAGAAGATTAAGGAAAATTTACCGGTTAGCTTTCAGGAAGTAAGTCTGGAAGAGGCCAAAAAAATGGGCGCCTTAGCCTTTTTTGAGGGAAAATATGACAAAGAGGCGGTAAAAGTTTATACTATTGGCAGGGAGCCGGATTTTTTTTCGCGGGAAGTTTGCGGTGGGCCACATGTTGAGCGTACCGGGGTTTTAGGGAAATTTAAAATTATTAAAGAAGAAAGTGTGGGGGCGGGGAAAAGAAGAATTTATGGGGTATTAGAGTAAAAAACATTGTTTCATTGTTACATTGCTACATTGTTGAGATAATGTGACCATAAAGCTGGCAACAATGAAACAATGAAGCAATGAAGCAATGTGACAATTCATTTCTTTTTATTATGTTCGAACATATTTTTGCCGCCTTTTTTATTGGCCTTAACGAGGTAATGGGGGGCCTTTGGACAATTGAAGAAGAGGGAGGGAAACGGCGGGCAAAATTATTGGCTCTTGGCAGTCGGGAGTATTATCAAAAAGACACCGGCTTGCCGGAAGCGGCGCAAAAAAGCCTTGAAAGCGCTTTTAAAACACTTGGGGAGGGAAAAAGGAAAATTGAGGGGATAATTTTTTCTCTGCCGGTTTCCTGGGCCAAGGGGGCATTAGAGGAAGATAAGGCCAGTCTTTTGCGGCAAATTTGTCAAAAATTAGAAAGTACGCCATTAGGTTTTGTGACCCAGGAAAAAGTTATTTGCGCCTCTCTTGCTAAAAGCGAAGGCGCTTTTCTTAATTTTGTTTTGGTGGGGGTGGGCGAGGAAGTGATCGAGGTGGCGCTTTTATGGAGAGGGAAAATGGAGGGAGTTTATCAAATTGAGCGCAGCGATAATCTTGTGTCTGATTTGGAAGAGGGGCTCTTTTCTTTTGAGAGGGAAGAGCCTTTTCCGCCGCGAATTTTTCTTTGGGGTTTTGGGGATCAGGAAGCAATGCGGCAACGCCTTCTTTCCTATCCTTGGGTTAAGCCGGAAGGAGGCCTTTTTTTGCACCTTCCCAAAGTAGAGCTTCTCCCTTCTTCTTTTCTTTTGGAGACCTTAATTGAGGAAACGGCGAGTAATCTTTTGGAGAAAGGAGGCCTGGCCCATCTTGATGCGGAGCAAAAAGAGGAAGAAGTTTTACAAGAAGAAGCACTGCCGGGATTCTTAAAGAATCAGGATGTGGCGCAATTAGAGGATTTTTCTGCTGAAGGAGAGAAAGAAGAGGTAGTCTCCCAAAAAAGAAAAGTAGACTTTGCTTCTCAAAAACAAAGAGTTCTTAGTTTTTTTGCTAAAATAGGTGGCTTTTTACCAAAATTAAAAAAAGGGCCAAAACACTTTTCCTGGCGATATCTTTTGCCGCTTCTTTTTCTGACGATTTTGGGTTTGCTTTGGTGGTTTTGGCCGCAGGCAACGGTCACTCTTCGGGTTTCGCCTCAATTTTTGGAAGAAAGTTTTACCGTTAAGGTGGTTCCGGGGTCAGCATTGAGTGTTGAAGAAGGAATTATCCCTGGCGAAGAAGTTGCCATTACCGTTGAGGGGGAAAAAAGCGCGGCGACAAGCGGGGAGAAAGAGGTAGGAGAAAAAGCCACGGGAGAAGCAACGATTTATAACCGTACCGAGGTGGAGGAAACTTTGGAGAAAGGGACAAAATTAATTGCCCCCGGTGACTTGGAGTTTGAGACAGAGGAAGAGGTGAAGGTGGCTTCCGCCAGCGCCGGGCCGGATTATACGCTTATCCCAGGGAAAAAGACGGTCAAGGTAAAAGCGGCCGACATTGGTCCTCAATATAATTTAACAAAAGAAACAGAGTTTAAGGTTAATGATTTTTCCAACAAAGACTTTATCGCTAAGAATGAAAGCGATTTTTCCGGGGGTAGCAGCCGCAAGGTAAAGGTGGTGGCCGAAGAAGACTTAACTTCTTTGAAAGAGTCTTTAAAGGAAGAGTTGCTTAAAGAGGGCCGGGAAAAGTTGGCAAAAACTTTGGGCGAAGGAAAAAAATTGATTAACGAAAGCATTGAAGAGGAGATTATTGCCGAAGACTATGACCATCAAGTAGGCGATGAGGCCGAAGAGGCCTCTTTAAGTCTTAAACTGGAATTAAAGGGGCTTGTTTTTAAGGAAGAAGATTTGAATAAGCTTATCGAGGAGCGTTTAAAACCAAAAATTCCGGCGGGATTTATTTTGGGAGAAGAGAGGGAAGTTAACTTTTCTTATCAGGAAAGCGAGGGTGAGGGGCAAGTTTTTGAGGCTAAAGTTAGGGCCAGTCTTTATCCCAACATTGACGAGGAAGAGGTGAAAAAGAAATTAAAGGGCAAGCGGCCGGCGGCGGCGATAGATTATTTAGGGCTTTTGCCTTCGGTAGAAGACTGTGAGATCAAAGTAAGCCCCAAAATGCCCGATTTCCTTTTAACCTTGCCTCATCGGGAAGAAAGGATTAAGATAGAGGTGAAGACAAAGCAATGAGAAAAGATACTAAGATACTAAGATATTAAGATACAAGGAGACAAAAGATAAACTCAAATGTTAAATCGCAATCCGCCAGCTGGCGGATCAAAACTACAACTCAAAACTTAAATCTGAAAAACTACATTTTAAAGTGGTTTGAGATTTACCATGTAGTTTTGCCATTTGCGTTTTGAGTTTATTTTTCGTGTCTATTCGTTTCTCATTCGTGTAAATTCGTGTATCTTAACCATGTATTCTTATCTTAAAGCTCCACCAAAAAGGCCCAGCCGCTTGGGAAAAATTTTGCGGACCTTGCCGGTTTTAATCTTTACCCTAGGGTTGATGATTATTACTTATGCCGGCTGGCCGATTATTTCCTATCAGCTCTCCGCTTCTCAATTTAGAGAGAAAAAAATTATCACTCCTTATTTTAGGGATGCTAATGATTTAAAAGGCTTGCCTCTTTTTGGCGTGGTGGGGGTGGCCGACCAAAACTTGGCCGAAATTCAAAATTGGTTGCCGGTAGGCTTTCAGCAAAATAATGTTGGCAAAATTCGTTATTACAATTTGAGTATTCCCAAGCTTGGGGTTTTTAATGCTACGGTGGAGGTGGGCGGAGAGGATCTTTCCCGCAATTTAGTCCAGTATGGGGGAACCGCTTATCCGGGTAATTACGGTAACGCGGTTATTTTTGGCCATTCGGTTTTGCCGCAGTTTTTTAACCCCAAAGATTATATGACGATTTTTTCCACCTTACCGACTTTAAAAATTGGCGATGAGATTTTGGTTGACTTTGACGGCGTGCGCTATCGGTTCTTAGTGTCGGAAATGGTTGAGCTTCCCCCTGATGATTTGGCGATTTTAGAACAGCATTATGATGACTCTTATATCAGCCTTGTCACTTGCGTGCCGCCGGGAACATATCTGCGCCGTTTGGTGGTCCGGGCAAGACTGGCAAAATAACAGTTAAACTGTTGAAACGCGAATTGACACGAATGGGAAACGAATAAACACGAATGAGCGAATAAGGGGCAAAGCACACGGGATTAAAGAGGATGTTTACGGGGTAAAACAGGATAAAAGATCCCGTTCAATCCTGTTATAAATCCTGTTGTATCCAGTATGCTTTTCTATCAATTTAGCAATTTAACAATTTAGCCGTTTAATTTTTCATGCGTTACTTAGGCATTGATTATGGCGAGAAAAGGATTGGCTTGGCGTTAGGCGAAAAAGGTTTGACGCGGCCCTGGGGAGTTTTGCCAAATAATCAGGAAATAACGGAAAAAATCGGCCAAATTTGCCAAAAAGAAGCGATTGACCGGCTGGTTTTGGGTTGGTCAGAAGATTTAGGAAAAAAGATAAAAACATTTAAAGAAAGTCTTGAAAGTAATCTGGGGTTGCCGGTTGAGTTTGAAGACGAAACTTTGACAAGTCGGGCGGGAGTTGCTACAATGATCGAAACAGGAAGCAGGAGAAAAAAAAGAAAAAAAGAGGCTGATGCCGCCGCCGCGGCGGAAATTTTAGCCTCGTTTTTAGTTAAAAAGGGAGATGAAAATGTTTAAAAATATTATTGCTCCAGTACAGGCTTGGCTTTTATCGCAAGGCCGGTGTGTTGGTTGCGGCAATCCCTTAAAAGACGGGAAGGAAGAAACGCGTCAGGATGGGACAAAAAAGGTGAGCTGTAAGTGCGGTCGGATTTATATTTATGACCCCAAAACCAAGAAATACCGCCGGGCTTTGTTTGAAGAGGTGTAATTTTTGGCAATTTCCGCTTAACGCCTCGGTATTTCTCCGATTTGCCAATAAGTGGGAGGGTCGTCAACGCTGGGGTTGAATAGCTTTAAGCCCCGGGATTTTTAAATTTCCCTATGAAAGAGCAAAGCGCCTCCCGACGAGAATTTTTAAAAATGCTTACCTTGGGAGCCAGCGCAATCGGAGTAACCGCCCAATTTGGCCCCGATATGCTAAGTAGATTAGAGGGCTTGGGGAGAGTGGGCGAACCCAATTATGAACTTCGGCAACCAGATTCCTTAGTCTTTGGGATGGCGCCTGATAGAAATGATTTAAGCCTTTTGAGGCCCGCTTGCTCTTCTATTGTTAATATTTTTGAAGATGGTTTAGAATCTTCTTGGGGGCTAGCTTGTCTTGGGCAAATTTTGGAAATGGGAAAATTACCGATGCTTTCTTTTACTCCACAAGGTTTTAATGGTGAGTTTCTCTTGTCAAAAACAATGATGTTTGAAGACTCTTTAGTCAAGAGGGCCAAGGATTTTGCTAATTTACCGGGACCAGTTTTGCTTCGGCCTTTTTATGAAATGAATGGTAATTGGTTTGCTCACGGAGCAAAAATAAATACGGCCGAAGACTTTGTGGGAAGTTGGCGTTATCTGGTTGGCCTTTTTCGCCATTATGCTCCCAACGTTAAATTTGTTTTTTCTCCCAATGTTACGGTTGGGGCGGCGGCAATTGCCCCTTATTATCCCGGAGACGAATGGGTAGACATTGTTGGTTTAGACGGTTATAACAAACACCGAGTTAATCTTATTGATGCCGAGCACCTGCTGGAACCCCGTCACTTCAACCCCAATTTTTCTTTTAAACAGCTTTTTGGGCCAGATTTTAAAGAATTACAAAGGCTCACTAAGGGTAAAAAACCGATGATTATCGCCGAAGTGGGTACTGCCTTGGAAAATCCTTATTTTTGGTTTAGGGAAGGTCTGGAATCTTTAAGAAATTGGCCAGTTAAGGCGGCAGTTTTGTTTAGCTGGCGCAAAGATGAGCCATTAACTAAAAATGAGGCTAATTGGGATAACCCCGAAATTTTTCAGGCAATAGAGGCCTTTAGCAAAACAACAAACTTTGTTGCCTCGCCAACTTCCCCGGAAGCAATTTTGGAAATAATTTTTAAGTCGGCGCCAAACAACGCCCAAAGCTGATTAACCTTGCTCCCCGTCGCAAATTAGGGGCTAAAAGGCAATTTCCCTTTTTTAAAATGCCCTGAATTGGGGAAAGCGGGAAAATATTTTTATTCTTGTATCCGTAATATAGTCTACTGATACCAAAAGGCGTAAATACCAGAGGTGTAAATAGTCCCGCCGTGGCGGGATCCGCCCCGAGCGGACCGCCAAAGGCGGACCCCGCTGTGGCGGGGAAACCCACCTCTAAGGTATAACTGCTTTTTTAGAATAAGTAAATTAAGTTTTATTTGGCAGTTTTTAGGGAAGTTTGGACGTGATATGATAGTTGTTAAAGATGAAAAAACTCTTTTTGCTTTTTTTCTTTCTTCTTTCTTCTTTTTTCTTCTTGGCAGTTTTGCCTGCCGAAGCGGCGGCAGTAGCATCGTCGGAATATACCATTGAGGATTTTTCCAGCGAGATTACCGTTAATCAGGACACTTCCTTAACAGTAGAAGAAAGAATTAGTGTCCATTTTTCTGTTCCCAAACACGGGATTTTCCGGGTTATCCCCGTTATTTATAATAGTGGCGGCAGAACAATTCGCGCTAATTTAAAAGTAGTTTCCATAACCGACGAGATGGGCAAAGATTATCATTATGAGGAAAGCCGCTATCGGCAAAGTATTAATCTTAAAATTGGCGATCCGCAAGAAACGATTACCGGCCCCCATATTTACGTGATTAAATACACGATCAGTGAAGTTTTACTGCCGTATGAAGATCATGATGAGGTTTATTGGAATGTAACCGGTCATGAGTGGGACACGATCATTAAAAAATCTTCCGCCAAAGTTGTTTCCCCCTTTGCCCCGATTACTAAAATTGCCTGCTTTAGCGGGCCTTTTGGCAGCAAGGAAGAACAGTGTACGGGTGATTTTAACTCTCAAGAGGCGGTTTTTACTTCAAGTGTTTCTCTTAATCCGGGCGATGATTTTACCATCGTGGTTGCCTTGAGTAAAGACAATCAGCTCAAATTTCCGGGGTTAATTAAGAGAATGGTTAATTTCTTAACCGATAATTGGGGCTATTTAGCGGCGATTACCCCTTTTTTGATAATATTTGCTTTTTGGTATAAGAAAGGTCGTGATAAAAAATACTTAACCGATAATATTTATTATCAGCCCGAAGAGGAAAAAACCGAGACGGTGCCCCTTTTTCATCGCGATTATTTACCGACAGTTTACTCTCCCCTTGATAACCTGACTCCTGCCCAAGCGGGGACAATTATTGATGAGAAGGTGGATATTCAGGATGTGGTGGCGGAAATTGTGGAAATGGCGCGATTAGGATATTTGCATATTAAAAAGACAGAAAAGAAGGGTTTGATTGGCAAGAAAACCGATTATCTTTTTATTAAGAAAGAAAAAGATAAGAACAAGCTGAAAGATTATCAGCAATATCTTTTGCTAAGTTTATTTGCCCATAGCAAGGAAGTTTCCTTGTCTGATCTGAAAAATAATTTTTATAAATATCTTTCCGAATTTAAGAAAAAGCTTTATAAAAATTTAGTCGAGGAGAAAATTTTTGTTGGTAATCCGGAGACGGTCAGGGCTAAATGGCTGACGATAGCGATAATAATGCTTTTGGGAGATTTTGTTCTGCTCTTAAGTTCTTTTATTTCTTTTGCCGGCAGCGTTCCGTTGGTTTTGTTTTTTCTCTTTTTGGTGCCGACGATTTTAATGGCGAAGTCAATGCCGCGGCGGACAGCTTGGGGATATTCTCTTTATCGCCAAATTGAAGGCCTTCAGTGGTATATTAATAAAAGTAAATGGCGGGAAGAAATTGCCGAAAAGCATTTGTTTTTAGAGGAAATCTTGCCTTTAGCCATTTCTTTGGGAGTGGTAGAGAAATTAGCTAAGGAGATGGCAGATTTAGGGGTTAAGCCGCCCGATTATTTTGAAGGGGCAGTGGCGGCCAGTTTTTATAGCGACTGGCGCGGTTTTTACAAGAGCTCAACCACGGCTTTATCTTCTTCACCGTCAGGGAAATCTTCATGGTCGGGGGGTTCGGGGTTTTCCGGTGGCGGCTCCTCCGGCGGCTCATCTGGTGGTGGTTTTGGCGGCGGAGGGGGCGGTAGCTGGTAATGGCGAAGCAAGCCGTGGGCTAAAAGTTAGTTGATTTCCCGAGGTTTTTGGGTTTTGGAAAGCTTGTCAGCTTTAGGGGTTGAATAACTTCAGAATAAGTTAAGGGCTAGTTTTGCCGTAAAAGCTGAGCAATTACTTTTATTTTTTATTCTTGTATCCGTAATTATAGTCTACTGATTGCTAGGGTCTAAACGCAGGCAAAATACCGGAGGTGTAAATAGAAACTCACCTCTAAGGTGTAACTATAATGTTTTAACTGTCTAGAGAGTGGCCATTGTTTTTAGAACTTGCACTGTTACGAAAATACGGCGAGAATATGCTAAAATTGTGCTATGAATAGGAAACTTCCTTACCGGAAACTGCTCCTCCCCAATGGGTTAACGGTGTTTCTTGTTAATATAAAAACGGTGAAAACTTTTTATGTCAGCCTGTATGTTAAGGTTGGGACCGTTAACGAAGACAGAAAAAATAATGGTATTTCTCACTTTTTAGAGCATTTTATTCATCAGGGGACCAAAAATTATAAAAGCTTTGAACTTCTTTCAGAAGCGATCGAATTTGAGGGAATGTATCAAAATGCGCAATCTGGTAGGTTTAGTACTGTTTATTATGTAGACTCTCCTTCTGAGAAAGGAGAAAAGGCGCTTGATTTTTTATATGAGCTTGTTTTCCTTCCTACCCTGCCTGCCTCGCGGCTTAATCATGTTAAGAAAATTGTTTTAAGCGAATATTTTGGTTACTGGTCGGAACCCCAGAACAAATTTAAACAAAAAATGTTTTTAAGAAGAATGAGAGGCGAGAACGTTTATCAATATGATTCTTTGGGCAGACCAGAAACAATCCAATCGTTTACGAGGGAAAAACTTTTAGCTTGGAAAAATAAATATTATCAACCAGCTAATATGATTCTTTCTGTTGCGGGTAATTTTAATCAAAGGAAAATAATGATGAAAATTAAAAACAGTTTTGGTAAGAAGAAAAACACTGAAAAAATTGAAGAACCTTCTCGTTTAAAAATTACTTACTCTGATTTTTTAACTTATTATCAGAAAGAAAAATCAAACCAAATTAGATTTCTCCTCACTTTTCCCACCTTTGGCTTTAAGGAAGTAAAAATGAGAAAGCTTCTTTGGTTGGGGCTTTTAAGTTTTATTGTCGGCGATAGCCCTTCATCAAGGCTAGCAAAGCTTTTGAGAGAAAATAATAATTTAGTTTATTCTGTTGGTAGCGATACCGTAGACTTTCCTTTTATGGGAGAATTTATTATCGGTGGTTCGGTGGCTAAAGAAAATCTTTCTCTCTCAATGCAATTAATTAAGAAAGAGTTGGAAAAGATTAAGAAAAATGGCGTCCAAAAGAAGGAAACGCAAAAAGCAAAGAATTTATATCGAAGGAATATTGTTTGTTTCAATTTTGAAACGCCGTTACAAATTGCCGATTGGGTGGTAGGAGAGGAGCTTGCGGGTAGGAAAATCCGACTTCCGGAGGAATATATGAGGATAGTTGAAAAAATATCAAAAGAAGAGATTGACTGTTTAGTGCAAGAAATTTTTGATTTTTCAAAGATAAATATTGGTTTGATGGGAAATTTAAAGAAAGATGAAATTGAAAAGGCGATTTCAGTTTTTAAGTAAGAGAGAAAGAAAGAAGATTGGGTTTTTTACCTACCATGGTGGTAACATGGATATCGCTTTAGCGACAATCTTCTTTCTTATTTTACCACTTATTCAGTTATTGGAACTTTTTCTACCCCTAGGCCCTGTCGGGATCTTGACCGCAATTACCGCCAGTAACGTGATTGAAGTTTTCTTCAAAGCGTTGGTTGGCGAGAATTGCCTCGGCCTTGGTGTTATGAAGTTCTCCTTGGATATCGGGGTACATTGTTCTGCCCCCTACTTGTATTGAGGGGTAGCCAGGAGGACTTCCGAAAGGATCCCCAAAGGGGTTTCTCCCAAACCCACCGCCCAACGGTCCTGCCATTTTTCACTCCTTTCAAGTGAAGAAAAGGTTTGCCTGATTAGATTTAATCCGCTGTTTTGGATTGCCTAATCAGTTTCCCGCCAATCGGGCTTCGATGCTTGTCAGAGTCTCTTGTTAAGATTTTCAGCGGTAAGTTGCCCTTCTTGCCTTTTTTTAAACCCCTTTGGGGTTAGTGGCTCTTAGCTGTCAGTTAAGACAGAAACGCCTGTTTTGGCAATAAAGAGGGACTCTTGGCTTTAATCTTTCCAAAGATTCTCTTCCAAGGATCTTCTTAGGGTGTTTATAGTTTCCCCACCTCGCCTTTGAGATGGATCAACTATCCCATGCAACAACTGAATATTTCAAAGAACCATTAGAGCTTAGGGGAATCGCTGTTGATTCCTTAATTCTAAATTAATTGGAGTTATAGCAGGATTGAGAAGAAATGTCAATTTTTTGTATAAGTCAAACACATTGGCGGCATTAATATTATTTACCAGCGGGTGTTAACTTTTTAAAAAACTAAATTACTATATAATAAGCAATTTATTAAAAAAGGGAAAGCTAAAGTATTCGTTATCACGTTGCTGTAAGCGGGAAGAGCTGGGTTTTTCCAGAGGTGTAAATAGAAGGCGCAAAGAGTCAAGAATGATAGTTGCTAAACCAAAAATAGTGTGATATAGTAGAAAATAACTTTTTTCCCCTTGACGGAAAGAAAATTGGCGAGTAAAATACGGCTTACGTGATTTCCCTTAAATTAAATTAGCTATAGCCAGAAGAAATATTCCCTGAAAAAAGGGAATTTTTTTGTGGCTATTTTTTCTTAGGCGTAAAGTGAAAAACAAACGCGTTTTTTTAGGCAGAAACTATCACCGGCTTCCTCCCTTGGATCTTTTGGCGGTGCAGAAAGAATCTTGGGAGAAATTTTTGGCGCAAGATTTAGCGCGTGGGTTGGCAAATATTTCCCCGGTGGTTGATCAAAGCGGCAATTGGGAGCTTTCTTTTGATAACGTTTATATTTCCGAACCCTTGCGTTCGGAAAAAGAAGCGCGGCGGCGCAATCTCTCCTACACGGTGGCGGTGGAAACAGAAGCCTCTTTGCTTTATAAACCCACAAACCAGAGTTGGCAAAAAAGAGTTTATCTTTTTGACCTGCCCCAAATGACGGCGCGGGGAACGTTTATTATTAACGGGGTGGAGCGTTGCCTTGTTTCTCAAATCACCCGCGCGCCGGGTGTTTATTTTACCCAAGAGGTAGATAAGCGGACGAGCCGGCTTTTAAGTCAGGCGGAAATTAGGCCCCTTTTTGGTTCATGGCTGGAATTTTTGGTGGCTCCCAACGAAACAATTTGGATGCGAATTGACCGACGGCGCAAACTGCCCGTCACCCTTCTTCTGCGGGGGCTGGGGATAGAAAGCGATGAAGAGCTGATTCACGAATTTTCCGATTTCCTCATGCCGACGATTGAGGCCGATAACACGAAAACCCGTCAGGAGGCGATAATGGAAATTTATCGGCGGATGCGCCCCGGCGAGCCGGTAATTTTAGAAAAAGCCCAGGAGTTTTTTAACAGCCTCTTTTTTGACCCGCGGCGCTATAGTTTGGATAAAACAGGCCGTTATAAAATTAACAAACGGTTGGGTTTGGAGATTCCCAACGAGCCTAAAAACTGGACCTTAAAACGGGAAGATTTAGTGGCCACTCTTAAGTATTTAATTACCCTTCAGAAGGGAGAAGGGGGCAAGACCGATGATATTGATCATCTGGCTAATCGTTATGTCCGTTGTGTTGGCACACTTTTGGCCCAAGTTCCTTATCGGCTTGGTTTGTTGCGGTTTGAACGCATGCTCCGGCAACGTTTGGCTCTTTTGGACCCCAAAACGGTTAACCTTTCTTTCTTGGTGAACAGCCAGCCATTGATTGCCTCAATTAATGAATTTTTCCGGGTTAACCGGCTCTCGACAATTTTGGATCAAACCAATCCCCTGTCGGAGCTTGACAATTTGCGGCGTTTATCGGTAATGGGGCCGGGCGGGCTAACGCGGGAAAGGGCGCCCTTCTCGATTCGGGATATTTCTTCTTCCCAATATGGCCGTATTTGTCCGGTAAGAAGTCCGGAAGGGCAAAACATTGGCTTGGTTACCTATCTTGCTTGCTATGCCCGCGTTAACGAATATGGTTTCTTGGAGACGCCTTATAAAAAGGTAGCCCCGGTTAAAAAAGATGGAAAAACACGAATGAAAATTGAGGAGGAGATTATTTATCTTCCCCCTGATGATGAAGAAAAATATTATATTACCAGCGGCGATATTGCTCGTGATGAAGAAGGTTTTTTAATTCCCTCTTTAGTGCCGGCGCGTTTTGGGGGAGAATTTTTGGAGGTGCCGGTAGAAAAGGTCCAGCTAATTGATATTTGCCCCCAGCAGGTGGTGGGTGCTTCGGCTTCTTTGATTCCTTTTTTAGATCATGATGAGCCGGCGCGGGCGTTGATGGGATCACACATGGAATGTCAGGCGGTGCCTTTGGTGAAAACCGAAGCTCCAGTGGTAGGCACGGGCATGGAGGCAGTGGTCCCGGAGCAAATGGGCTGGGTGGCGCGGGCGCGTCATTCCGGCCGGGTAATTTTTGCCGACAGCAGTAAGGTGGTGGTTAAAATTAATCCCAAAGAGATTAATGCCGAAGAGGAAGAAAGGGGAGTGTCGACGGTTAAAATAGAAGGCGATAAGGAAATTTATTATCTGGAGAAATTTAAGCGGACTTCTCCTTATGGAACTTGTTATTCGCAAAAGCCTCAAGTGGCGGCGGGCGAGGAAATAAAAAAGGGCGAGGTGCTAATTGACGGACCAGCCTGCGATGGTGGTGAGTTGGCCTTGGGGAAAAACCTTTTAATTGCCTACTGCTCGTATGAAGGCTTGGGCTTTGAAGACGCGATTGTTATTTCCGACCGGTTAGTTAAGGAAGACACCTTTACGTCGATAACCATTCATGAATTTTCTTGTGAGGTGGCGGAGACAAAACTGGGGCCGGAGGAGCTAACGCGGGATATTCCCAATGTGGCCGAAGAAGAGCTGGCAAACTTGGGTGAAGATGGTTTGGTTACGGTGGGGTCTTTTGTTCAGGCTAATGATATTCTGGTGGGCAAAATCGCCCCCAAAGGAGAAACGGAGTTAACGGCCGAGGAAAGGCTTTTGCGGGCTATTTTTGGCGAGAAAGCGCGGGAAGTGCGGGATACCTCTTTGCGTCTTCCCCACGGGGTGGAAGGAACGGTGGTGCGAGTAGAGGTTTTGGACCGGCAAGAAGATGAAGAGGGATTTTCTCCCGGGGTGATAAAAGTGATTACCGTTTGGGTGGCGCAAACAAGAAAAATCCGCGAAGGTGATAAACTGGCAGGGCGGCATGGCAATAAGGGAGTTATCTCTAAAATTGTGCCCGCGGCGGATATGCCTTATCTTGCTGACGGGACGCCGGTAGATATCATTATTTCTCCTCTTTCGGTTTTGGCGCGGATGAATTTGGGCCAGCTTTTGGAAGCTCATCTGGGTTTGGTGGCGCAAAAATTAGGTTATAAGGTGGCCGTACCGGTTTTTGAGAAATTCGATGAGCAGTTTTTACAAGGGGAATTTGAAAAGGCAGGTTTAGATAAAGATTATAAAACAGTTCTTTATGACGGTCGCACTGGCGAGCCGTTAGAGGAGAGAGCGGTTGTTGGTGTGGCCTATATTTTAAAGCTTTTGCATATGGTGGAGGATAAGGTTCACGCCCGTTCCATTGGCCCATATTCTTTGGTAACCCAGCAACCGTTGGGAGGCAAGGCGCAAATGGGTGGCCAGCGTTTTGGAGAAATGGAGGTTTGGGGACTGGAGGCGCATCGGGCGGCGCATATGTTGCAGGAAATGTTGACGATTAAAAGCGACGATGTGGTGGGTCGGGCCAAGGCGTTTGAGGCGATTGTTAAAGGCACGGATATTCCGGAATCAAAAGTGCCGGAGTCGTTTAAGGTTTTGCTTTCCGAGCTTAAGAGCTTGGGCTTGGCGGTGGTTACTAAAGAAGAGGAGGTAAAAACAGAGGAAGAAAAACCCGCAGAAGAAGAAAAACCTTTAGAGGCAAAAGATAATGAGGCCAACCAATTAGGGGCTGAAAAAGATAATATTAATAGTATAATGGACACAGCGCGGTAAAAGACAGAGAGCGGATTTCTGCCAGAAGCAAGCAGTCCGCGCCGAGTTAATTTGCCGGTTGGCAAAATAAGGGGGGGGGATTTTAGGTTCTGACTTTCGTCAGAATAACATTTACGAATTGTTATCGACAATTTAATAATATATTTTTATGGATTCCGAACCAATTAACGATTTTAAAGCTCTTCAAGTAAGACTGGCCTCGCCAGAGGAAATTCTTTCTTGGTCGCGTGGCGAGGTTTTAAAATCGGAGACAATTAACTACCGCACTTTTAAGCCGGAGAAAGACGGTCTTTTTTGCGAGCGGATTTTTGGGCCCACCCGTGACTGGGAATGTTACTGCGGTAAGTATAAGCGCCGCCGCTACGAGGGGGTAATTTGTGATAAGTGTGGAGTGGAGGTTACCCGTTCCCGGGTGCGGCGGGAAAGAATGGGCCATATTAACCTAGCCGCTCCCTGCGCTCATGTTTGGTATTTCAAAGGATCAGCCTCTCCTCTTTCTATTCTTTTGGGGGTTTCCAATAAGTATCTCCAGGGGGTAATTTACTTTACCCATTATTTGGTAATTAGCGTTGACGAGAAAGAAAGGGGGAAAGTTTTGGCTAATTTAGGCCGGGAAGAAAAAGAAGAGCGGGAAAAACTGGAGCTGAAGAAAAAGCAGCTTTTGAAAAAAATTAAAGATGAGGCGCGGGAGGAAGAAGAAAGGGTGAAGAAAAGAATTAAGTCGGGAGAAGCCCGGGATTTGGCCTTAAGGGAAGGGGAGTTGCAATTAAAGAGAAAAATCCAACAGGCAATTTTGGAAAAGGAAAAACAAGAGGAAACGCTCAAAAGTTTTTATCATTCGTTAGTTTTAAAGGTTAAAAAAATTGGTTTTGGCTCTTTTATTTCGGGAAACGAGATGACTACCTTTGCCCAGCATGGCGCCGATTCATTTTTTGAGGCGAAAATGGGAAGCGAGGCAGTGCTTGAGGCGGTGGGGAAAATTGATCTCTCCAAAGAATTGGCGCGGTTGCGCCGCCGGGTAGGCTTAACCGAAAGTGAGGCAAAACGGAAAAAACTTTATCAGCGAATTGCGCTTTTGACCAATCTTTTGGAGTCGGGGGTGGATCCCTCGTGGATGATTTTGCAGGTTTTACCGGTTTTGCCACCCGATTTGCGGCCAATGGTCCAGCTTTCGGGAGGGAAATTTGCTTCTTCTGATTTAAATGATTTGTATCGCCGGGTTTTAAATCGCAATAATCGTTTGAAAAGCCTGATGGAGATCGGCGCGCCGGAGATTATTTTAAGAAACGAGAAACGGATGCTGCAGGAAGCGGTGGATAATTTAATTGACGCTTCCCAGATTAAGCGGCCGCGCGCTTCCAAAAGAATGCAGTTACGCTCTCTTTCCGAATCACTGCGGGGCAAGAAAGGCCGTTTTCGCCAAAATCTTTTGGGAAAAAGGGTTGATTATTCGGGACGTTCGGTGATTGTGGTTGGTCCTAAACTAAATCTTAATCAATGTGGTTTGCCAAAGGAAATGGCGCTGGAAATTTTTAAGCCCTATCTTTTACACCAAATGATTTTGGAAGGAGTTGCTCCCAACATTCGTTCCGCCAAGGCAACGCTGGACCGACGCCCCCCGGAAGTTTATGGGATTCTTAACGAGATTATTAAAGATAAGGTGGTGGTTTTGAACCGCGCCCCTACTCTTCACAAACTTTCTTTGCAGGCTTTTTATCCGGTTTTGGTGGATGGTTTGGCGATTCAGCTTCATCCTTGTGTTTGCTCCGGTTTTAACGCCGATTTTGATGGTGACCAGATGGCGGTGCACTTGCCTCTTTCCCAACAAGCACAAGAAGAAGCGAAGAATTTTATGCTTCCCCAAAAGAATTTGCTCAAACCCGCGGACGGGGCACCGGTTTCCGTGCCCACCTCAAAAGAGATGGCCTTGGGGATTTATTATCTGACCACGATTAATTCCGACCTGCCTCAACGGGAAGAAATAATGAGCGAAGAAGAGGTATTTTTAGCCTATCAGGCGGGGAAAATTAATTTAAGGCAAAAAATTAACTTTTTTTATGAAGGGAAAGTTTTGGAAACAACCATAGGAAGGATTATTTTTAACCAAATTTTGCCGCCGGAATTTCGCTTTGTGAACGAAGCGATTGATTCCAAGGTTTTAAAATCGCTTTTAAGCAAGATTTTGTTTAAAGTGGAGGAGGGGAAAATGGTGGAAATAATTGATGCGGTTAAGGCGCTAGGTTTTTGGGCGGGAACCCTCTCAGGGCTTTCTTTTGGTATTGCCGATAACGTGATTCATCCGGAAAAGGAAAAGATTATTAAGGCGGCGGAGCAGCGGGTTTTGGAAATTGAGCGAAGCTTTAATCAAGGCCTGATTACCGCCAACGAGCGGCGGGAGCTGACCCAAAATATTTGGATTGAAACTACCGATGAGCTGGCGGATAAAACTTGGGAGCTTTTCCCTCCTGATTCGCCGGTGCGCTTGATTATTGATGCTAAGGTGGGCCGGGCGTCGCGGGATAACGTGAAACAGCTTTCGGCAATGCGGGGGCTGTCGGTTGATCCGCTGGGGCGCATTGTCCCTCTGCCGACAAAATCTAATTTTCGGGAGGGGCTGGCGGTTTTCGAATATGTCACTTCGGCGCGGGGATCCCGGAAAGGCTTAACCGACACGGCGCTAAAAACAGCCGATGCTGGTTATCTGACGAGGCGTTTGGTTGACGCCGCCCATGATATGATTGTTCGCGAAGAAGATTGCGGTACCAAAAAGGGAATTGAGATTAAAAGAGAAGGGGCGCGGGCGGAAAAGTTTGGCGAGCGTCTTTTGGGGCGATTTTTAGCGGCCGATGTTAAGGTGGGAGGAAAAACACTTCTTAAGAAAGGAGAACTTTTGGATGACGATAAGGTAGACTTAATTGTTAAAGAAGAGAAGATAACCTCGGTTTTGGTTCGTTCTCCTCTAACCTGTAAGACTCATTACGGAGTTTGTCAGCGATGCTATGGCTGGAATTTTGCCAACAAAAAGTTAGTCGAGATTGGCACTCCGGTAGGAATTTTAGCGGCCCAGTCAATTGGCGAACCGGGAACGCAATTAACCCTGAAAACCAAACATAGCGGTGGAGTTTTAGGGGTTGATGTTACCCAAGGCCTGCCGCGGGTGGAAGAGCTTTTTGAAATTCGTCTTCCCAAATCTTTGGCCCCCTTGGCGGAAATAGATGGCCAGGTGTGGATTAAAGAGGAAAGCGGCGGAGGCATGGTGGTGGAAATAAGAGGAAAGGAGGAAAAGAGAGAATATTTTGTTCCGCCGGCAAATCAGCTTTTGGTGCATGACAAAGAGAAGGTTTTGGCCGGAACGCAACTGGCCGCCGGAGCGCTAGATGTGGAAGAAGTTTTAAAAATTCGGGGCTTGCGGGCGGCGCAGGAGTATCTTTTGGATAGTATTCAGGGGGTTTACGAGTCGCAAAATATCGGCATTAACGACCGCCATTTTGAGGTGATTATTAGGAGAATGAGTGACAAGGTGCAAATTATTAACGCCGGCGATACGAAATTTATTGTTGGCAGTTTTGTTGATCTTCTCCGTTTTCGCAAGGTAAACGAAAAAGCAAAAGAAAGAAAGATTAAACCAGCCCGGGGGAAGCGGTTAATTTTAGGCTTAACCAAGGTGGCGCTTTATACCGACTCTTGGCTTTCGGCGGCTTCTTTTCAGGAAACGGTCAATGTTTTAACGCAGGCGTCGCTTGAGGGCCGGGTGGATAATTTAGTGGGGATGAAGGAAAACGTGATTATTGGCCGCTTAATCCCTGTTTCTCCCGAGCAGGTGGTTTTAGAGGAAGACCGGCTGGAATTTTAAGACGAAAGACTAAGACGAAAGGCATGGTATAATTGACATGCGCTAATTTAGGAAATTTAAAATTCAAAAGTCAAAAGTATAAGTTAAAGCTCAAAACGCAAAACTCAAATCTCAAAACTACATGTTAAAACTTAAAACTAAAAAACTTTAGGGCTTAATATTTATATTTCTAAATTGTAATTCTGTTTTTGTCTTTTAAGTTTTGCGTTGTAGATTTGAGTTTTAACATGTAGTTTTGCGTTTTGCGATTTAACATTTGAGTTTATTTATTGTTTAGATAAAATTATTTATAATTTAAGAGATAAAATTTCGTGTCTACCATCAATCAGCTGGTGCGGCATGGCCGCCAGCAAAAGAAAAAACCAACCCAAGCGGCGGCGTTAAAGAATTCTTTTAATTCCTTAACGCGGCGTTTTGTTAAGACCGCCAGCCCCCAAAAGCGGGGGGTGGTTTTGCTGGTAAAAACCGTCACTCCCAAAAGGCCCAACTCGGCCCTGCGGAAGGTGGCGCGGGTGCGGCTTTCCAATCGTCAGGAAGTGACGGCCTATATCCCTGGTGAGGGGCATAATGTGGTGGAGCGTGCCCGGGTATTGGTTCGTTATGGCCGGGTAAGAGACCTGCCGGGAATTAAATATCATCTTGTTCGGGGTAAGTATGATGTTGAAGGGGTAGTGGATCGCAAAAGCTCGCGGAGTAAATACGGGACAAAGAGGCAAGTCAAAAGTTAAAATTTAAAAGTCAACCCGCTAGCTGGCGGATTGAATGTAATGTAAAATGTAAAAAGTTAGTAACTCGTGAGAAAACAAGATTAAAGTGCAAAGAGCAAAGTGCAAAACCAAGCTCAAAGACCAAAACCAAAAGTTAAAAATATTTTTGAGCTTTGATTTAGGTTTTACTCTTTGCGTTTTGCTTTTTGCGCTTTTTTATTACATATTACGGATTACTGATTTTGCATTTTGAATTTTAAATTTTAAATTTATATTTATACTGTGCGTGGAAAAAAAGCCCAAATTCGGGCGGTTAAACCAGATCAGGTCTATCAAAGCGAGGCGGTGGCGCGCTTAATTGGCTATGTGATGAAAGACGGCAAGAAAAGCGTGGCTCAAAAAGAGGTTTATGAGGCTTTTTTGCGGGTGGAAAAAAGCCTTAAAGAAAAACCAATGGTGGTTTTTGAGAAAGCTTTGGCTAATGTTTATCCGCAAATGGAAGTGCGTTCCCGGCGGGTGGGCGGGGCGGCTTATCAAATTCCTATGCCGGTTTCGCGGCGGCGGCAAACCTCGCTGGCTCTTCGCTGGCTGGTGGAAGGAGCCCGAAGCCGTCCGAATAAAGAGTTTCACACTTTCTCCGAAAAATTAGCCGCCGAGCTGATTGACGCTTACAATAAAACCGGCGGGGCGGTCAAGCGGCGGGAGGAAATGGAGAAAGTTGCCGAGGCAAATAAGGCTTTCAGCCACTTCCGGTGGTAACTTCTAATTAACGATATAGTGATATAGCAGTTTAGCAATATAACAATTTAACAATTTTCTTTTCTATGGCTAGCGGCGCAAAAATTACCTTAACCGAAAACCGGGTAGTTTCGTTGGAAAAAATTCGCAATATTGGTATTATTGCCCACATTGATGCCGGTAAAACGACGACAACAGAGCGAATTCTTTATTATACCGGTAGGACCTATAAAATTGGTGATATTGACGAAGGGACCACCCAAATGGACTGGATGGTGCAGGAGCGGGAGCGGGGCATTACCATCCAGTCGGCGGCCACGACCACTTTTTGGCGCGACCACCGGATTAATATTGTTGACACCCCCGGCCATGTTGATTTTACCGCCGAGGTGGAGCGGGCCCTGCGGGTTTTGGATGGCGCGGTGATGGTTTTTGATGCCGAGGAAGGCGTGCAGGCGCAGTCGGAAACCGTCTGGCGTCAGGCCGATCGTTATCATGTCCCCCGCCTTTGTTTTCTTAATAAGATGGATAAGTTGGGGGCGGACTTTTATCAGGCGGTGGGGACAATTAAGGAAAGGTTAGGGGCAGAGGTGATTTTTTTAACCCTGCCGATTGGCAAAGAGAACAGCTTTCAGGGAGTGGTTTCGGTTTTAGATGAGAAAGCCCTTTACTGGCAGGATAAAGAGGGGGTAAAAATTGAAACAAGAGAGGTGCCGGCGGAATTAAAAGAAGAATTAAGCAAGGCGCGGGAAGAATTGATTGAAAAAGTGAGCGGCCTTGACGATGCCCTGATGGAAAAGTATCTTAATAACGAAACGCCAAGTATTGAGGAGTTAAAGTTGGGAATAAGAAAAGCGGTAATTGCCAATAAGCTGGTGCCTGTTTACTGCGGTTCGTCTTTGCGTAATAAAGGGGTTCAGCCGGTTTTGGACGGCATTGTTGATTTTCTTCCCTCTCCTTTGGACTTGCCTCCGGTGGAAGGGGTTAATCCCAAAACCGGGCAGGAGGAAAAAAGAGAAGCAAGCCCGGAAGCCCCCTTTTGCGCTTTGGCTTTTAAGGTGCAAACCGATCCCCATGTGGGGAAAATTACCTATTTGCGTCTTTATTCGGGGAAAATTAGCGCCGGCACGACTGTTTATAACGCCACCGCCGCCTCCTCGGAACGGATTGGCCGCCTGCTTTTAATGCATGCTGATAAAAGGGAAGAAATTCGTGAGGCATATGCGGGGGAAATCGTTGCCGCTATCGGCCTGGAGAAAACCACCACCGGCGACACTCTTTGCCAGCAAAACGCCCCCATTCTTTTGGAAAAAATTTCTTTTCCCGAGCCGGTAATTTCTTTGGCGGTGGAACCCCCCAGCCGGGCGGATCAGGAAAAGTTGGCCGAGGCTTTGGGCCGTTTAATGGAAGAAGACCCCACTTTTAAGGTGAAAACCAATCAGGAAACAGGGCAGACGATTATTTCCGGTATGGGTGAGCTTCATTTGGAGGTTTTGGTGGATCGTTTGCGCCGCGAATTTGGAGTGCAGGTGGCGGTGGGGGCGCCGCAGGTGGCTTATAAAGAAACAGTGAGCAAAACCGCCACCGCCGAGGGGAAATATATCCGCCAGTCGGGGGGTCGGGGGCAGTATGGCCATTGTTGGTTGCGGGTGGAGCCTAAGGGCCGGGGAGAAGGGTTTGAGTTTGTTTCCGAAATTAAGGGCGGCCGCATTCCGCAGGAATTTATTCCCGCGATTGAAAAAGGAGTGATTGAGGCCAAAGAAAAGGGAGTTTTGGCCGGTTTCCCCTTGGTTGATTTAAAGGTGGCCGTTTATGATGGCTCTTTTCATGAGGTTGATTCCTCCGAGATGGCTTTTAAAATTGCCGGCTCGATTGCCTTGCAGGAGGCGGTTAAGAGAGGAGAACCGGTGATTTTGGAGCCGATTATGAAGCTGGAGGTGACCTCGCCGGAGGAATATATGGGGCAGGTGATTGGTGATATTTCCTCAAGACGGGGTCAGGTGAGCGGCACGGCTTCGCGGGGGAACGTGCGGGTTATTACCGCCTTAGCACCTTTGGCCGAGCTTTCCGGCTATGCCACCGCAGTGCGCAGTTTAACCGGCGGCCGGGCCACTTTTTACATGGAGCCTTCCCATTATGAGGTGATGCCGAGGAATCTTCAGGAGCAATTAGTGGCTAAAGTAAGGGGGGAAGAAAAGAATTAAATTTCCCTCTTGACAAAGATAATAATGATGGTTAAAATCAAGACAGTCTTTTAAGTTATAAAATAATTAACATGGCCGAAAGCAAAAAATTTGAACGCACCAAACCCCATTTGAATATTGGCACGATTGGTCACGTGGATCACGGGAAAACCACCCTGACCGCGGCGATTACCAAAGTGCTTTCTGCCCAACCAGGTAATCCCACGCAAGCGATATCATTTGACCAAATTGACAAGGCCCCGGAGGAAAAACAGCGCGGGGTGACGATTGACATCTCCCATTTAGAATACGAAACTGCTAACCGTCATTACGCCCATATTGATTGTCCCGGTCATGCCGATTACGTGAAAAACATGATCACCGGCGCGGCGCAAATGGACGGGGCGATTTTAGTGGTTTCCGCCGCCGACGGCCCGATGCCCCAGACTCGAGAACATCTTCTTTTGGCCAAGCAGGTGAATGTGCCGGCGATGGTGGTTTTCTTGAATAAAGTTGACGCTGTTGATGATCCGGAACTAGTGGATTTGGTGGAGGAAGAAATAAGAGAGCTTTTAACCAAGTATGAATTTGACGGGAAGAATATCCCCGTTGTTCGCGGTTCCGCCCTTAAGGCGCTGGAATGCGGTTGCGGCAAAAAAGAATGCCAGTGGTGTGGGCCGATTTTAACGTTAATGGAAAAAGTAGACGAGTATATTCCTCTGCCCAAGCGGGATGTGGAAAAACCCTTTTTAATGCCGGTGGAAGATGTTTTCTCCATTAAAGGGCGGGGCACCGTGGTAACCGGTAAGGTGGCAAGAGGGGTTCTTAAAGTTAACGAAGAAGTGGAAATTGTTGGTCTTTCCGAGAAAACGAAGAAAACAGTGGTTACCGGCATTGAGATGTTTAGAAAAAGTCTGGATGAGGCAATGGCGGGCGACAATGTGGGTTTGCTTTTGCGGGGAGTAGAAAAAGACGAAGTCCAGCGGGGGCAGGTGATTGCCAAGCCGGGAACGGTTACTCCCCACACCGAATTTGAAGCCCAGCTTTATGTTTTAACTAAGGAGGAAGGAGGGCGGCACACGCCTTTCTTCACCGGCTATCGGCCGCAATTTTATATTCGCACCACCGATGTTACCGGCGAGGTAACCTTGCCGAAGGGAGTGGAGATGGTGATGCCGGGTGATAATATTGCCGGTCAGGTGAAATTAATCACGCCGGTGGCTTTAGAAGAAGGGTTGCGTTTTGCCGTGCGTGAAGGCGGGAAAACCGTGGGCGCCGGGGTAATTACCAAGGTAATTGCCTAAGAGCGGCTTTTTATTCTTTGACATCATTTTATGGCCAAGCAGCAGTTGCGGGTGCGCCTTAAGGCTTTTGATCATCGGCTGATTGATGAAACAGCGGCCAAGATTGTGGAAACCGCCCTCTTAACGGGAGCTAAGGTAAGCGGCCCCATTCCTCTCCCCACGAAACGACGTTTATTTACCGTTTTGAAAAGCCCCAACACCGATAAAGACGCCCAAGACCACTACCAGCTTCTTGTTCACAAACGCCTCGTTGATATTTTAGACCCCACCAGCAAAACCATTGATTCTCTCCAGCATCTTGACCTCCCCGCGGGGGTGGAGATTGAGATTAAGATGTAAAAGACGAGATTGTTAAATTGCTAAAAACACGAATTAACACGAATGAAAAAAAATTCAAAATTCAAAAGTTAAAAGTCAAAAGTGCAAGTTAAAAGTCAAAATTAGAAAACTAAATTGCTAAATTGTTAAAAACGTCATCCTGAACTTGATTCAGGATCGTCTTGTCTTAAGGAATGATTCTGACTTTCGTCAGAAGGACACTTTCGTCAGAACCTGTCCTGAATTTAATTCAGGAATGACGGCCACGATTAGCGTCATTCTGAACTTGATTCAGAATCTTCTTGACAACAGGAAAAAAGATTGCTACGCTGAAAATCAGCCAAGGAAAACTTACTCTTTGATAAGAGGGAAGAGCGCTAATAGTGAAATTAAGGGGAAAAGTGTAGCGCCAAGAAAAGCGCGCAATAAATTGCGCTACTCCCAAAAAATGGATTAGCGGATTTCAGTTCGCGCCAGCAATAAAACAATTTAATCTGCGGTTTCTTTCTTGACAAAAGAAAAAGTTTTGTTAATAATTAAGTTAAGATGAGCAAAATTAAATGCCGGGGTGATTCGCCAATCGCCCGAATTGGTGGTTCTTTTTTAATTGTTTCTTTGTTCTTTTTTACCCTTTTCCCCCAAGTTGTTGGGCGACAAACCGCCTGGTCGGTAGCCAACCTTCGTAATGCCAAGCTGACTCTCTCCGATTCCCGGCCCGAGTTTCCCAACACCAAACACACGGCCTATTTTCAAACCACCACCGCTATTCCCTTGTCGGGAAAAATTATTATTGATTACCCCACCGAATTTAATATAACTACCGATCATGATGCGGCGGATATGATGATGCGCTACAGCGCCAGCGCCGATATGTCGGGGGCGACTCCTTGTACTTTGGGAGGAACGCCGGGTAGCGGTATGGTGGGGGTGGGAGTAAATGCTACCGATGAGATTATTACTTTTACTCTGCCGGGCGAAGGTGCTTGTGCCGGTATTCCCGCCGATCAGTATGTGGAGATTACCATTGGCGACGGGGCTGCCACCGGACTTGATGATATTGCCAATCCAGCTAAGTTAGCGGGAGCGGGAATAGCCGATACTTATGTAGTGGCCTATGAAACCCAGGACGCCAGTTCTGTTACCCTTGATAAGGCGACGGTGCGGGTGGCGATTATCGACGCGGTTACCATTACCGCCGAGGTGCAGGCGACCCTTTCTTGCGAAGTGGCGGGGGTTGCCTCGGGAATAAATTTTGACACTCTCGGCGGCAATACTTATGGCACGGCCGGTTTTACCACCACCGCCACCACCATTCCTTTTGGGATTTTAAACGCTAATCAGGCTTCCCAATCGGGCCAGCTGATTAAGGTTTCTACCAACGGCGCTCATGGTTTTTATTTTGCCGTCAAGCATTATGAATGTAATGCCGACGGCACGCCCGGCACGCTTTGCTCGGCCACGGTGGATGATATTGACGTTTTCCAAGATGGCATTTTGCAGGATAATAGTACGCCCGCGGTGTGGGCCCCACCTTCGGGTACGGCGGGCACGGAGCAAACTTATGGCCATATTGGCTATGGGACGACCGATTTAACCTTAGATGATCTTGGCACGGGCGGCGTGGCGGACCGTTTTACCGGCGCCAAGTTTGCCGGTCTTTCTACCACTTATGAGGCGATTTTGTCCCATGACGGTCCGGCCAATGGCGCGGGTACGGGTGGGGACACCAATGGTCAGGGGTATGTAGTTTATAGGGTGGAAATTTCCGGGCTTCAGCCCGCGGGTGTGTATTCAGGGACGGTTTCCTATTTATGCACGGGGAGGTACTAAAAAAATTCAAAATTCAAAATTCAAAAGTTAAAATTAGAAATTCAAAAACAATAAATAAACTCAAATCTTAAATCGCAAAACGCAAAGAAACCCGTAGGGGTCGACCCATGTGTCGACCCGATTAAGGTACGGACCTCTTGACGGGCGGACACATGGGTCCGCCCCTACAGAATTGTATTTGACATTTGCATTTTGATTTATATAAAATAATTCTCAAAATGAAAATAAGACCTGCCTACTTTTTTCTTTTTCTTTTAACCGCCTTAAGCCTTTTGGGGACAAGCCAGACAGGCGCCCAAGAGGAGGAAGTTGTGGTAGAAACAGCCACCCCGGCGGGAAGCGCGGTGGTCACGGTTTCTCCTTCTCCGGCTTTAGAGCTTTCCCCCGTCCCCACTCCCACCCCAGTTTCTCCAAACGCCAACTTTTTAACCATTAGCCCGCCGGTGCGCGAGCTGGAGCTTTCACCGGGAAGCACAAATTCTTATCAGCTTGCGTTAACCAATCAAGGGGAGCAAAAAGTGCGCTTGATTTTACGGGCCTCGCCTTTTACTGCCGCCGGAGAAACAGGCGGGGTGGATGTGGCCGATGAGGAACTGCCTGATTCTCAAAACTGGGTGATTATTAATCCGGCGGTTTTGGATCTTGAGCCGGGTGAGCGGGCGGAAGTGGTTTATACCATTAGTCTACCGCAAACGGCGGAACCGGGCGGTTTTTATTTTGCCCTCACCGCTTTATTGGCGGGGGAGCAGGCGAACGTTGATGCTTCAGGCCGGCCGGTAGGTGGGGCGGCGGTGAATTTAAATGTCGCTTCGCTTCATCTGGTGAGAATTGCCGGCCCGGTTAATTTTGCCGCTCAGGTAAGCGAATTTTCCACTCCCAAGACGATTTACGAGTATGGTCCGGTGCCATTTTCCGCCCGGATTTTAAACCAAAGTAATGTTCATATTAAGCCGGTTTTGGAAATTGAGGTGAAAAATACACTGGGACTTGCCGACGGCGAGTTGATTCATCTTCCCCAGCAAAACATTCTTCCTCAAGCGGGGAGAAAATATGAGGCGGAATTTGGCGGCAAATGGCATTTTGGCCGCTACGCCGCCACCCTTAATGGCCTTTATGGCGACGGCCAAACGCTTACCTACACCATTTTCTTTTGGATTTTGCCGTGGAAGATAATGCTCGCCGTTGCCTTGGCGCTGGCGATTATTATTCTGCTTATCATTTCCATTAAACGCCAGCTTGACGAGAAAAAGCTCTTGGAGGCCGAGGTGCGGCATTATAAAAAAGAGGTTTTGAAAAAAGAAGAGGAAAACAAAACCGGCCAGACTCCTGAAGAAAAGTAATTAAACCCCTGTCTTCTTAAGATTCCCTTTGCTTATTTCAAACTTTCATGGGTAAAAGATGCGAATGGACGCGAAAAATAAACTCAAAACGCAAATGGCAAAAATTATATCCTGTATTGGTATTAAGTATTAAGTATGAAAATGATAAATGGAAATTGGAAATTCGCCCCGCTCTGGCGGGGCTGAAATTAAGAAATTGAAAATTGGGGGAAAATTTTGTTTCATTATTGCGGGCTGATCGTAACTGTCATTCTGACGATCCGCCAGCTGGCGGACAGAATCGTTTCTTGTTTAGTGGATAAGGCAGATCCTGATTTTCATCAGGATGACGTTTTTAACAATTTAGCAATTTAGTTTTCTAATTTTGACTTTTAACTTGTACTTTTGAATTTTGACTTTTGCCTTTTGAATTATTTTTATTCGCTCATTCGTGTCCATTCGTTTCCCATTCGTTTTAATTCGTGTTTCAGTTGTCATTTGCTAAAGCTTGTGATAGAATTAAAACACTTTTGGAGGTAAAGGTTTTGGAGAAAGCAGGATTTTTCTTGTAAACATAAGGCCTTAAGGTTAAGTAGTTGGTGTTTTTGAAAAAGAAGCCTCCGTTGGCTTCTTTTTTTATGGTTATAAATTTAAAATGAGAAAATGCTAAACGGTTTAATTGGCAAAAAAAAGGGTATGACCCAGGATTTTGACCAAGAAGGCCGGGTGGTGCCCCTAACAATTGTTGAAGCTGGTCCGGTAACGATTTTACAGCTTAAAAGCGGTGAGAAAGAAGGGGTGGAGGCGGTAAAGCTTGCTTTTGGCCAAGGAAAAGGGAAATACAATAAAAAACCAACTCTAGGGGAGGCAAAAAAAGCCGGTCTTAAGACGGCGCCGGCAAAAATTTGGGAAGTACGGGGCGACAGCGCGGACTTAAAAGTGGGCGAGCAAATTAGTTTAGATCAGGTTTTCAAGGAAGGGGAAAAAGTGAAGGTGACCGGTTTTTCCAAAGGCCGTGGTTTTAGCGGAGCGATTAAGAGGCACGGTTTTCATGGTGGCCCGGCGACTCATGGCCAGTCTGACCGCCACCGGGCGCCGGGTTCTATCGGCCAGCGAAGCACGCCCGGCCGAGTTTATCGGGGGCAGAAAATGGCCGGCCATTTTGGTAATGAAAAGGTGACGGTTAAGAATCTGGAAATTTTCAAAATTGATACGGAGAAAAATTATCTTTATCTTAAGGGCGCCGTGCCGGGGGCAATTAACGGTTGGGTGAAGATTATTAAAAATTCAAAAGTAGAGCAAAAAAACTTTTAACTTTTGACTTGAAATTTTGAATTTTGACTTTTGCATTTTGAATTAATTAAAGATGTCTCTAACCGTTGATTTATATAACTATCAAGGCGAAAAGCAGGAGAAAAAGGTAAAACTGCCGGCGGAATTTTTTGGCCAGGAGGTAAACGAGGTTCTTTTAGCCCAAGCGGTGCGGGTTTATTTAGCTAATCAGCGCCGCGCCTTTCCAAAAGCAAAGACGCGCGCCGAGGTAGCCGGCTCTGGTCGTAAAATTTATTCCCAAAAGGGAACCGGTCGGGCGCGCCACGGCGATCGTCAGGCGCCAATTTTTGTGGGGGGAGGCAAAGCTCATGGCCCAAAAGGAATAAAAATTCGCTTAAGTTTGCCGAAAAAGATGAGAAAAAGGGCGCTGGCGGCGGCCTTATCCCAAAAAGCAAACGAAGGAAGAATAAAGATGGTAACCGACATTGAAAAAATGACACCCAAAACCAAAAAAGCCGAGGAATTGCTTCAAAAAATAAACTTAGCGGCACAGAAGGTAGGGGTGGTAATGGCTAAGGAAGAAAAAGAAAAAGTGGGCCGGGCTTTTAGAAATCTTGTCGGGGTAAAAGTTCTTTTACCCGAGATGCTTAATCCTTATTTAGTTTTGGAGAGAGAAGCGTTGGTTTTCACAAAAGCGAGCTTGGCGGTTTTAGAGGGAAAACCGGCTAAAAAATCGAAAGAGAAAGCGAAGAAGCTAATTAAGAAATGATACTAAGATAATAAGATGCATTTTATTAAACGGTTAAATTGCTAAGACGCGAATTAACGCGAATGGGAAACGAATGGACGCGAATGAGCGAATGGCTGGCATAATAATAACGCGAAATTCAATCCGCCCGCTGGCGGACGGAATGACGGATGGTATTATAATTACGCATTAATAATTTACCCCTAAGGGGGAGCTTTATGGATTTGTCTTGGGTTGTTAAAAAACCATTAATCAGCGAGAAGGCGATGAGTCAGGATGGGAACACCTATACTTTTTTGGTGGACGGAAAAGCCACCAAAGGAGAAATAAAAGAGGCAATAAGGCAATTTTTTGGGAAAAAGGTTTTAACGGTACGCACCGCCAAAACCGGCAGTGAAAAAAAGATGGTGTTGGGGAAGCATCGGCGGATGATAGAGAAAGCGGGCGTCAAAAAAGCTTTTGTTCAGCTTAAAGAAGGCGAAAGTTTTGATTTTTATGATTTTCCCAAAGAAGAGGAGGGTAAAAAATGAAAATTGAAAAAAAACTAACCCGGGCTACCAAGAGCAAGGCGGGACGCAGTCATGGTCGAGTGGTGGTGCGCCATCAGGGCGGCGGCGAGAAACAGCGCTTGCGCTTGATTGACTGGCGGCGGAACAAAAAAGGAATTGAGGGGGAGATAGAAGCGATTGAATATGATCCCAAAAGGAATGCCAATATTGCGCGCATTCTTTATCCAGATGGCCAGCGACGTTATATTTTAGCTACCACTGGTATGAAAATAGGGGGTAGGGTTATCGCCGGTCCCAAGGCCCCTCTTAAAGAAGGAAATGCGACGGCGCTAAAAAGAATTCCGGTGGGAATGCCGATTCATAATTTAGAATTAAAACCGGGCAAGGGTGGACAGCTGGTAAGAAGCGCCGGAGCGGCGGCTTATATTTTGGCAAAAGACAAAAAGGAAGTTCAGGTTAAGCTTCCCTCGGGAGAGATAAGGAAAATTTCCTCTCTTTGCTATGCCACTATTGGTCAGGTGGGCAATCAGGGATTCCGTTTTAAGAAACTTAAAAAAGCAGGTCAAAAGCGCCATCGGGGAATACGGCCCACGGTGCGTGGCGTGGCCCAACATCCCGCTTCTCATCCCCATGGTGGCGGTGAAGGTCGTTCGGGGATTGGGATGCCCTCGCCTAAAACCCCGTGGGGTAAGAAAACTTTGGGAAAAAAGACCCGAAAACTAAAAAAATATAGCGATAAAGATATTATTAAGAGAAAAAAGAGGTAAAATAGAATGACAATTCAAAAGTCAAAAGTTAAAATTATAAGTTAAAATTAAAAAGTAAAGCAAAAGAACTTTTAGCTTTTGACTGGCAATTTTAAATTTACTTATTGCGAGTTACTAACTTTTTACATTTTCATTTTGACTTTTGACTTTTGAATTTTGACTTTTTTAATTTATGTCTCGATCAACTAAAAAAGGACCATACATTGACCAGCGGCTGTTGAAAAAAATTAAGGCCGGCCAAAAGGAACCCATAAAAACTTGGGCGCGTTCTTCGCAAATTCCTCCTGAATTTGTGGGCCATCGGTTTGCCGTCCATAACGGGCGGAATTTTGTGGAGGTTTTTGTGGTGGAGGAAATGGTGGGCCATCGCTTAGGCGAATTCTCGCCGACGCGCACTTTCAGGGGTCATGGTCGGGTAGTGAAAAGAACCATGGATAAGACTTAAAATTTTAATAATCTTATGGCGGAAACAAAAACTATAAAAACCAAGGCGAAATTTTTGCCGATATCGGCTAAAAAAGTGCGGCCGGTGGCAAAATTGGTGGTAGGCAGATCGCCCGAGGAAGCATTAACAATTTTGGCCTCCCTTCCCCAACGGGGAGCAAAATTTTTGGAAAAATTAATTATTTCTTCCCAGGCGGAAGCGGAGAACAATTTTGGTCTTAAGAAAGAAAATTTATTAATAAGCTCGCTGGCGGTAAATGAAGGGCCCCGACTTAAACGGATTGACAAGTCGCACGGAGCTCGTTTCTCTTCAGGAGTTATCCAAAAGAGAATGAGCCATTTGGAGATTGTTCTTAAAGAAAAAGAAGAAGAGAAAAAGGCTAATTTAAAACCAAAGGTGTAAATTTCGAATAAACTTTAAGCTACTTTTGAATTTATTTATTATGGGTCAAAAAATTAATCCAATTGCTTACCGCCTGGGAGTTAATATCGACTGGCCTTCCCGTTGGGCGGCAAGCAAGAAAAAACAATACCAGGAATTTTTGCTTGAGGACGCAAAAATAAGACGCTTTTTGGAAAAAAGGCTTTCTTCGGCCGGTTTAATTGCCGTTAATATAGAGCGCTCTTTTAATAAAATGAAACTTACTTTGCAAACAAGCCGTCCCGGGGTGGTTATCGGCCGGGGCGGGAAAAGCTTGGAAGCGCTTAAAAAAGAGCTCTGCCAGATAGTGAGCGTTGAAGAGCCGGAAAAGAATTTGGAAATTAGAATTGAAGAAGTGGAAAGGCCGGAACTTTCCGCTCTGTTCGTTGCTCAAAAAATTGCCGATCAGCTAAAACGCCGCCTTCCTTATCGGCAGGTGGTGCAAAAAGAAATGGAGCGGGTGAGGGAAGCGGGAGCGCAGGGAATAAAAGTGAGGCTGGCGGGGAGAATTGGCGGGGCCAATATTGCCCGGCAGGAAAAATTTTCCCAAGGCAAAGTGCCCACCAGCACTATTCGGGCTAATATTGATTATGCGGAATTTCCTGCCCTAACCGGTAAGGGTTACGTGGGGGTGAAGGTGTGGATTAATAGGTAAAAGAGATATTGTTATACTATTAAATTGATAAATTGTTAAATTGTTGTGGGCGTATGCAATACGCCCCTACAAATAGTCAACAGTTTAACAATATAACAGTTTGACAGTTTGACAATTTAACAGTTTTTCCATATCATGGTTATTCCTAAAAAATTTAAATACCGGAAACAATTTCGGCCGAAAGTTAAAGGCGGGGTAAGCAGGGGCTACACTTTAGCCTTTGGCGAATTTGGCCTTAAGGCCCAGGAAGGGGGATGGCTGGAGGAAAAGCAATTAGAAGCAGCGCGGCAGGCAATTGTTCACCAGTCAAAAAGAGAAGGAAAGGTTTGGATCCGCGTTGTTAATGACCGGCCGGTGACGGCTAAGGGAGCGGGGGTGCGTATGGGCGGCGGTAAGGGGGATATCAAGGGCTATGTGGCCTTAATTGAGCCGGGGAGAATTATTTTTGAAGTGGGCGGTTTGCCGCCGGAATTAGCGCAAAAAGCCTTGCGTCTTGCCAGCAATAAGCTGCCTTTTAAAACTAAAATTATTACCAAAAACGAATGAAAAAAGAGGAAAAACAAAAATTAACCAACCTTGGCAAAGAAGAGCTTTTAAAAGAAATAGAAAAAGAAAGAAGCGCTTTGGTGAAATTAAAAATGGATAAATCGTTGGGAAGATTGAAAAATATCCATGAGATAGGCAAAAAACGTGCTAAAATAGCTTTTATGCTTAATTTAATTCAGCAAAAGGAGGCATAATGAGTAAAGGCAAGGTCCTTATCGGCAAAGTGGTGGCTATTTGTGGCCCAAAAACAATCAAGGTGGTAGTAGAGGATTTTTATCGTCATCCGCTTTATAAAAAGACTCTTAAGCGGCGGAAAAAATATTTAGTGCATAGCGAGAAGGAAGTGGCTTTAGGAGAGAAAGTGAAAATTCGCGAAAGCCGACCTTTGAGTCGGCGAAAGCGTTTTATTTTGGAGGAGACAATTTAACTTATGTTACAACTACGATCAATTCTAGTTGCGGCTGACAATAGTGGGGCTAAAAGACTTAAATTAATTAATATTCCCGGCTATTCTAAAAAACATGCCGCTTTGGTGGGTGAAGTTATCGATGCGGTGGTGTTTGAGGCTTTTCCTGACGCCCCGCTTAAGAAAGGCGATAAGGTGAAGGCGGTAATTGTGCGAACGAAAAAGGAAAAAAGGCGCCCTGATGGTTCCTATATCCGCTTTGCGGATAATGCGGCGGTGGTGGTTAATTCTCAAGGGATGCCGTTGGGGACGCGTATTTTTGGTCCTGTGGCCATGGAAGTTAAAGAAAAAGGTTTTAACAAAATTGCTTCGCTGGCAAAAGAAGTGGTATGAGAAAAGTTAAAAGTGGAGATAAACAGTTAAAATGTGAAATTGAAAATTAGAAATTCGCCCCGTCCTGGCGGGGCTGAAATTAAAGACAAGAAATTCGCTCGCGATGCTCGCTGAATTTAAGAAATAGGAAATTAATTTAAACCGTCATTCTGAACTTGATTCAGAATCGTCATTAATGCTTAAAAGATATAGATTCTGACTTCCGTCAGAATGACATTTACGAATATCCGTAACAATTTAACAATTTAATTTTATGAAAATCAAAAAGGGCGATAAGGTAAAAATTATCTTAGGCAAAGACCGAGGTCGGGAAGGTCAGGTGGAGAAAGTTTTCCCCAAGGAAGGAAAAGTTTTGGTAGCCGGTTTGAATCTTTATAAAAAGCATATTCGTCCTAAAAAAGAGGGGGAAAAAGGCGGCGTGGTAGAAATAAGCCGGCCGTTGGCTGTTTCCAAGGTAGCCTTGATTTGCCCTAAGTGTGGTCAGCCAACGAGAGTGGGCTACCAGCTTTCGGGAAAAGAAAAAATAAGAATTTGTCGTAAATGCAAAGAGATTATTTAAAAAGATTAAAAAATGTCGGAATTAAAAGAAAAATACCAAAAAGAAGTTGTTCCTAAAATGAAGGAGGAATTTGGGTTAAGTAATTCTTTGGCAGTACCGAAAGTGGTTAAAGTGGTGGTGAGTTTGGGGGTAGCCAAGGAGAGAAAAGACGAGAAGGCGGTTGAGGAGGCGCGGAAGGCTTTAGAGGCAATTACCGGCCAGCGGCCAAAGCTTTGCCGGGCCAAAAAAGCTATTTCTTCTTATAGTTTGAGAAAAGGAGAGCCAATAGGATTTCAGGTAACACTGCGGGGGGAAAGAATGTATCATTTCTTGGAGAAGCTTTTTAGAATTGTTTTGCCGCAAGTTAAGGATTTTCATGGATTATCGCTTAAGGGATTTGATAAAAACGGCAATTATAGTTTGGGCTTGGCGGATAATTTAGTTTTTCCGGAGATTAATTATGATAAAATAGACAAGCCGCGCGGGGTAGGGGTGACGATTGTTACCAACGCCGACGATATTGAGAAGTCAAAGCGTCTTTTGACTCTTTTGGGAGCGCCGTTTGAAAGGGAGGGCTAGGGGACACGCGAATTAATGCGAATGGGGAACGAATGGACGCGAGTGAGCGAATGGCTGGCGCAAAAATAATTCAAAAGGCAAAAGTCAAAATTCAAAAGTACAAGTTAAAAGTCAAAATTAGAAAACTAAATTGCTGACTAAATTGCTAAATTGTTAAAAACGTCATCCTGAACTTGATTCAGGATCGTCTTAAGGAGCGATTCTGACTTTCGTCAGAATGACGTTTCAGCGATATAGCATGATAACAGTTTAATAATTTAGATAATAATTTAACGGTTTATTTTTTTATGGCCAGAAAAGCAAAAATTGTTCGTGAGGAAAAAAATTTAAAATACACCGGGCGCTATCGGAACCGTTGCCGACTTTGCGGCCGGTCGCGGGCTTATATTCGTTATTTTGGTCTTTGCCGGCTTTGTTTCCGTAAATTGGCCGATAAAGGAGAAGTGGTGGGGATTAAAAAAGCCTCATGGTAAGTTTTGAAAAATATCAAAATTATCTCGTAAGCAGAGACATAATCAAAAATCAAAGGTCAAAATTATAAATGAAATCTCAAAACGCAAAACGCAAATGGCAAATCTACAACTCAAAACTCAAATCTGATAAAAAACACTTTTAAGTTTTAAAAAAGATTTGACATTTATCATGTCCGCCTTAGACGGTGGATCCGCCGTTTTAGGCGGATAGTTTTGCCATTTAATATTTGAGTTTATTTTTTTGCTAATTTTAATAGTTTAGAAAAATCTTATGGATCCCATTGCTGATATGCTTTCTACCATCAAGAATAGTTATGCCGCGGGTAAGAAAAAAATAACCATTCCCTACTCCCGGCCGAAGTTTTTGTTGGGACAAATTTTGGTAAGGGAAGGTTTTCTTTTGGAGGTAGAGGAAAAAGAAGATAAGAAAGGAAAGAAGGAAATAATTTTAAGTCTTTCTTATCGTGGCAAGAACCCTGCTTTTTCCGGGTTTGAGAAGCTTTCCAAACCCGGTCGCCGTCTTTATAGCCGGAGGGATGATTTGCCGGAAATTAACCGACGCTTGGGAACGGTGATTATTTCTACTCCCGCGGGGTTGTTAACTGCTCGTGAGGCTTTGGAGAAAAATCAAGGAGGAGAGCTGATTTGTCGGGTTTGGTAATTCTTAAATTTTTTTATGGCAAAGATAGGTAAAAAACCAGTGGTTGTCCCCGAAGGGGTGGTGATAGAAATCCAGCCGGGGAAGATAGGGGTGAAGGGGGAAAAAGGAACACTAACCCTTAACTTACCGGAAGGAATAAAAGTGGTTCGGCAAGAAAGTGAACTTTTAGTAACAAAAGAGGGTGAGGGAAAGACGTTAGATGCTCTACAGGGGACAATTAGACAGCTCTTGGCCAATATGATCGTCGGCCAAACCAAGGAATGGGAGAAAAAACTAAAAATCGTGGGGACAGGATACGGAGCCAGCCTTTCAGGCAATGAGTTGGTGCTTAATTTGGGATTGGCTAACCAGGTGAAGGTGGCGGCGCCGGAAGGAATTCGTTTTCAGGTAGAAAAAGATATTATCTCTGTTTTGGGGGCCGATAAAGAAAAAGTGGGTCAGGTGGCCGCTTATATTAGAAAATTGCGTCCTGCCGATCCTTATAAGGGGAAAGGAATTCGTTATGAGGGCGAGGAGATTAAACTTAAGCCGGGGAAGGCGGCTAAAGTGGGCGAGGGAGCCGCAACAAAGTAAAAAAGTTTAGAATAATAATAAATGGCCAGGAAAGTTAAAACTACCAGTCAAAAAGAAAGGGAAGAACGACGACAACGGCGCACGCGTTCAAAAATTAGGAACGTGTCTTTTCTGCCGCGGCTTTCGGTTTTTCGTTCTTCCCGTTACATTAGCGCGCAAATAATTGACGATCGGAAGGGAGAAACACTGGTGGGGGTAAGCGAAAAAATGCTGAAAGCAAAAAAAGGAACGAAAACCGAGCGCGCCTATGCCTTGGGAGAGTATTTGGCCCAAAAAGCGGGCGAGAAAAAAATAAAAAAAGTGGCTTTTGACCGTGGCTCCTATGCTTATCATGGCCGGGTGAAAGCGTTGGCCGAAGGCGCGCGTAAGGGCGGTTTAATTTTTTAATTTTACCAGAGGTGCAAATAGTAACCCACCTCTAAGGTGTAATAAGATTAAGTTTTATCTTATTATGTTTATGAATAAAGAAGAAAAAAAACCAGTTAATAAGAGCGAAGAAGAGCTTTTCACTCAAGTGATTGAGATTAAGAGGGTTTCGAAAAAAACCGAGGGTGGTAATCAGATTTCTTTTACCGCCTTGGTAGTAACGGGGGACCGTAATGGTCATGTTGGTTTGGCTTTGGGAAAAGGGCCCGATGTGGCTTCGGCGGTGGCAAAGGGGAAAAGAAAAGCGGCTAAATCGATGGTGGAGGTGGGCCGACGGGAAACAACAATTCCCCATGATATTACTAAAAAGGTGGGTTCAGCGAAAGTTTTTTTAAAACCGGCGCCGGCGGGAAGCGGCCTCATTGCCGCTCAAACCCTAAAACCTCTTCTTGAGGCGGCGGGAATAAAAGATATTTCCGTTAAAATTTTGGGCGCCAACAACAAGCGTAATAATCTCTTGGCTCTTCTTGAGGCGCTTAAAGAACTTAAGGCATATGTTGCTTAACAGCCTACCAAAAACCAGCAGTAAAAAGAAAAAAAGAATTGGCCGAGGTTATGGCTCGGGCAAGGGCGGCCATACCGTCGGGCGAGGCCAAAAGGGGCAAAACTCGCGTCATCAGCCTTTTCTTCTTTTTGAAGGTAAAAAAACTCAAAAATCACTCTTGCGGCGCCTGCCTCTTTTGCGGGGTAAAGATAAGTTTAAGCCGCGACAAGAAAAGGCAATCATTATTAATTTAGGCCAGTTGAGCTGTTTCTCTGCTGGTGAGAAGATTTCTCTGGAGATGCTGGTGAAAAAGGGTTTGGTAAAAAAAGATGAGGCCAAAAGAGGGGTTAAGATTTTAGGCAGAGGAGAAATTAAAAAACCCTTGGAAGTAACTCTTCCCTGCTCAAAAGGAGCGCGGGGAAAAATTGAAAAAGCGGGAGGCAAGGTTTATGCTTAAAAAACTTCTTAGCTTTTTTTCTTCCTGTTGGCGGATAAAAGATATCAGGAAAAAACTGCTGGCGACGTTGGGTTTTTTGGTGGTTTTGCGATTTTTAGCTCATATCCCTCTGCCGGGGGTCAATCGTGAGGTTTTAAAAACAATTTTTTCCGGTAACCAATTTTTGGGGCTTTTAAATATTTTCTCGGGGGGGACGCTGGCTAATTTTTCGGTGACCGCGCTAGGACTGGCTCCTTACATTAACGCTTCCATTATTTTTCAGCTTTTAGGCTTTATGTTTCCCTATTTTGAGCGTTTAACTCATGAGGGCGAGGAGGGTCGGCGAAAGATAGAGCGTTATACCAAATTAGCCACTCTTCCCTTGGCTATCTTCCAGTCGTTAGGGATGTATGCTCTTTTTAAAAATCAGGGAGTGATTGGAAGCTTGCCGTCGGTATTGTTGGTATCTTTGGTGGCCTCTTTAACGGCAGGCACTTTTATTTTAATTTGGCTGGGGAATTTAATTAGCGAGTATGGGGTGGGCAACGGCATTTCTCTTTTGATTTTTGCCGGGATTATCAGCCAGCTTCCCCAAGACTTTGCCCAAACGATCGCGATTGTTTCCCAAGGAGGCAGTTGGCTTAACTTTTTTCTTTTTTTGGCGCTTTCTTTGGCGGTGGTGGCGGGGATTATTTTTGTCAACGAGGCGGTGCGGCGTCTTTCGGTTCATTACGCCCGGCGTGTTCAGGGGAGAAAAATGTATGGTGGGGGAGTCGCTTATTTGCCCCTGCGCCTTAATCAGGCGGGGGTGATTCCGATTATTTTTGCCGTTTCGGTGGTTTTACTTCCCTCAATGTTGGGACAATTTTTAGGACAGGTGCAAAACGAGGGGATAAGAAATTTTGCTCAAAGCTTGGCGGCGCTTTTTAGGCCCGACGGCTTTACCTATAATTTTGTTTATTTTCTTTTGGTGGTTGCCTTTACCTTTTTTTATACGATGATTGTTTTTAATCCGGAAAAAATTGCCGAAACAATCCAAAAAAATGGCGGTTTTATTCCCGGCGTGCGGCCGGGCAAGGCGACGGCTAATTATTTAAACTACCTTTCCTTGCGTTTGACTTTGCCGGGAGCGATTTTTTTAGGGGTGGTGGCAATTTTGCCGGTTTTTACTCAACGCTTGACCGGTATTGGCACCATTGCCTTGGGGGGAACGGGAACGCTGATTATTGTTTCGGTGGTTTTGGAAACGGCCAAAACGTTGGAAAGCATGATGGAGGCAAGGGGTTACGAAAAATTTTTAGAAAATTATTAAAATGAATTTAGTTTTATTGGGGCCCCCGGGATCGGGAAAGGGAACGCAGGCAGAAAGAATTGCCGAGGAATTTAATTTAAAAGTTTTCTCAACCGGTGACATTTTGCGTCAGCTGGCCAAAGAGGAAACGCCTTTAGGAAGGAAAATAAAAGAAATTTTAAGACGAGGGGAATTAGTGCCAGAGGAGATAATGGCGGAAATTTTAGCCGATTTTTTAAGTAAAGTTGGGAGAGAAGGGATTTTATTTGATGGTTACCCCCGGAATTTAGAGCAGGCAAAAATTTTAACTTCGCATTTAGAAAAATTGGGTGGAGTAAGCTTGGCTATTTATCTGAAAGTGCGGCCGGAAGTGGTGGTGAAGCGTTTGGGCTCAAGGAGAATTTGCCCCAATTGCGGCGCGGTTTATAATTTAGAAACCAAGCCGCCAAAGAGAGAAAATGTATGCGACTCTTGCGGGTCAAGGCTAGTTTGCCGCGAAGATGAAAAACCGGCGGCGATTAGAAAAAGACTGGCGGTTTTTGAAAGAGAAACCTTACCGGTATTGGAATTTTTCAAAAAAGAAGGGAATTTAGTGACGATTGATGGTGAGGCGTCAATTGAAGCGGTTTATCAGGAAATTAAAGAAGAAATTAAGAAATTGAAAATTAAAAATTAGAAAGCAGGGTGGATTTTTAAGGCAGAGGGTGTTAAAATAGACTATTGATTTGGTGGCAAGATTTTTGTTTATTTTTAATGATTAAGAAAGAAGCAAAAGAAATTTTTGAAGGCGAAGTAAAGGAGGTTTTACCTAATTTACTTTTTCGTCTCAAACTTGATGATGGGCGAGAGGTATTGGCTACTCTTAAGGGGAAAATGAAACTTTACCGGATTAAAGTTATCCCCGGTGATCGGGTGCGGGTGGAGTTAAGTCCTTATGACGAGAAAAGAGGCTGGATTGTTTACCGTCTTTAGAATTTCCCGCTCTATATCCTGTAAGTGTTTTGTTTAATCCGGTGGGTTTTTAACTTATTATCATGAAAGTGCAGGCGTCAGTTAAAAAACGATGTCGGGATTGTAAAATAGTGCGCCGTCGGGGGCGGGTTTATGTGGTTTGTAAAAATCCAAAGCATAAGCAGAGACAAGGGTAAAAAATTCAAAATTTAAAATTCAAAATTCAAAAGTAGGGGCGGATTGCATCCGCCCGCAACAATTTAATAATTAGTTATGCCCAGAATTGCTGGAATTAATATTCCCGAACAAGAAAAAATTGATTTGTCGTTAACCCGTATTTATGGCATTGGTCCGGGGAATGTGGGGGAAATTCTTGAGAAAGCGGGTGTTTCTGCCCAAAAACGGGCGCGCGATTTGAAAGAAGAAGAGGTAGCCGCCCTAAATCAAGTGGTTTCTCAAATTAAAATTGAGGGAGATTTGCGGGGCGAAGTTAATGCGAATATCGAGCGGTTAAAAAGAATTGGTTGTTATCGGGGGAAGCGGCATCTTGCCAATCTGCCTGTTCGGGGACAGCGAACGAAGACCAACGCGCGTACCAAAAGAGGCAAGCGGATGACCATTGGGGCGTTAAAGAAAGAAGTTTTGGCAAAAATGGAAGGAACAACAGGAGAAAGTAAAGGAAGCGAGGATAAAACTAATAAAGGCAAATGACAACTAAAGCAAAAACAAAACGAGCCCGGGTTAATATTCACACCACTTTTAATAATACCATTGTGACGGTTACCGACATGGAGGGGAAGACTCTTTGTTGGGCTTCTGCCGGTGGGTGCGGTTTTAAGGGAGCGCGTAAGCAGACCGCTTATGCGGCGACGGTGACGGCGGAAAAAGCCGCTAAAAGAGCAAAAGAATTGGGAGTGGAGGAAGTAGAGGTGTTTATAAAAGGGCCGGGGGCAGGAAGAGACGCGGCCTTGCGGGCTTTACGAGCCGCCGGTTTGCAGTTAATTTTAATTGCCGATGTTACCCCGATGCCTCATAATGGGCCGAGGAAGAAAAAAAAGAGAAGAGGAGCATAAAAAAAGATACTAAGATACTAAGATATTAAGAAAACGAGATATTAAATAATAAATAAAAAATGACTGATAAAACCGGGCCAAAGTGCCGCCAATGCCGTCGTTTGGGGGTAAAACTTTTTCTAAAAGGAGAGCGTTGTTTTACTCATGCTTGTCCATTGGAAAGAAAAGGAGCCATTCCGCCGGGGATGCACGGGAAAAGATTTTCCCGCCCCTCTTCTTATAAGGATCAATTAACCGAAAAACAAAAATTAAAAGTTTCTTATGGTTTGTCGGAAAGGCAGTTAAAAAGGTATTTCGAGGAAGCAAGACGAGGAAAAGAAGAAACGGATTTTGTTCTTTTTCAGCTTTTAGAATCGCGGTTGGATAGCGTTATTTTTCGTCTCAAGTTTGCTCCCAACCGAAGAACGGCGCGTCAACTTATTAGCCACGGTCATGTGTTGGTTAATGGCAAAAAGGTTCAGGCGGCCTCTTATCAGGTAAAGGTGGGACAAACAATAATGCTTAATAAGGAAGCGATGAAAATACCGACGGTGGCTAAGGCTGTTGAAGAAAAAGAAACGCCATCGCCTTGGCTAAAGCGGCAGGCCTTGGTGGGGAAACTGGAGAGACTGCCCGCCAAAGAAGAAGTTGACGCTGGGGCCGATATTTTGCGAATTATTGAATCCTATTCGCGTTAATTAAAAGGGAGTTGTATTTTTGAGTTTTTTTGTTAAAATAAGAAAAGCTTTTCAAACTAAAGATGAAAATCGAATTTAGCCTTGACGAAAAAAAAGAAGGGGAAAAAGTGAGCCGTTTTATTTTTTCTCCCCTGCCGGAAGGCTTGGGCCATACCTTAGGTAATCCTCTTCGCCGACTTCTTTTAACCGCGGTTAGGGGAAAAGCGATTACCAAAATTAGAGTGAAAGGAGCCACTCACCAGTTTGACACTCTAAAAGGAGTAAAAGAAGATTTAGTGGAGATAATTTTAAATTTTAAAAAGGTAAGATTTAGCGGGGAAGCAAAAAAACCAGTGAAAGTTAAATTTAGCAAGAAGGGCCCGGGAGAAGTAAGGGCGGGCGATCTGGAAGTGTCGGCGGGACTGGAGGTGGTTAATAAAGATTTGGTTTTGGCCCATCTTTCGGATGAAAAAACAGTTTTCTCTGGCGAGGTAACGGTGGAGGAAGGGTGGGGTTATTCGCCGGCAGAACCGAGACGATCAACAACCAAAGGAGAAATTGCTATTGATGCGGTTTTCACGCCGATTTTAAAAGTTAATTATTCGGTGGAGCCGTTGCCGGCGGGTTTTGGAGAGGAAAAATTGGAAATGGAGATCACCACGGACGGGACAGTCGCGCCGCGTGAGGCTTTAAAAGAAGGCGCTTCTCTTCTGATCGCTTCTTTAAATCAAATTATTACTCCTAACCACAACCATCACAAGGAAAAGAAAACGCCCGCCTTGCCGTTTTTAAAAACCAGCGTGGTGGAACTAGACTTGCCAACAAGAACGATTAATGCTTTAGAGAAAGCCGGTTTTAAAAAAGTGGGCGATTTAGTTAAAGCTAAACCGGAGGACCTGGCGGGGGTGAGAAATTTAGGTCAAAAGTCAATTGAGGCAATTGGGGAAATTTTGAAAGCGCAGGGGGTGGATTGGTCGTGAAACATCGGAAAAAAGGTCGGAAACTCAATCGGAGCCCTAAAGCTCGTCAGGCGCTTTTTAAAACTCTTCTTAACAGTTTTTTTGAAAATGGGGAGATAACCACTACTTTGGCAAAAGCAAAGGTTATTCAAAAAGAGATTGACCGGTTAATTAATAAGGCTAAGGAAGGGACTCTCCAAGAAAAACGTTTTATTTTTGCCTCTCTTTCTCCCGGTGCTGCCAAAAATTTAGTAGAGAAAATTGCTCCGCAGGCTAAAAATCGTCAGAGCGGTTATTCCCGCCTTTTTAAATTAGGTCAGAGGCAAGGAGACGGGGCAATGATGGCCAAAGTTGAGTTAGTGGATAAAATTGAAGAGGCGGAGGAGAAGAAAAAGACAATAAAGGAGAAAAAGGGAGCAGAAAAATCCTCGCCGGCGAAGGAGAAAAGAACAAAAAGAGAAGCAGTTAAAAAAGGATCAGAGGGAAAATAAATTATGAAGCAAAAAAAACAAAAAACGAAAATTACTCGTAAGGAAGAAATTAAGCGTCAGTGGCATTTAGTTAACTTGGAGGGTAAAATTTTGGGAAGAGAGGCGGTAGAGATTGCCACCCTTTTAATGGGCAAAAACAAATCTTATTTTACTCGTCAATATGATTGTGGTGATTATGTGGTGGCCATTAATGCGGCCAAGATAAGAGTGGGTGGTAAAAAAGGAACACAGAAGGTTTACCGGCATTATTCGGGGTATCCCGGCGGTTTAAACGAAAAGACTTTTGAGCAGGTAAGGCAAAAAAACCCGGAAAAAATTATTCGTCAGGCGGTATGGGGAATGTTGCCAAAGAATAAATTGCGTGATCAAATGATTAAGCGTCTTTATGTTTTTGCCGACGAGAAAAATCCGTATGAAGAAAAAATAAAAAATAAAGATTAAGGAGATATTAGTTATGGAAACACAAAAAATAACCAAAAAGCCTTTAGTCAAGGCTACGGGCAGTCGGCGACGGGCGACAGCCCGGGTTTGGCTTTATCGGGGAAAGGGAGAAAATTTGGTGAACGGCAAGAAAGCGAGAGAGTATTTTCCTTCCCCATTAGCGCAGACACGTTTTTTGGAACCGTTTGTTTTAACCGGGAGTGAAGAAAAATTTTGGGTGAGCGTGAAGGTGGTTGGTGGTGGACCTAACGGCCAGCTTGAAGCAACAATCCACGGCATAGCGCGGGCGTTATCAAGTTTTGACAGGGAAAAATATCGAGCGGTTCTTAAAAAGGCGGGCTTTTTAACCCGTGATCCCCGGGAACGGGAAAGACGAAAGGCCGGTATGGGCGGCAAAGCCCGGCGTAAACGGCAATCGCCTAAACGCTAACTTCACGAGGAAGAGGCACTTCTTTTTTAATTTCTTTTTGAATGCCGGTGGAATATTGAAAGGATTTTTTTGGACGTCTAAAAATTACTTCCGGTAACCCTATTTGTTTTCCTAAGCTTCTTAAAAGGTTTTTATCAATAGGTTCCCCCTCAAAGTTTTTAGTTATTTTTTCCTCAATGGGGATTTTTAAGGCAAAATCGATAAAATCGGGATCAAGATAAGGAGTTTTAAGATTAATTCCCAAAGAAGAGGCGATGGCCCGGTCTCTTTTTTGGTCAACCAATAAGGCCCTTTGGGTTTCTTTTCTGATCGCCTGATCCAAAATTGCCTGGTTGGTTATTTTTCTTAATTTAAAATAACCGGCAAAAAGCTCGTCGGCGCCCTGCCCGGAAAAAGCAACCCCAATTTCTTCTTTTTTTATTTCTTTAAGCGTTAAAAAAAGGCCGGTGGCAAGAGAAACTTGCATTAAATCCAATTTAATTTGATTTTGGGATAAAATGGCGATAACCTTTTGAGCCGCTTTTTTAATTTCTTCGGGGCGAGCGATTTTAATTTTTCTGGTAAAAGGGGTAGCGATTTTTTGGGAAAACTTAATATCTTGGCTTTGCGCTGTTCCCACCGTGAAAGCGCTCACTTGACAGCCTAGATTATGGGCGCTATAGGCAAGCAAGGCGCTATCAATGCCGCCGGAGAAAATGGCGGCAACTTTCTTTTCCTGGCCAAGGGCTTTTTTAAGGGCTTTTTCCAGCTGTTTTTTTAGCTCTTTTTGGTAGTTCATTATATAATAGAAACTCAAAGCTTAAATGTTAAATGTCAAAACTACATGGCAAATGTTAAAACTTTTTAAGTTTAAAGATTTACTTTTTAGATTTGCGTTTTGAGTTGTAGTTTTGAGTTTTGAGATTTGCGTTTTGAGATTTTATTAGTAGTATATCAATATTTTGATACTTTTATGAATGATATCGAGGAGATTGTTTACCAGCTTTTGAAAAGTAAAAGGAAAGATTATCTTTCCCTGCGGCAGGCGGAAGCCGCTTTTTCCCAGAAAACCGGGCAGCCTTTTCCCAAGAAGTATCAGTTGTTGGCTTCTTATCAGAATTTGGTTAAAAAGAGGAAAATTAAGGAAGACGAAGAACTTTTTAAGCTTCTTTTACAAAAGAAACAAAAAACTCTTTCCGGCGTGGCACCGGTGGCAGTGGCGACTAAACCGTATCCTTGTCCGGGCCACTGTGTTTATTGCCCTTCGCAAAAAAATGTTCCTAAAAGCTATCTTGACGATGAGCCGGCGGTGAGGCGGGCAATAAGGCTTGGCTATGATCCGGCCGCCCAGTTTTCTTATCGGGTAGAAACTTTGCGGCAATCGGGCCATCCGGTTGAAAAAATTGAGTTAATTATTTTGGGGGGGACTTTTTCTTTCTACCCCCGCCCTTATCGGGAAGATTTTATTAAGGCTTGTTTTGAAGCCGCTAACGGGAGGAAAGCGGTGAGTTTGGAGGAAGCCCAGCGTCAAAACGAAAAGGCTAGCCAACGCCTTATTGGTATAACCGTTGAGACAAGGCCGGATTTAATTGATGATGGAGAAATAAAATTTTTACGTCTTTTGGGAGTGACTAAAGTGGCTTTGGGAGTGCAGTCGGTTTTCGATGAAGTATTGTTAAAAGCCAATCGTGGTCATCAAGTTAAAAAAACAGCCGAGGCAACCAAACTTTTGCGTCAAGCGGGTTTTAAAATCTGCTATCATTTGATGCCTAACTTACCCGGCTCCAGCTTGGAAAAAGATTTTCAGATGTTTCAAATTGTTTTTCAAGATCCTCATTTTTGTCCCGATTTTTTAAAAATTTACCCGACGGTGGTTTTACCCCAAACCAAGCTTTACTCTTGGTGGCAAAGGGGAGAATTTATCCCTTATCGCCTTGAGGAATTAGTGGAGTTGTTAGCAAGAATAAAAGAAATTGTTCCCCCTTGGGTGAGAATTGAGCGTTTGGGTCGGGATATCCCTCAGGGCGATATCGCCGCCGGCTACCGTGAATCTCATCTTCGCCAAATTGTGAAAAAAGAAGCAAAACGACGGGGAATTACCTGCCGGTGCGTTCGCTGTCGAGAAGTAGGGGGAGAAAAAAGGCAGGGAAAACTGTTTTTTAATAAGGAGGAATATCAAGTTAGCGGCGGCCAAGAAAATTTTTTAAGCTTCGTTGATCAAGACAATCGGCTTTATTCTCTCCTGCGTTTATTCTTACCCCAAGAGGAAGCGGCAATTTTTGCCTCTTTGGAAAAAGCGGCTCTTGTCCGCGAACTCCACACTTATGGTCAGGCTCTGCCTTTGGGAGGGAAGAGAAAGGAAGCCTCTCAACATCAGGGCTTGGGCCGAAAGCTTTTGCTAAAAGCGGAAAAAATTGCCAAAGATAAGGGTTATTTTCGTTTGGCGGTTATTGCCGGCGTGGGAGCGCGGGAATACTACCGGCGGCATGGATATCACCTTGAAGAAACTTATATGGTGAAAGAAATAAATGACGGTTAAATTTATGGCAGACTAACGATATTTGTTATTCTGATAAAAATTGTGATCAAAATATAATAAAATCTCAAAACGCAAATGGCAAATGGCAAACCTGCCTGTCGGCAAGGCAGGACTACATGGCAAATGTTAAAACTTTTTAAGTTTAAAGATTTACTTTTTAGGTTTGATTCGTCAGCTGGCGGATTGATTTTTGCGTTTTGAGCCATAGTCTTTGCTCTATTTTTATTTTAAATTTCCAAAGCAATTTTGCAGTTTAACAATTTAGCGATTCAGCTTTATAAGAGAGTATAAAAGCCCGAAGCCCACCAGTTTTTAGGGTTATTAAGCTAAATTTTAGTTTTACTAAATTACTACATAGTAATTTAGTGTCTATAGTAATATTATAGTAATATATTTGAGCGGAGGGAGGAAAATTTTTCCCGAGGTTCAAAGCTAGTCAATTTAGGAAGTTGCGAAATTACGAAATGAGTTTTTGTGGTATCCGACGTAGGGAAGCCCAGAAATGTTTAGCTATTCTATTCGGGGAAAAGCGAGCTAATTACTTGAATAAATTCCTCTAAACTACCTTCATTTTTGATAATCACATCGGCAATTTGAAAAACCTCTCTAATGCCAGTTCGCTCTTCCAAGCTATCACGTTTCTTAAGATCATTTAAACTATAATTTGAGGTCTCACCTGCCTTTATCATCCGCTGGCTAATTCTTTTGGCACGAGTTTCTTGATCACAATCAATAACAGCCAAAAATTGGGTGGCATTAGGAAAAGATTGTTTTAAAAAATTGACGCTCTCTTTGGATCTTGCGGACGGAATGACTACCTTTTTGGCTAATAAAACATCCGGGTTTGCACGGACATATGTTTTCAAGACCCACAGAGAAAATCGGGCATCTCCCATTATGCTTACCTTATCCCATATCCAGTCAAAGAAAGGGGGAATTTTTTCGTCCTTTCCCTCTATTTCTTCTCTATAAAGCTTCCTAACCCAAGGCCCCAAATCACACCTCGTGTAACCACGTTCGTTCTGAAGAAATTTGGCCAGAGTTGATTTTCCGGCTCCACCATATCCGCTTACCCAGACTACTTTTTCGCATATAGGGAAAATAACATCATTTTTCGGTTCTGTTGAGAAATATTGTTCTTTTCTTTCGACTGTCATTTTTAGTTCTTATTGTTTTTATCTCTAACTGAGACTATCAATCCTAAAGAATAGTCTTTAAAAAAAGCTTTGAGCACCCTTTTGTGGTCAAAAGCAATCTCTAAATCAACTAATTCTTCTTTAGAAAAAAATTTAAGTTCGGCTAATTCATTTTTATCATAGTTGTCTGGTATCTCGTCACTTCTAATATATCCAATAAAATATGAAGATAACCACTTCACTCCCTTTTCCTTATTAACACCCCTAAATATTCGATAAAAAAATGGCTTAAAGTCAACTAAAATTTCCTCCTTTACCTCTCTCACCACTGCCTCTTCCATGGTTTCATTTTCTTCTGGCTTACCCCCAATTAAAGACCATTTCTTAGCCTCAATTCCTTTAGCTCTTTTTCCTAATAAGACTCTCCCTTTTTCATCTATAAGAATAGCGTTAGCCCCTTTTTTAAAAATAAAGTTATCTGCCATAAAAAAATTATGCAATTTTTTAAATAAGGATCGTGCCTATATTTAGCGACATTCGTAGGTTACCCCAACATTATCTGGATGTAAATAAAGGATATTTTCTATACCTAAACTAATTAGATGATCTGCCGCAATTTCTGGCTTCGTGGTCAGGATAACAATATTGGGACCAGTGCTTGAGACGAAAGCAGATATAATCTCCTCGTTCGTTTGCAGTTTTTTTAAACTGTTCATGTATTTTGCCATTGGCACTCCAGGACAAGTTAAGTCAAATGCTGTTTGAACGTCTCCATAACGATTTAGGGTATAATCAAAAACGATACGGCCAATGGTTTTAATATTATTCTTTTCAAAGGCTGGAATTAATTCATTTTCGACCATTTCCTTCTTAGTAGTTCCCCATTCTCTATCAACCTTATCGTGGTGAGCCACAACTCGGGCATAATTATCTTCAATTTCTTCAATTCTTTCTTCCCTTAAAACTGAAGGAAGTCCTAAAACGTAGGTATAGTTCTCTGGTATCTTGGTCTGACCAACAATTTTCATTTCATCTCCCAAAAATACAACACCGCCACCCCAAAGACAGACTGCCCCCAAACCACCGGTGCTAGGTTCAGAAATTAGAAAGCCAGGTTTATCAGACTCCTCCGCATTATTCTGGGCAAGATAGGTCACTAATTGTTCCCTTGATAATGGTTCTCCTAAGGCTTTATTAACCGCATAAGCTACCGAATGTTGAATAGCTGCGCTTGTCGCTAGCCCAACGTGTTTGGTTTTGAAATCGCTACGGACATTGATTTTTAAACCGATTTCTTCTACACCAGTTGCTTTACGGATGAGTTCTGCAGCATGTTGTGCAATTAAAGGTCGTTCTACTGAGGGATCAATAATTATTTCACTCTTATCGGTAAGAGTAACTTCAGCTTGAGTATAGACATTAACAGCAAAATTAAGGTTACTGACATCATAAAAGTAAGGACGAGAGGGGTGAGCAAATTTAGAGGGGTTAATTAGGAGAGTTCCAAATCTAGCTGGGATTTGGCATTTAACTTGTTGATATTTAATCATCACCTCTTTAGAGGGCACTACTGGATAACGGACATAACCAGGAGGGAATTCGTTAAAAGTAAATTTGACTTCGGTACTTGTTTTGTTTTCTTTACTTGTCATTAGATTTCCTGATCGTTCTAAAAACAAAAAACCGCCTTTTAGGCGGTTTAATAAACTAGTTGTTGGAAAATAACCAATGATAAAAGATAAATTTCTGAGAAAATATTTGGAAGAAGTCCAAGATTTTTCATCTTGGGGCTAAAATATCACATCTTTCTCTTTTTATCAAGAGCCTGTACTGGCTGACCACATCGGCCTGCCTGCCGGCAAGGCAGGACTACATGGCAAATGTTAAAACTTTTTAAGTTTAAAGATTTACTTTTTAGGTTTGATTCGTCAGCTGGCGGATTGATTTTTGCGTTTTGAGCCATAGTCTTTGCTCTATTTTTATTTTAAATTTCCAAAGCAATTTTGCAGTTTAACAATTTAGCGATTCAGCTTTATAAGAGAGTATAAAAGCCCGAAGCCCACCAGTTTTTAGGGTTATTAAGCTAAATTTTAGTTTTACTAAATTACTACATAGTAATTTAGTGTCTATAGTAATATTATATAGTAATATATTTGGACGGGGGAGGAAAATTTTTCCCGAGGTTCAAGGCTAGTCAATTTAGGAAGTTGCGAAATTACGAAATGAGTTTTTGTGGTAAAATCAAAAAAGAATCGGGGCATGGTGTAATGGCTAACATACGCGCATGGGGTGCGTGTGATTCTGGGTTCGAGTCCCAGTGCCCCGACTGAGAAATTTAGTAAGTGATTAACGCTTTTTGTTGGTTATTTTTGTTTGCTTTGTAAAAAAAACAGGAATTTTTGTGATGGCGGATGGGGTTTTTTAGCAAGGATTTTTGCCTTGCTTGTGAAATTAGTTGAAGCTTTGCAAGAAAGCTTGTTTAATTGTTTTATGAAGGCTAAAAATGGCGCGTTTAAAAGCTTAAACAAGGCAAGGATTATTACGGCGGTGGCTTTGGTTTTGGGGGCGCTTTTTGATTATCTTTTTTATGCCAAGGCGCCCGGCATTAATTTTCCTCTCTATGTTTTTTTGCTAACCGCTGGGCTTTGGCTAATGGCCCGTTTTTTCAAAAAACCGGTAGAAAAAAATATTTTTTGGCTTCTTCTTCCTCTCCTTTTTTTTAGCGCGATGGTTTTTGTCCGCGCCAGCCTTTTGCTTACTTTTCTTAATATTGTCGCCTCGCTCTTGTTATTATTAATTCTTGCCGAAGTGTTTTCCGGCAAGAAGTTGAGAAACTTTTTAATTAAAGATTATCTTAAAATATTTTTTCTGCCTTTTAAATTTATTCCCCCCCTTTTTCAAACGCTTGCCGATCTTTTCCAACCGTCGGCGAAAAACAAGGGAAAAGTCTTACGGCAGGTTTTAAAGGGTATTTTCTTGGCGCTTCCCTTTTTGGTGGTTTTTTTACTTCTTTTTTCTTCCGCGGATTTGGTTTTCCATAAATATGTTTCCGGTTTAATTAATTTTGACATTAAGCCGGAAATAATTTTTAGATTATTTTTAGTTTTGGCGCTGACCCTTTTTTATATTGGCGCTTATCGCTACGCTTTTGAAGAGAAGGAAAATCAGGTTATTGCTAAGCCAAGGACTTGCCGCTTGGAAAAACTGGAAAGCGCGGTTTTACTTGGTTTGATTAATCTTCTCTTCTTTGTTTTTATTCTTTTTCAGCTAACTTATCTTTTTGGGGGCAAGGCAAACATTTCTCTTCAAGGTTTTACTTACGCCGAATACGCGCGGCGTGGTTTTTTTGAGTTAATCGCGGTGGCGGCTATTTCTCTTATTTTGCTTTTAGGGGTGGAAAAATATGTGGTTAAAAAAGAAGCCGCCCATTTTAGGGAATTTAAAATTTTGGGGACGGCGCTGGTTATTCAAGTAGGCTTAATTATGGCCTCCGCTCTCCGGCGCTTATCCTTATATGAACAAGCTTATGGATTTACAGTCTTAAGATTATACAGCCATGTTTTTATCATTTTCTTGGCGGTGGTTTTTGGCTTCTTGCTTTATAAGATTCATAGAGATCAGGAGGAGAAGAATTTTGCCTATCATGTTTTTCTTTCCCTTATCTTTTTTTTGGCGGTAATGAATTTTCTTAATCCGGAGGCTTTTGTTGTCCGACGCAATCTCGAGCGATTTTACCAAACCGGAGATTTAGATGTTTTTTATTTGCGCAGCCTTTCCAGCGATGCCTTACCCCAAACGATTAAAATACTGGATATCGCCGATGAGAAATTAAGAAAAGATTTTGCCTGCCAGCTTTATGAGCGCGTTCAAGAAAAAAACTCTTCTTTTTTTTCCTCGTGGCAGGCTTTTAATCTTTCCCGGGCAAGGGCAGATAAAATTATTAATTTTTCCAAGAAGGATTTTGAGGAGGAATGTCAAGATTATTTTTGGTTTGAGAAATAGGTTGGTGAGGGGAAAAGGGGGCTGGCTTACTTGAGGGTTTTTATTGGTCGTGAGGAGAGGGCGATGATTTTTTGGAAATTATCGTTGGGGCTGGCTTGATTAAACTTTTCCAAGCCGCATTTTTGACAGCGGTAGAAAATGCGCCATTTTCCTTTTTGCCGTAATGCTCCCATCGGCTTCATCAGGCCGCCGCAAGCGGCTTTTCTGTCGCCCGGGAAAACGTCAACGTGCTTGCCCACCAAGCATTGAGGGCAATGGTCGGTGAAGCCGGTGCCTTTCACTTTGGCCCCGCAAACCTCGCAGGTAAAGTCTTCAATTCTCTTGGTAAACTTTTTTCCCATCATCTCGTCTTTTTCTCTATTTTATTTTCTCAAAATCCTTATCAAAAGAAAGCACTTTAGCGTTTTCTTCTTGAGCGGCGGCAGAAAGATAAACATCCGCTAAGTCAATATTTATTTTTTCATAACTATCGACCGCTTTAATTAGGGTTTTTCTTTCTTTTACCATCAATAATGGCGATTTTAATAAAGAAGACAAAATTTTTGCGCTTTCCTGACGGGATAAAGAATAAACCCCTTTAAGAACATAGTTAATTTCCAGAACTACCACCGGCAGAAGAATAAGTGTGATTTGATGTTTTTTTGCCCGAAGAAAATACCGCCTTGCTTTTTTAAAGTATTCTTCGTTGTCTTTAAGAAGAAATCTTAAAAAAACATTGGTATCCACAATATATTTAGCCATCTGTTAGTGCTTTTTACTTACCGCCGCAGCAATCGCTTCTTCCTCTAATTTAATAATTTCCTTAACTGATTTTCCCTTAATTTTTTTATTTTTTAAAATTCCTCCTAATTTCAGAAGATCGGGGATTGGTTCAATAATAATTTTTTTATCCTCCAAACGAACCGTTGCCTTAGGGTAGCGGTTTAATCCTAATGTCTTTCTTATTGGCGCGGGAATGGTTACCTGCCCCTGGCGGGTAATGGAAACGATTTGCATAATACATTAACTTTAATATAATGCATTACTTTTGTCAAGATGAATTAAAAATAACCGCTTTCCGCTTGCGCGCCGTTGCTAAACTTGCTAAAATTAATTTTAGGATGAAAAGAAAGACTAACTTGTTTTCTCCGCTTCAGAGCTTAATAGCCGAGGAAGAGGCGAAGAAGAAAATTCTTCAAAACCAGAAAAAGATGTCTTGGGCGCTGGGTCAGATTATCAGGGAAAATTGGCCGGAAATGAACGACGAGGAGCGAAAAATGTTTTTGGAAATTAATGCCTTAGCGGAGGAGCTTAAGAAAGAAACCAAAAAAGCTTTCCAAAGGAGTAAAAATTAGTCTTTAAAAAAATAATAATTGATGGCGGTATGGCTCAAGAAAATCAACTTTCTTTTTTGGAATTGCGTCTTCCCAAAAATAACGAATATACCACCGAGCCGATGGAGGCGCTTTTGGCCAATTTGGCTCGCAATCAAAAAAGATCGCTTTTCTCCCTTTTTTCTTCCCAAAAGCCCCTTTTGGCGCTGATTATCTTTTTGAAAGAGCAAACAATTTATTTTTCTATTGGCGTCCCCACCGAAAAGCTTAATTTTTTCCAAAGTCAAATTCTTTCCTACTATCCTGATGTCTTAATAAATCTTAGCCAAAATCCTTTTTTGGAAGTGGCTTCCTCCTCCAAGCCTTTTCCCTTTGTGAAAATGGCCTTAACGGAGGGCAATTATTATCCTCTGAAAACGGCCGCTGATTTTACCGATGTTGACCCCCTTGCCTCAATTCTTTCCACCCTTGCCAAGGTTAAAGATCCCCAGGCGCGGGCCTATTTTCAAATTATTCTTACCCCGGCCCCAAGATCTTTTGCCAAAAACCTCAACGAGAAAATTGTCAAAGGAGTTAAAAACCCTGACGGTTCTTATTCGCCCCATCCTGATCAGGCGCTTTTACAAAAAAAAGCGGAAAAACTGCCCTTGGCGGCGGCGATTAATTTAGCCGCTTCGCATGATGAGGTTTTAGAAGAGCTGGCGGGAAGTTTTGGCATTTTTTCCCACCCCAAAGGGAATGGCCTTGTTCCTAAGAAGCCGAATTTTTTAAACCGGAAAAAACTTTGGCAAAAAATTGTTGCCTGCCAGCCGTCCCGAAGCGCGTCAGTTTTAAATTTGGCCGAAATTGCCGCTTTGTGGCATCTTCCCAGCGGAAAAATTAATTTACCCAATATTTTATGGGGCCGGACCCTTATCACCCAGGCACCGGCCGACTTGCCGGTGGCGGAGAACTTAGACAAGGAGGAGAAAAAAACGGTTTGCTTTTTTGCCAAAACCGAATTTAAAAACAAGGTTATCAATTTTGGCTTGAAAAAAGCCGACCGGCGCTTGCATTTTTACACCATCGGGAAAACCGGCACCGGCAAATCAACCTTGATTGCCAATATGGCCATCTCGGATATTAGAAATGGAGAAGGGGTGGCGGTGATTGATCCCCATGGCGATTTAATTAATATTCTTTTGGATTATATTCCTGCCTCTCGTCTTAATGATGTTTGTTATTTTAACCCCGCCGATCGTGAATACACTTACCCCCTTAATCCTCTTGAGGTGCAAAATAAAGAGCAAAAAGAACTGGTTGCCTCTGGCATTGTCGCCATTTTTCAAAAGCTTTACGGTTATTCTTGGGGACCTCGCTTAGAGCATATTTTAAGAAACAGCCTTTTAAGCTTGGTGGAAATTCCCGAAACAACCTTGGTTGATGTGGTGAGAATCTTAACCGAGCCCGGCTTTCGGCAAAAGGTAGTGAGCCGTTTGGAAAGCCCTACCTTGCGTTCTTTTTGGGAAAATGAGTTTGGGAAAATGCCCGACCGTCTGCGTGAGGAAGCCATTTCGCCTATCCTGAATAAGGTGGGTCAATTTGTTTCCTCGCCTTTAATTCGCAAAATTATCCAGACGCCACAGTCAAAAATAAATTTGGAAAAGATAATGAATGAAGGGCAAATTCTTTTGGCTGATTTATCCCAAGGGAAATTAGGTGAGGATAACTCTTCCCTTTTGGGAGCGATGCTGATTACCCAAGTTCAGCTGGCGGCCATGGGCCGGGTTTACCAAGCGGAGGAAAGCCGCCGCGATTTTTATCTTTATGTTGATGAATTTCAAAATTTTGCCACCACCTCCTTCATTAAAATTCTCTCCGAGGCGCGTAAATACCGTCTTAATTTGACTTTCGCCAACCAATATATGGCCCAGTTGGAGCCGTCTTTGCAAAGCGCTATTTTTGGCAATGTTGGCTCCTTGGTTTCTTTCGTGGTAGGCAATGAAGACGCCCATGTTCTGGCGCGGGAATTTGCCCCTGATTATGACGAAAACGATCTTATCTCCCTGGACCGTTTTCAGGTTTTAACCAAGCTTTCGATTAACGGCCGCACCTCAAGGCCCTTCTTGGCCTATACCCTGCCCCTTCCCGACTGCCGCAACCAGCATCGGGAGAAAGTGATTCGCAATTCTCAAGAAAGGTTTGGCAAAAAAATAAAATAGGTGTTATAATCAGCTTACCTTTTTCTTCAAAAGAAGAAGAAAGGAGGTTCTTTAACAGGGCGGCGAGTTGGTTCTCACATTTTTTCTCTAGAAAGGAGAAGGAAAATGTCGGGTTTAGCCAGAGCCAGAGACAGTCTTCAGGGGCATAAGGGCAATAGCCACAGACAGAAGGAAGGAGCGACACTTACTTGTTGTTTGCAGAAGGCGGCTATTCTTTTTGGCTCCAGTGCTGATGATGTCTTTTTCACGAGATGTGTTTGCCAAAAGATACATAGTATCTGCTGGCAGATAATGGACACCTATGGGGACGAAATCCCAACAGTAATGACAAATAGCCGACCGCCGGAAGAGCTAATTGAAGCGGTGAAAAGCCGAGTTGCTAGCGACGGCACAATTGGTGGCGCCGCAAGAACAGAGATTATCGAAGGACTAAATGCAGTCCTGGCGATGACTAACGGTTAAAAACCGCTTATTTGGGGGAGAGGATAATCCAAAGACAAGCTGGAAAGCAATGGCGCTTTCTTTTTTTTCTTGTTGTTTGGTCCTCCTCTCCCCGTTCCCCTTTCTTTTTGGTATAATTGGTTTTAAATGAAGAAATTAGTTTCTTCCCGTTTTTTGCGAATTTTGCTTTACTTTTTGCCGCTTTTGCCTCTTTTCTTTTTAGCCTTTAAGTTTTCCTCGCCTTTAGCCCCATTCCCTGCTAAAGAAAATATAGAAACCTCTTCTTTTGGACCAGAAGAAGAATCTTTGCCTTGGTTGGCGACAAAAGGACGGTTTATTGTTAACGAAGATGGTCAGCCGGTAATTTTACGTGGCGTTAATCTTTGTTGCCTTAGCTGGGTCGAGGAAGCCTGGTTTCCAAAAGCAATTGAGGAGGCAAACCAAAAATGGGGGGCAAATGTTATTCGCACGCGTATTTATCAGGATGATTATTTTAAAGATTCGGAGGCTTTTTTTGACAAACTCAACCGGGCCATTATTGAGCCGGCCAAGAAGAATAAGGCTTATGTTGTTTTAAACCCCTGGATTGGTAAAAATGAATCCCTTCCCAACGAGCAGACTTACTTAATGTGGCAGGATATTGCCCGACGTTATCAGGACGAGCCGGCGGTAATTTATGATGTTTTGGCCGAACCCCATGATGTTAGCCGCGTCGCAGTTTGGCAGGCTAATCAAAAATTGGTAGAGACGATTCGGGCAGTTCATCCCAAAAGTTTGATTATGGTTACCGGCTTGGGATGGGGACGAGAAATTAATTCCTATCTTGATAACCCCCTTCCTTATGAAAATATTGTCTACCGGACAAATCCTTATAATAAGGCGGGTGAATTTGAGAGTATTTTTGGCAAAATTGCTCGTTTTTATCCGGTTTTTTTGGGAGAATTTGGCGCTGATGGTTATCCGCCGATGAGTCAAGAGTCAGTTCAGGCACTGCTTTCTTTAGCCGATCGTTTTTCTTTAAGTTGGACGGCTTGGAACTTTCATGATAGTGGTTGCCCTTGCCTTCTGGCAAACAATATAAATTTTTCCCCCTCGGCTTATGGCCAAATTGTTAAAAACGCTCTGGCGCGTGAAAAAACGATTCAGGAAATAGCTTTACCGCCGGCAACTCAAAATCTGGTTATCTATGCTGATAATTTAGAAAATGCTTTCGTGGATCTTTCTTGGGACGCCCAAGTTGATCTTCAAAATGAAGAAAATATTTTTCGGGGGCAAAAGGCCATTAAGGTGGCCATTAACAAACCCTATGGTGCTTTTTATTTAAGCAGTTATCTTTTCCTGGAAACCTCTTCTTACCAAAATTTGGTTTTTTCTCTTAAGGCCAGCCCTGGTGTCGGTTTAGTGGCGCAAGTGGTTGACCAGAATAGCCAACCATTAAAAGAAGTTTCTCTTGCCGAATTTATTAAGCCTAATAATTGGCAGGAGATTAAAATTCCCCTAAACGCTTTGGGAGCGGCCGATCAGAGCATAAGCGGTCTTCTTATTAAAGACAGTCAGGGCATCCCGGCTACTTTTTGGTTGGACGAAATTTATCTGGAGAAAAAATCTTCTTAAGTCTAAATTACCTCCGTTTTCTTTCCACTTCAATATATTGAAGTGCGACCTATAACTCTTGACTAATATTATTATTTATGATAGAATTCGGCCAATTCATTAAAAAGTTAAGATTAGCCTTAACTTTTATTTAATGAATTAGCACTTTGAAAGAGAGGGCCGAAAGATCTCCTTTTAACTTTTCGTCCCCGCTAAGGGGCAAAAAATTTTGCCTTTTGGCGGGGCCGAAAGAAAGGAGAAAGGAAGATGACGAAGAAGCAATTAATGTGGTTAGCAATAACCCTCGGGGTTATTGCGTTTGTTGCCATTGGGGCAACAATCTACTTTGCGTGGCCAAGGTCGGTATCACCGGTAGCGGTGTCGTCAGCAGAACAAGTTTCAACGGCGACACTTTTGCCAACAGTACCGACTTTGGTAGAGGCGACGGTAACGCCGATGGTGTCAACAGAGCCAGCTTCAGCAGCAGTTGCCGAAACGGCATCCGCTTGTTGCGAGACGGTTTTTGTTGACCTTGGGACTGCACCTGAAGGGGTGTGGAGTAACGCTTCGGCGGTACTTGTCCCGGAGGGGTGGTGTGTGGTGTTGCGGCGTGATCAGCGCTGGCAACAGAGTCGAGAAGAGGTAGAACTTCGTCAAACCTGGCAAGAGGGAGCAACAGAGGATTATCTTCTTCTTTGCAACCCCGATCCGGGTTCACGGTACTACTCTCTGGAGGGTGAGTTTGGCGGTCGTCCCGGTGGACATGAAGGATTCTGGAATGACCAGGCGAAAGCTATTTGGGTCTTTCCTGATCCTAAAGTCGCCAGTTGCCGGCAGGGCACTGTTGTTCTCTACGAGAACGACCAGGAGCCGCGCGGGTGGAGCTTTTCCATCGGAACCGATGGAAAAGTCTCGTTTGCTCCGGCAGCGGTCCCGTCGCCTCAACCCGAAGCGGTAGTGACGCTTCCTCTGCAACAGCCACAGAATACGCCAGCACCATCTCAAGCTCAAGCGCCAACAGAATTACCGTCGCAACCAACCCAACCAGCTTCCAAACTAGCAGGGAAAGAATTTTCCCTTGCTGAGGATCTTCGCCAAAGATCTGATGTTCAGATCCTAAGCGATCGTCCTGATTGGGATGGGCGAGGCAATGGGCTAGTAAGTCTCATCAGGATACCGGAAGGATCGCAAGCGGAATTTCTATTCCAACGATGGGGTCCTCCTGGTGTGTGGAACCAAGTTGAGGCTGAAAAGCTCGTTACCCTTGGTCAAGGGGTTTATGACTTGACGAGTTGGGAAGGTGGTATTTTCAATGACGCTCTGCAAAGAGTTGTCATTGAAAGAGGCACGGTAGTGCTCTGCGAGAATTCCGATGGAAGTGGTATTGTTATCACTTTCAATGCGGACAGGTAGCTAAAACAAGCTCTTTCGGCCCCCGGGGAGGCCAAGTGTCCAAGAAATTGGAAAATGATCACAGTTGCGTGATCAATTTTTCCTTTTTCTTGGCCTTGCCTCCCCGTCCCTTTTTAAAATTTTAAAAATTATTATTATCTTTGGTAATTTGCAAAAGATTAACTTATGGCTTATGAAAAAAACCTTAATAATCAGCACCATTGGTATTTTTTTGGCTTTAGCGATTAGCCTTTTTCTTCAGGGTGGTTTTTTTGCCGGCTTAATTTTTTTGGTTAGTGTTTTTCTTTTGCTGCAAGGCGGTTTTGCTTCTTGGGCGATGCTTTCTTCCTGGCTAACACCAAAAAACTTGGAGAAAGTTCGCATCCCAAAAAAAATTGCCGCGCCCCGACTTTCTTTTTCTTTAATTATTCCGGTGAGAAACGAGGAAAAAGTGATTGCCCAAACTTTGGCGGCGGTGAAAAAAATAAACTACCCCAAAAATCTTTTTGAAGTTTTGGTGGTGGCTCGCGATGATGATACCAAGACGGTGGGGAAAATTTTGGAAAGTCTTAATCATCTTCCCCCTAATTTTAATCTTTTGGTTTACAAAAATTATCCCAATAGTAAGCCGGAAAGCCTTAACGCCGCCTTAGAATACTGTCAAAAGGATGTGATCGCCATTTTTGACGCCGAAGACGAACCCCATCCGGAAATTCTTAACGCGGTAAACACTAAATTTTTGGAAGAAGAGGTGGATATTATTCAGTCCGGGGTTCAGTTGGTTAATGTGCCCTCTTACTGGTTCTCACCTTTTAATTGCCTTGAGTATTATTTTTGGTTTAAGTCGATTTTACCTCTTTTTTCCCGTTTGGGCGCTAATCCTTTAGGGGGAAATACGGTTTTTTTTAAAAGAGAAATAATTAAGGATGCCAAAGGGTGGGATACCGCTTGTTTAACCGAGGATGCGGAAATTGGGGTACGCCTTTCGGCTAATAATCGCAAAACTGCCGTTATTTATGATGAGCAAATGGCGACCCGCGAGGAAACACCTCCTAATTTGTCAAGCTTTATTAAGCAACGCACCCGTTGGCATCAGGGCTATCTTCAGGTTTTCTTAAAAGGAGACTGGAAGAAATTAAAAGACCCCAAGCAAAAATTTATTATCGCCTATCTTTTAATTTATCCTTTTATTCAGGTTTTCAACACTCTTTGGCTTCTTCTCACTCCCTTTTTATCGTTTTTGGCCACCACTCCTCTTTGGGTGGCAATTTTTTCTTATTTCCCCGGTTATTTTTTGCTTACCCAATGGGGAATTTCTTTAATTGGCCTTTGGGAGCTTAAAAAATACTATCAGCTTAAATTTTCTCCCTTGCTTTATCTTAAATTTTTCCTTTATTATTTTCCTTATCAATTTGTTATTTGTTTTGCGACGCTGCGGGCAATTAAGCGCCAATTCTTAAGCCAACTTTCTTGGGAAAAAACTGAACATCTTAATGTTCACCGAAATGGTATGATATACCTAAACGATAAGACGTAAATGATTAGATGTTAAAAGAGAGAGAGTTAATGCAAGAAGTCGGGGTTAATTAGGGCAATACAATTCAAAATTCAAAAGTCAAAATGCAAAAAGTTAGTAACCCGTAACTGGTAACCAGTAACTCGTAATTAAAAAAATAATTCTGTCTTTGATAATTACGTATTACGAGTTACCTGTTACGGATTACTGATTTTTAGTTTTGAATTTTGATCCACCAGCTGGCGGACAGGATCTAACTGATTCTGAATCAAGTTCAGAATGACGCTAATCGTGGCCGTCATTCCTGAATTAAATTCAGGATAGGTTCTGACGAATCCATCAGCCGGCGGATCAAAGTTAAAAGTTTTTTGTTCTACTTTTGAATTTTGACTTTTAAATTTTGAATTTTAACTAGCTACATTTTTCCTAACTTTTGTTAGGAAGAAAATGATTATAATTTAGTTACCAATATTGGGGTAAGTGATTATGTTTCCTGCCAATTTTTTCAAAAAAAACGCCGGGGCGATTTTGGTGGTTGTTTTAACCTGCCTTACTCACGCGATTAATCTTTTTGGCTATCCAGAATTTATTGGCGATGAGGGAATTTATACCTCCCAAGGCTGGTGGCTGGTAAAATTTGGCCAGCTTTCTCCCTACACTTATTGGTATGATCATCCTCCCTTTGGCTGGCTGCAAATCGGTCTTTGGCAGGCCTTAACCGGCGGGCCGTTTACTTTTGGTTTTTCTCTTCACTCAACGCGGATTTTAATGGTGATTATTGCCGCTCTTACTAACCTGCTTCTTTTTCTTATTTTGAAAAAATTAACCAAAAGTAAAAAATGGGCTTTTTTGGGAAGCCTGATTTTTGCTTTTTCCCCGCTGGCAATTACTTACCACCGTCAAGTGCTTTTGGATAATTTGGCCACCTTCTGGTTGCTTCTTTCTTTTTACCTTTTACTTCAGGCCAAAAAAAGACTGCCGTTTTTTGCTCTTTCCGGGCTATCCTTGGGTCTTTCTTTTTTAAGTAAAGAAATCGCCATTCTTTTTTTTCCTTCGTTTTTAATGATTGCTTTTTGGCAGGGAAGGGGAAAAACGCAATTGTTTCTTTTGGCTTCTTTTCTTATTTCCGCCCTTTTTCTTGTTGCTCTTTATCCCCTTTTGGCCTATCTTAAAATTGAGCTTTTGCCGGCTTCCTGGTTTCCCGGCCAGCGCCAGCATGTTTCTTTGCTTGAAGCGGTCTTTTTTCAGGGGGGAAGAGGAGGCGGAGGGGGTTTGCTTTCTCCCCAAAGCGATATCCGGCAGGCGATTATATCTTGGTTAAGCTACGATAAAATTCTTCCTGTTTTGGGGCTTTGGGCTACTTTTCTTCTTCTCTTGGAGGCAAAAAACCTTATTTTCTTGGCTCTTTTTTTGGCAAGCTTTATTTTTACTCTTTTTTTAGCCCGCGGTGGGGTGGTTTTGGGATTTTACCTTATTCCCCAAATTGCCTTTTGGGCAATTTCTATTCCTTTGGTTTTAAAAACCATTAGCCAGCGTTTAAAGATTAATTTTTCTCCCCACCTTTCTTTGGCCTTACTGGTTATTTTTATTTTTCTTTTGGCGGGGCAAAATTTGGGGGTTTATTTCTTAAAACAAACTCAACCTCAAAAAGAAGCGCTTGCTTTTATTCGGCAAAATGTTCCCCCCGAGGCGGTTTTAGCTACCGACCCCTTTTGCTGGTTAGACTTAAAATTAGATGAGCGCTACGCTACTTTTCCCAAGGCGGAATGGTTTTATAAAATTGAAAATGATCCTCAAATTAGAGAGGGGAAATTAGGCGGTAAATGGCAGAAAATTGACTATCTTTTTGTCAGTAAGGAATTTCAGAGCGAGCTTGAAAAGGGCCGCTTGCCGTTTTTAGAACAAGCTTTTAAGGAAAGTCAGCTGGTGAAGCGTTTTAACCCTCCAAACGATCCTTATGAATTTTCTCTTTATAAACTAAAAGATGAAGCCAAACTTTCCCCTTTTGGTAAAATTATTAAAGAAACCCAGAAAGAGCCGGAATTAGCCGAAAAGATTCGCTCTTTGATTATCTCCCCCAAAGAGGGCTTTGGCGGTTTTTTGGTTACCGGTCCCGAGTCGTTGGCTAAGATTTCCTCTGATCAATTAGTTTTTGTGGATCAGGAAGGTGGAGAGGTAAGCCGTTTAGCCGAATCACCCAACCCTTCGCAGGCGGCCATTATTGATGAAAACGAAGCTTTTCGAGTTGCCAAGGCGCGGGGGACGATGCTTTTACGGCATCAAATTGATGTTAATTTAGCGCCGGTTTTGGAGATTGCCTATTCTCCGCAAAGTTTTATTGCCCGAGAGGGGCGTTCTTTTGGGGCGGATAAAGGAAGAGTGGTTAGCCTTGGGCAAGCGATGATTAAGGGCTTTTCGGAGGCGGGGATTAAAACGGTGGCCAAACATTTCCCTGGCTCCTTAGGGCGCACGACGGTTGATCCCCACCAGGCTTTGCCGGTAATTAATATTTCCGCCGAAGAGTTAGAAATGGATTGGGCTCCTTTTGCCGAAGTTGATCCCCAGCCCGATGGTATTTTGGTAACTCATCTTCTTTATCCTCAGATTGATCCAAAATTCCCCTCAAGCCTATCGCCGATTTTTATTAATGCCATCTTGCGTCAGCGCTTGGATTTTCGCGGTCTGGTTATTTTAGACGACCTTGATATGAAGGCGATAAGCAAGAGCTATTCTCAAAGTGAAGCGGTGAAATTAGGCCTTTTGGCGGGAGCGGAGATGTTTATTATCCAAAATCCAAAAGAGGGATTAGTAGAAGAAATTGCTTCTTTGGCCCAAAACGATGAAATTCTTGCCGGTTTGGTTAACCGCGCTTGGGGGAAAGTTCAGGACTTTACTTTGGGGCGGTAATTTTCTCCAAAAAAGCCAGCCCCTTTTTGGGCCGATCTTTTTCGAAGCGTTTTCGGGCCGGAGCAAGCTTGACAATTAGCCAGTCGGCGACGGCGGTTTTCAGGTCTTGGGGGTGAAGATGGCCGTGGGCGTAGTCTTGTTCAAGCTCGCGATAAGAATAATAGGTTTTATTCCCCCCAAATTTTGCCGGCCGGTGAACGGGTAGTTCCCCTTCGTCTTCGCCCCAGAAGATAAGATAACGGGCCCAGTTTAAAACCGGGTTAAAATCAATTTCGGGTGGGCAAAAAGCCTTGCCTACTTTTTCCCTGATTGCCTCGGGAGAATCATGGACAAAAATGGCCGAGTTGGGCTTGGATTTGGTCATTTTAAAGGCGGTGGCGAAGGTGTCTTTGTCCATATTTTTATCAATTGGCCAGACGGCAGGTTTGGCTAAGGAAAGAACAAAGTTCTGATGACAAGCCACGGGGGCAATTTTTTGCCCCTTTTGGTTTAAAAGAGGCGAGATGGTTAATTTTTTGGCCACCTGACGGGCGATGACATGGGCTTTTCTTTGGTCAATAGCGGCTTGGGCAAGATTAACGCCCAAGGTGAAAATATCCGCCACCTGAAGAGGGGGATAAATCAGGGTGGCAAAATCAATGGCTTCGCCTTCCTTTTTGCCGGCAATAGTGATTGATCGTTTTACGCGGGAGAGAGTGACATTTTTGGAAACTTCCATCAGGTTTTGCCAGTGGCGGGTGTTTTTATATAAGTTGCTGGCCAAAATAAAGTTAACCGCTCCGCTTTTAACGCCAAAGCATTCCAGGGAGGCCTCCATGGCCTCTTGAAAGTAATCGCGGGCCACCATAATAATGTGTTTCCAGTTGCCGTCAAGTTTGTTGTTGATATAGGTGTGCCAGTCGGCTAAGAAAACATTACATTCAACGCCGGCCTTAAGAAAATCGGCCACCTTACCCATGCTCACCAAGCCGGTTCCTAAATGAACTTTGCCGGAAATTTCAAAACCAATATAATGGCGCAACTTTTCGCCGCTTTCAAGAAGGGCAGTCAGCTCATCTTTGGTTAAAACTTCTTCGCAGTTGCGGGTGATAAGGTTTAGTTTTTCCTCAAGGGTCATGTCCTGAATCGTATAATGTTATTTTTATTACCCCCCAGTTGAAGGATAGAATAAACGTTAATTTTCAATTTACAATTTACAATTTTCATTTTTTTACTCTTTTTCTTAAAAACGATCTTTTCTTTGATCCACCAGCTGGCAGATTGAAAATTGTCTCATTGACTAAATGCAAATTGATTGAAAATTGAGAAATGAAAATTGAAAATTAATTTTTGATCCTGTCCGACGGTTGGTAGATTGGGATTTGGAGCTTTTTGGTCCAGGGGGTAGGATTCGAACCTACGAAGGGAAACCCGCTGGTTTTACAGACCAGTGCAATTGGCCGCTCTGCCACCCCTGGATTGGTTTTAATTATAACATAGACGGAAATTATAAATTGTTAAAACACGCGAATCAACGCGAATGAGAAACGAATAGACGCGAATGAACGAACAAGGTTACCCTGCCGTAAACGTCATCCTGATGGAAATCAGGATCTGTTTTTAATTTTCAATTTACAATTTACAATTTTCATTGAATTTTCATTTGTTTAATTTTCATTTTTATTTCCCTTTTTCTTAAGGCTGTTTTATTTGAAAATTGTGTCATTGACTAAATGTAAATTGATTGAAAATTGAGAAATGTCCGCCAAAGGCTGATCCGCCTTGGGTGGAAAAATTGAAAATTGAAGATCGATTCTGTCCGCCAGCTGGCGGATTGCCTTTTGCATTTTGATTTTTGATTTATTCTTTCGTTTCCTGTTTGTGTTCTTTAGTAATATAACAGTTGTTGGTTCTTGTTTTTTAATAACTTTTGTGTCAAAATGGGTTTGTTATGGATGATAAAAAACAGGAAGCGGCGAAGAAAGAAGCGGTAAAATTAGCTATTGAGCAAATTGAGAAACAGTACGGCAAAGGAGCGATTATGAGATTGGGAGGAAGTGAGGGGGTGGCGGCGGTGCCAGCGATTCCCACCGGTTCCGTTTCTCTTGATTTGGCTTTGGGGGTGGGGGGCATTCCCCGGGGGAGGGTGACGGAGATTTTTGGCCCCGAAGCGTCGGGGAAAACCACTCTTTGCCTTCACGTGATTGCCGAGGCGCAAAAAAGAGGGGGCATGGCCGCGTTTGTTGACGCCGAGCATGCCCTAGATCCTGAACGGGCGAAAGGCATTGGCGTTAACATTGATGATTTATTAATTTCCCAGCCCGATACCGGCGAGCAGGCGCTGGAGATTGTGGAGACACTGGTTCGTTCCGGCGGTTTGGATGTGGTGGTAGTGGATTCGGTGGCCGCTTTGGTGCCGCGGGCGGAAATTGAGGGCGAGATGGGGGATTCGATGATGGGAGTGCAGGCACGGCTGATGTCCCAGGCCCTGCGAAAGTTAACCGGCGCCATTGCCAAAAGCAAAACAGCGGTAATTTTTACCAATCAAATTCGCCAAAAAATTGGGGTGATGTTTGGTAATCCAGAAACCACTCCCGGCGGCTTGGCTTTAAAATTTTACTCTTCGGTGCGCCTTGATATGCGAAAAATTGGGACAATTAAAATAGGCGAGGAGGTAATTGGTTCCCGTCATCGGGTACGGGTAGTGAAGAACAAGGTGGCCCCTCCCTTCCGAGTGGTGGAGTTTGACATTATGAACGAGGGGGGCATTTCCAAAAGCGGTGATTTGTTGGATTTGGCCGTCGAGAAGGGAGTGGTTTTAAAAAGCGGCGCTTTTTATCGCTATCAGGAAGGAATTTTAGGCCAAGGCCGAGAAGCGGCGAAAAAATTTTTAGAAGAAAACCCGAAAGTGATGACGGAAATTGAGGGAAAGTTAAAAGCCCAGACTCAAAAGACGAAAGATAACAAATAATTTTAAAGCCTGAATAATAAAGCTTAAGTTGAAAAACTCAAAACGCAAAATTCAAAACTCAAAACTACATCTTAAAACTCAAAACTAAAAAAAGATTTAAAATTTATTGTTTGTGTTTTTAAGTTGCGATTTTGTCTTTATTCTTAAAGTTTTGCGTTTTGCGTTGTAATTTTAACATTTGCGATTTGAGATTTGAGATTGAAACAGGTTGAGGAGCAGATTTCGGCTTATTTAGGGTTTCTAAGGAAAAAAAGTTTGCAGCAATAAACTTATCGTGCTTCAAATTACCGCGATTAAACCCCAGGAAAAAAGAAAAAATCGTTTTAACATTTATCTTGATGGTCGGTTTGGCTTTGCCATAAGCAATGAACTTCTGGTCAGGGAGGGATTGAAAGTGGGCCAGGAGCTTTCTTCCCAAAAGACGGAAGAATTGGTTACTAAAGACAGGCTTGGCAGGGCCCAAGAGCAGACTTATCGTTTTCTCTCCTACCGCCCCCGTTCGGAAAAAGAAATTCGCGATTATCTTGGTAAAAAAGGATTAAGAGAAGAAGAAAAGGAAAAGATTGTTAAAAAGCTTAAGGAAGAAAAACTAATTGACGATCTGGAATTTGCCCGCTGGTTTTTAGAACAGCGGCAAACCTTTCGGCCCAAAGGAAGCTATGCTTTAAGGCAAGAACTGTGTCAAAAAGGTATTAACGAGGAGATTATTGATCTGGTTTTGCCGGGCAAAAAAGAAGAACTAAAATTAGCCAAAAAAGCGTTGGCAAAAGCCGAGAAGAAGTATGCTTCTTTTTGGGGGCGGGAGAAGAAAGAAAAATTAATTGCCTACTTGCGGCGGCGAGGATTTTCTTGGGAGGTGGTTAAAAAAGCGGTTGACGAAAGAGGCGAAAACGGGTAAAATAAGGGACGTAATTTAAAAATTAACAATAATGGTTTCAAAATCAGATAATAATGATTTACAAGCTTCTCAATTAAACATATCATCCCGAGAAGAGAAATTTTTAAAAAGGGAAAAAGAGATTGAGGAATTAAAAAGCGCTTGGGAAGAAAAAGTTAATCAGGCTTCAGGTTTAACTCCCGAGGAGGCAAAAAAAATTGTCTTGGAAAAAGTTGAGAAAGAGCTGACTTCTTATATTGCCCGCCGCGTTAAAGAGGCGGAAGAAGAGATTAAATTGACGGCCGAGGAAAAGGCGCGCCAGATCTTGGTGGACGAGATGCAACACGGAGTGACGGATATTGTGGCCGAGTATACCGTTTCTTCCATAAAAATTCCCTCTGAGGAGATTAAAGGCAAGGTGATTGGCCGCGAGGGCCGCAATATTCGGATTTTTGAGCGCTTAACCGGAGTGGACGTGAGCTTTGAGGAGGAGGGAGAAATTCGCCTTTCCTCATTTGATTCGCTAAGGCGGGAAGTGGCGCGGCGAGCGTTGGAAAAGTTAATTCGCGATGGCCGGATTCAACCGCCGCGGATAGAAGAAGTGGTGCGGCAAACTAAAGAAGAGGTGGAAAAAATTGTTTTTGAGGCTGGCAGAGAGCTTTGCGACGAGGCCGGCGTTTATCATCTTGCCCCGGATTTAGTTTCCATTTTAGGCCGGTTTAAGTTTCGTTTCTCTTTTGGCCAGAATATGATTGTTCACACCCTTGAGGAAACTAAAATCGGGGTGGCGCTAGCCCATGAGCTTAAAGCCGACGTTGAGGTGGTGCGTTTAGGTTGTCTTCTTCATGATATCGGCAAGGTGGTGACGGAAAAAGAGGGTTCGCATGTTCAGCTGGGGGTAGAGCTTTTGAAAAAATATGGTTTGCCGGAAAAGGTGATTAACTGTGTGGCCGAACATCATGAGGATAAGCCTTTTTCAACGGTTGAGTCGGTGATTACCTGGATTGCCGATGCCGCTTCCGGCTCAAGGCCCGGCGCTCGCTATGAAGCTCATGAGGATTATGTAAAAAGAATGACGCGGATTGAGGAAATTGCCAAAAGCTTTGCTGGGGTGGCTGATGTGGCTGCTTATCAGGCGGGGCGAGAAGTTTTGGTGATGGTTAAGCCGGAAGAAATTTCCGATAATGAGGCGAAGGTGCTGGCTTATAAAATTGCCCAAAAACTTGAAAAAGAAGCCGATTATTTAGGCCAGATTAAGGTGACGGTGATTCGGGAGGTAAGGGAGGAAATTACGCTACCGGCAGAAGGGTGAAAAAAATTAGAAATTGGTGATTTTGTAGGGGCGTATTGCATACGCCCGCATGGTTTTAAGCGCGCGCTAAAGTGCGCTATTCCATTTTTCTTTGGAGTAGCGAACTTCAGTTCGCGCCAATTATTCGCTCATTCGTGTCAATTCGTTTTTTCATTCGCGTTAATTCGTGTTTCTAAGGAAGGAGGTGGGAAAAATGATTAAAAAAGAATTAATTGAAGAAGTGGCCCGGCGGGCGCAGGTAACTAAAAAAGAAAGCCGTCAGGTGATTGACACTTTTTTGGAAGAAATTAAGAAGGCCTTGGGTCGGGGAGAAAAAGTGGTTCTTTCCGGTTTCGGTACCTTCAGAACGGTAACGGTTAAAGATAAGGAAGTGGTGGTGCCTGGGACTAAGGAGCGGGTGAAGGTGGCTTCTCATCGCGCCCCGCGTTTTAAACCGGGTCACAGCCTAAAAAAGGCGGTGCGCTAAAATGTTTTAAAAGCCCCGATTGCTCGGGGCTTTTTTCTTAATTGCCAAAGTTTTTAAGGTAAACAAGGGGAGATAATGCCAACTTTCCTATGATAGCGGATTATATTTTTTTGATACTGGTAGGGGGGGTCAAGTTTTGATTGCCCGATAGTAAACTCCTTTAGTGGCGCCAAGTTTTTTAACTAAGCCTAAATCAATGAGTTTTTTAAGATCATAACGCAGAGTTCTTTCGTTAACGGCCAGGAATCTTCGTCTGATGAGGTCGAAATTAGCAAATTCATGGTCGCGAATGATGCTTAAAATCTCGGCGCGGCGGGGAAGAAGAAAATCCTCGGCTGTTCCTTGTTGTTTTTTGATCACTTCTTCTTTTGCCTCTCTTGCCGCTTGGTCAATAATTGCCAGCATAAATTCTAAATAAGCACTAACATCTTTTTCCGGCTCGTCAAGAGCGCGATAATATTGCGGGCGCTTTTGGTCAAGATTTTCTTCTATCGCCAAGAGGCCCTTCATGGCGTAACCGCTTTTTACCAAAACGGCCTGGAGAAGCAGGCGACCAACACGGCCGTTGCCGTCAAAAAAAGGATGGATTTTTTCAAAAGAATAATGGGCTAAGCAGGCGCGAATAGGCACGAAAGGCTCTTTGTCGGAATTAATAAAATTCAAAAGCCGCTTAATTAAAGAGGGAATTTTTCGGGGCGGCGGCGGCAGATAAACGGCAATGCCGTTGGTGTTAAAAATAGCGGTGGTTTCGTTTCTGAATTTTCCCAGGGCGCCTTGGTCAATTAAGTCTTTCATTGCGATTTGGTGCAAATCAAGAATATTTTTAACACTTAAGTCCCTTGAGCCTCTTTTATAAACCCAATTAAGGCCTCGCAAAACATTAAAAACTTCTTTTTTCCGCTGATCAGACGAGGGTGTTTTTTGAAGTTCTTCTAAAGTGAGGGGGTTGCCTTCAATGCGGGCGGAGAAAAGAGAACTTTTTAAAGTTGATTTTCTTCTGATCTTGGTTTCAATTTCGGCAGGAATTTCAAGGCTGTTAATCACCTCTTTACTGCCTTCAATAGATTGAAGCCGCTGGGTGATTTCTGGGGTCAAAAAATACTTAGGAGGAATTAACATCGTTAATTAAATATTACCAAATATTTCCTAATTTTTCCAGATGTTGCCAAATATGACCGGAAAAAGTGGCGGCAGAAAAACTAAAAAAAGGGTAAAATTAAGATAAAGTTCTTTCCCGAAATGACCAAGCGCCAGGAAAAATTGAAACGAAATTTCTTTTTATTTTTCGCCGCTTTTCTCTTGCTTTTGGCTTCTTTTTTGGCCGGGCCGGAAGAAAACCTTGAAGAAGTTTCTCCTTCGCCGACGGTGGCGCCGGTTGAGAAAAAATTATCTACTCCTTCGCTGGGCAGTCAAGAAAGAGAGAAAGTGAAAGTGATAAGAGTAATTGACGGGGATACGATTGAATTGGAAGACGGTCGAAGAGTACGTTATATTGGTATCGACACGCCGGAAACAGTGGATCCTCAAAAACCGGTTCAGTGTTTCGGTAAAGAAGCCTCTTTGGAAAATAAAAAGTTGGTAGAAGGAAAGCAAATTGAAATGGAAAAGGATATTTCCGAAACCGATCAATACGGCCGGCTTCTGCGTTATGTTTGGGTGGAGGGGATTTTTGTTAATGAGTATTTGGTGCGGGAGGGCTTTGCCCATGCGGTTACTTTCCCGCCGGACGTAAGATATCAGGAGCTTTTTTTGGAGGCGGAAAGAAAGGCGCGGGAAGAAGGCAAGGGCTTTTGGAGCGGCGTTTGCCAATAGGGCAGTTTGTGCCGGAATGTAGGGGCGCATCACGATGTGCCCGCATATTGGGGTGAATTATTCCTGGTGGGCGATTTGTGAATCGCCCCTACTTTATTATTTTGAGGAGCGCCTATTTTGATCTAACAAGAACCATTTCGAGGAAAAATAATGTGAGCTAAGACAGGCTTTGTTTCTATAACCCCGGCAAATAGACTAAAAACAATGTTTAAATCTCTCCTCGGTAAGTAAGGAAAGAAAAGGAGTATTAGATTTTATCCGTTTAATTGTTTCTTCTTTGCTTTGCTCGCGTAATTTTTTCAAGCTGTTTGGATTAGCTTTTTCCCAAAAAGGATCTTCCCATGCCAGCCAATCTACTTTTTTGCTCCTTATTTTTGTCTTATTGCTAATTGCCAGTAAAATCCACTCTCCTAAAGTTTCCCAACCGGGGCTTTTAGACTCCTTAAGGATTTTTTCGCTTATAGCTTTATTAATTAAAAAGGCGCAGGGGTTTAATTCAAAGTTTTTGCCGCTTAATAATTCAAAGACACGAGAAACAATCTGTTCGATTTCCCGGTAATTTGCCGGGTGAGTTTTCCAAGCGGGAACAGAACGCTCAAAAATTAGAAAATCTTTGTTTTCAGCTCTTTTAAGATCTTTAAGAAAAGGAGATTGCCATTTAGTTTCAAGGTCAAAAATAACCCGGTCAAGAAACCCATAAAATATTCTTTCGTTTTCTTGGCAATACCGGGCTCCGAGCTTTAAGGCATTGCGGTAGTGGTCGCCCACTGTAGACTTGTCGGTGTTAACAATTAATTTAAACCCTCTCTTTTTTAACTTCTTGATAAATTCAACGTTGTTTTTTGCCGTAGGCGGAGTAACACTGATACACACCTTATCAAAATTTTTCTCAAAATTGTCAAAATTTTTTTCAAAGAGAGCGTTAAATTTTGCCTCGGGGTCGTGGTAGGGAAAAGCAAAAATCATAATGGGAGATATTTTATTCTTAAAATTTTGGCTTAGTTTATTATTATTTGTCACCCTTGTCAATCTGGTCATTGGTAGAAGAAGTCTGGAAAGGATAAATATAAGATAGATTTAGAGAAAGTTTATTTAAAAATGCTTCGCAAGACAATGAAATGGATAGGTGTGAAAGCTGATTTTTAGTTTGAATCCACATCGATTATAAGATAATTTGGCGCGGGGTGATAGAGTGGCGAACAATTTAATACTTAGCAGATTATAGCGCCCGCATATTGGGATGAATTATTCCTAAGCGGGCGATTCGTGAATCGTCCCTACTCTGTTTTGGAATAGCGGACTTCAGTCCGCGCCAAAAACAAGTGCGCCCTAGAGTGTGCTATTCCATTTTGTTTTTGGAGTAGCAGACTTTAGTCTGCACAAAAACAAGCGTGCTATACCTGTCCGCTTCTGGCGGGAACTGTGCTATTCCAAACTAGTGCCGTTAAATCTTACTTATGTCCCAGCCGTAAGAATAAACATAGATATAAGCCCTCTAGCAAACGACACTTTTCTTATCTTAAAATACTACATAGTATTTTAAGGCTGATAGCCCCGTCTTTTTTAAATTTTCTGAAATGCTCTAAGGCATTTCAGAGATAAAAAGGACATTTTCTTTTAAATTATTATAGGGATTGTCGTTGCTTGGCGGAGCGATCTAAGCGGTTTGGTTTACCGAAGAGTTTTCGCAATTCTTCTTTGGCTTTTTCTAAAATTTCTTTTTGTTTGGGGTCAAGTTTTTTACCGGCGCGGTTGATGTAAAAATTGAGCATGCTCATCGCCGATTGGAAAGGGGAAGCTTTGCGGCGGGAGCTTGCCTCGGCGGACTGCTTTAGAGAAGCGGCAATTTTTTTGGGGTCTTTCCAGGTGAAAACTCCTTCCTCAAGATCTAAAGAAAAGCTTGTCTGGGTTACTTTTTGCGACCAGCCTTTTTTCTTCATCGCTAATTAGTTTAGCAAAAAATAAACACCTCGGGATTTTGCGTTTAGGGCTTTTGGGAGTAAAATAACCTCAAGATGTCTCTTTCGGTGGGAATTGTGGGATTACCAAACGCGGGCAAGTCGACGCTTTTTAACGCTCTTCTGGGGCGCCAAATTGCCCGGGCGGAGAATTATCCTTTTTGCACCATTGAGCCCAACACCGGGGTGGTGGCGGTGCCGGATGAGAATTTGCCGGTTTTGGCCAAAATAGAGCAAAGCCAGCAAATTGTGCCGGCGGTGGTGAAGTTTGTCGATATTGCCGGTTTGGTGAAAGGCGCGGCCAAAGGCGAAGGTTTGGGTAACAAGTTTCTGGCCCACATCAGGGAGGTAGACTTAATTTGTTATGTTCTGCGCGCTTTTTTTGATGCTAATGTGGAAAATGTGGGCGCGGGCGACCCTCGCCAAGATTTGGAGATTTTAAAAACCGAGTTAATTTTAAAGGACTTGGAAACTTTAGAGCGGACTTTAGAAGAAAAGGTTCATCCGGAGAATAAAGAAGAGGTTTTCCGACACCAAATAGCGCAAAAGGCGGCGGCGTTATTAAATCAAGGCAAGGGGGTAGCCGATTTTCCCTGGAGCCGGGAAGAAAAAGAAGCGATTAAAAATCTTTTTCTTCTCACGGCCAAGCCCAGTTTGGTGGTTTTAAATATCAATGAAGAGGATTATCAAAAAGAAGAGGAGATTAAAAAAGAATTTGCCGACCTTAAACCCTTGCTAATTTGTGCCAAAACCGAGGCGGAGCTGGCGCTTTTATCAGCCGATGAGCAGAAAGAGTATCTTAAAAGTTTGGGAGTGGAAAAATCAGGCTTGGAACTTTTAATTAAAGAGGCTTACAAAAACTTAGGCTTAGTGAGTTTTTATACCGCCGGTGAGAAAGAAGCACGGGCTTGGACCGTGGCAAAGGGTACCAAAGCGCCACAGGCGGCGGGAGTGATTCACTCTGATTTTGAAAAGAATTTTATTAAGGCGGAGATTGTTAGTCTTGATGATTTTGTTAAGTTTGGCGGTTGGAGTAAATGTCGGAATTTGGGCAAAACCCGTTTTGAGGGGAAAGATTATGAATTTATGGGCCAAGAGGTGGTGGAGTTTAAGGTGGGAAGATAAAAGACGCGAATAAACACGAATGAAAAAACGAATAGACGCGAATGAGCGAATAAGGTCAT
>JBMNNJ010000001.1:0-597657 GCA_050953885.1 Patescibacteria group bacterium | reverse complement strand
TAAAGCAGAGAGAAAAATTTGGTCACCCTCGCGCAAGATATTAGGCAATACCGGCCGGATAACCACTTCTTTACTCACCACCACCTCACTTGTGCTCTGACCGGCTTTAGTATCCGCTGTTGCTCCTAGGGCCGAAATTACCCAAGTGGTGAGATTATCGGGCAATTTAAAGCTTATTTGCGCCCGACCGTCATTACCAGTTTGCACCACCGGATTCCAATAGGCCGTATCCTCAAAAATATCCCGGGTGGAACCTCCTCCTCCCCCATTTCCGGGCCGCCCATATTGTAAAACCCTTCTAAGGAATGAGCCATGGCAGTGGTATTGGAGCGCTCCTGCCAAAACTCCCTAAAAATTTCTGCCGGCTTTTTATCAACCAACTCAAAGAGGGCCTTATCCACCGCCCAAACTGCCAACTCGGCCGCTACCGGATTGCCGGCAAAATCATTAGTTTGCAAATTTAAGGTCAGTGTTTCCCCGGGAGCGTAAGTTTCTTTGTCCGGCGTAATACTCACCACCATTCGTTTACTCTCGGCAGGGACTTTAATATCAACCGACGCATAATCCAGACCGTCATCGGCAAAACTTAAAGCATTTGCAAAAATATTAGGCATATCACTTTCAACTAAGGGAACCTCTATTGTTTCACTTTTACCGCTAATTTTAACTACCTGAAAACGGTGGACCCAACCTCTTTCAAAAGACAAAAATATGTCCCGATCGGGAACTTCGGAAAAAATTGTCAGCCGCACCTTCTCGGCAGGAGAATAGGTTAGCTTATCAGCTTTTATCGTTAATTTCTGCTGGTTATCACCGGCATAACCTTCATAAATAGGCTGATCTTTACCTACCACCCAAAAACTAAAATCTTTACTAATTAAATTCCCCCGGCGGTCACTACCGGAAACCGTAAAATTATAAGAGCCGGGCTTTGAAGGGACAAGTGAAAAATTAACTTCTCCTTGGGCATTGCTGGCGGCTTTCAACTCCGGCAAGTCTTCTTCCTCTTTTTGGTAGGAGGGATATTTTTTGCCTTCCTCTTGATAGGGCACCCAGTTTGTGCGGTGGACCTTAGCCGTTAACGGAATCGTGTTCACCTGCCCCTCCCTTCTTGGCTCAAGAATAAGAGACAGATTTAGAGGCGTGCCTACCTGGACAGTCGTCTCCGCCGTTCTTCGGTAGAAAGTATACTCTCCGGGATAAATTAAAAGGTTTTTCCGGGCAAAAGAGGGATTGCCGGAACCGTCATCAAATTCTGCTTCAACGGAAAAAACCTGCGGTTTTCCTATTTTTCCCGGATAAGAAGTATCCAAATTTATCTCTGCTTCCCCTTTGGCATTAAGAACCACCTCTTCTTCCAAAAGTTTGGTCCCTCCCCAGTAGCCCCAGCGGTATTCGTCCGAAAGAAAAACGGGAAATTCTGTCTGATATTGATATTCATAAAAATCGCCCGACCAAATGGTGTATTTAACTTTTTGGTTAGCCAAGGGCTGGCCAAAGAAATAACGGCCGCTAATCTTGAAAGAGGCTTTATCTTGAGCAATTAATTCTGTTTGGGGCGCATTAATCTCGATGCTATACTCCGGCTTGCGAAAATACTCTACTTGGAAAGAGGTCGTGCTCCTTCTATAATCCCCCTCCTTTGAGGGCATCTCCACCAAAAGAGTATAATAGCCCGGAATGGCTTCTTCTGGCAGCTGATATTCTCCCCAAATTGTCCCCTGCGGAGAAATTTCATAAGTTTTTTTAAAAAGAATATTATTATCTCCTCTTGCCCCTTTATAAATTTCCATGCGGGCGCTACCGGTAGGAATGGTATAGCGCGCATCGTTATCATCTCTTATCACCGCCTTAAAATAAACTTTATCGCCGGGCTTGTAAAGGGGCCTATCGGTAAAAACAAAATACTTTGTTTCTTGTGATTTAGGTTGAAATGGCTGATAAAGATATTCACTATTAAGATAGCGCAAGTTGAGGGGGATAATGGCCATTTCTTCTCCCTGTCTTAATATGGCCATATCCGCCTCTGACAAAAGAGGCGCCCGGGCAATTCCTTCTTCATTTAAAGCTGCCGAAGCAAGTTGCCGCGGCTGATTTAAGAGATTGTAAATTTGGATTGTCCCCTCGGAAAGACTTCTCTTGGTTTTAAAACTCTGCGCCCAAAAAATATATTCATTATCGCCTTCCTTGGCAATGGCGCCAATACCAGAGCGAATCACAAAAACATCTGTTTTTATCCCTCCCAGCTTAATTTCCAAAAACCAAATTCCCTTCTCTTCTAATGGCAAAAGCAACTTTGATTCCTTCCCTCCTCCCAAAATGGGGTGGCTAATAGTTGTGATCTTTTCAAACTGGTCTACCGGCGGCTTCTTTTCTATTTGAAAACCTTTCTCATTGTGAACCAAATAATCCAACAGGTTTTGCTCGCTGACACGATAAAGCGTCACTTCCGCCTCGCCCGCAAGATCATAACTTGTAATTCGCACCGCTGGTTCATCGGTTGAAGAGAGGGCAATCACCCCCTCACCGCTTTCCTCGCCACCACCATAAATATATATTGCCCGGGTGCGTTGGCCAAGAACCCGCTCTTCAACAGAATCGGGCAATAAAGAAGTAGGGGAGGGCTCCTTCTCGATGATGGTTTGCTGGGGAGAAGAAAGAGAAACCGCCAAAAAAACGCTTAAGAAAAAAACCGCAAAACTAATAACCGCCAAAAAATTATCCTCTTTTCCCATTCTTATTCTCAAGATATCACAATCTTTAAAACCTTACAATAATAAGAGCGTTCTTAACTTTCTTACATCTTTCTTCCACCTTAGGCTATTTACACCTCTGGCAAAAATTAGTTTGCTAAGGTTAAAGGGTTAAATTACTAAAACACACGAATTGACATAAAATGGAAAATGAATGGACACGACTAGCGGGAAGTTCCCTACCGCAAATATTGGTCAATTTTTTCCAAATGTTCTTCGTAAGTTTTACTGCAGTGGATTTGGCGGGCAGAGTCGTGGAAATAAAAAAGGCAATCGGTTTCTTGGGGTTAGCAGCGGCAGCCAAAGCCTTAAGGCCGGGGTTGCAAATTGGCGTGGGCGGCAAGCCAGCGTAAAGATAGGTGTTATAAGGCGAGTCAATTTGCTTGTCCTCAATTTTAATCGGCGCCCACCAGCCATTATCGGTTTTCCCGCGCGCATACTGAACGGTAGCGTCAATATCAAGCTTCATCCCAATATTCAGCCGATTCCAAATAATACCGGCAATTAAAGCCATATCCTCATCCCCGGCCGCTTCCCGCTGAACCAGGGAGGCCACCTTTAATCCTGTTGTCCAAAGAATATTCTGTTGGGCAAATTCGGCTAAAATCGGCGCCGCTTTTTCTTCAAAACGGCTGATAAGCCGATTGGCCACCGTCAGGCCATCCTCCTGACGGTCAATTAAATAAGTGTCGGGAAAATAAACTCCTTCCTGATAATCAAATCTCATTCGGGTATAAACCTCGTTCCATTTTTCAAGCTCCTCGTCTCCCCAGCCCAAAACTTTGGCTAAGCGCTCGCCAATTTCTTCCTTGCGCCAGCCCTCGGGAATGGTTACCCAAACCATATCCGGCGGGGAGACAAGCTTTTCGGCCACCGCTAAAGCGTCCATGTCAGGGCGAAGATAATAACCGCCCGGCTCAATTTTGGCAAAGCCATATTTCTTGAAAAAAAGCCAGGAAAAAGCCGCCTTGTTTTTAATCAATCCTTGACTTGCTAACTGGGCAAAAACCGCCTCTTTATCCGTTTCCCGGCTAACCACTAATGTCTGGGTTTGGCTGTCTTGGGGATTGGGGGCGCCAAAAAATTTATCCCAAGAAAACAAGCCTCCCAAAATCAGAAGAAGCAAAAAAACCAAAAGACCCGCTAAAAGAACCTTAACTCCCCGTTTCATAAAACTTATTCTACTTAAGTTTTCCTTCCAAAACAAGGGGAGCCCCGGAAGCCATCTGCACGGTTAAATCTTGAAAGGAAAAAGCCCGGGTTTTTGGGTCAATGGTTAAAACCACCAACAGGCCTTTTTGCGTTTCGGGGGAAAAATACTGGTCAAAGAGGAAATTGCCTAAAGAATAATAAATTTTCTTCCCCTGATAAAGTTCGGCAGGCTGGACAACGTGGGGATGAGAGCCGATGATCAAATCTGCCCCTGCCTCTGCCAGCTGATGAGCTTGCTCTTTAATTAGTTTATTCGGTTCTTCCTGATACTCCTCTCCCCAATGAGCATAGAGAATAATTAAATCAGCTTGAGGACGAGCTTTTAAAATATCCTCTTTCGCCAAAGCAAAGCCATTAGGGACAAATTGATTATAATTCACAAAGCCAATTTTTAAGTTGTCTTTTTGCCAAATAAAATAGCGTTCCTCATCGTCGCCGGTATTGCCAAAATAGCCTATCCCGGCTACTTTTAAATAATTTTTAGTTTGCGCCAAGCCTTCGAGGCCAAAATTTAAAATATGATTATTGCCTAAATTAAGCAGGTAAAAATTATTTTTCGCTAAAGTCTCCACCACCGCCGGCGAAAAGGTGAAGATAAAGTTCTTGGGACTGCCGGGAAGAGTACCCACACTCTGGGAGGAAAATTCGGTAATTGGCCCTTCCAAATTGGCCACCACCAAATCTGCCTCTTGAAAAAGAGGCGCTAAATTAGTAAAGAAAAAATCATAACCGCCAAATTTTCCCGCTTGAAGGCGAATATTGCGATCAAACATCAAGTCACCGCCAAAGATAATTTTAATTGGTTTAGGGACAGGGGAGGGAATAAGGGTTGGCGGCGGCGAGAAGAGAGGCGGAAAACCTACCTCTTCTTTTGGCTTTGAAAAAATCGCTCCAACAAGAAGGGCGCCAAAAATTACCAAAACCAAAACGCCCCAGAAAATTCTTTTCTTCATTCTTTAATTTTGATTGCTCCTTGACGGATGATTTTTATTTTCTCCCCGCTGACATCAACCACCGTTGAGGGCGGCGAAAAAGGCAATTCACCGGCATCAAGAAATAAATCTACTAATGCTTGCCTTTCCCGGGGAGTTTCTTTTTCCCAAGAAAAACGAGAATAAGGAGAGGCGCCGCCGGAAATATTAGCCGAAGTGGTGGTTATCGGTTTACCTAAGGCGGCGATAATCGCCAATACTAAAGGAGTGTTAGGAATACGAATTCCTAAAGTTTTTTGGTCTGATTCCAACCTTGGGTCGGTTTTATGCTTGCTTTGACAAACCAAAGTAAGCGGTCCGGGAAGATATTTTTTAGCCAAAATTTGTGCCGCGGGGGAGAGAAAAGCATACTCTTCGGCCATGGCCAAATTGTTCACCGCCACCGCTACCGGCTTACCCTCTCTTTCGCCCTTAAAGGCCATCAGCTTATCAATTGCCAAGGGGTTGGTGGCGTCGGCTCCTAACCCATAACAAGTATCCGTCGGGTAAACAATTAATCCTCCTTTTTTAAGAACCGCCACTACCTTTTCCCCTTGGCCTTTTTTGGCTTCCTCAACGGAAATTATCTCCATTGTCAGTGCTCCTCCTCCTCGGCCGCCATCGCTTCGGCGCGGGTAGGATGAATCGTCCCGTCAGGATGATTGGGCGGTGAATAAAGAGTATAAAGCTTAAGGGGATTGCTACCGGTATTAACCACGTTATGCTGAGAGCCGGCGGGGACAATGATCGCAAATCCCTCATCAACTTCATGCTCTTCACCGTCGATAACCACCTTTGCCCGCCCCTCTTCGATACGGAAAAACTGGTCAACTTGAGGATGGACCTCCATACCAATCTCTTCGCCCGGCAAAAGACTCATCACCACCAGCTGGGTGTGCTTGCCGGTATAAAGCACTTGGCGGAAAAAGTTGTTTTGTTCGGTTTTTTCTTCAATATTATCAATAAAACCCACCATAATTTCTCACCTCCTTTTGTTTAGAATACTAAGATAGAGACACGATAAAACAAATTCAGAGCGCAAAAATCAAAATTCAAAACCAAGCTCAAAGACCAAAACTACAAATTAAAACTCAAAATGCAAATGGCAAATACAATTCTGTAGGGGCGGACCCATGTGTCCGCCCGTCAAAGGGTCCGTCCCTACCTTATTTAAAACCATTAATCGGGTCGACACATGGGTCGACCCCTACAAATTCCCTTGCGTTTTGCGATTTAACATTTGAGTTTATTTTTTGTGTCAATTCGCGTCTTCTAATAATTTAGCAATTTATCTATATTCTACTTAACAATCTTTCTCTCTTCAAGCCCTTGAATAATTTTCTTTTAATTTCCGCTGGCGGCAAAATCTTATCCCCTGTCGAAGAAAGGCATTCAATGGTTAACCAATGGGGGGACCGCTTGGCTAATTTTAGATAAGCTTTTTCTACCGCCTCAAGATAAGGCAAATTTTTTTCGTAGGCGTCGCTTTTACCTGTTTTTTTAAAGCGCTTAAAAGCAAGTTTCTGGCTTACTCTCGCCGGCAGGTGAAGAAAAACCACCACCTCCTCGCGGGGAATTTTGTTAACCTGATACTCCATTTGCTCTGCCCAGTCCCAAAATTTTTCCTGTTCTTTCTTGCCTTTTAACCGCGCTCCCTGATAGGCAAGGTTTGAGGGGGCGTAGCGGTTGGCGATCACCAAGCAACCACCCCGCAACCAATCCTCAATTTGGTCTTTTGCCCCAAGACGGTCAAGAGCATAGGGCAGGGAGGCAAAATAGGGGTTAACCTCCAGCGGTGAGCCAAATTCCCCCTGAAGAAAACGACCGACCATTTGGCCATAAAAAGAAGTTTTATAACAGGGAAAATCAATAATTTTGGCCGTTAGACCCTTTTTTTTAAAATAGGCAAAAAGTTTTCTGGCTTGGGTGCTTTTCCCCGACCCATCCACTCCCTCAATAGCAATTAGCTTCCCCCAAAAACGTTTTTTTCGGCGGCAAAAACTTAAAAAATGGCGCAGTAAAGAGCGGATATTTTGCTCGTTAAAACTTTCCCAAAAAAATTGCTCTTTTTTTTGCCAATCCTCATCAAAAGCGGGCATTTTTGTTTCCTTTTCTTGCCAAAAAAGGCCTAAAACCGGTTTTTGCAAGCCTAAAGCCTTGGAGACTAAAAAACCAGTTTTAAAATCACTCTTGGTTAAGTCGGCAATTACCAAATCCGCCTTTTCCAAAAATTTTTCTTCTTCTTGGTAAAAAAGTTGGGGAAAAAGAGGGGGAGGTGGGGAAGTCTGCGGCGGCCGGCCGGGAGAGGGGTTTAAAAGCTGGACGCGAAAATCCGCCAAATTGGTAACAATTAGCCGCCGGCGGTAAAGCGAAGCGGCATCCTTTCTTTCTCCTCCCAAAACAATAGCCCTCATTAATTTCTATTCTATCATCTTTGTGCTCTCTGTTCTTAGCCAAATTTTCTCCTGCGGTAACTGCCGTATCTTTAGCTTCCAAAAAATTAAAAGCCAAAGGTAAAGCCGGGCTAAAAAAAGAAGCAAAAGCCAAAGCCACTCCTTAAAGGAGGAGGGGAGAGTTAAAAGAAAAAGGCTTTCTTTTAATTCATTTTTAAAACCGCGCATTGAAGGCAAATCTTTTCTCTTTTGCGCCGCCCCACCCACCGAGCGCACCTTTTGCTTTTTCCAGTCGGAAAAATTAGTGGGAAATTTAACCCAAACTACCGCTTGGGGCACGTAGACCAATTTTCCTCCCTTTTCCCAAACCTCTTGGGAGAAAAAAACATCCTCGGTTAATAAAGAAGGCGGAACCGGTGACCAATACTTTTTTCTTATCACCAAAAGATAGCCGGAGCCGTCAAAATAATCTCCGGCGGCACTTCTTTTAAGCCTTATTTGGTGAGCGGCGCCGGTTAAGCAGAACGCCCAGAAACCAAAAAGAGAATCTCTTTTATTAACCGGCTTTGGTTGACCGGTGGCCAAACCGACTTTGGGATTTTTAAAGACCGCCAAAATCTTTTCCAATGCCTCCTTTCCCAGCCAAACATCGCCATCGGTTAAAACTAAAACTTCTCCGCCGGCTTTTGAAACCGCCAGATTAAGCGCCGCCGGCTTGCCTTTCCCCTCATCTTTTAGGGTTTTAACCTGCGGGTAGTTTTTCGCCACCTTGAGGGTAGCCTCATCCGGCGCCGCCACCCAAAGCTCGGCCTTGGAAAAATCAATTTGCGGCAAAATCGCTTCAATGGCCCGACCAATAGTTTTTTCCTCCCGAAAAGCAGTAATAATAACCGAATAGCTAACTACTGGTTTCATTTAAAACTCATTTTATCATTTTCCCAAAGGCCAGCGGCCAAAATTGCTTTTGGCAAAAAAATGGGGTAAGCTGGAAATAAGCTGCTAGCGAAGCACACGGGATTAAACAGGATGTTTACAGGATAAAACAGGATAGAAACCATCCTGTCTCGTATTTCTTTGTATCGTGTATCATGCCTTGTGTTCTTAGTATCTTAGTCTCTTTGTATCTTAATATCTTAGTATCCTAAACAAAGGGGGGTGAGAAAAATGAGTATTCGGGTGCAAAAAAGAGACGGCCGGCTGGAAGAATTTGACGCCAATAAAATCCGCCAAAGTCTTATTGCCGCCGGCGCCACCGATCAGGAAGCAGAAAGCATTGCCCAAGAAGTAGAAAATTGGGCGGCAGCTAACGCCGCTAAAGGCTTTGTTCGCACCGCCGCTATCAGGGAAAAGGTTTTGTCTTCCCTCCGGTTGGTCAACCCCCAAGCCGCCGCCGCCTTTGAAAGCTACCAAAAGCCGGCTGTTTCTTAAACTAATCATGGTAGGGGTGATTTATGAATCACCCGTTGGGGGCTTATTTCCGCCCACATGGTCGGGCGCCCACAAGGGGCGCTCCTACATTTTGTTCACTCATTCGTATTAATTCGTGTTCCTAACAGTTTAACGATTATTAATTTCTTCTCTTGACAGTCATTAAGTAATATGTTACTTTAATATTATGCTTACCAAAAGAACTAACCTCTTGCTCACCGAAACTGATTACGCTCTCTTGTCGCGTTTGGCTGAAAAAGAAAACAAATCAATGGGCGAATTAATAAGAAGGGCGATAAGGGCTTTCTATGATTATCAAGCCGCCAATTCCCGCCAACAAATCCTGGAAGAAATAGAAAACCTCTCCGCCCAAGCCAAAACAAAGGGGATTGATTATAAAAAATTAGTTGAAGATGGCCGAAAATACTAAAAAAGTTGTTGTTGACGCCAGCATTATCTTGGCAAAACTGCTTCCGGACGAGGCCGCAAGGCCAAAGATTAAAAAGTTATTTTCTTCTTTTGAAAAAGGCGCGGTTGACTTTCTTGCCCCAAGCCTACTGCGATATGAAGTGGCCAATGCCCTAAGATCGGCCATTAAGCAAAAAAGACTCGCCAAAAACACGGGGGTAAAGCTTTTAGAAGCTTTTTTAAGATTGCCAATAATTTACGAGGAGATTAATTATGAAGAAACTCTGGCCATTAGCCTGGGTGAAAACCTTTCTTTTTATGATGCCGCCTATGTCTTTCTCTCGTCTCGAAAAAACATCGCCTTAAAAAGCTTAGACCAAAAACTGATGGAAGCTTCTCGCCGCCCGCACCAACCACCCGGACTAAAAACAAAAACAAATTAAGCCAGGCGGGCAAAACCGAGAGCTAATTATTAAGGCTAATAGTTTGATAAACAGTCTGGGAAACTTGCCGCACAATTCCCTGAAGAGCGTTAAAATCGTCTCCACGGGTCATTACGCAAAGCAGGTAGGGCTTGCCGGGGTAATAAATAATCCCGCAATCGTGAAATTGTTTTACCCCGCTTTCCTCATAAGCCCGCTCGCCAAATTTATGGGCCACCTTAATCCCTTCAGGCAGGACAGCGACCAAACCATCCTCATAAACCACTTCGCTTAATAATTTAAGCGCCTTCTCCGACATCTCGCGGCTAAGATAAGAGGCGTTATAAAGAATCCTGAAAAGAGCGGCATAGTCTTTGACGGTGATAAAGTTCTCCTCCGCCTCATCTGCCGGCACCTTTAAGCCTAAATCGGCATAAACTTCCGCCAATTTATTTTTTTCAATTTTGTCCGCCAAGATCTCCAGCGCCTGATTGTCGGAATAAACAATCATCCGCCTAATAAGATTGCCAATTGAATAAGATTGGCCCGCCACTAATTGCTTTTCCGGCGGAATATTTTGGGAAAGCGCCTCCTGGGGCTGATATTCTATCTCTTGGTAAAGATAATCGGGATCCTCTTCGGCAACTTTTAGATAAGCAATCATTAAAGGAACTTTAAGGAGGCTGGCGGGAGCAAATTTTTCTCTCTCGCCAAGACCAATCCAGGCGCCGGAATTTAGTTCTTGAAAATAAATGCCCACTTGGGAAGCCTTGTTACTTTTAACAGCCGTATTGATTAACTCTTCCAGCTTTTTTCTTAAAAAAACTAAATCCCCCCGTCTGGTTTCTTCAAGGGGAGCAAAGTCAAGCAGGGGATTAATGAATTGATACTCCGACTGGCGCTGGCGGAAAAAAACATTTTCTTCTTCTTTTTTGGTTAAAAGCTTTTCCCCTAAAGCGCCCAAAGCCACTCCCAAAACAAAAACTCCCAAAAAAATCGTTGCTTTTTTTAACTTGCCAATCATTTTTAATTTTTCCATTATATTCTTCTTACCCAAGAAAGAAAAGAAAGCGGTAGAACAAAAATAAGTGCTTTAAAGCTTTAGCGGCCCAAGAAAAACCAAAAAACAAAAGCCAAAATAATCCGGTAGAAAGCAAAAATCCGAAAAGAATGGCTCTTAACAAAGCCAGTCAAGGCTTTAATTGTTAAAAGCGCCGCCAGAAAAGCTCCCAAAAAGCCCACCAGCAAAATCAAATACTCCTGACGTGTGAAAGAAAAACCTACTTTTGCCAAATCAAGACCCGCGGCCCCCACCATGGTGGGGATGGCCAAAAGAAAAGAAAACTCGGTGGCGCTTTTGCGGCTCAAGCCCGTCCCCAGACCGGCAAAAATCGTTACCATTGCCCGGGAAACCCCGGGGACCAAAGCAAGAGATTGGGCCACACCGATTAAAAAAACTTGAGCTAGGTTTAAGTCTTTAATTTTCTTCTGACGCTTTCTTTGGCTAAAGAAGTCCTCCAGAGCCAGCATTAAGATCCCCCCTAAAGCAAGGGAAACAATCACTATCTGAAGATTACCAAGAAGAAAACCCTTCACCAACGGATAAGCAAAAAAACCAATCAGGCCGGTGGGGATAAAGGCGATAAGCACCCGGAGAAGCAGGCGGCGGCTGGAAAACAAAGTGCGCCAGTATAAAACGGCCACCGCCAAAATTGCCCCCAATTGGATAATGATTTCAAAACTTTTTAAAAATTCCGTTTGGGCAAGACCCAAAAGGTGGCTTACTAAAATCAGATGGCCGGTTGAGGAAACAGGCAAAAATTCGGTAATCCCCTCAACCAGGGAAAGAATAAAGGCTTGAAAATAAGTCATTACTAATCATTATATCTTAAAAAATAAGGCAAAATGTTAAAATAGGAACTTAATGATAAAAATCTTACTGGTAATCAGTTTAGGAATGGCTTTTTTCTCCCAAATAAGCGGTCTTCCTTTCCCAAGTCTTGCCAATAGTTTTGCCTTAATCTTAGGATGGCTTGTTCTCTTTCTGATTTTTCTTTCAGGAGGAATTGGCTTTTTAGAAGGTTGGCTCTCGCGTTCAAAAAAGCCTTCCCTTTCTTTGCTAAAAATAAAAAGAAAGGAACGGGTGCTTTTCTTTTCCCCCCATCCTGACGACGAAACTCTTGCCGCCGGCGGCCTGATCAGCCAACTTTTAGCCCAAAAAAATCCCCTTAAAATTGTTTTTGTTACCCGCGGTAATGGCAACCCCTCTCTTTTTTTAAAGGATAAAAAAGTCAGGTTTTTGCCGGAAAAATTTATTGAAACCAGCCGGGTAAGAGAAGAAGAAGCCAAAAGGGCAATCAAAGCTTTAGGCGGGCAAGAAAATAACCTGCTTTTTTGGGATTATCCCGACGGAGTCCTCTCTTCTTTATGGAAAAAACCAAAAAAATTAATTGCCAGCCAAACAACAAAACTTGACCACTCGCCAGATACTTCACAGGAATACCGCGGAGAAAATCTTGCTAAAGACATTAAAGACGTCATCGAAGAATTTCAGCCCACAGTTATTTTTGCTCCCCATCAGAAAGAGAGCAATCCCGATCATCAAGCCGTTGCCCTTTTTATCAAAAAAGCCTTAAAAGCAATTCGCTGGCAGGGAACTCTCTACCAATATCCGATCCACCTAAGAATTTTCAATTTTTTCCGTGTTTACCCGCCAGGCCTAAAAAAGAAAAATAAAATTTTGTTTCCTCCTCGACAAGTCAGCCCAAAAGGGGAAGGCTGGTTCAGCTTTTGGCTATCAAAAGAACAAATAGCTAAAAAAAGAAAGGCTCTCAACTGTTACCAAAGCCAGCTCATTATCCCTACTTTAAGGGTGCTTTTCCGCTCTTTTCAGGCTCAAAACGAAATTTTTTCTCTTCTTAACTATTCTTCTAGCTCTTCCTCTAAAAGGTAGTCCTTTAAACGCTGATAGTTAACCTTAAGGTAGTCAGCTAAACTACGGAGAAAACCTGTTTTCATTTTTTCCTGATAAGAAGAGCGCTGGTTGGCAATTGTTTGGCGGAAAACCTGAAAGTTCTCCTTCACATAGGCCTTCATCCAATTTTGTTGTTTCTTAACTTTCTTAAGATGAAGCGGCTTACCAGAAACCCAGGGCACCACGACAATTCTTTTCTTTTTCATCAATTCATTAAGGAAAACTTCTAAACCATAACCCGTCTTTTCCATTTTTTCAACTGTTTCCTTACTAAAAAAAATTTTCTTCAAACAGCGCTGACCGGAAAGAGGCCAAGAAAGATAATAGGGGCTGTAGAAAAAAGAGGGGGCGGCAATCGTCATATCGGCCTGATCATTCAACACCGGCCAAGACAAAGAAGAAAGATAATACGGCTGAAGATTAATTAAATCGGCATCTAAAAAAAGGAGGTAATCATAACGCGCTCTTTTAATTCCTTGGGCCACAGCATAACCCTTGCCGCGGTTTTTGGGAAGATTAACCACCTTAATTTTATCTTTATCTCTAAAAACCTGAAGCCTTTCCTTGGTTTTATCCTGCGAGCCATCGTTGACAACAATTATCTCTCCCACTTCGGGCGTCTTTAGGCAAACCTTAACCACTTCCGCCACTGTTTTCTCCTCGTTGAAGGCGGGGATAATAACACTGACTAATTTTTTTTCTTCTCCCATAAAAGATAAACTTTATCTAAGATTATTTTAGTGCTTTTGTCAAATAATTACGCCAAGGCCTCTGGGGAGTTAGAGAAGAGAATGTGAGGTTTCTTTCTTTTTTTAAAAATCCGTTTCGACTAATTAATTTCATAAGTAATGCTTACCGTAATTTCAATTTTATTTTCCCCTGTCTCTATTTGCGGCGCTTCTTTCTCGTCAGTTGTTGCTTCCAAAGCACCAAAAGTTTGCAAAGAATAGGTTGGCGCCTGGCTCTTTTCACTGAAATTAGTAATTCGCACCAAGTTCACTCCTAAAAGAGAAGCCAGCTCTTTGGCCCTATCCTTGGCATTTTTCACCGCTTCTTCTCGCGCCTCCCTCTCCAGCTCTTCCCGATTATCAATCGTAAACTGCAGATCGCCTATCTGATTGGCACCAGCGGCGGTGGCTCCTTCAATAAGGCTGCCGATTTTATCCATTGCCCGCACTTTTACCTCCAATTCCTGGCGCGCTTCATAACCTATCAACTGCCGCTGGGGAGAAAGATCCTCGCGCCATTCATAGCGAGGACGAAGGCTAAAGGTGGTGGTTTTTAAATCCTTATCTTCTATGCCTTGGCTCTTAACAAAAGCAATCACCGCGTTCATCTTTTGGCTGTTTTGGGCCATGGCCTCGGCCACTGTTTTTGCCTCGGAGGAAACCGCAAAAGAAATTAAGGCCAAATCAGGCTTACCGTAAACCTCGCCACGACCGGAAACCACCAGCGTATTTTTGGTTTCAATCTCCTGACCAATATATCTTCCTTCCTTAATTTTATTTTGTATCCCCACGACGGTGGAAACGGTTAAGGCCACCGCAAAAATAATCAAAACGGCCAGAAAAACATTCACCAGCGTTGACTTTTTTCCCCAAAATCCTGCCATGGAAGAATTCGTTTCTTGGTTTAACATCTAGTTAAGAGTACACAATTTACAACCTAAAAGCAAGTCCTACCTTACTATCTAATTATTCGCTCGCTATTGTTTCTAATGTTTCCAGTGCTTTTTGGGTAATCATTCTTTCCCGACGATTATCCCCTCCCCAAAACCAACCGCAACTGGTAAAACCCAAAAGAGAGTAGAGCTTACCTAAATATTGTTTCTTTTCTTCATCTGTTAATCCGAAACAAAATTTAGCCTCAAAATTCCTGCCGGCAAAAAGATCCTCTCTTGCCCGCAAGACTCTTTTTATAAAATCGCTTTCCTGACCCCTACTAATTTGAAACTCGCTATTAAAAGCGGCTAATTCTTCATAAAGTTTTCTTTTCTCGGCCAGAACCGCTTCCGAAGGAGAATCGCAAGAACAAGTTCCCCGCCACCGACCCAGCAGGTGCGGACAACTCCAACTGGAATCCTCCACCAACCCAACAAATGTTTTTTCTCCGCTTGGCTTTGCCAAGGCTTCTCTTAAGTTTAAGGGGGCAATACGGTGGGAAGTTAAAACCGCCGGAGAAAGAGCTTCCAGTAAAAATTTTTCCCGACCGGGCTTATGATGGCCAAAGGTTTCCATATCCACCCCCACCGCCAGTTGCTCTTGGCTATTTTGGCATCTTTCCAGAAAATTATCGGCGCTAATTGTTTCCCCATCATCAAAGGCAACTTTGCCGCTTTCCGAAGTCTCAAACCAAAAAACCCCCATCTTTTCTCCTGATGGCAAAGAAACAAATACCGGCTGTTCTTTTTTTACCCCCGGCGGGAAGACTATTTGATCGTCTCGCAAAGCAACAAATTCATAGCCAACTTCCTTAGCCTTGTCTAAAGTGGCCGAACTAATCGCTGTTTCCGGAAGCCACAAGCCTTTAGGGGTAAAACCAAAATCCTCCCTAAAAGCTTTCTGCCCCAAATCTAAAAGAAGCCTTTGATCGTCTTCGGGTAAAAGGGGTAAAATCGCGTGAATAAAAGGGTCTCCTAAAACTTGATATTCCCGGTCTTTTTGCCTGCCAACAAGATCAACCATTTTCTCAAAATCATCAGGGTGAGTGCTTTTCATCCATTCCCGCAGGGTAGAGTAGAAGGAAAAAACCATCCCTTGGGGAAATCTTTCTTCCGAATCAACTAAAATTGGCCGATAAACCTCTCGGTAAATTTGTTCGTTAATCTCGGGATAAATTTGAAGCGTTTCCCCGTGGCCATTGTTGACAAAATAAAGCTCGCGCGGCGGCTGATAGGCGTGAAGAAAAAAAACTATTGGCGAAGGCGATTGCTCTTGTTCTCTTCTTTCTCTCTCCAAACTCATAACTAACCTTTAATAAAACTCTAATTGTTTTTTAAAAACGTTCCCCCTTTTTAAGCAAGCTTTAAGAGAAACAAATCTCTTTTTAAGTTTTAGTCATGCTCTTCAAACATCCTCTTGAAAGTCGCGTCTTTTTCTTTTAGATATTCAACCAGCATCGCCGCGTGCTCTTTTTCCTCATCACGATTATGCGCCAGAATTCTCTTTAATTCTTCGTCATTGCTGGCCTGAAAACGCTCTTCATAAACATTAATGGCGTCAAGCTCTTCAATTAAAGACTGCCTGGCGCGCGCCAAGTTTTTGGCCTCCTCCGTTTGCTTTTCCGCATCGCTTGTTAAGTTATAACTCATTTTTATTATTTCACCTCCTTTAACTTCTAACTAATTGCTTTTTATTCTATCCCAAACACCCATCGGAAATCAACCGCCAATTTAAGGCCATCTTTTTAAATTAATCAGCATAATTACCCTTAATGTTTTGGATGTAATTGCCGACACTGGCTTCCTGCGCCGAAGGCGAGGTGATGCTGGTGGGCAGCGGTTTACTCCGCGTCAAAGAACTAGGGTAGGCTGGTTTACCGATAAAAAAGAGGCGGCGCTCTGTTGTCCTGGTGGCCCCGTCAAATAGTATTTGTCAAGAGCCTAACGATTATCTCCGCTTCCAGAAAGCCGCTTTCTTTTTTGCCTTGAACTTAGTTTCTTAAGATTGCCCTTCGCCACTTCCTCCAGCGAAAGGCCCAACTCGGTGGCAATTTGCGCCAGATACCAAAGCACATCCCCTAACTCCTTGGCAATTTCCTCTTTTTTGGGTTGGTCAATAATCCCCTGATTATCCCTTAAAACTTTTTTAATTTTCTCCGCCACCTCGCCGGCTTCACCAGCCAGGCCTAGAGTAGGGTAGATAAAGTTTTTCCCTTTTTGGGGATAAATGGCCGTTTTGCGGGAAAGCTTTTGATAGTCTCTAAAGTCCATCGTTTTTATTATTGGAACATAAATTTTATCCCTGAATTAGATTCAGGGCAGGCCCTGAACTTCGTTCAGAATCTGAAACATTATACAAAGATGCTGAGTTGAATTCAACATAACAAACTATGTAAGTTTCGTTTAATTATTTTTAAATACTTTAGCCTTTTTTGCCAGAGGGGGAAATAGCAATTCACCTCTTGCCGCCTTCCCAAGCGCTTTCACCACTTTGCTTTTTCGATATTTTATCAAAATAAAAGCCAAGCCCGCCACTATCAGCCCGCCTCCGACCGGATAAGCCCAAGACGGAAAAACGCGGCCGCGGGAAACTTCATTTTCCCCGCTAATTTGGATTTTTTCTCCTTTGGAAAAAGGAAACTTCAAGGTGCTTACCAGTCTTTTCAGTTGGGAGACACTTTTTGGACAAACATTCTCCGACGAATTAATTTTCAAAGGCTTGCTGGCAGAAAATTTGGTGGAAGTTGACGAGGAGGCTTTGAAAAACAAGTATGCTGTGGGAGCGCTTTTGTCCTTTTTGAAATTTTACCTTCCTGAAATAACAGTTATTCCCCTGATAATTTTTATCTTCGAAGCTAACAACAAACCACCCCTAAGCTGTTTTTTCTTAATCCACCAAGGCGGCCACTTTTTCTATAAAGTTATTTTCTAAAGGTAAGGCTATGGCGCGCAGAGAAAAAGCGGCTTTTGGGCAAGAACGGGGGTCAAAATCTTCTTCGAGCAAGCCCCGAAAAGAGCTATTTGCTGGTAAAGATTTTTCTACGGCGGCAAAGAGAGGACCGTTGGGAAAATCGCTTAAAAAGATCATTTCTGGCTTAACTTGACAACAAAAATCTAACAATTTTTTCGGCGATTTTTGCTCCCAGTTAAAAAGATTTGCAAAATCAACCACTAAAGGAGCATGGCTTTCTCTTAATTGCCTAATCGCTTCTTTTTGTTTTTCGGCTAAAATGTCGCCTTCCAAAAAACTAAAGTTGCTTTTAAGACGGGCAAACTTTCGGTATTCGGTTAAAATTTTTTCGTCTAAGTCACAGCCAAAAATTTGAGTTGCCATTAAAATTTTTCCCTGCTGATAAACTTTTTCCGGTCGGCCAACGCCAACAAAAGTGCCTCCTTGCCCTAAAACGCGACGAGCAAAAAAAGCCCTTTCTTTCCAGAGGATTTCGTTAGTAATCGGTCGTTCTTGGTGGCCAATTCGTCTTTCGTTCATGTTCAAAAAGCCTATTTTAAACCTAAAGCTTTTAAAACGCAAAATTTCCAATTTTAATTTTGGTTAAAATTTTGCCCCTGAAGTTTTGCTTACCTAAAATGTAGGGATTAGTAATCAGTATTAGCTTAAGGAAGAAATACCGGCGGGCGTGGCAGGAGAGCTCATTGCCAGAGAAGAAAAACTTAAGAACTTCTTATTTTTTTTCCGCGCTTACCGCTAAAGAAGCAATGAGGGTGGTAAGAGGGACGGCTAAGATAAGGCCAATACTGCCCACCAAGGTGCGGACCACCTCGTCGGCAATAATTTCATAATTAACTACTTCTAAAAAAGGGCGAGGGCTGTCAATAAAAAGAAGCAGGAGCGGCAAGGAAGCGCCGGCGTAAACTAAAATAAGGGTGTTAATCATTGAGGCAATATGATCCTGCCCCACCCTCATCGCCCGCTGGTAAAGCTGGTTAAATTTCAGTCTGTTATTGGCTTCTTTAAGTTGAAAAACAATCGCCGCCTGAGAAACGGTCACGTCGTCCAGAACCCCCAAAAGGCCGATGATAATTCCGGCCAAAAGAAGACCTTTCATGTTAATTACTCCCCCTTTGGCCACTTGTAAAAACCCTGCTTCTTCAGAGGCAAAACCGGTGAGTTTGGCGGCTTCCACAAAAATATTAGCCAAAATTCCGGTAATAATTAGGGCAATCAGCGTTCCACCCATGGCGACTAAGGTTTTTTTATTAAAACCATGGGAAAGGAAAAAAGTGATGGGGATAATCACCAACGAGCCTAAAATAACGATCAAAACTGGATTTTTGCCCGTAGCAATTTTGGGAAGAATAAAGACAAAAATAATCAAAAAGGAAACCCCCATACCAATAATTGAGGCCACCCCGCGTCCTCTGGCAACAACGATCGCCAAGACGGCAAAGATTAAGAAAAGCCAAGCCAATGATTCCCGCCTGATATAATCCGTGATATAAAAACTGTCGTTGCCCTCAAAATCCTTGTTAAAACTAACCATTACCTTGTCGCCAACCTTATACCTTAAGCTATTGGCCGCCGGCAAATTGCCGTTTTCAACAATAATTTTCTTATCTTTTAAAGAGCCTTTCGTGACCAAAAGTTCCAGTTTTTGATAAAGCTGAAAGTTTTCTGCCCCTAAAGGCTTAATCTGTTTTTCTTCCGCTATTTTTTCTACCACCGCTTCAAGGGTTTCTTCTTGGGGCGGTTGACTAACCCCTTCACCTTGGGCAAAAACAAGAGCGCCGCTAAGAGAAAAAAAGGCCGGCAATAGGAAAAGAAAAGCAAGTAATTTCTTTTTCATTTTTCTTCGATTCTAATTGCTTTTCCCGCAATGATCGCCTGGGCAATTTTTTTATTGGCGCTTTCTAATATTCTGGCAAAGGTCGGCTGAGATATTTTCATTTTTTTAGCCGCGGCGGTTTGCGCCAAGCCGTCAACTTCGTAGAGTTTTAAAGCCTCAAGCTCATCGGGGAATAAGACGATCTCTTCAAGAAACCGCAGGGGAATCCCTTGGGGTTTAAAATAATAAACATTTGGTTTAAACCGAACACGGCGGGGAATTTTTCTTCTGGGCATAATTAACTATATTATAATACGGTAAGTCCCTACCTTGGGCTATTTAGGATAAAAAAACCAGACAAGGTAGGGACTTTATTCTCAGCGCTTACTTTTGCAAGTCAGCAAGTTCCTTTTCCACATCTTCCATTTCTTCTTCAAGCGCTTTCTTGTAATCGGCAAGAGCTTTTTCCTGGTCCTCGCGGGTAGTGGGCCAACTCCAGCGGAAATATCTTCCCAAGCCTCGCCCCGCGCCAAATCTTTTCCTCCAGCCCAAACCCAAACCGCAAGGGCCGAAACCCCGGCCGGTAAGTGGACCTGTTCCTGTTGGGCCGGTGCCGTCAAATCCTGGCATCTTTCCTCACCTCCTTTTGTTATTAAATAATATAGTGAATACTTATTCATAATAACAACAAGGAGGCGGTTTGTCAAGCCCTTGTATAAGTTAAGTACTTTTGCGATAGCAATATTATTTACGGGTGTGTTTTAACTTATTCAAAGACTAAATTGCTATATAGCAATTTAGTGCGGGAGAGTGAGAATATTCGTGGCGATGTTGGTATAAGCGGGAAGAACCAGTTTTTATTACCAGAGGTGTAATTTGTTAACAAGGTGGTTCTCTTATCGCTGAAGACTTACCCTTTTTAACTCTTCTTTTATGGCTTTCTCCTCTGTTTCAAACCCCCTCATATAGTCAATTGTTTCCGAATAATCAATGTCTTCAAAATAAGCCAATTGCTCGCGAAAAAGCTTTTCGTTAAATTCCCCTCCAAACAGGACTTGGGCTTTTTTGGCAATTTGGGCAAATGAGATGCTTTTAAAGATAAAATAAAGGTCAACATAGTCTTTCCACTTCGCCCGCCGGCCTAAGCTAAAAGCTTTCATGGCCCCCAGAGTGAGAAGGTCAGGACAGCTAATAATATCTTTAAACGGTTTGGAAAATTTGATCTTAAAAGGATACTTGAGAAAAGTAATTTTTACATCCTCAACGGCCAGGGAAAGTTCATTAGGCTCATCAGTAATAATTTCCTGAATCGGGTATTTTTCCCTAACAATCTCGCGAATATTTTCGCCCGCCAGTTTTTTAAGAGTAAAAAGGTCAAAATCGATTGAGCGGCGGTGGCCTATTTGTAGGGCAACGGCGGTGCCGCCCACCAAGCCAAAGTTGTCCGAGAAGCTTTTTAAAAGCGGTAAAAGTTTTTTTTGCTTTTCTGAAAGCACTTCCTCATGCATATTTTTTAAAGTATAAATCAAAATAATTGATGGTCTGCGGCCTTAAGTTAACTCTTTTTTTGTTTTTAAGCTCCTCATAGAAAGCTTTGGTTTTTTTTAAACCAAAAGTTTTTTCGGCCGCCAAATAGTCGTCCCAATTGCCGTAATTTAAAATATGTTCTAAAATACTTTTTTCCGATAAACCCCCCTTATCTTTTACATCCCAGGCAAGATAGGGCTTTTCTTTAAAAAGAGGCGCTAATTTTTTCATATCTATATTATAGCTTACTGGAATGGAAAATGACGAATAAATTGTTAAATTGCCACGGACGGTGAGCCCCCCTATTGCCGGCGCCGGCGTAATTTGGCAAAGGGAAAAATAAATGTTAAACTGAAAGCAGAAATGGAAAAAGAACAAAAAGAAATTATCCTTCTTTGCCTTTTGCTGATCTTTTTAATCACCGGTCTTTTTTCTTCCTCCGCCTTGGCTTCTTTAAAAAAAGATTTAGCGCTTTGTCAAGATGAGCTTTATGAAGCAAAAACTTATCAGGCAACACCATCGACGCGGCTTTATCCTCCTCCGAAAGGGCTGATGATTTTAATTGAGATGAAAGACACGGTTGGTTTGGCTAATTTTGTTAACGAGCTTTACCGGCGGGGGATTCATGGTTATCTAATGGTGGGGGCGGATTTTATTGAAAAAAATTGCGAAGATGTTAAAAAGTTACTCCCCTATAATTTAGAAATTGCCGGTTCAAGCTTGGAAGCCCCTTTTTGGGATAAACCCTATGAAGAGCAAAAAAAAGCGATTGTTAACTTGAAAGAACGCATTGAGGCCTGCACCGGCCAGCCTCTAAGGATTATCTCGGCTCGTTATATGGGCACTGATTTAACCACAATCGAAGTGGCGCAAGAGTTGGGTATCCCTTATCTTTTTGCCCGGGGCACCACCGACACCAAAGCCACGGTTTATCAGGCCGAGGAGTATCCTGATGTCAAAGTGGTTTCTGTCTCTAACATTCCTTCCATTAAATTTAAATACGGCAGTCTTTGCGATTATAGTTACTACGAGCGGGGAGGAACGCCGGATGATATGCTGGCGGAGCTTAAGGCGGCCCTTCGGCAGAGCCAGATTACTCCGGTTTCCCATACCTATATTGGCGGCCTTAAAAAGCCGTGGTATCAAATGTGGCTGAATTTTTTTGACAATGAAGAAGTGGAGTGGGTAACCATTGATGAGCTGGCCCAGAATGAGGTGGTAGTTTTACCCGGCTGGCAAATCCCCCAAAACCGCACCGCCCCTTATACACCGGAAAAAATCAGGCCGCTTGTTTCTTATGACGAGGAGGAAAATATCGCTAATCCTTGCGCCGTCGATGAGGTAGGAAAATATTGGCCAAAAACGAACGAGGAATCAAAAGAAACGCCCGCGCCAGAAAAAGAAGAGGCTGAAGGGGCGGCAGAAGTTTTAATGTTTCACAACAATAGCGGCCCGATGTGTCTTGAGGCCAAAGAATTTTTCAAGGACCAAAATATTCCCTTTGAGGAGTATCTTATAGAAGAAGCCGATTTTACCCAAAAACTGGAGGAGAAAAAACAGGCCGTTGGTAATAAAAGCGAAGGCGTTTCTTCTTCTTTTGGTTATTACCCGATTATTTTTGTTGGTCAAAAAGCTTTCTCCGGCTTCAACGCCGAAATCGGCAAGAAGATTTTAGATCTCTATCAACCCTAAACCAAGAAGCATAAACACTTTATTCCAGCTTTACAAGTCCAAAAAGAAGAAGGGCGTAAAGAATCAGCAGAGTGATATCCAAGCGTGCCCTTAGTTTGCCGGAAAGCATAAAATACAAACCAATAATAATCGGCGGCACGACAATAAGGTTAAGCGGCGGCGTTAAGGCAGCCAAAAACAAAAATTGAAGAGGTTTTCCCTTCACCAAAATAATAATCAGCATCGGCAGCGCCAAAAGAAAAAGGCCGAAAAGATATCTTCCCGCCCCGTCCAGAATCTTTGAAAACTGATTTTCCCTCGGCGCCTGATTTATTTGGCCGGCTTAATTAGCCTGATTATTATCCATTGCTAAAAATAGCGTATTTCTTTTAAAATTAAAAAACAACTCCCGCCATAAAGTCCGCTTCAAGAAGTTTTTATCTCCACCAATTCCTTTTCGTTTGATTTTTAGCCGACATTTTTCGTATAAATATTATGCGGTTAGGGCATAAATGTCATCCCTGAGTTAGATTCAGGGCAGACTCTGAGCCTGATTCAAGATCTAAACATTATACAAAGAGGCCGACCCGCCAGCTGGCAAGTCAGCATGATAAATTTTGTCCCCGTCACGTCGTATCTTAACCTCCAGAACGATCCAAAATAATAGGTCTTCTTGGGAATATTATGTTTTCACTTTCTGCGGTCCGGTCACAAAAATGCCGTAAATTGGCTTTCCCGGCAGTCTTTTTCTAAAACCTGCTTTGGCCAATACCAAGCTTTTTTCTTTTGAGAAATTAAGCCAAGGATCCATCCAAAAAGTATGATAGCGAGCAAGATAATGACCGGAAGGAAATTTTTTGCTTCGTTTTAGAAAAACAATCGCTTTCTCCCGATAAATCTTTTTTCGCCACTTTTGGTTAAGATAATGGTACTCCGCCCGGTATCCTAAACTTTTCAAATAAGCAATTAATTCCCGACAAGAAAAACCTTCTGTTTTGGCTTTTTCTTTATCTAATCCTTCCGCGATCTTCTCGTAGGACCTGCCGGTTATAAAAGCAAGGCAGGCAATGCCGCAACCGAAACCATCTCTTTGACAAACCGGGCTTTTCATTCTTAAAACTAAAATTGAGGGGAAAAGGGGATAACCTAAACTTTGTTTTACTCCCGACAGCAATCCAAAACTTTTTGGATAACATCTCCCAATTTGGCAAAAACGGAAACCTTTTTCCCTTCCCCAAGCTTAATCTCTTCTTTCTCATCCTCTTCGGCCAGCACATCTTTTGCCTCAATTAAGCCTAAGTTAAGCCCCCAAAAAATATTCCAAAGATCATAACTTTTTTCAAAAAGTTCCTTCGCCTCTTTTTCCTCTCCTTCATTTAATTTCTTGGTGCCCACCTCCATCAACCTCATCGAAGCGCTCAACAAATGCTTGGAAATGCACCAAAGCTCTCCCTTGGGATTTTTAACAATCTGGGCCAGATACTTTTTGCGCCCTTCTCTGACTTCTTTTAATAAACCTAAATATTTCTTATCGCCGGTTTTATTGTAGGTAAAGAAAAGATGCTCCTCGATGCTAATAAGATTCATCACCGCCACCGCTAAATCCTCTTTCGAAGAAAGATCAACCTTGTCGCTCTCTTTAAAATTTTTAACTTTTTTTAAAAGTTCCTCTTTATTCATCGTTTTAATTAAGAAACTAAGGCCATCATCAAGCTGGCCAAAAGAAGAAGGGTAAGGGGCAAAACCACTTTTTGGTAAGGGAAGGCCGCCTTGCCTTTTTTGCCGGCTCTAATATCTTTATCAAGCAAAATGCCCAAGAGCGCCACCAACACGCCAATAATTGAACTTAAAATTAAGCGATTCATCCCCCAAAGAGGGCGGCAGTCCTCAAGAATGCCGGCATAATTAAGGGGAAGAAAAGTTAAAAGCCAAAAAGCCACCACCAAAAGCAAGAGGGCGCTAAACGGTTTCTGGGCCTTCTTTTGGTAAAGCCATCGCCAAAACCAAATAGCCAAGGCCAAAATTAAAGCCCCAATCCAAAGACCGGAAATGGCATCGTCAACTTTAAGCCAGCGAGATAAACCCAACCCCGCCGCCACGCCCACGGTACAAACAGGACACATATATTTATTTTAAAAAATTATTCTTGCGGCTTTCTTAAAAAGCCTCTTGATAACAACAACTAAATTTTAGCATAAATTTAAACAATTTTACTAGGGAGAATTTAACTTGCCCCTGTTGACCAAATAAGTACGAAGCGGGGGTAAAATCTACCCTACAAGTTCACGCCACTGCTTCGCACCCGATGTGATTTACCCCTTGCACATCGGGATAAATAGGAAAATCGTTTTTTAATTTAACCAGAGATTTATTTTTAATCAAGTCAATTATCAGAAAGAGTTGGAGAAGATTAAACATTTAACCTGGGAAAACTGATCTTGCCGATGTGCCGTATCTGTTGCACATCGGGCAATAGGTGTGGGATAGGGGTGTGCAATAGGCTCGAATAATGGGTCTCCTTCGCTAAAGCTAAAATCTACGGCGGACTAAATATGTTTTCCGAAGGACAGACTAGACTAAAGAGCTGGAATATCCTGAATTTGTAAGCAAAGAGGTAGATAGATTTTTAAACCTCTAATACAAATGTTATTTCCTCTTAATTTTCTTTCTAAAGCCGAGTATTTTCGGTATTCCCGATAAAAAACCTCCTTTTCAATCCCGTCTACACCTCATATCGGCAGACTTATTTTGTTCTTGATTAAATACCAATCTGCCCTCACCAAATATTCGAAAGCTAAAGCCACAAACGCGTCTTTGTAAAGGGGGCTATTTTTATTGGCCATCATCTGCATAATCTTTTTAGGATCTATCAACCCAGATTGGGCTAAAACAGAATTCTCCATTACCCAAGATATTAAAGTTTTTTGATTTCTCGGAAAATCCAAAGCGAATTCTGTTCCTCCCCTTTTGGGAATAAACATCTCGGGAATAAATATATGATCAAGATATCGAAAATAGAGCTGTTTCTCATCCTTTATTTCTTTCTTTTTCGAACCTCGCCTTATTCCCACCGACAGCACCTGCAAATCCAAATAAGGGGACACCTCGCGAGTTCCAAAATTCCTATAGACTTGATCTATCAAGGCTGTCTCTGCTAAATTAATGTCTGAATAAAACACAGGATACCTTCCTCGGCTATTAAATCTCTCCCTATCAAGTAGCAAATCCAAGCCCTTTTGTGTATAAAGCACAGCCTGGTTATCCTTTTTCAACCACCAGACATTATCAAAATAACTCATCTGGCGATTATATTTTGCGGTCAACAGCAATTCCTTAAGAGAATAAGTCTCATCCCCGTGTTGGCCAGTAAAAAGTAAACGAGGGGTATATTTCTCTAATAATTTTATATAATCGCCGAAGTAATCAGCGCGCAGTTGCAAAAGATCATCATTTTCCCAAAGTTTGAAATAATCCCGTGCATAGCCCTCTTTGGGATTAAGCTCTACCGCTCTTAACTGCAGAGAATGTTTATCTGCAAATTTGCGAATAACTGCCAAACTTTCTGTACCATAACCTTCTGGAAAATAAAACGAATAACAATAAAAATTCTCCGGACCAATAAGCTTGGCCATGATATAAGCAACCAAAGTGCAGTCAAAACCACTTGAGATTTCACAGCCAATATGGGTCCCTTGCGGAATTTTTTCCAAACGGCGCGCCACCGCATCCGTTAAGACTAACTCCAGCGCCTTTGCAAACTCTTTTTCATCTTTAAATTCGTCTTTAGGCAAAGAATTAAGAAAACCGTCAATATCAACACAAGAGCTTATTTGATACGAGATACCAGGTTCAAAAACAAAATCAACCACGCTTCCAGGAGGAATTGATTTTACTGAATCAAGGATGGTCCGTTCCGTTGAATGCATTCCGTTTGTTACATATGTTAATAAGCCGTCCAAGTCAGCTATTAATGGTTGATGGTAAGAGACGGTGTTTTTAATTTCCGAAAAACTTGAAGAAAAGACAATTTGGTTGTCTAAGATAGTGAAGTAACATGAAATGCTCATTATATTATCAAGCCCCACCATTAGTTTTTTGGTTTGTTTGTCCCAGACAAACAAAAGATAATCACAATCGCTGTTTGCAATTCGCCCAAAGCCGTATTTTTTTAACTCGTCAGCCAAACTGTTTTCAGATATTTCAGGCCTGTAGCTTGAAAAATAGCCCCAGACAGCCATCTCTTTGTTCTCAATAAATACCTTTGCCGGCAAAATAACATCTTTAAGCTGTTTGCTTAATTGTTCAAGCGAGGATGTACTTGGCGAAAAAGTAAAAGTAAAATTAGTATTCATACTTGTTAATTATCTCTCTCTCAATTAAATCAGCTATCGCTTTTTTTACAGAATTATCGTTAGCGGAAAAAGTGTTAATCCATTTTTCTAAATCTTCTTCGGTCGCTGATCCTGAAGAATCTAAAGCTTTTAAAATATGATAAAGAGGAGGGGAGATTTCTAAAATTTTATCATTCTTCCAGTCATAGGCTATTGTTTTGTAACCTTCTTGCGCATCAGAATCCAGGAAAATTATTGAGTCCTTGTTTAATTTAAAATACATATTAACTAAGAATTTAAAAGACTTGCCTTTAAAACAGCTTACGCCTTAAGTGTTAACCATGGCACACTCACTAATTTAATCTTCTTTTAATTTCTCTTATCCTCTTCCCCATTTCCTAACCCCTGGCTCCCTACCTCCTCTCTTGGTACTCATAAAGTCAGTCTTTGAACATAATTCTTTCAACCCTATTTGCTCGAGACCCAATCTTTCTTGCCCAGAAGGCCCTATAACCTCACTAGGAATCATTGACAATACTTCCTTTCGAATACTCATTATTTTATTCACCTTCTTTCGGTAAACAAAATTTGTTTAACTATATGAAGACATTATACCAATCAGAAAATGAATAAGCCAACTTTCTGAAGCTTGCCCAAAACACAGGTAAGTTGTTTGAAAGTTCTGAAGTCCACGAAAAACGGCTACTTTTGAAGGTGACACTTCCTTCAGGGCTTAAGGCTTGATGGCAAAAAGTTGGTAAATACACCTTCCAGGTGTCCCAGGTTCACACTTGGCATATTTTTACTCCTTGGTAATAAAACACAACTAAATATACTCCAGGTGTCAAGCTAAGACACTTTCCGGGTGGACAAGCCTTTCAGTATGCCCCCAAAAGTTTGGGCTGGTACTCTTTGGGGAAAACGATATCTTTCCTTTTTGTTTTATCCCTTTTGTTAAACTCTTCAAGAATATCCCAATACGTCACCAGTATTTTCTCTTTTAGATCAAAGCCCAATTCCTCGGCAACCGCTTCAATCTTTCTTTCGGGCCCTTCAATTTCGAGGTAAAATCCGATAGATAATTCATCTATGGATAGCTTTGTTCCCTTATATTCCAAATTAATTCTGTATTTTTCCATAATCCGAAGATAGTCAAAGCCTAATCTTTCTAAGATATATGCCATTGCATCCACATCCTTAATCTCAAATTCCGTTTCCTTTCTTGCCCTAACATCTCTGTCATCACCAACCTTCTCTTTAAGCGTGATTGTGTTCTTGTTTCCCGCTCTTACTCGAAGGAATACGCCCTTTTTTTCCAAAGCGCCGTCTGAAGTATCTAGCCTGATCGTTCTTTCTTTAGATTCATTTAGGAATTTCGCACCGTTCTTTTTTAAGCAATCAATAAGCTTCGGCAAATCCTTTATCTCAAACTTTATTTCCTTCTCTATATATTTCATTCTGGTTGTATGTTAACAGAGTTTTAATTTTTGCTCAACTGGCACTCAGCACTTCTTTATAGTACCTTATTGGCCAGTTTTCATCTCCCAAATTCATGCCGCCGTTTTCTAAAGTGATTTCCACCTTCCAGGTGGAATAGCTTAACACCTGCCGAATGAAGTTCGCGGAAAACGCCTGCTTTTGAAGATGGCACTTCAGAACTTAGAGATAAAGGGTAAAAAAGTCCGATATAACTGGATAAACCCCTTTGACAAGATAGCCGATTCGGCCTCTCGTCAAAGTTGGCTCTAGCGATGGTATGTTTTTCGAAGAACAGACTGAGTAAACTACCTCGAATATCCTGAGTTTAAAAACAAGGAAGTTAATAGGTTTTTAGCCTTTTGACTTGTTTGCTCTCTTCCAAACAGGAGTAATCTGTTGCACATCGGGTGTGTAATTGTGTGTGAAGAATAGCCACAACCAGGAAGGCGGAAAAGTAAATAACCAGGAAGAAACCAATCATCAAAAAGAAGGGATACCAATCCTGCATTTAAAAATAAGAGGTAAAAGAAAGATTGGGCGGTAATAAATAACCTCAATAATCGCGCCATCTGGCAGCCTGGCTCTTTCTCGAAGAAGGGGCAATGAGAATATAACAAGCGACAGCAATGTGTTCAAAGGTCGGGGCTTAGGAAACTAAGATTTATTTTCATAATCCCTCGAATGCTTTATCAATTATCCCACATTCCTCATCAAAAGGCTTTTCATAAGGTGGGTTGCCTTGTTTTACCCACTGGTCATTTTTACAAACCCAAATATCTGTTTCCTTGCCTGCGGTTACATTCGTTATTAGGAAGCCGACAACAGTAAGTAGGGTTAGCCAAAACAGCAAGCTTTTGACAGGATTGAAATCGTTGTTTTTTCTCCATTTACCAATCCACCAAAGAACACCAGTAGCCACCAGGAAAGTAGTTATCTGAAGCCAAACTTCGTTGGCAAAGAAGTTAGCGCTATCGGAAAGATACCTGATATATCCAGGGCGGGAGTTAACATAATGCAGAAGCGGCAAAAGAAGGTAGGTGGAAACCAAGCCAGAGAGAAAGATATTTATTGAAGAAGTAAAGGGCTGCTTGAAGCGCTTGTAAAACAAAGTCATAATCCACAACCAAAATAATCCTACCAAGATAATAACCAGTGGAGCGATTACTGTAACTGGTGGAAATGCTTTCCTCAAACCATAATCAAAAGAAAGAGGAAGCAACTGCAATATCGGTATCAAGGCTAAACCATCAAAGAAAGCAAAAACTGACTGGCGAAAGTTATTAACAATAAAGCTACTGGTATACAAAGCCAGCCTTAAAGAAGCGAAAAGGACTACCAAAGTCCAGAGAGACAGCAAGGCGGGTATTGGGGGTTTACCGACAAAAGTGAGGATAATAAAAACAGGTAAAGCCGTAATTAAACAGGTATATTTCCAAACTACCTTCCAATCGGGCAGTTGATAATCATGACGCACTTTTTTGATAACCAGATTGACGATTGTGCAAGCGATTAAAACTGCACCGCTTGCTACCAAACCAGTCATCCAGTAGCGACTGACAGTCCTGAAATCAAACGGAGTGCTATGCAAATGTCCATAGAGGAAAACAAACCTGCGGTCAAGAAGGACAAACCAGAGGGAATATAAAGCCAAAACAAGGGCAGAGATTAAAGTGGCATGAACAAGGCAAGGAAAATTATGTTTTTTCATTCACTTTGATAATACCATTTTACCCTGGTTTTTTGTATAATTTTATTGAGATCTACAGAGGGCTAAGAAAGGGTTACCAAAATTTTTAACAATTCGCCAGGCAGCGGAAAATTACTGAGAGCTACTATAGAGAAAAAACGAAAAGGGTATCGGGCAAAACAGAAGGCAATCAATAAGAAAATTGAGAAGCTACAATTTGCCGACGAGGAATACTATGTAACCTCATCTTACCTGCTAAAACTGGCTGAAAACGCTGGGAAAGTGTTTGAAAGTTCTGAAGCCCACGAAAAACGGCTGCTTTTGAAGATGGTGCTTCAGGGCTTAGAGTTAAAGAGCAAAAAGTCCGATTTGACTAGGTAAATCCTTTTGACAAGATAGCCGATTCGGCCTCTCGTCAAGCTTGGCTCCCGCGCTTGGATGATACTCGAATGAGACAGTGGTTAAAAGAGTACCTTTTTAGACAAAAAGAACTATATCTAGCTTTTTAGTCCACCCCACTATTCATTGTTTAGTTCATAAATTATTCAAATGCTAAAATTTCTTTGATATTGACTCCTTTTGAGGGCTGTTTCCCAAACTTGTTGGTAGTATTTTGCCCCAATGCGAGTAGCAACCAAAACAAGAAGATTAAATTAGCAAGAGGGATTAGGCCTATCAACATATACCAACCGCTTTTCCCTAAGTCATGCAGTCTCCTGATATAAAAAGAAAGACTATAAACTATCGTGATTGTATATGCTGCAATGTTATAAAATGTTTCATTTAAAACGAACACTAGGGCAATAACCACCGCATAAATAATAATATTTCCAATTAGAAAGCTTGTTCTGTTAATTCTTCCGTTAAACAATCTAGAAAAATACGTAGGATATTTTCTTCCATCCTCGATGATGGGCAAAGTGGTTTCTGAGATCTCTGCTTTTTTGGGAAAAGCCAAATTAAGAACCGACACAACTAACACTGCAAAAACAATCAGGAAGAGCCACACTATTAAGTAGCCCTGTTCTATACTGCCACCCACAAGGTAATTGACTGCTAATGTGATATATGAAATTTGGGTGAATAGAACCCCAAGCGTAGTTCCTGTAGAATCAGAAACTTCCTTTGAAGCCATGTAACCGATTGGCCCCATAACAACCGAGTATCCCCATAAAATCAATGCAATAGGTGAATAACCGCCCTCAAATTCAAGTACAAACCACCCAAAAGCAAGCGTCGCCCATAATGCCAATATGAGGTATTGATAACTACCAACAATAAATCCTAACATAGAAACCCAAAATCTACTTTTTTTCTCAACTACTTTCGCCAAGAGTAGTGTAATTGGGAAAGCTGGGAGAAGGGCTATGGTATATGCCCAGGGCATGATAATTGAGATTAGTAGCCCCAAAATAACTATTTTCCATCCACCAGAAAGCAAAAGCCACGCCCCACCCACTATTCCTGCACAGAAGTTAAACAACCATAACGTGGCTAAAGATATTTCTAGCAAAACCAATAAAAGTTTTTTCATGTTTTTTTCTTTGCTGAATACGCTGCCAAAAAGAAAAAAATTGACGAAACAAAATCTATGGTAATCCAGTTGCTTTTAGTCAAGTAAATTGGAGCTATTGGATTAAACAAAAAGGCTATTGCCCCAAAAATAAATGTCCAAGCGGTTAGTTTTGATTTATAGAATCCCCAAGCGACAATTATTGAAGTAATAAAAATAACCCAACGAAGAAAAATATAATAACCATAGGGCCAAATAGGGGGAATGGCAAGGAGAAGAAGAACACCAGCAATTATTGAAGGCTTTTTGAGACTCATCTAATATTGAAAACTAACTGCTTAAAAATCTAGTTAGCTAACTGCCTTGACCTCTCTATTGATTCAATTGGGTTAATCAGAAAAAGCACAAGGAGAGATATAACACCAACAACTAATAAAATAATCGAAACCAAAACCACCCAAGGCATTTTTTTGTCTTTTTCATCAATTTTCCTGTTTTTAATTAATCCCCCAACACCGCCAATCAACGCAACTAGTCCAGGAAACTGAATTGCAGCACCACCGCTAATAAACCCCAACAGACCCGCTATCAATAAAATCAAATTTGTCTTTTTATTTTTAGAAAAAAGTTTTCTTTTCTGTATTTCTTTATTCATAAAAGCTTATAAAAAATATCAACAACTATACTTTAAATCATTTTACTAAAAATTATAAGGAACAACGATCGCAATTTTCTCAATACCTTTAGACAGGATAGAGAATATCGCATTCGTCTAATTTATTTTTTGCTTCCCTTTCCAATCTAAAAACTCCATAATCATACCAGCTACTATTTAGCATGTTCTTCGCTCTCGCATATTGCCGTAATAAACTCTTTTGAGTCTCCAGCCAACGACGAACATCTCCTTTACATCTTAAGTTCGCATAATTATTATCCGCTTTTACTGTTGGTATAGGGGTGTTGGCAGGAACTGGGTTTTGAGGGACTGAATAGGGGATATTTTCGTTATTGGATGAATTACTATATCTCCCATTAAGCTCTTCCTCCCACTCCTTGCTCTCCTTACCATAAAGATCATCATAATAATCTTTCCAATATTTATCTTGAGCCTGTTGACAAGCAGTTTTAGAAAGGTACAGCTCCCAAACTCCGCCAACCTCACAACAAATAGAATTATCACACTCTTTTTTAGCCATTCTTTTGGTCCCCCCACCACAACTTTGATGAATTGGGCAATCAACCATATAATTTACTTCTTCACCCCATTTTTCATTTAAGGCTGTACATTCCTCTAGAGTTGTATCAAAATGTTTCCCGTCAGGGCCAATACACTCAACCGTATTGATATTGACGCTATTACTGTTGTTTATCGAGGGTTTTGATTTTTCGCTACTAGCTTCTTCTACAGGCTGAGAAAGTTTGGCGGGATCATTAGCTGTTTGTTCTCCCTTAACTTCGCTACTTGACAGGGCGAAGTAGGCCTTGGCAATAGGGGAAGCTGTATAGAAAGAAGTAAAGAATAAAATTATTAAAGCTAAAGCGGCAAAACCATACCTTATGGGTTCTTTTTTATCTTTATTTTTAAAAGATTGAAAAAGGTTACCAATAAATCTTAAGAAGAAAACTATCCCTAAAAGGATATTTAGGAGAAATAAAACTAGCCAAGCTCCAGAGGAGTTTTCTGAAAAATCAAATTTTACAGCAAATAGAATTAGCCAAAAAAAGCCTAATGTTAAAAGCCAAAACCAGAAATAATGCCAAGAGGCCTTGTTTTTAGCCGAACTTTTGTCTTTCTTGCCCATATCTCCACCATATTGTATCATTTTTCCCAAACAAAGCTATTATTTTTCTATTGCTTTTTTGAAGCTTTGACAAAAAACGTATTTACCGTCTCTCCTAAAACAACTTTTAGGAGCTATTTTCCAGAGAAAATAAAAGCTCACACTCTTCAATAGGTTTTTGAAGTATTTTAAGGATAAACTAAACTTGCTTTTCTGTTTTGAGTAAGAAAGACCGTGCTCCTCGGGGAGGACTCGAACCTCCGACCAGCCGCTTAACAGGCGGACGCTCTACCAACTGAGCTACCGAGGAATATCACTTTTCTAAAATAATTTTTCTCAAAAACTCTCTGCCCTCACCACTTTTAAACCACTTTTCTCTTTCTCTCGCTTTCATCCTGTTATCAACCGTCTCATGATAAACCAAAACATAAGGAATTTTACTTTTTGTTGATTGATTTTTCCCCAAATTATGTTCTTTCAACCTCCTTGATAGGCAGTTAGTAATCCCCTTATAAAGACTATTGTCTTTTTCACTTTTTATCACATAAACATAATACATACTTAAATCATACAAAAACAACGGCGGACGCCCTGCCTGCCGGCAGGCAGGTCTACCAACCAAGCTACCGAGGAATATCAAATTATTAACTCGCATTATAACAACTTCTCGTTTAAAATACCACTTCATCCAGCCTAAATTTTTTCTCTGTACAAGTTAAATAATGCGGTCAGAATAGAATGGATTAGCGCGCTTCAGGGCGCGCCCATTACTCGTTAATTCGCGTCTTTTGGTAAGGCAGTTTTTAATCCAAATAATCCTGAAGTTTATGGCGGCGGGAGGGGTGCTTTAGCTTGCGCAGGGCTTTGGCTTCAATTTGGCGAATCCGCTCCCGGGTAACGCCAAAATGACGGCCCACTTCTTCCAAGGTGTGGGGTTGATCGCCGTCAAGAGAAAATCTCATCCGCAAAACTTTGGCCTCCCGATCGGTAAGCGAGGAAAGCACTTCGTCGATGTTTTCTTTTAAAAGCTCTCGCGAAGCCTCCTCATAGGGCGAAAGTTGCACCGAATCCTCAATAAAATCGCCCAAAACCGAATCACCATCCTCGCCTACCGGCGCTTGAAGAGAAGCCGTGCCTTGGGAAATTTTAAAAACCGTCTTTACCTTAGAGACGGGGATGTCAAGCTCTTGGGCAATTTCTGCCGCGCTTGGCTCATAACCTAATTTTTGTGTCAGCTGACGGGTGGCACGATAAACCTTATTAATTGTTTCCACCATATGCACCGGAATGCGAATCGTCCGCGCCTGATCGGCAATGGCCCGGGTAATCGCCTGCCGAATCCACCAGGTGGCATAGGTAGAAAATTTAAAACCCCGCCGATAGTCATATTTTTCGGTCGCCCTGATCAGCCCTTTATTGCCCTCCTGAATCAAATCCAAAAACGGCAGGCCCCGGCCAATATAGCGCTTGGCAATAGAAACCACCAGCCGTAAATTTGCCTCAATTAACTTCTGCTTTGCTTCCCGCGATCCCTCAGCCACTTTTTTGGCTAACTCATACTCTTCATCAGTCTTAAGAAGGGGTACCCGACCAATTTCCCGCAAATAATTGCGCACCGGATCCAGCGGCTCATTTTGCTGAAGAGTCAGCTCCTCAATTTGACGGCTTAGCTTTTCAAAATCTTCTTCCCCGGCCTCTTCAAGATCAATCGCCTCAAAAATATCCACCCCTTCCCTAAGGGCTTGGTTATAAAACTCGTCTAATTCCTCCAGACGGTTTTCCGCATCAGGAAAAACCGCCAACACATCGTCTTGGGTTAAAAACCCTTCATCTTTACCTCGCGCCAATAAATCCCTTGCCGCAGGCGAGAGGATGTCTTTAGTCGGGGAAAGGGTGCTGGTTTTATTCTTGCTTAATTTTTTAGCCATGTTTTATGTTTTAAAATACACGAATGAAATTAAAATTCAAAATTCAAAATTTAAAAGTCAAAAGTACAAGTTAAAATTAAAAAGTAAAGTAAAAAACTTTTGACTTTTGACTTGCAATTTTGACTTTTGACTTTTGAATTTTAACTTTACTTATTATACCTCTTCAGCTCTCCATTTTCAGCTCTTTTAGGGTTTGGCTAATTTTTTCCTCAAGCACGGTCAGGGTTTTTTCCTCGCCTGCCTTCTCTTTTATCTCTAATTCTTGGGTTAATTTTTCCAAACGTTTTCTTAAATAAAGTTTTTTTAATTCATCCAAAACCCGATTAATTTCTTTTTCCTGCTCTGACGGATCGGTTAATTTCTCCGGCAGGGGAGTTAAATAAAACTCGTCAAAAATTTCTTTTAGCTCCGGCGCTAACTTCTGGGAAAAACCAGAAGAAGAAAATTTTTTTTCTTTTCCCATAAACTGGTTCAAGGCTTTAATTAAGCGCCGATAGCCGGGATTATCAAGCCATTCCTCAAGGCCGGGCGTTAAAAGCGCCTCCTCGCGATGGGTTTGAAAACAAAGAGCCAAAAAATAGTGGGCCAAAACCTCCTGTCGGTTTTCTTTTTTCTCTGTTAAGGCTAAATCCTCCCTCTTTCTAAAATTATTTCCCGAAGACATTTCGTTTGTCTTGGCGATTTTGGCAAAAATTGCCTCCTCGCCAATTTTTAGAGCCGAGGCCATTTGCTTAACATAGGAAGAGAGTAAAACCTCATCTTCAACGCCGGAAAGGATGGGCGCCAAATCCTCAACCACCTGCTTTTTCCCCCAAGCCGAGTTAATGTCAAAACGCTTCAGGGCCGAGGCAATAAAAAAATCAAAAACCGGCACTGCCGCCGCCATTCTCTGTTTAAAAAAATCCAAATCCGCCCGCACCGCCTCATCCGGATCCTTATATTTGCCTAAAAGCGAAACCACCAAAACATTCAGGCCTTCATTTAAGGCCACCTGAATTCCCCGCCGCGTCGCCGCGTCGCCGGCGCTATCCTCATCTAAAGCCAAAAGAATCTCCTCGCTAAAACGATGTAAAAGCTTCACTTGCTCTTCGGTTAAGGCACTGCCTTTAATGGCCACCACATTTTTAATCCCCGCCTGATAGGGGGAAATCATATCAAACTCTCCTTCCACCACCAAAACTTTCTTCTCCTGCCGAATTGCCTCCTTTGCCTGCGCCAAACCAAAAAGCATTTGGCTTTTATGGTAAAGCGGCGTTTCGGGGGTGTTAATATATTTACCCGTACCCTCACGGGGGGAAATTAACCGCCCGGAAAAACCCAAAACATTACCCCGCTGGTCAGTTAAGGGGAAAATAAGGCGCTGGAAAAACCGATCTCCCAATTGGCCTTTGTTGTTCTTAAAAACTAAACCGGAAAGCTCCAGCTCTTCCCGGCTAAATCCCTTTTTGCCCACCAAAAATTCCTCCAGTAAATTACGGCGGAGTGGGGCATAACCAAGGTTAAATTCCTCAATTGTTTCTTTCTTAATCCCTCTTTGGGCTAAATATTTCCGGCCCGGCTCGCCCGCCCGATGCTCAGTAAGCAAAAAATGATAAAGTTCGGCCGCCAGATGATTAAGTTGCAAGAGGCGCTCCCGCTTGGCCTCTTGAGGTCCGGGCCGATAATCTCTTAGGGTAATCCCTGCTCTTTGAGCCAAAAACCGCAGCGCCTCGCCAAAATCCATTTTTTCATACTCCATTAAGAATTTAAGCGCGTTTCCGCCAATTTGACAGCCAAAACATTTAAAAATTTGCCGTTCGGGGGAAACAATAAAAGAAGGAGTTTTTTCGGCATGAAAAGGGCAGAGGGCTTTAAAATTACGGCCGGCTTTTTTTAAAGGCAAATAACTGCCGATTAATTCCACGATATCCGTTTTGGCCAAAACCTCGTCAATCTGACTCATCACTATAATTATATCAAGAAGCGGTTAATAAAGAGGTTATTTTCCCCCTTGCGGCGGTTCCTGAGGCTTTCCTTCCAAAGGAAAAGTTTTAGCAAGCCAATTGGTGGCCTTCTCAATAAAAGTAGGCTCCGGCTGTTCGTAGGGTAAAAAATTCTCCAAAACTTCTCGCAAGGCTTTTTCATCCTGATCGCCTAAAGGTAAAATCAACTGCCGCGGGAAAGAAAGATAAGTGCTCACTTTTAAAACTGCCTGCCCGTCGTCGCTCTCAACCCAAAAAGAGTGCAAAACCGGCCATTCATATTTTGTCTGCCCCCAAAAAATCCCTTGATTGGTAATTTTGTAAGTAATCTTTTGAGGCGGGCGGGTAGAAAGAATATAAAAAAGAAAAACGAGGGCAAAAATGGTGGCAATTAAGAAATATTCTTTGGCGAAAAAAAGAATTAAAGAAATTAAAAGCACCAGTGAAAGAAGGGTGGTCCAAAATTCCTTACTTCTTCTTTTGAAGGGCCTTTCCGGCGCTTCCCAGGAAAAAATTTCCTTAAAACGAATATCGCTCTTTTCAAGTTTTGGGGCGGGTTTTTCTTCTTCGGCCATTAAAGTCATTGTATAACAAACTTTTGGCGTTTTGCAAGTGAGGTTTGATATAATAAGAAAGATACGCAAAATTCGTAATAAAAAAACGCAAAGTGCAAATATCAAAGATCAAAACCTAAATCAAAGTTCAAAAATAATAAATAAACTCAAATCTCAAATCGCAAAACGCAAAACTACAACGCAAAACTCAAAACTTGAAAGACAAAAACAGAATTACAATTTAGAAATACAAATATTAAGCCCTAAAGTTTTTTAGTTTTGAGTTTTAACATGTAGTTTTGAGATTTAAGCTTGCCATCTGCGTTTTGAGATTCAGTTTATGGTTTTGGTCTTTGAGCTTGGTTTTGCGTTTTAATCTTTGCGCTTTGCGCTAGATTTTTGATTTTTAATCCGCCAGCTGGCGGATTAACTTTTAACTTTTCTTTTGCGCCTGTAGCTTAACTGGATAGAGCATCAGCTTGCGGAGCTGGCGGTTGGGCGTTCAAATCGCCCCAGGCGCACTAGGTAAAATACAAAGATACCCGATACAAAGAAACCCGGGGAGAAGAAAAATTTTATTCTTATTTCTTAGTATCTTAGTCCCTTAGTATCTTGCTTTGGAGGGATGCAGGAGTGGCTTATCTGGCAGGTCTCGAAAACCTTGCGGGCCCTACGGCCCACGGGAGTTCGAATCTCCCTCCCTCCGCTTTCGCGCCTGTAGCTTAACTGGATAAAGCGTTGGCCTCCGGAGCCAAAAAGTGCCGGTTCAAATCCGGCCAGGCGCACTTACCGGCAAAGAGTGAGGCCCCAAACCAAGGAAGCGCCGTGATGTTTCAAGGCAGAGGCGGCATTCTTAAGACTGGCACCGCTGGTCCAAACATCATCCACCAAAAGTACCGCCTGGGGGCAACGTTTCCCCGGCAAAACCGCAAAAGCGTTTTTAACGTTTTCTTTTCTTTCCTTCTTGCTTAATAAAGATTGCGGCCAGGTTTCTTTTACCCGCCAAAGAAGATGATTATCAAAGGGAAGCTTGAAAAAAGAGGCCAAAAATCGGCCCATTAGTTCGGCCTGATTAAAACCCCGCTCTTTTTCCCGACCCGCCGCCAAGGGCAAGGGAACCACCACCGCCGGCCACTCCTTGATAAATCGCCGCCATCGCCCAAAACTTGCCTCGTTTTTTAAAATGGGGCCCACCCTTACCATCAGTTCTTCTATGGCGGCAAAATAATAAGGCCGATACTTTATTTTTTTAATTGCCGAGGAAAAAGGGGGGTAGGAGAAAAGACTGATCAGGCCGTTTAAATTAAATTTTGTTTGGCAGGAAGGGTGAGTTTGGCCGGAAAAACTAGGCCGCTGGCAAATAGGACAGATTTGGAAAGGGATCAAGGGCTTTTTTGAAAAGCAATCGGGACAGAAAAAACTGCCCTTCCGGCCGCAAAACAAACAATGACGGGGATAGAAAATATCAAGTAAAGAAAAAGGCATCGGTAGATAAAGTATAATATAAGCACGAGACAAAGATAAACAACACGAAGAAATAAAAAAATAACAAATGGTTGACAGTTTAATGGCAAACTTAAATCGCAAATCTCAAATCTACATGGCAAATGTTAAAACTTTTTAAAGCTTAAAGTTGTTTTTTTTTAGATTTAAGTTTTGAGTTTTTTATCATGCTCATCAAAAACCATAAAGCCTATCGCGATTATTTAATTTTAGATGAACTTGAGGCCGGCGTGGCACTGACCGGACCGGAGGTAAAAAGCTTACGCGCCGGACAGGGGAATCTTGATCAAAGCCTTATTACTATCAGAAAGGGCGAGGCTTTTTTGGAAAATGCCTATATTGCCCCTTATCAACCAGCGGCCGGCCTTAACCCGCCTGATCCCCGCCGCCACCGAAAGCTGCTTCTAAAAAAAAAGGAAATTTTAGCTCTTCATAATAAAAACAAACAACAAAAATTGACCCCTCTAGCCTTAGAGTGGTATAATAAGAACAACTTAATTAAACTGAAAGTGGGGTTGGGGAGAAAAAAGAAGAGGGTCGGAAAAGGAAAAGCAACTATTCTAAAATAGAAATTACATTGCCATATTGTTTCATTGTTAAAAGACGCGAATGGGAAACGAATAAACACGAATGAGCGAATGAAATGTAATCCATTTTTTTAAATTTGAAAATTAGAATTTAGAATTTGTTTGGAATTTGTGATTTGTAATTCGAAATTCCTCGCCCATAGGGCGATTTTTGGGGATGCTCTTTGAATCGACGGAAAAGGCCTGTTCTGAAGGGCAAGCCGGGGAAGGTGATCACCCCGTTAAAATTCACCAAAAAAAGAATGCCGACAATGATGTCGACTACTCTTTGAATTACGCTTTCGCGTAAGGAAAAGACATCTTCTTTTCCCCCTCTTGTCGGGGCAGGGAAGGTGAAAACGCAAGGCAAGAGGCGCTTTTTCCCTTTGCCTTAAGGAAAAAAGCAGAGAATTAAAGGCTATTTTGGGAAAAAGCGGTTAGCGGCTAAAATCCCAAAAGAAAATTTAAAAGGCTAACTGAGCTTGGAGAAATTCAGAAGGGTTTTTTTCGGACGGGAGGTCATTCCTCCCCATCTCCACCAAAAAATTAAATTGTCAAACTGTTAAATTGCTAAATTATTAGAAGACACAAATTGACACGAAGAGAAAACGAAAGATAATCTCAAAACTCAAAACGCAAATGGCAAAACTACATGTTAAAACTCAAAACTAAAAAACTTTAGGGATTAATATTTGTATTTCTAAATTGTAATTCTGTTTTTGTCTTTCAAGTTTTAAGATTTGAGTTGTAGTTTTGCGTTTTGCGATTTAACATTTGAGTTTATTTATTGTTTTTGAATCTTGAATTTTGAATTTGTTTTATCGTGTATCTTAGTATCTTAGTCTCTTAGTCTCTTTACTTCAGCCCTATTTCTACCAGCTTTTCCCCCGCGCCGATCAAGGCGATTGTTTGGTCAGGAGAAATAATAAAACTGCTGCCTCCTTCAATCCGGCCAATATTCTTTTCACCGGTAACTTTCCCGTCTTCTTTGTTTAAAAAAACCAATTTCCCTTTTTCCTTATCCCAAAGATAAAGAGAGTCAAAGTCAGCGGTGGTGTAGGGGAGGACCTCCTTCCCCAATCCTTCGGGCGAAAAAACTTTTTCCTCATAACCTTTCCAATAACGGAAAACCTTGCCCTGGTCAACAATCCAAACCGCGCCGTCAATGGTCATTTTTGCCTGATCGGAAAAATCCTGCTTCTTCTCTTTTATCCACTCCTGAATCGCTCCAAAGCCGCTCGCCGTCGCCGGATATTGCCAAATTTGGTCTTTGGCGCTATCCAAAAGATAAAGATTACCAAGCCAGGAACTCATGCCCACAATTTTCCCCCAACTTTCCTCTTTTTCAATAATCGGGCTTAATTTACTCTTGTCGGCCTGATAAACCCCGTCATCGGCCAAAAGCAACATTTTGTTAAGCTGGGGAACAATAAAGCGCATCCTGCCGATTTTCTCATCACCCAAAAAAACGGTGCTGGTTTTTTCCTCCCAATCAATTTGCAAAATCTTTCCCGCCCCTAATGAAAGAACGTAAATGGTTTTGCCTAAATTGGCCACATCGCTTATTTCCTCTGTTTCAAGAAAAACCGGCCACTCCTCTTCTGGTAAAGGAGCTTCTTCTTTCGGCTTGCTGACTTGAACCAAAAGTTGCTCCAGCCGGTTCGCAAGATCCTTCTTTTTTGCTTCCAGCTCTTCGTTGCCGCTAACTTTTTCCAAAACCGCCTTTTGCTCTTCCAAAATGGTTTTTGCTTGAAGAGGATTAAGATCCGTCAAGGCTTCCGCCTGAATAATTTTTTCTTCTACTTGTCTTAAGGTTTCTTGATTTTCTGATAAATTGCTTTCTTTTTTCTTTCCTATACCCCAGAAAGCCGCCCCAATAAGAAGCAAAACAAAAAGTCCTAAAGCTAATGGCTTGCCATATCTTGCTAATTTTGTTTTCATTCCCGTAAAATCTCGCTTCTTTCCTTCCTCCGTCCTTGCCTCTTCGTTAGCCTCTTCTTCTTCCAATTTTACCGCCAAAGCGGCTGCGCCCAGCCTCCCTTCTTTTACCAAAAAGGGGCTTAATGTTTCTGCCGCCAACGCCGGACTGGCACTTTCCAAAGCCTGCCGCACTCTTTCGGCTGGCAAATTTTGAAAAAAAAGATCATTACCCAAAAGAATCAGGTCGCCTTTTTCAGCCTTGCCTGATGAAGAGGAAATTTTCCCCTCACCCGACAAAACCGCCGAGAGAGTGGGGCCACGCTTCACGTAAACCCGCCCCGCGCCGTTGGTAACAAAGTACCAAATTCCCTGCCAAAAAACCGCCGCGGTAATTTCCAGTTCCACTCCCAACTGGCTTTCTTCTACTTCAACGGCCACTTTCTCCACCGCCGCCATTAGGTTTTGCATCGGCCAGCCCTGAGCCCGACCGTAATATTCTTCCTGAAGCCGAAAAATCAGTTCTTTACCCAAATCAGGAGGAAAAGAATTTTCGCCAGTAAGAGAAAAAACCGCCAAAAGAGAGCCCTTTTTCTCCCGCTTTTCTTTTTCCGGCGGCACAAAAATATGGGTTTGCGACCAATGGGTCTCGTCTTGCGGACCAACAATTTTCCCTACCTTAATGGCCCAATTTTTTTGGTTTTCAGCCATCACTTAAAAGCATATCATAAACACCTCTTTTTTCCAAAACTCGCGCTCCGGCGCTTTTTACCCCAAAGTTAAAGCCATTAAAAAACCCAAAACCCCCAAACCAAAAAGCAACCAGTTAAAAATTTTAAGCAAGCCTTTCAAGTTTGTCTCAAAAAGCTGACTCATTAAGGTGATTTGCCGTCCTAAAATAAGATTAAAAATTAAATAGCCTAAAAAATAGACCAAAAGAAAAACACGCCAAACCGACCAAAGAGAAAAGTCCTGAAATAATTTAAGCAAATTTTGGGGGTTATCCATAGAAATCTGATAAATTTAAAATTGCAAGTTAAAAGTTAAAAATTTTTTTGCTTTGCTTTTGAATTTTAACTTGCACTTTTGACTTTTGAATTTTAAATTTTGAATTTTTTTATCGTGTCTCTTAATATCTTAGTGCCTTTACCCTATCTCCTTCTCTGCTTCCTCTCTAATCTGGCGTAAAACCGCGGCGATTTGCGCCGGCCGAGGAACTTTTAAAAACTCAATCTCCGGCTTGGTGCCAGCGGTTTGAATCACCACGTCGCCATAATTGAAAACTAACCCAAAAATTCCGCCCATTTTATGGGTGACATCCTGAATTTTCTCCACCTCCGCATCAGTTACCTCCCGATAAATAAGATTATAAAAATCAATATCAATTACCCTTCTGCTGGAAACAATATTAACATTAAAAAACCAGCTTAAAAACCCGCCCCAAAAAATTGCCAACGCCAGCGCCAGCCAAGCAAAGGCAACCACCATTTGAAAGTTGGAAGGAAGAGGCGCCAGCCACTGAAAATGAAAAGCGGCCGGCAGGGCAAAAATCATTAAAACCAAAGCAAGCGCCCAAGGTAAATTGGTAATCGGGTGGCGGCGGATTAAAAGCAAAACTTCTTCATCCTTTTCCTGACTGGCAAATTTAATCTTTTTAGGGTTAACGGCCAACCCCCATTTTGGAGAAAGATTTTGGCTGACAATTTTCTTGAAAGGGGAAACACGAACTTTGGCTGTTGGCTTTTTTTCTTCCTCTTTTTGGGGCGCTTCTACTTTTGTGTTTGGCGAGGCGGTATAAAGATCGGGCATAAAGATTAACGGTATCTTTGATAAGAATTATAATTATTCCTTAATCCTTATAACTAAAATTTAAAAATTAAAAGTTAATCCGCCAGCTGGTGGACAGAATCTGTTTTTGGTAAGTATTAAGACAGATCCTGATTTTCATCAGGATGACATTATTCGCTCATTCGTGTTCATTCGTTTCTAATTCGTTTTAATTCGTGTATTTTTGACTTTTGACTATATTATACTCTATTTTTTCTCCACATTAAAAAGCGGGCCGACAATTTGGATATTGGCCGGCGCGCGCAGATTAAAATAATCTTTAAACTCATCACCGGAAAAAGAAACGCTCCCGCCATCACCGGAAAAACTAATCGAGGTGGTTTTTCCTACCCCCCAATCAACCCCGTTAACCGAGGCGTTATCAATCCGGTTAAAAGGAGTGATCCCTTTTTGACGAAGTTCGCTTTTTACCCGCTCCTGATCCCAAACTTCCCCGCCATAAGGATGGGGTTTGTCGGGTTGATAAAGATGGTCTTGGCTACCGCTGTCGGCTTTAGCCAAAAGAATGGCGTTAACAATATCCGCCACCTCTTCTGCTTTAAGCCAAGCCGACTTATTGTACTGCGCTCGCCAGCCTTGGGCGGCGTAAAAACAAGGTGATTCTTTGTCATAGGCTTTCTCCATTAACTCCCCAAAGCCATTAGCCGCGCCGGTGGTATCCTGCATCCTCTTAGTCCAGGGCCGGTCCTGCCAACCCACATCCGAAGAACGATAAGTGTAGCCGCCGGCAGTTGAAGCATACCAGGCGGTAATCACCTGCCCACCCGAAACCATCACCTCGCCGGCAGTTTCCCGCACCGCCTTCTCCCAATCGCCCCCTTTATTGCCGCCTTTGTAAACTTGACAAGCCTGAGTGGTGCAAATCTCCTTAGCGCCATTATCGGTATAAGAGAGGGCATAGGAACGCGCCGCCACCACCTGAGCCTTCAAGGCCTCAATTGGCCAACTGCCGGGCATCTCGTAAATTCCCAAAAGATAATCGTCCAAGGCCATCTCTCCATAACCCTGAACCTTAATTCTCATATTTGGATCCATTTTCTCAAAACTAATGCCGGCAAAGTAGCTTTCTAATATTTGGTGATAGTTTTGCCCCGCCTTGGCCCGACCCAACGCCCCATATTGATTCATCCCCACCCGATGGGGAATGCCAAAGGTAAAAAAGGCAAAGGCGGGCCGAAAACCCGGGTCAATGGTCCTGTCGTCCACACAATAAAGGGGGCCGGCGCCTAAGCTGGTGGGCAAATTAAGGCTGGCCAGCTTTTTGGCGATTAATTCTTTTTGGCGGGCGTTAAGCTGGGCCCGATAACTTTCCGCCCCTTTAATTTCTCCTTCCAAAAATTGAGCCCGCGAGGCAAAGGTTTTTTTTACCGCCGCCAAATTAACTTTTTCTTTTTCTAAAAATTCCTTGTCTTTTTGCAAAGCAAGAAGGTTTTGGGCAATTTCAATCAATTCTTCCTGATCGCGGCGGGCTACCATCCGATTAGCCCAAACTTCTTGGGTTAAATCAATAGCCTCGTCGGTGGCTAAGAAAAGCAAAAGAGGAGAGGAAGAGGAGCGCTGTTTGATATATTGGTTTCTCACTCTTTGGTTAAAAAGCATTTTTTGATAGGCCAAATCTTGGCTTCGCTCTTTAATGCTTTCCTCAAGGCGGTCAATACTTAAGGAAACATTATTAATTCTCCTCTCAATATCCGTCAATTTTACCCGCAGTTGAGAAAGCTCTTCTTTTAAGGGTTTTTCGGCAATTTCCAAAAGCCGCAGGGCCTCGGCAATTTGGGCCAACTCTTTTTCAATTTCCTCGTTTGTCTGCCCAAAAATAAGGGAAAAAGAGGTAAAATAAAAAAGAGCGGCAAAAAGAACGACAACAATAATCAGCTTTTTAGGCATTTTGTGGTAAGATAAATAGCTAAAATGCGCGAATAAGAAACGAATGGACACGAAAAATAAACTCAAATCTCAAAACGCAAATGGCAAAACTACATGTTAAAACTTAAAACTAAAAAACTTTAGGGCTTAATATTTGTATTTCTAAATTGTAATTCTGTTTTTGTCTTTCAAGTTTTAAGTTTTGCGTTGTAGATTTGAGTTTTGAGTTTTGAGGTTTGAGTTTATCTTTTGTTTTTGAACTTTGATTTAGGTTCTAATTTTTGATATTTGCGCTTTGCGATTTTTATTACCCATTATGGATTATTCAATCCGCGCCAATAATTTTAGCAGTTGCCTTTTGTTCTTTTGCTCTTTTGATTTCATGATTTCATGCTCTTGTGATTTTATGATCTTGTGATCTTGTGATTTTTGACTATCTTAATCCTACCAAAATTTCCCCTTTTTTGCTATGATGAGAATAATTAAACAGCCTATGAAACCCCTTCTAAAACTAATACCTAAAAACCTTATCAAGCGTGGCGTTGTTATTTTTTGGTTTTTTTTATTTTTCTGCCTTGATCTTTCGACTGTCTTTAGCCAAGACAACATACCCCTCCAATTATCATGCGACATGGGATACCAAATCGAAGGGGATAAAGTTACAATAACTGTTAGTAATTGTAACGAAGACACTTTTGGTAATTGGCTATATTTTATAAAGATATATAAAGGTGGGGAAGAGATAGACTATGAATCCTTCCACTGGAGCGAAAATGCAACGTTGCAGCCACAGGAGATGAAAATGGCTCGTTACCTTGAGGCGGGCAATTATGAAGCTAAGCTTTTGGAGTGTGAGATTGAGAGTACCGGAGAGCATTCTTGCCCCTCCGACGGCTTAATTACAAAGATATCGTTTTCAATTGAAGAGCAAGATTCCCCTACGAAATTAGAATGCGGTATGCCTTGCTCAAAAAGCGGCGGCCGGCCATGTCCAACAGGTTGCCCTTGTGAAAAATCTAAGATAAAAGGGAGCAGAGATGCGTGGTTTTGCGGTGGTGAAGAAGCAATAGAAGAAATCGCAAGGGGAACAACTAACATAACCTGTGGTTCGGGGAAGGGAGTTCAAACCGCCTTGGGTTGTATCCCCACCGACCCAATAGATTTGGTGAAATGGCTTTTTCCATATCTTTTGGGCTTTGGTGGCTTGGCCGCTTTTGGACTGATCGTTTTTTCCGGCTTCCAGCTAATGACCTCCTCCGGCAATCCCCAAAAAATTCAAGGCGCTAAAGAAACGATCACCTCTGCCGTTACCGGCCTGATTTTTATCATCCTTTCTTTGTTTCTCCTACGGCTAATTGGCGTTGACATTTTGGGCCTGCCGGGGCTGGAGTAGGCAAGGTTGTATTTTATATCTAATATTAGGTATAATGTATGCGGTTCGTAATGCGCAAGGCGATTCGTCATTCTGACGAATCTTCCAGCTGGCGGATAAAATCAAAATGAAAATGTAAAAAGTAAAAAGTTAGTAACTCGTGAGAAAACAAGATTAAAGTGCAAAGAGTAAAATGCAAAACCAAGCTCAAAGACCAAAGCCAAGAATTAAAAATATCTTTGAATTTTAATTTAGGTTCTAATCTTTGCACTTTGCTTTTTGCGCTTTTTTTGTTGCATATTACGGATTACTGATTTTTAATTTTGCGTTTTGAATTTTATTCGTTTTCATTCGCGTATTTTAACAATTTTTTCTTATGAAACTCGTCCAAAACCTTGCTGCCGTCACTATCCCTAACTATTCTCAAATTTCCGGCATTCCTTCTAACGCCCCCATTTCCCAATGGCAAAATATCGGTGATATTGTTTCCCGCCTGCTTATCTATATCTTCCCCTTGGCCGGCATCGCCACCTTTATTTATCTTTTAATCGGCGGCTTCGGCTATCTTACCGCCGCCGGCAACGAGGAGGCGGCCAAAAAAGCCCAGGGGCAAATAACCAATGCTTTAATTGGTTTTTTAATTATTTTCCTAAGCTACTGGATTGTCCAAATTTTGGAAATAATTTTAGGAATAGAGCTGTTATAATTCTTTGGGGTTTGTAAATCAAAACGGACGGATACATAGATCCGCCCCTTGCAAATTGTGGAAAACTTCGCTATTATTAAAAGAGTCCTGCCTTCTTAAGCCTCCTGCCTATTTTGGAAAAAATGAATCAAAACGCCCTTTGGGAAAACGTCCAGGAAGAGTTGAAAATTGCCGTTTCCAAAACCAATTATCAGGCCCTTCTTTCCTCCATCCAACTTTTATCGCTTGAAAATAATGTTGCCACCATCGGTTGTCCCAGCGCCTATCTTCAGGAACTGGTAGAGGGCCGCTATTATTCTTTAATTAAAGAAATCTTAGATCGCCAAACCGGAGAAAAAAACAGTCTTGTTTTTACCATTAACCAGCGGCCCAAAAAAACACCGGAAAAAATGGGGCCACTTTTTGAAAAAAAAGAAAGAAAAGAAGGTTTTAACCCAAAAACCGGCCTGCTTCCTTATTATAATTTTTCTTCCTTTGTGGTTGGCTCTTCCAATAATTTTGCCCATGCCGCCGCCCAAGCGATCGTGGAAAACCCGGGCCAGGCCTATAACCCCTTTTTTGTCTGGGGAGGAGTGGGAGTGGGCAAAACCCATTTAGTTCAGGCCATTGGCAATGCCATTGCCGAAAAACATCCCGACTTAAACATCCTCTACGCAACCGCGGAAACTTTTACCAACGAATTAGTCGCCGCCCTCCAGAGTAAAACCATCACCAATTTCAAAAAAAAATATCGCCAAGTGGATGTTTTACTTATTGATGATGTCCAATTTATTGCCGGCAAAGAATATTCCCAAGAGGAATTTTTCCATACCTTTAATTTCCTTTATCTGGCTGGCCGGCAGGTGGTTTTAACCTCCGACCGCCGCCCCGAGGAAATCCAACCCTTAGAAAACCGTCTTACCTCCCGTTTCATGGGCGGCCTCACCGTTGACATCCAGTCTCCGGACTATGAAATGCGCTTGGCAATTTTAAAGCAAAAGGCCGGGGAAAAGGGCTTTACTGTTCCCGAAGAAGTGCTTTCCTTTTTAGCCCAAACCATTGAAAGCAATGCCCGTGAACTTGAAGGCGCTCTTTTACAACTTAAAACCCGCGCTCTGGCGGAAAATACAGCCCTGACCTTGGATTTTGCCAGTAAGTTTTACGGCCGAGCCCAAAAAACGGTCCAAAAAATTACCCCCCGCAAAGTGCTTTCCCAAACCGCCAAGGAATTTTCTTTTAAAATCCGCGACCTTTGCGGGAAAAGCCGCCAAAAAGAATTAGTCAATGCCCGCCATATTGCCATGTATCTTTTAAGAAAAGACCTAAATTTGCCGCTAATGAAAATTGGCGAGCTTTTGGGAAACCGCGACCACAGCACCGTTATCCATGCGATTGAAAAAATTAATCAGGAATTTACCACCAATGAAACCGTCCGTCATCGGGTGGTGAAAATAAGAAAGGAGTTGAATATTTAAATTTGTTATTATGTTATTAAATTGTGGAAAACTAAAAATTTAGTTTTCCACAAACTATTTATTTTTTTCCACAAAAAATTCTTTTTTATCCTTGTTTTTTCTCACTAAAAAAACCCAAAACTGAAAAGAAAATACAAGGTATGAAAAAGAAAAAGACGGGGAAAATCGCTAAATTTAATTAACCAACATTAACATCATGGTTAATTTCAGTCTAAATCCACTTATTGACATTGCCTACTAAAACTAATACTATAAAGATATAATAATAACTGTTATATTGTTAAACGATTAAATTGTTGCGGATTAACCCTTATTGTTATTCTGAACTTGATTCAGAATCATGCGTGAAATGCTTGAAATACAGGAGACGTTTGAAACGTAAAAACATTAAACGATTAAAGCGATTCAAGCCTCAAGCGTTTCAAGCGTCAAGCTTTAAGGCCGATCCTGACTTTCGTCAGAGCCTGTCCTGAATTTAATTCAGGAATGACAGCTACAAGAATGATTCTGTCCGCCAGTCGGTGGATAAAATTAAAAAGTAAAGCGAAAAAACTTTTAACTTTTGACTTGCAATTTTGAATTTTGACTTTTGCATTTTGAATTATTTTTGCGCCAGCCATTTTTTTTCGTGTCCATTCGTTTCTCATTCGTTTTAATTCGTGTATTCTAACAATCTAATTATGAAGCTTACTCTTCTTCAGGAAAATTTAAATTCTGCCCTCACCACGGTTTCCCATTTTCTTCCCAGCCGACCAACATTGCCGGTTTTAGGAAATATTCTTTTGGCAACCGAAAAAAACCGGCTAAAAATTTCCGCCACCAATTTAGAAATGGGCATTAATTATTTTTTGGGGGCTAAAATTGAGGAGGAGGGGAGAACCACGGTTTTGGCCCGCCCTTTTTTAGAATTTGTTAATTCCCTGCCGGCGGGAAAAGTTGATCTTTTTTTAAAAAAAGAAGGTTTGGAGGCCGCCTGCGGCGGTTTTCAGGCGCTTTTTCCGGTGATGCCGGCGGAAGAATTTCCCCAGATCTCTACCGTTTCTTCTTCAAAAATAAGTTTTAAAACAGCGGTTTTAAATGAGGCAATTAAAGAAACTGTTTTTGCCGCCACCAGCGATGAAAGCCGGCCGGTTTTGGGCGGGATTCAATTTAAAATTAAAGGAAAAGAATGTCAGTTGGCCGCCACCGACGGCTATCGGCTTTCTTTAAAAAAAATCAGCCTAACCTCTTCTTTGGAGGAGCAAACATTTATTGTGCCGGCGAACGCCTTGGCGGAAGTGGGGCGGATTAAAATTGAAAAAGAAGAGATAGAAATGGGTCTTTCCGATAAGGAAAAACAGGCGGTTTTTTTTCTTCCCAACATTGAGCTTTCCTCAAGGCTTTTGGAAGGCAGTTTTCCTAATGTGGAGGAGGTAATTCCTAAAGAGGGGAAAACAAAAGTAGTTTTAGAAAAAGAAGATTTTCGGCGGGCCATAAAAATGGCGGCCATTTTTGCCCGCGAATCGGCTAATATTGTTAAGCTTGATATTGGCGAAAACGAGCTGGTGATTAGTGCCAATTCGCCGCAGGTGGGGGAAACCAAAAGCCGGCTGGAAGCGCAAGCGGCCGGCCCAAAGCAAAAAATTGCCTTTAATTTTCGTTTTTTACTGGATTTGGTTGAAGCCGGAGAAGAAGAACGGTTGGTAATGGAATTAAACGACTCTTTATCGCCGGCTCTTTTTTACTTTCCCAAGGGTAACACTTTTTCTCATGTGATTATGCCGGTAAGACTTCAAGAAGAGGAGTAAAATTAAGGCAAGGTTTCTCTTTCCTCCCAAACATAAAGATGGGTTTTAGGATCCACTTTATTTTCTCGTATCCAAGCAAAAACTTCTTCCTGAATACTTGGCAGACTTTCTCCTTTTTTATAAATGATAATTAGTTTTTTTGGTTCTAAATAATCGGTTACCCAAGTGGGAGTACGGTAGGGAGTATAGTCATAAAGAGGATAATTTTGATAAAGTTCTTTAGTCATTTCTTTAAGAGCATTAAGATCGCCCTTGCCTTCGGTAGTTGCTTCTAGTGGGGGCGAAAGAGAAAGAGAGGGAGAAGGGACAATTTCTTCCCCGGTGGTTTCAAAAACTAAAGAAAAAAGAGAATGATCGCTTTTATCTTTAAGTTCCAGACGATATTGGCTTTTAGGAAGAAGGCTTTCTTTAGGTTTGATAATAATTTTTTGGTTTTCGCTTTTAATTTCAAAAAGAAATTCGGGAAAAAAAGAAAAAACGAGATCTTGGGGGTTAACTGCCTGATTAAATTCCAAAACAATTTCTTGATTTAAGGGAATGTTATTTTGACCCGGTAAGGGGGTGGTATTTACCACCTGAAGTTTTTCCCCGGGAGGAAAAAATATTTGCCGCCCCAAAAACAGGGTAGCCAGGAAAGCTAAAAAGACGATTAAGATCGCTAAATTGCGGTTTATTTTCATTGGGCCATTTTATTATAACTTATTTATCGAGGTCTGATGAAAGCATCAAATTGACTACAGGGAAAAGAGCGGATATCAATAATACCATTATTACCCCATGCTGAGGTAAAGCGGAATCGACGCTCACCTACTTCTTCTTCTATGCCGGTGATAATACCGATATGACCAGTAGTGCTGCCGAACCAAACAGCAATAGTTCCGGGCTGTACTCCAGAGCAGTCATTTCCTAAAAATTCATATTCAGGACTATTTTTATAACATTCTTCTTTGCCCCACTGGTTTGCGGTAGCCCAACAAACATCATTTGAAGGCATTATTCTTCCTTGGATAGCTTCCACGCCAAAAACAAAACCAACACATTGAAAATAATAAAATTTATTAGTATTGCTTTCAAACCTGTCGGAGAGAGCGTTTTTTTGCCAAGGGTCTAGATCGCTGTTCTCAATGCAGTCTATAAAGCGAGAAAGGCTTCCTTTGTTTACAGAAATAGTAGCATTTTCTCTCTCGGGGTTTCCTAAACCGCAGTTAATAAACATTTGAACTAGTTGTTCCGATAAATGACCGTTAATATTAGGAGGGAGAGAATTACCCGGGGGGACAAATTCTTCTCCCCCCGCCGGGCTCAAAAAAGCGCCACCAATATTGGTAACAGTTAAAAAAACAAGGATAAGTGGCGCGCCTAAGGCGATAATAAAAATTAAAACTAAAGGGGAAACCAGAAAAGAAAATGGGCCAAGAGCGGCTTTTAGTTTTTGTTCGGCTTCGGTTTGGCCGCCGGTAAGCTTTTCTAAAAATTCACCGCCTTTTTTAAAAAGCGAGACGCCGGTATCAACCACAAATCCCACTACCGCGCCGACCGCATTGCCTATTCCCGGGGCAATTGAGCCTAAAGCCGCCCCCAGTTTGGTGGCCGCCAGCTTGGTAGAAAGCCAGGCGATGGCTTTGGCAACCCCTTTTTTGGCGCCTTCCTGAGCCGCTTTTTTAACTCCCGCTTTACTAAATCCTCTTATTTGTCCCAAAGCGCCTTGCCAAAAACGATGAGTTTGTTGGGAAAACCAAGATTTAATGGTTTTGCCAATCCCTGTTTTTTGCCAAAAAGAGGAGATTGCCTGGCCAATTTTTTGGGGATAATACCAAACCAGAGAGGATTGGATAATTTTCCCTGAAGGACTTTCCTCTTTTTTAACCAAGCCTATTTTTTCCAAAAAACGATTAGCAGTTCTTAAAAAGTTCCATCTTGTTGTTTCAAGGTTAGTTTGGCTTTTAATTTGGGCAAAAGGCCAGGAAGGTAATTTTTGGTCGTTTTTCTGGCCGGAAACAACTTCACGCGCTCTTCTTAGGCGATAAAATTTTTGGGCTAACTGGGGAAACTTTTTTTCAAAATCCAACTGACGGACAAAAAGCTGTTCTAATTTACTAATTTCTTCAACCGGTCGGTTTTCCTCCCGGCTTGTCTTAATCGCCAAGTTTAAGTCGGCACTGGTAATTCCCTTGGCGGCCAATATTAAGCTTTCGGTTTCCTCTTTTAGGGGCTTGACTAAATTAACGCTTTGAAAATTAATTCCCTTTTGAAGAAAAATATTTTTAATTTTTTCTCCCGGCGAGGCCTCTTCTCCTTCAACAGTAAGACTAAAAGGAAGGGAGGGGTTTTTATCTAAAGCCTCAAGGTTTCTTCTTAATTGGGGGTTAAAAAGGAGAGTGGCGGTTTGACGGGGATGAAGGAGGGCGGCTAAGGCGGGGGTGGCGCTTCCTTCGGTTTTGGTAATTTTTTCCTGGGGGAGACGATTTTCGGGCGGAACAATGGTGAGCTTTTCTAAATTATCATTTGTGGCAATGGTAAGCTGATCTAAAAAATTGGCAGTTTCTTGGGGGGAAAGGTTAATTCCTTTGGCGACCAAAAATTCGCCAATATCCGGCAGGGCTGCCTCGATAGTGTTTTCCACGATTTCGCCTTTTTCTGAAGGGTTTAGGCTTGCTAATTCTTGGGGGGTTAAGAAAGGAAGATTAACCGCCAGCGCTTCGCTGACAATGGGACTCACCTCGCTAATGGTTTCCGGCTCAACTTTTCCTAAAGAAATTTTTAGGGCTTCTTTGATTTGTTCCTGAAAGTTTTTAAAAACAGGTGGGGTAATAATTTCTCTAACGACTCTTTCTTTTGGAGGAAGCGCTGGTGCCGGACTAACCATTGCCTTAGTTAATAGCTGTCTTTGTTCTTCTCCCAAAAGGATTTGTTTTTCCCCAAGGCTTTTCTCAACCACCCTTTGGGCAACCGCTTCTTTTTCTTCCCGGGGAAGGGTAAGGAAGGGAGTTTTGGCGATCTCTTCGCTTATCTTTTCTCCAAGATCAGCCTTATCTTGGGAGGAAAGGTGGGGAGCGGCGGTTTCAAGAACTGCTTCTACCCTTGGTTTTATTTCCTCTCTCGCCAGTGTCTGGCGAAAAGTTTCCTGCCATTCTTTGGTGGCCGGACCAAGCTCTTCTTCTCCTCTAATGATTTTTTCAACCTCTTTCTTTAAGGCTTCTTTTTGTTCCCCTGAAGCTTGAGGGACACTGGTTTCAATGATTGTCTCTGCCTTAGCGGCTATTTCAGGAGGTGTTTTTAACCCCGGGGCTTCGGCCAGCCAAAGCGAAGGCTTGAGAAAAGCCTCCTCGGGGGGAATTATCGGCGTAATTACTTCTTCAACCAACTGGTGAGAGAGAAGTTGTTTTTGATCAGGAGAAAGGTCGGGGAGATGCTGGCTTACTAAACTTTCTACCTGGTCTCCGATTTCCTTAACCACTTGCTTTTGGGAAGGAAGCGTTGGCGCCGGACTAACCATTGTCTTAGTTAACAGTTGCCTTTGTTCTTCTCCTAAAAGGATTTGTTTTTCTTCAAGGCTTTTCTCAACCACCCTTTGGGCAACCGCTTCTTTTTCTTCCCGGGGAAGGATAAGGAAGGGGGTTTTGGCGATCTCTTCGCTTATCTTTTCTCCAAGAACAGCCTTATCTTGGGAGGAAAGGTGGGGAGCGGCGGTTTCAAGCGCCTTTTCAACTTGGGGGGCGACCTCTTCCTGAACCCTTTTTTCCTGTAAAGTTTTTATCCAGTCTTCAACGGTGGGAAGATTTATTTTGGGAGGAGGTGGCGCTTGGGCGTCTTTTTGGGCCAAAAATTTTTCCCAAGCCTCAACTAATTCTTCCAAATTTTGGGGCAGGGAAGGGGCGGTGAGCTCTTCATTAACGATTTTTTTTAAAAAATCCTCAAGACGGGCAAGATAATCATTAAGATTTTCTTCTTCCTCGACAGGTAATTGACAAAGTTCGCGGCAAAGAAAAATAAAAAGATTCTTATCTAAATTTTGCCATTCTTTGGCGGCGGGATTTTCTTTAAAAAAAGAGATTCCCTCAAGAAGATGTGCGGCGGTTTCGCGGGAAAGGATTAATTTATCTTGGTCGGGCATAAAACCGAATTTTTAATTTCTCATTTTTCTTTGGTCGTTTCTTTTATTTTCTCTTTCGGACTGGAACTAACCAATTTATGTTCTTGAGGGGAGGAGATGACTTTAATGGCCACATGGTTTTCGCCGGCAAAGAAAAGCCCTTCGCCAATATTGGCCGAGAGGAGGAAGTTTTTCTCCCCCTCGGAAAGATAGAAAACCTCGCCTAAGCGGTCAATAGCGGCCGGATGCTGTTTCATTAAAATTTGAACAGAAGAATTGGTGATAATTGATTCCCCATAGGGCGAAGAAAGAAAATCGGGAACGTCTTGGGTGATAGTGGAAAGCCCCAGATAATACTTGCGCGCCCTTTTGGCGATAGATTCCAAAAACTGGGCCGAATCAGGATAGCGCATTAAATACCACGCCTCATCAACAATGACGATTCTTTTTTTAAGCTCTGCCTTAACCTTGGTCCAAATGTAATCAAGGATAATAAACATTACCACCGGCCTTAAGTCGCCCTCGACGTCTTTTAAGGAAAAAACCGTAAAAGGATTTTTTAGGTTAACATTGGAATGCTGGTCAAAAATGCCGGTAAGCGAGCCTTTAACAAATTTTTCCAAACGGGTAGCCAAAAGCTGACCCTCTTTACTTTCCATTCCCAAAAGAGTTTTATAAAGATCTTCTAAAAGCGGCGGCTCCTGTTCATAAGTGGCGGGATCGGGAGTGATTCCCTTGCTTTTATAAGCGGCCACGAGTGCTCGGTCCAAAATTGCTTCTTCGTTAGCGCTCATCTCTCCTAACATTATTTTTAAAAGCGAATGAAGAGAGAGAAGCTTGAAGCCAAGTTCATTTTCGGTTTTTTCGCCGGGAAACGATAGTTGCTGACTGGGGAGATCAAAAGGGTTGATTTTTGCCCGCGAGCCAAAACCAAATTTAATATACTCGCCTCCTACTGCTTCACAAAGCTGGTGGTATTCTTCCTCGGGGTCGATAATAATCAGCTCCGTGCCCATCATTAAAGAGCGCAGGGCTTCAAGTTTTACCAGATAACTTTTCCCCGAACCGGACTTGCCAAAAATAACCGCATTAGAATTTTCCAAATTGAAACGGTCAAAAATAACCAAAGAACCATTATGTTGGTTAACACCGTATAAAATCCCCTCGTTGGCGGTCAGTTCTGAGGAAGTAAAAGGGAAAGTGGTGGCTAGTGAGGTGGTGTCCATATTACGGGTAATATTTAAAAGATCAACTCCCAAAGGGAGAGTGGTTTTAAAGCCTTCTTCCATTTGCAGGCTAGCCGTTTTGGCAATAATTAAAAGCGAACCCAAGGTGGCTTCAACTTCACGACTTACCTCTTCCAATTCCTGAAGAGAATCAGCGGGAATGGTGATATAGAGGCTAAATTGAAAAAAATGCTCTGTTCCTTTGGCTAACTCTTCTTGAAGGGCAAGGGCGTCTTCTAATTTTGCTTGGGTGGAGGGATCAACCACCCGGCCCCGCTGGATGTCGGTGGAAATTTCCGCTTCCATTTCGGCGATTTTCCGGCGCAAGTCGTCTAAGGTTCCCTTTATTTCCACTGGATAAATAAACATGGAAATATCCAAGGTGTGGTCAAAATTAATCAGGGGCGAGAGCCAGTTGGCGGAAACAAAGCGGGGATAACCGGCGACAAAAAAAGTCCGTAAATATTTATTGTCAATTTTAAGATAGGAAAAATCCACTTCAATGGCGGCCGGGGCGATGATGTCTTTAATGGTGGGCACGCCGGCGCCAAAGGTGTCGCCGCCTTCTTTTTCTGCGGCCGCCTCCGCCTGACTTTCTTTTTTAGGAGGCTTGATTATTGCTAATAGTTGGTTAAGAGGATTGGGCATGAAAAAAATTCAAAATTCAAAAGTCAAAATTAAAAATCAGTAATCCGTAATATGTAACTCGTAATAAGTAATAAAAAAGCGTAAAACGCAAAGCGCAAAGATTAGAACCTAAATCAAAATTCAAAAACAATAAATAAACTTAAATCTCAAATGTCAAAACTCAAAACTACAACTCAAAACTAAAATCTAAAAAAATAACCTTAAGCTTTAAAAAGTTTTAACATTTGCCATGTAGACCTGCCTTGCCGGCAGAGCAGTTTGTCATTTGCGTTTTGAGATTTAATTTATAGTTTTGGTCTTTGAACTTGGTTTTGCATTTTGATATTTGCTATTTAATCTTGATTTCTTATTACGAGTTACTGGTTACCAGTTACGAGTTACTAACTTTTTACTTTTTACATTTTCATTTTGAATTTTATCCGCCAGCTGGCGGATAAACTTTTAAATTTTGATTTTTGACTTTACTGCGGCGCTTTTGTTTCTGACTTCTCATTTTGAGTTTCAGGCTTTTCTGTCTTTGCGATTTCTTCTTTCGGTGGTGTTAAAACGCTGGTGGTTAAGGGCGAGAGATATTCTTTGGTAAGGGCCGGTTCAATCCCCTTGGCGTTGGGATTGTAAATACGGAAGAAAAGGTAAATAAGCTCGTTGGTGGTGAGCTGGCGGGCAGAAAGCCCCAAGCGGGCAAAAAGCCTGATTAAATGGTCCCTCTTGGGGGTAAGTGAGGTCTGCGCCTTTTGGGAAACCTCAATTAAGTCTAATTTTTGAGAGGGAGCAGATTTTTTAAAAAAAGGGAGACTGGCGGTAAGGCTTTTTGTTGCCGCGCCTATTCCTAATTCAAGTGAGGAAAAGGGAATCACCAGATAAAATTTTTTATCCAAAATTTCTGTTTTGGTGACCACTTCTTTAATAAATTTTTGATAGTCGGTGATAAGTTTCTTAAGAAGAGGATTTTTTTGATTATCTTTGGCCTTTTCCAAGAGACTAAGGTAGCCGGTAATGTCTTTTTTTTGCGAACGAATAAAAATTTGGATTGAGAAACTAAGGGAGTTAAGAAGACTGCCATAGGCAAAAATAAGCGCTTCCTGTTCTCTTTGAGAAAGAAGGTCAAAGTTTAGGGCGCTTATTTGGAGAATCAGCGCCGCCGAGCCATCTTTTAAAATAACTAAATTGTCGCGAATGTCTTCAATGGGAATGGCCTCTTGGGTTGAGGCACGGACAGGTGAGGTTGGCATTTTTTGAAAAATTTGATATAGGGTTAATAGATCCTATAGAGCCGATGGCTTTTCTCTTATTTCAATAGGTGGAAGGATTTTCCCTTCAAGTTTAATTTTCATTATATCAAAATTAAGTCCTTCTTTTTCGCAGGAAATTTGGTATTCGCCATCACCTAAAGGAGAAACAGTGCGAAACTGACCCAACTTGTTGCTTCTCATTGCCCGCATCGTTTCCCCTTCTTGGTTTTTGATCTCAATAATTGCTCCTTCCACAATCTTGCCGTTTTTGTCAATCACCATACCGACGATAATATTCGGCTCTTCCGGCGGGGCGGGAAAAGGCAGGTTTTCCTCAAAGCGAGTCTCTTTGGCCTTTTCTTCTTTTTTAACCCCCGCCGGGGGGGGAGGAGGGGTTACTTTGGTGGGTTGCTGATAAAGAGCAAGAAGCGCCTGGGCTTTTTTAATTTCCTCTTCACTATAAAAATCGGTATCTTTCTGTCCAAAAGTGCGCAAAAGAGCCAACTCTTGAGGGGTAAGGGTTTTTGTGGCTGGGGAAGGAGGAAGGGCTTCTTCGGCAGAGGGCGTTCGGGTTTGAAAGTCAAAAGAGGCGACGCTTTTTCGCCAGACATACTGGGTGGGAGAATAAATTGATTTTAAGAAGGCCAAAATCCAGGTTTCCAAGGGGCGGCCCTCAATGGGAAAAAAAGCAAAAGCTGCTCCTCCTCCCACCGCAAGAAAAACAAGGAACCACTTGATAAAACCGGGTAAAGGAAGAGCGTAGAAAAGCAAACCAACGATAACCCCGCCGGCCACACGGGCAAACTGTCCTAGCGTCATCTCGCCGATAAGGCGAAACTCATAGGAGGAAATGTGTTGAGGAATAGGATGCTGTTCCATAAAAATTCAAAATTCAAAAGTCAAAATCAGTAGTCCGTAATAGGTAATAAAAAAAGCGCAAAGAGCAAAGCGCAAAGATTAAAACCTAAATCAAAATTCAAAGACATTTTTAATTCTTGGCTTGGTTTTGCATTTTACTCTTTGTTATTTAATCTTGGCTTCTTATTACGAGTTACTGGTTACCAGTTGCGAGTTGCTAACTTTTTGCATTTTGAATTTTGACTTTTAACTTTAAACAATTCTAGCTTACAACAAACTAAGAAACTGCGCAAGGGCCGAGCTTGTTTTTTCCTATATTTTTTGCTAAAATCGGGCCAAGTTTGTTATAGCTAAACCAATATGGTTGAAAGAGAAATTATGCCCACACCAGAACAGGAAAGACCATTATCGGCAGAGCAGGCAAGGCAACCTTCTTTTGAAGAAAGGTTACGGGGTTTAATAGAGCCAAAAAAAGACGAGGAAGAAAAAGTTTTGCAAGAGGCGGCAATCAGAAACGAGAAGCTCCAACGCTTAGGCCGGCTGGCGTTGGAATCTCGCAACCAAACCCCGGAAGGTTTGGGGAAACTTTTAGGGAAAGGCGATGATTGGTGCCTTGACGAGCAAGTGCCTGAAGATGAATGGTCGGTTTTAGCCGGAGAGCTTGGTGAGGAAAGGGAAAGATTATTAAGGGAGCAGGAATTGTCAGAAGAGGGGGGAGAAGTAAACCAAAAGGCTATGCCCACGGAGATAAAGTTAAGCGGTTTAGATAAATTTATGGGAAGAATGAAAGATTTACAAGAAGAAACAATTAAGTCAACCCAAAAAAATCAAGAAAGCACCGAAAACTTAATAAAAATGGCTATTGGTTATAATGAAAGAACAAGAGAAGCCTACTCTCAATTGCCTCCTGAAGAAGAGAAAGAGCGTTGGGTTGATGTGGAGCTTCAACAAGATTTTTACACGCGTTTTACTCCTAATATGGAGCCACGGTTTTATATAGAGGCTTCTTCTGAGGAGCGTAGGGATTGGGATGCCCGTTGGCAATTAGCCAGAGCGGCTTATTGGAAGAAAGTACATTATGCATCTCCAAAGGAGTTGACGGAAGATTTAGATTGGATACAATTGACAAACACGGTTGAACAGGCAGAAAGGCTTTACAATATTGAGGGAGTAAAGCAGTCTTTGGAATGGTACGCTGATGAAATTATAAATGGCACGACTAAGATTGTAGATAAAGGGAGTGGCGAGGAAGAAGAGTTTTGTTTAGTAGAATGCGAATCAGGAGCGGAGCTTAATGAGTTTAGGAAAAAACTGCAGGATTATTTGGCAAGAAGTGTTTTTGGTGTTTCTCGGGAAATGGAAAGCCAAATGAGCGAGGAAGAAAGGCAAAAACTTAGAATTAAGGTTAAGAGTGCTGATGCTATTGCCTGGAATTGGATATGGTGTAGTAACTTGATAGAGTCAGTTGATAGCCGATACTCTTTGCAAGGCCCTAGGGATTTGAGAGAACGGCATGCTTGGGTTCCGGCGTTGTGTTCCGAAGCCCTGCGGACTGTTTATCATCCTCAAGAAAGATTTGAAGATGAGTGCGCAAATGGTTTTGAGTGGGGAGCTTTTGGTAAGTGGGGAGTATTGCAGATTGAGAGAATAAAAAAGGAAACGGGAAAGGAAGCAGAAGATTTTATATTTAAGGGGGCGAACTCTCCTTCTCAGTTTTGGCGTTATGAGGTTGAGGGAAAAAAAGGGAAAATTTTAATTTATGTGCCAGAATGTTATCCTGTTACCACAATGAAAAGTTTTTGGGAAACTTACAGTGATGATAGTCAAGGAAAAGTAAGCTTATTGGAAAGATTGCTTAGAAAAGAAAAAATCGACTGGAGTAGAACACAGAGCAATCTTACAAGTGAAGATCATTTTTTTCTTATCTCGAAGGAAGCAGTGGAACTGTTGGAATACTTTAGCCCTGGTAGGCCCTTGAGAGAAGAAAAAATAGGAGAGTGGGTTGTACCCCTTCTTGATATTTTCAGGACTTTGAGACTAGAAAGGAATCTTGAGGAATATTACGAAGAGAGGGGTAGTTCGAAGGAGACGGCAATAAGACATTTTCATAATTTGAAAGTGTGGGCAGTTTATGCTGGTTATGGTGGGGTGAGAAATCCGGAAAAGAGGGGAATAACGTCTCCATTTGGGGTGACGGATAGATTAGTATTTGAGAGTTTACTAAAAGAGCACCCGTTAGGTTATCTTGAAAAAAGAGGTGCTTTTGCAAGAGAAAGATTAGATATTCAGTAGTCTGTGATAGGAAAAATTGATTAATTTAATGTGATATAATGGTTTTAGAGAGAAAATATTTAATATGGTAGAATTTATTTAAATAAGTAATTATTGCTAGGTTAAATATGCTAGGAGTTGAAGGAGAAAGACCAGGAGGAAGACCGTCGGAAGAGGTAAACCAGGGGGAACTTGGTTGGCCAGAGGCGCTAACGCAGGAGCAAATGAAGTTGCGAGAGTTATCGGTGGGGATAGCGGAGATGCTTAGTAATCCCGAAGTTGCGCCACAAGGCGGGAGAGAAGTGATTATTTTTGAGCTGTTATTTCCAAGAGAAAGCAACGAGAAAAAACCAGAGGCGATAGAGCCATGGTCGGTGCGTCCGGTTATTGACGCTTTAAATAGGAGAGCTTATTCTGATAAATTTTCTATTCACCTTCAGGGAATAGGCGGTTTGCCAGAGTCTTATCTTAGAAAATATCAACGCCAACCCTTTGGGGAAGAAAGTAAAGGAGAAGGCATGGGGAGTGAGGGAGAAAGGAAAAGAAAAAATGAAGAAGAAGCTGAAGAATGGGGGAAAGTGCTTCATCAAGTAGAAGCGGCGATTAGACTTCAAAATGTTTTTGCCCAACGGTCTCCCCTGGAAAGCGATGTTGATACTTATGCAGAAAGACTTTTTTTAAGTGCATCGTATTTGGAGACTTTGCCTCCTTCAATGATGAAAGATTTGTTGGAAACTCCCGATTATGGTCCAGCGACAGAGAGGGCATTGAGACTTATAATAGATATACACCTTGGGGTTGAATTAAAAACACCGGCGGGGAGAAAAATAGAAACGACTTTTACTAAGATTCTACAAGAAAAAGATTCCACTGAAGAAGAGAGAAGGAAATTTGCGGAAATGTTGGAGAAACAATTAGTCGAGGAAGGTGTGAATTCTTTTGTAGCTAAGAGAGCGGTTATTTTAGCCAAACATTTGGCAACAGTAACACTCTTGTCTGTTTGGTTGGGAGGCGAGAAGGATAAAAGAGGGGAAAAGCCAGAGGGAGATTGCACTTTTTATAATGAGCAGCAATCTGATTTGATAAAACTTTTCTTTTTTAGAGGTAAGACCTTAGCTGATTTAAGGCTGGGCAGACCGGCAGGGCCACCGGTCTTGGCCCAGACAGCTCCGGACAGCTTAACAACTGATTTTTGGCATGCTACCAAAGTTGGGCCTAAAGGGGGAAAAAAATCTATTTTTGACCGCTGGATGGGTGGGGAGAACCTAAAGGATGTACTTAAAGAAACTCCGGAAACAGCCTTTAGCTCTTGGCTTTATTGTATGTTTAGGCAGAATCGAGTGAGAAAGATTTTTTGGGAAAATAAATTGCCAGATATGGTGGCTGAATTAGTAACGCCTGAAGCCTTAAGGGTGATTAATAAGGATATTCAATTAGGCACGGGGGATTTGGATGATGAAGAAAAGAAATTACTGAAAATAAATTTGATTGGAGGGAGATTGTTAACGTTAGGAACATCTACAATAAGCAAAAATAGAAGAGCGGATGTAGTTGCTCCTGGTATTTTAGATGGATTACTTAAAAGTTTGGGGGCAGGAAGTTCTAAGGGTCTTATTGAATATGTGAAGGCGGCCTGTGAAACGGCAGGATTTTTTTCTGACTCTCGTGAAGCATGGGAGTCAATACAAAATGTCTTATCTAAACAAGAATGTCTTCCTCTACATGAGGGGAGAAAGAACAAATAAGTTATTGTTTTGTCTTGAGGGAAAGAGATGTTAAAATAAGCTTATTTACGTTAATGAATGTAGGCTTATTTTTGTTCTGCTTTCTTTTTAGTCAGTCTTCTTACAGTATTCCACGGCTCTTTTCCTTTAGCTGAATGGTTTGCCGCCTCTTTGTAAATGGCAGAAAGAAGGAGTTTTCCAGCGACTTTTTTAGTTCTTTGGAGCATGCTATTATTGGACTATTTTTGTACGTTGGAGAATTGTTCTGACTCCCTTCTTTATTGGGGGTTGCGTTGCTCCACTCCAGCCCGCCGTGATTGCTTCAGCGCCACTACTAACCCCTACCCATCCTGCGGCTTTTCCTATTCCCTTAGCCGGTCCCAATGCTTCCCCTATCGCCGTCCCGGCGGCGAAGGGCTTTTTCTCAAACATACTCTTGATTATATCAGCTACTTTAGGGGTCATCAAGATGATACCAAAACCTAACAACCCCCCGATTGCTTGACTGGTTTTTTCGCCCCAAAAACCTAAAAGAGGTGGCACCCAAAGATTTTGATCACCGCTTATTTTAGAAAGATCGGAGAGGATAAAGGCTAAAATAAACATACCGACGGTGGCAGGAAAAACAAGAATATTTTTTAAGAGATTGCTTATCCAGGGGCCAAAAGTATTTTGGCCGGGGATGGCGGAAAGCATTAACTGAATAGGGGCAATCAAAATACTAATGATGATGTTGATATAAGAAACCAAAAGCACCCAAAAAATTTTGACGGTGGCGAAAAGAACGATTATAGCGACGAGGAATATTAATAGTATAGGGGTAGCTACGGCAGTGGCTAGGGCAACCCAGCCTGTAGGTCCGGAAAGCAGTGCGGCGATACCGGCAGCGATTCCTGTTATGCCAGCATCAACTCCTAGTCCTGTCCAACCAACACCTTCGGTAAGAACTCTCCAGAAGGATCCCCAGCCGGCATCCCAAACATTATGAATAAGCTCACCAAAGCCGCCGGTGTAATAAGGAGTAACATCGCTGCCATGAGGAAGAAAAGCTTTAAAATTAGCGGGGATAAGACCAAAAAGTAAACCGATTGAGAGGTACATCAAATCAATCATTAACCCGGCGATGGCGTAGGAAAAGGTAACCAAAATCAGGGCCACCACCGCCTTGGGGATGGCGCTTTGAATGGTGACCACCGTTTGGGGGTTAATTTTGGCCCGAAACATAATGGCAAAACCAATAATTAGGAAGACAAAAATAAAGAAAGTGTAGGCTACGTTGCGAGCCGCTTTCCAAAGATCCAAGAGAGGGTTGAGGCCGGAAAAACCGATTCCTTGGGCGTAGACCGATTGAGTTAGATTAAGCCGCTGGCCCAAGTCAGCCAAGTAATAAGCAGAAGAGGCGGGTGGGGTGGCGTAAAGAGAGGCGATCAAGCCGCTGGCGGCGCCAACGGCGCCGTTGGTAGGCAAACCTTTTGAGGCTAAAGCATTTGCGCATGTTTCAGTGGCGCAACCCAAAATCATATTGTTGAGGCTTTGGATAATATTTTCGGTGGTGGCATAAGAATGGCTTTCGTTGTTAAATTCATTGGTTTCGTAAACTGCTTCTTCAAAGGAAGCGACTTTCCCGCCGACCCCGCCGCCTGTCCCCGGCTCGTAATAAGCGTTTACCGCTTTTATTTTTGGGACCAATAAAAGAAAAGCAGTCCCAAAAATAAAGAAAGCTAAAAATAGTTTTTTGCAAGAAAGTTTGCAAGAAAAAGAAAAGGTCATCTTTTTATAGTTTAAAAGTACCACAAAAATTTTTAAAATGCAATTATTTTTTCTTCTGCTCCGCGCAACAGGCCAAGTTGCAAACCGCAGCGCATTTGCCTACCTTAAGACGATCGGTGCGAACACAAACGGTGGGGTTGGCGTATTGGCATTCGCCAAACCCGCCGGCGGGATTTTTAGCAAAGGTCATCAACTCGCAAACATTAACATCACGACAGCTTCCGTACCAAGGGGTAGTGCCGCATTTTTTAATATAATCGTCGGTATAAAATTCATAAGGATTGCATCTCCCGCCTTCGCAAACCGGATCCTGACCTTCTTCACAGCCCTCATTGGCTCCGTTGGGGAGATCATAATAATGGCATTCTCCTTCTTCGTCTTCTTGTCTTATCTTCCCATTTGGGGATCGGCACAGCTCTTTGCTTAAAGGAATATCGCCGTAGCCTTCGAGAGGATAATCATCTGGACGGCAAGAAGGGCAAAGGGGGTCAATTTGGCTGATATTAAAGCCGGCTGGATATTGTGAACAAAGACTCAAGCAATAATTTCTTTGGGTAGCGCCTAAATTATGATATTCCAGCTTCTCTTCTCCTATAAGGGTGTATCCTGAAGAAACTTCATAATCGGCGCTTACTTTTAGAGGCGAGTTGTGATGGGCAGGAATAGCCGAAGCGGGGAGGAAGCCTTTGAAAAAAGAAGTGTTTTCTCTGATATTCTCGCCGCCGGGGACAATTGCCCGTGTTTCGGCTAAGGCGGTGGTAGTGGTGGTTTCTTTTTTGGCGATAAGAACTTCTCCCCAATATTCAAAGAATTCGGTGATTTCCTCAATAATTCTGGTAAAAAAGCTGATGATAGTGAAGTGAGAGCTAATGACTTCGTTATCAAGATTTTCTTCGTCAACCAAAGAAGAGGAGTTTCGGTGGCCGAGGCCTTCGGGAGGATTGTATTCGTCAGCGGCGGCGACTTTAATTTTAAGGCTTTCTGGGGCGGGGCAAGTGTTAAAAAGACCGCAGACTACCTTGCTTTCCCCAACCAGCTGGCCCCACCAAGAGGGAAAGGCGGCTTTTTCTTCAGGAATTTCCCGGGGAATTCCTTCTGCGGCGCTATTGATCGCTAACTTACCTTCATTTTCGCTTAAGCCATAGACAAAGTGCCGCGCCTTACCGCTAATTTCTTGGGGATTAATTGATAATTCTTTTCTTAGACTTTCCGGCAGTAGTCTTTCTAAAGAAAAAGATAAAGTTTCCTCCATTATTTTAAAATTAGGGAGGTTTTTCCCCTCTTCGGTGATATTTAACTCCCCATCAAACGATTTAGTTCCTCTTTCTGTTGTAGCGCCCTGAACTTTTGGGGCGGGAGAAATATTAGGGGGAGGAGGAGCGGGGGTGGGGCGACTTTCTTCGCGATAATAGCGGTAGTCGAGGAGAAGGTCGTTTGAGGCAAGGCTGTCTTTTAAGAAAATTGTTTCTTCGGTATAAAAAGAGCCGCCCGGTTCTGTAGGCTCACCGCCATCGCCAACGCTACCTCCCAGACCGGCGTTACCGGCAAGCCGGTAATACCAAATGCCTAGGTTGGTAGGGAAATAGGGGTTGTTTAAAAAATTATAATTAGGATTGGTGTAGCAATCCTCTTTTTCTCCGCTATATTTGCACATAAAAGTGCGGAAGGTTTCGTTAGCATAAGGGCGGCTAAAAAGGCAATTAAGTTGGCTGGGAATATTATTGGGTGATCCGCCTAAGCAACCAACATCATAAGCGCTAACGCCGCTGGCTCCCGATTCTTCAATCCAGAGAGCAATAACAAAAGCAGGATTCCAATTATGGTTGATGGCGCTGTTGTAAACATAATCCCAGCTAATCTCAATTTTACTATTTGGCCAACTTTTTAGGGCTTGATTGATAACCGCTTGTTTCTTTTCTTCAGGAATAGAAATATTGCGGTTTCGGTACTCAATAGTATAAGTAAGGGGATTTGCCCAAGCTTCTGCGGCCACTAAGAAAAGAAAAACGGAAAGGCTAACGGCAAAGGGGAACTTTTTCATTATATTTTGGGAATTTGGAAAATGTGCAAATTTAAGCCGGTAAATTCCTCGATTAAACGGATAATTAGCCAAGCGCCCAAAATAACCAAAAGGCCTAAAATGGCGTAGGTGAGGGTGTTTTTGGCCTTGGCCGCTTTTTCTTTATCACCGCCAGAGGTAATGTAGCCAAAACCACCCCCTATTAGCATGAGCAAAAGAACCACCCCGGCCAACCCGATAATAATATTGAGGATATTGGCCACGATTGCCTCAAGGCCGTAGATAGTAGGCACATCGCCTTCCGCGATATAATCAGCGTTAGTCTGCCACCCACTACCTTGCGCTAATAAAAGTCCGGCCACTTGTTTTTTCCTCCCCTTCTTTTTTAATAACATTTTTAAGTTTTAAAAGTTATTAAGGTACAAAGGAGGGAATTTCAAAGCCGCTAATAATAGAAACGCCGAAGAGAACCTCGATTAAGCGGATAATAGCCCAAGCGGCAAAAACAATTGCCAAGCCAATTAAAGCCGAGGTGAGCTGGCCCCGAGCCGCGCCCGCTTTTTCCTTATCGCCTCCGGCCGTCATCCAGCGGATACCACCGATAATTAAGAGAAAGAAAAAGACAAGGGCGGCAACGATTAACACCAATTGGATTGCGCCGCTTAAAATTGAACCAACGGTAATGTTGGCAATGTCTTCAAATCCTTCTCCGGGATTAATGTCGATGGTTGCTTGTTGAGCGAGAACATTAAACATTTTTTTCACCTCCTTTTTATTTTAAAATTAAAGTCTGGGAATAGTAAATTCTAACAAATTGATGCCAAAAAGGGAAGAGAGAAGTTGGGCAAAGGCAAAAAGGCAAAAAACAATCGCCAAACCGATAACCCCATTGGTAAGGCGGGTAGAAGCGGCCACCTTTTTTTCTTTATCTCCTCCCGCCGTCATATAAGAAATGCCGCTGGTGATGATAATAAAAAGAAAAACAACGCTGGCGCCAATTAAGGCCAGGGTTATGGCGGTGGAAAGAATATGCTGAAGAGTATTTGGCGCCTGCGCCGGTGGCTGTTGAAGCTCTATGGGTAGAAGAGGGTTGTATATTGTGCCTTGTGCCAGTTTCATCTTAGGATATTAAAAAGTTAAGTTTTGGATAATCCCGATAATATCAAGGAAGTCAACGCCCAAAATATAGCCAAGGAGATTAATAATAAAGATAGCCAAAACCACAATCACTAAGCCAATTAAAGCTTGGGTAATTTTTTGACTAGCAGCCTGCGCCTTTTCTTTGTTGCCGCCGGCGCTCATATAAGCGTAGCCGCCTAAAATAAGTTGAAAAAGAAACCAAAGACCGGCGACTAAAGTAAAGAGGCCGATAACTACGGAAATCAAATGAGCGATACCTTCGCCTAGGCCGGTGGAGGTGGTGGGTGCTGTGGGGCCAGGTCCGTAAAGCCCGCCATCGGGAGCAATAGGAACTTCTCTTTGGGCAAGAAAATTATAATTGGACATAGAATTATATTGCTAAGTTGTTAAAAAAAGGAAATTAAGAAATTATTAAAAGACACGAATGAAAACGAAAAATAAACTCAAAACGCAAATCTCAAATCTCAAAACTACATGTTAAAACTCAAAACTAAAAAACTTTAGGGCTTAATAATATTTGTATTTCTAAATTGTAATTCTGTTTTTGTCTTTTAAGTTTTAAGTTTTGCGTTGTAGATTTGAGTTTTGCGTTTTGCGATTTGAGTTTATTTATTGTTTTTGACTTTTGACTTTTGAATTTGCTTTATCGTGTCTCTCAGTATCTTAGTATCTTGCCTTGTTCACTGCCCCGGTCCATATATCTTTGGGTTAATAATAAAGGTGGGGTCTTTAAAGAAAATCCAGCCAACTAAGGCGGCAATTAGAAAAGCGGTGGCCACAATGCCTAAGCCTAGAAGGCTTTGCCAAATCTTTGTCCAAGCCTGTTGGACTTTCTTTTCGTCGCCGTTGGCCGACATATAACCAAAACCGGCCATAATAAAATTAAAGAGGGCGAAAAGGCCGGCCACGGTGGTGATTAACATTAAAATATTGTTCAAAAAACTTCCCAAGCCGCCTGCTTCTATGTCCGGATAGCCAATGGGAGGGGGAGTGATTTCACCCACAACCCCGGCTAAAAAAGGTACGATCTTTTTATTGTTGCTAGCCATAAAATTTGTCTTGTAATTTAAAGCGAAGGACTAAAAATCTTTACTCCGGTGATAATTTCTATAATGCGAATAATCCAGTAACTTAAAAAAATAATCAAGAAACCGATTATGGTGCGGGTGACAATTTTTTTGCCCTGTTCGGCTTGCTGGCTTTCGCCCTTCCCTGCTCCTAATATAACCATAAAGCCGCCAAAAATCAAGAAAAAAAGCAAAATCAAGCCCGCGGCCACATAAAGGTTAGGCAAAATGGCGGAAATTAACCCCCCAATGGTTTGGAATTGAGAAGGGCTGCTAATTCCCTGGGTGGGGTTAATTTTAGTTTCTTGGCCGATATCCACCTGGGCTAAAAGTTTAGGCGTCATTGCTGTTAGTTTAGCACTTTCTATTTTTTTTGACAATTAGCGGACTTCGCCAAAATGCCAAAAAAGGGTTTTTTTAAATAAAAATAACCAAAGAGCATTGATAGCCCCCTTAACAACATAGCCAATTCCCTCAAGGCCGCGGTAGTGACGACTGGAGGTAATCACCCGATTTTTTAAAAGAAAAACGGCCCTACCTTCTTTTTTGGCGCGCAGGATTAGATCGGTGTCGGCGTGAAAGTTAATTTGCGGGTTAAGGCCGCCAATTTTTTCATAAGTGTGGCGGCGGAGGGAAAAATTAAAGCCCGAAGCAACTTTGGTTAAGAAGCCAAAAAGATTAAGAAAAGCTTGTACTAAAAAAATGAGACCAAATTTAGGCTGAAAATTAGCCGCTCCGCCAACCATTACTACTCTTAGGTTCTGGTATGCTTTTTGGTATTGGTTAAGCCAATCGGGGGGAACAATGGTGTCTGCGTCGGTGAAAACCAAAATTTCTCCGCTGGCCTCTTTGGCGCCTCGCTTTAGAGCATAAACATAGCCTTGCTTTGGTTCGTGAATTAATTTTACCGCCGGAAATTTTTTAACGATGGCGGCGGTTTTATCGGTGGAGTTATTATTAACGACGATTATCTCATATTGGCGGCGCGGGAAGTTTTGCCTCAAAACGGACCCTAGGGTTTGGCTAATGGTTTTTTCCTCATTAAAGGCAGGGATGATGACCGAGAAAAAAGGTTTTCCCCCTTTACCCATAAGGTTATTTTAACATTTTCTTTCGGTTCCGCAATGGGGGCAATGGCCGCCGACGGGGACGGGAGTTAAAAGCGGCCAACCGCAGGCCGGGCAGGCTTTGGCGCGGGGGATGATTTCCAAGCCAAAAAACGGCCGTCCATAATAAGATTGTGGGTTTAGGGCTAATATGGAGGCAAGGGTGGTGCCGCAGCTTGATTGAGGGGCAAAAAATCCCCCCTCTCTTCTTATTGCTTCTTCATACCAAGCCACCCATAGCCGAGCCTGATAAAACCTTCCTTGGCTAACGCTTTCCCAAATTTTACCAGCCGCCCGAGAAGCAGGAGAGTGGTTTTCCCGAAGAGGCTTTTCCCAAATTTTTCCCCGGAATTGGTTTTCAATCACTTCAAGAGAAACGCCATGGAGTTTACCGACGCCAATTTTATTAAGGCTTTCGAAAATAATTTGCGGATTTTTACCTTGAAGCAGGAGGGGAGAGTTAAGAATTTCTTCTTTATTTTGGACGGCAACTTTTGAGTTGTCCAAAAGACAAAGAAGTTCTTTAAGTTTTGTAAAGCTTAAGTCGGTGTTTAAGTCGTAGGCTTCAATAAGTTCGGCTTCCTTTTTTTGGCCAAAATAAATACGGGGATAAGGATAAAGATTTTTTTCGGCCGGGCTTAGCCAAACAAAAGAATCGCCCGGGTTTGCTTTAAAAAAAAGCTGAGTGAGTTTTTCAAAGCCTTCTTTTTCCTGTTGGCCGCGAAGCGTTTCGGTATTAAACATGTCGCGAACATCTTTTTTAAGTTCTTCTTCTTTCTGGGGGTTAAAGGAATGGATAGCGTTTTTCTCGGGGTAAAGACGGTAGTAATAACCAATAATAAAAACCCCTTCGGAGCCTAAATATTCGGGTGAGCGGCCATGTTCTAAACCATAAAAAGCAAGGTCCGCTTCGATTTGGGAAGGGATAGTTTGGCGTTGCCAACGAGCAGGATCGCACGCAAGCGCTTCTTTGTTCATAATTTTGTCCTGACCGGGACAGCTTTCTTAAGGTAGGTCTTCGGACTTTCACCGCGGCGGCACCGTTCCCCGCCAAAGCGGGGTCTTCCCTGTTTGGGGTTGGCCTTCTCACCTTAAAAGGCAATGGCCAAACACCTTAAGATATGTTTATGATAATATAATATAATGAAAATAATAGATAAGCAAATGGAAAATGGCAAGCTTAAATCGCAAATCTCAAAACGCAAATGTCAAATCTACATGTTAAATGTTAAAACTTTTTAAAACTTAAAGTTATTTTTTAGATTTGAGTTTTAACATGTAGTTTTGAGTTTTGCGATTTAACATTTGAGTTTATTTATTATCTTTGAATTTTTTATCGTGTCTCTTAACTTTTTTCTCGACCAGCTTTATTCTCTTTGGCAGCAGTTTTTGACGGTTTTCCCCGATTGGATGGGGGGAATTATTTCTCTGGTTGTTTTTATTTTTCTTTTAAAATCGCTTATTGAGTTGGTGAAAAAAAGCTTTATTTGGCTGATTCTTTTGATAATTTTTGTGCCTGCCTCTTTGCCTTTGCTTCAGGAAATTGGTTTGGATATTATCGCCTTATTGCAAAAACTTTTGCCGCAGGCGCCAATATCTATCCCTGAATTTTGGCGCTAATTTTTAAATTTAAAAAGATGTTTTCGGTTAAATTTTCTGGTCCAGCTGGTTTTGGTATTATGGAAGGAGGGCGGGTGTTGGGAGAAGCGTTAAGCAGTTTAGGATTTTCGGTTCTTTCTTATCCGGAATATCCTTCTCGTATCCGGGGTGGTGATAATGTGAGCCAGATTTCTTTTTCTTCGTTATCAATGCCGCTTCCTGAGGCAAAAAACGATCTTTTGGTGATTTTTTCACCGGAAAATTTCCCTTTGCACCTTAACGAGAAAAAAGAAAACGGCCTACTCTTATATAATGAAGTAGAAAAAAAACCACTTCAATACCGTGAAGCGGTGGGAATCCCCTTAGACGAAATTGCCCAAAAAACCGCCGGCTTTTTCTTGGCCCGCAACTCGGTGGCTTCGGGGGTGGTTTTTGGTCTCCTTAATTTTCCTCTTTTGGCCTTAAAAGAAAGCCTTAAAAATGCGTTTGCCGACAAGGGCGAGAAAGTGGTGGCGGGCAACCAAAAGGCGGCCGAGGCAGGTTACCGGCTGGCCCAAAAAATTAACTGGCGAGGAGAAAATATCCCCCAGCCACCGGCGGGAGAAAAAAAACGGTTATTTTTAACCGGCAATGAGGCAATTAGTCAGGGCGCGCTTGAGGCGGGAGTAGGTTTTGCCGCCATTTATCCGATGACGCCGATTAATTCTATTTTGACAATTTTGGCGGGAAAGAAAAAAGAAACAGGAATGGTGGTTTTTACTCCCGAGGACGAGATTGCCGGGATAAACGCCGCTCTTGGTGCTTCCTATGCCGGTCGGCGGGCAATGGCGGCCACCTCTGGCGGTGGGTTTTCTCTGATGGTTGAGGCTTTTGGCATGGCCGGGGCGGCGGAGATTCCCTTGGTGGTGGTGGAGGGGATGCGGACCGGTCCCTCCACCGGCATGGCCACCTGGACCTCGCAGGAGGATTTGCTGTTTTTAATCCACGCCGGTCAGGGGGAATTTCCCCGGATTATTTTCTCTCCGGGCGATCCAGCCGAGGCTTATCGTTTTACTTTTGAAGCTTTTAACTTGGCGGAAATTTACCAATTGCCGGTGGTGGTTTTAACCGATAAATACTTAAGCGAAAGCGTTTTTTCAAGCGATTTTTTTTCCGCTCAAACTTGGGGTTTAAAAATTAAACGGGGAAAATTAGCCCAGCCGGCGGATTTAAAAAATTACCGGCGCTATCGGTTGACCAAAGACGGCATTTCCTTGCGGGCTTTTCCCGGGCAGGCCCAATTTTTAACCAATTCTTATGTTCATGATGAGGAAGGATTTTCTGTTGAAGATGGCCAAACAAGAGTAAAGATGAAAGAAAAGTTGTTAAAAAAGTTGGCTCATTTTTCTTCTCCCGGCAGCGCTCTTTATGGCCCCAAAAAAGCTAAAATCACCTTGGTTTCTTTTGGCTCAACGAAGGCAGCGGTTTTAAAAGCCCAAGAGAACTTGGCCGATCAGGGTTTGGCGGTTAATTTTCTGCATTTTTACCGTCCTTGGCCGTTTCCCCAAGAGGCAAAGAAAATTTTATTGGCGGCAGAAAAAGTTATTAGCGTGGAAAACAATAGCACCGGTCAGTTGGCGAAATTGATTAAAATGGAAACAGGAATTGAAGTTGACCAGCAGATTTTAAAAGATGATGGCCGGCCGTTTTTTGAAGGGGAGATAGAGAAAAAATTCAAAAGTTAAAATTTAAAAGTCAAAAGTACAAGTTAAAATTAAAAAGTAAAGTAAAAAACTTTTAACTTTTGACTTAATTTTTGTCTTGAGAGTTAGTGAACAGTAATTGTTTTGTGCATATTAACGTGGATATTAACCAATATTCTACCAACCAACCGTCCACTTGGTGCCCGGGGTGCGGGAATTTTGGGGTTTTGCAAAGCCTGAAACAGGCCTTAGCGGAGCTTGAAATTGCTCCAAAAGATGCGGTGGTTACCTATGATATTGGTTGTGGGGGAAATATGGTTAACCTTTTGCGCGTTTGCGGTTTTGCCACGCTTCATGGCCGATCGGTGCCGGTGGCGGTGGGGGCAAAATTAGCCAATCCCAAGTTAACAGTTATTGCTCAAGCCGGTGACGGCGGACTTTTAAACGAAGGCGCCAACCACTTAATTCATGCCGCTCAAAGAAACGACAACATTACCGTTTTATTACATAATAATTTAGTTTTTGCTCTTACCGCCGGCCAAACCTCCGCAGCCACGCCTGTTGGTTTGGCCACCAAATCCACCCCCGAAGGAAACGTTTATCCCCCGCTTAATCCTCTTCTTTTAACCGCCGCCGCCTCGCCCAAGGCTTTTTTGGCCCGCGCTTTTGCTTTTGATTTTTCCCAAACAACAACGATGATTAAAGCAGCGATTAAATATCAGGGCTTTTCGTTGGTGGAAATAATTATGCCCTGTCTGGTTTGGTCAGACGATTATAATTTGGACTATTTTAAAGAAAGAATTTATTACCCGGAAGAATTACCCCAAGATCAGGCTTCTCTTCTTAAGTTTCTAGCAACCCCCGGCGAAAGAGTCCCCTTGGGGATATTTTGGTCTCCCAAAAAGTGAGCAAGAAAAAAATCTTTTGGCTATCTTTAAGCTTAATTTTGGTTTTTGTTCTTTCTTTTCACACCACGACGCGGGAGTGGAGTCAGGATTTAGGCCGCCACTTAAAGTTAGGAGAGATAATTTTAAAAGAGCATAATCTTCCCCGGACGAATCTTTTTTCCTATACCTTTCCCGATTTTCCTTTTGCCAACCACCACTGGCTGGCCGAGGTGGTTTTTTATCTTCTTTATCAGGCAGGAGGGGACCCGGCTTTGGTTACCCTTAAAACGTTTCTTTTTGCCGCCGCCTTTGGGATAATTTTTTTCCTGACCGCAAACAGGGAAAACGCCTTTTTATCTTTTAGCGCCCTAATTTTACCTCTCCTTGTTTTTCGGGAAAGAACCGATGTTCGGCCGGAGATTTTTGGCTTTTTCTTTTTTTCTTTCTATCTTTTGATTTTTGCTAAGAGCCTTGCAGGGAAGAATCGCTGGCTTTATCTTCTGCCGGTTTGTCAGGCTTTTTGGGTTAATTGCCATCTTTCTTTTGTTTTTGGCAATCTTCTTTTGGCGGCCTATCTTTTCTATCTTTGGAGAGGAAGAAAGTTGCTCTCGCGGCAAAGTATCCCGATAGTCTTGGCTCTTTTGGCAAACTTTATTAATCCCCATGGTTTGAGGGGAGCGTTGGCGCCTTTTATGATCTGGGAAAACTATGGCTATGAAATTGCGGAAAATCAATCAATCTTTTTCTTGGCAAACTTTGGTGGCTTTCGCAATATTTTCTTTTTTAAACTTTGCTTTGTCTTAGTTTTTTCTACCTTTATTTTTCTTCGCCGTAATGGCTTGCTTTTTGCCGTTTGGTTGGCGTTAGCCGGCGCTGCCGCCTGGCAAATCCGCCATTTTCCGTTTTTTGCTCTTTTTTCTTTTTTTGTTTTAGGTCGGAATTTACCTTGCCTTTGGGCCAAGGCCAATCCTGTTCTTAGGAAAAAGCTAAAACCCGCCCTGATTACTTTTAATTTTTTCATTTTTGCTTTTTTTACCATTTTTTATGCGAGTAACCGTTATTATCTGATTAATGACCGAGAAGCTTCCTTTGGTTGGGGAGGCGAAAAAAAAGCAGCGGAGGGAGCGGAGTTTTTTAAAGCCCGTTTTGCCCCCGGAACGCATTTTTTTAATAATTTTGACATCGGCAGTTTTTTCGCCGGTTACCTTTGGCCTCAATGGCCGGTTTTTACCGACTCCCGCCCCGAAGCTTATCCGGTTGAATTTTGGGAGGAGTATCGTCAGGCACAAGCCGACGAAGAGGCTTGGGAAAAATTAGTGGCCAAATGGCAGATTGAAGCGGTTTTTGTTTTTCACCACGACCAGACGCCTTGGTTTCAGACCTTTTTAAACCGCCTTTATCACGATCCTTTATGGAAGTTAGTTTATTTGGACGACGCGGTGGTGATTTTTACCTCTTCACCAAAGGCAGACGCCATTGTTTTGGAGGAGAATAAATTAGCGGCAGAAAATTCTTCTTCTCGCGACCTTGTCTCTTTGGCTAATTTCTTTCAGGTAGTGGGAGATGAAGAAAAGGCTTTCTGGTTTTTCAAAAAAGCTTATGAGGTAAACGCCTCTTCTTATAGAGCGAATTTAGGTTTGGCCAATTATTATTTATCTTCTCCCGACCCGGCCCTAAATTTTGCCGGCCAAAAATTCTTGCGGCGTCTCAAAAGCCCGCTTTTTTGGTTTTGATTTTTTGGGCAAAAACTGATTAATTTAATGGGTTAATCAATGGTTCAGCCATATGGGATACGATGTAGTATTTCAGGAAAAACAAGCTTGGTGATTTTAAGATTTTAGAGTTTTGGTAGTTTGTAACCTAAAGTTTATAATATAAATATGAAGGCGGTGGTTTTGCTCTCCGGCGGGTTGGACAGCCTTTTGGCGGCAAAAATTGTTAAGGAGGAAAAGGTTGAGTTAATAGGGGTTTCTTTTAAAAGTTACTTTTTTGATCCTTCAAGCATTACCAAAAAACAAGCGGCGGAATTAGGAATTCCTTTAAAAATAGTTGATATCTCCCAAGAGCAACTGGCGTTGGTCTTTTCCCCCCATTATGGTTTTGGGGCGGGGCTTAATCCCTGTCGGGATTGCCATGCGCTGATGTTAAAAAAGGCGAAAGAAATAATGGAAGAAGAGGGGGCTTCTTTTTTGGTAACCGGTGAGGTTTTAGGTCAGCGGCCTTTTTCCCAAAGTTTGGCGGCACTAAAATTAATTGAGAAAGAGGCGGGGGTGGAGGGATTGGTTTTGCGGCCCCTTTCGGCCAAACTTTTACCGCCCAGTTGGCCGGAGAAAAAGGGGTTAATTTTAAAAAATAAGCTTTATTCAATTAAGGGGAAGCAAAGAAAAGAACAGCTAAGATTGAGTAAAATTTGGGGCCTTAAGAATTACCAAACACCGGCCGGCGGCTGTTTGCTAACCGACCCAAACTTTTCCCAAAGGCTAAAAAATCTTCTTACCGTTAACCCCCGGCCAACTGCTTCTGATCTGGCTCTCCTAAAATTAGGCCGCCATTTTTGGGATAATGAAGTTTTGTTTGTGGTTGGTAGAAACGAGGAGGAAAACGAAAGACTTAAAAAATTAGTGGGGAAAGGCGACTATTTAATAGAGTTAGCTGAAATTCCCGGGCCAACGGTTTTGGGGCGACCTTTTGGTGGCAAGATTAATAAAGAGGGGAAAGAAAAGGCAAAACAGCTAGTTTTGCAATATTCTCCCAAGGCAAGAGGGAAGAAGGTTAATTTTATTTTTTAAAATGGCGGGGAAGATTAAAAATAAGCGGCTTTTTTTGGCTCTTCTTTTGCCGGAGGAAGCGCTTTCCTTTCTTTCCTCGCTTTTTCAAAAACTTCCCGGCCGACCGCAAGCGAAGGAGAATCTTCATCTAACGCTTTTTTTCTTCGGCCAAGCATCAAGTCAAGAGGAGGGAAAAATTAAAGAAGCTTTTTCCAAAGTGGCTTTAGAGGAAAAGCCCTTTACCTTTTCTTTTGCCGATCTTTCTTTTTTCCCTAGTTGCAGCCGGCCGCGGGGAATTTGGGTGAAAGTTGGCGGCAGGGATGAAGAAAGGCTTTTTTCTTTTCGCCAAAGATTAGGCGAGGAGTTTTTGGCAAGAAATATTGGTTTTGATCAAAAGCCCTTTTTGCCTCACATTACCCTCACGCGTTTTTCCAAAAAAGAAAAAATTTTTAAAAGAAATTTGCCAAAAGTGACTACCGGGGAATTTTCAATTTCTTCACTTGGCCTTTTTGAAAGCCGGCTTTCAAAAAAAGGGGCTGATTATTTTTTGGTTAAAGAAGAAAAGCTAAGGTTTTCTTCTTAAAGATTTTTGCGAAGAAACTTTTTTAATTCCGGGCCAATTTGGGGATGAGAAAGTCCGACGACAAGATTAGTCTCCAGCCAACGCAGGGGATCACCGGTAGTCATCCAAGTGGCGTCCGTTAAGGGGACGGCCAAGGCCACTTTGGTTTTCGCCAAGGTATTTACCGCGTCGGCAAACCAGAGCTCGTTGTCGCGGGAAAGCTCTTGCGCGGCCAAAACCGGAAAAATTTCGGGAGAAACCACAAACCGGCCAAATTGAGCCACCAGCGAGGGCGCTTTTTCGGCAGGCAGTTTTTCCAAAACAGCGCTGGCTCGGTAGGGATAGCGGGGGTCATCTTGATATTTAATGCTCGCGTAGCGGCTAATTTCCTCGCGGCTAACTTCTTGGGCGCCCAAGATAATTGCCGGCTGATATTTTTCGTAGTAGGAGATTAATTTTTTAAGATATTGGCCGGTCTTTTTTTCAATTAAAAGATCGTCGCCAAACATAAAAACAAACGGATCGTTTTTAAGAAAATTTTTGGCTGCTAAAACTGGAGAGGCATTGCCGTAGGGAAGATGTTGTGGTTGGGGGATAAAGCGGAGCGCTTTGGCTTTTTGCCAAATTCTTTTAAGACTTTCCAAAAATGCTTCTTTACTATTTTCTTTTAAAAACTTCTCCAGCTCTTTATCGGGGGTAAAATATTGTTTTAAGGCCGGATCGGCATGGCGGTGAATAATGGCAATTTCATTAACACCGGCGGCCAAAAGTTCTTCCACTAAATACTGAATGTTGGGCTTTTCCAAAATGGGGACAAGCTCTTTAGGGTAGGCTTTGGTAACCGGCAGAAAGCGGGTTCCCCGGCCGGCGGCGGCGATAACTCCTTTTTTAACTCTTGCCATTTCTCCTTGCTAAATTTTTTAAGACAAGTTAAAATAAGGATAGTTGAAATTTTTAAAAAAGTCAAATGGAAATTAACGAGGGGAACTTTAAACAAGAGGTGGAAGAGCAAACTTTGCCGGTGCTGGTTGATTTTTGGGCGCCATGGTGTGGGCCGTGTTTGATGATGGCGCCGGTGCTGGAGGAGTTAGAAAAAGAATGGCAGGGGGAAATAAAAGTGGGTAAGGTTAATGTAGATGAGAATTCTGGTTTGGCCAGCCGGTATGGGGTGATGAGTATTCCCACTCTCGTTTTGTTTAAAAATGGAAAGGCTTTAAAGGAGTGGATTGGCGTTCAAGATAAAGATCGCTTTAAAGAAGAAGTGGAGGCTTTGGTGAAAAATGATCAGTGAAAAGAAAATTTATCAAGCGCTGGAAGAAGTGTTGGATCCGGAATTGGGGATAAGCATCGTTGATTTAGGCTTAATTTATCAACTTCAAGCAACTTCAGGAGAAAAAGGTGCCCGGGTAAAGATTTTAATGACGCTGACGGCGCCGGGATGTCCCTTTATGGCTAGTTTAGCTGACGAGGTGAAGGAAAAAGTGGCTTCTCTTGAGGGGGTGGAAGAGGTGGTGGTGAATTTAACTTTCGAACCACCTTGGAGCCCGGAAAAAATGACGGCAAAAGGGAGAAAAAGGCTGGGGTGGGAATAATAGACAAGCTTAAAATTAAATCTCAAAACTTAAATGGCAAATCTACACGTTAAAACTCAAATCTCAAATCGCAAAACTCAAAACTACAACTCAAAACTCAAATCTTAAAAAACAATTTTAAGCTTTAAAAAGTTTTAACATTTGCCATGTAGATTTGACATTTGCCATTTGAGTTTTGAGTTTTTTATACTTAATACTTTATACAAAATACAATTTTCGCTTCCCGTTCGTTTGTTCGTGTCTTTTAACAATGTAGCCATGGAGCAATTTACTTTTTTTGTTAACTTTAAAACTTATCCGCAGGCAACGGGAGAGAAGGCGGCGGCTTTGGCTAAAATTTGTTTTAAAGTAGGCAGGCAAACGGGCCAGACAATTATTCCTCTTGTTCAGGCGGCGGATCTTTATCGGGTTAAAAAAGAAGCAGGGGATTTGTTTTGGACCCAGCATCTTGATTGGTTTGAGGCCGGCGCCCATACGGGCTGGATTAGTCCGGAGGCCGTTTTAGCCGCCGGCGCTTCAGGCACCCTTTTGGGCCATAGTGAACACCAGTTGCCGCCGGGAATAATTAAGCGCACGATTAAGCGGGTGCGAGAGTTAGATAAAAACTTTCAGGTGATGGTTTGCGCGCGCACTTTAGGCCAGCTTGAAAAAAGAGTTTTTTTGAAACCTGATTTTTTGGCTTATGAACCACCCGAGCTTATTGGCGGGGAGGTTTCCGTAAGCCAAGCCCAGCCGGGAGTTATTCGTAAGGCAAAAAGAATTTGCCGTCAGAAGGGGATTCCCCTCGTTGTGGGGGCAGGGGTGAATAGTGCTCAGGATGTTCTTTTGGCCAAAAAATTGGGAGCGGCCGGAGTGTTGGTTTCCTCGGCCGTGGTTTTGGCAAAAAATCCGGAGAAAAAGTTGAAAGAGTTAGTGGTGGGGGAGAAAAGGTAAATAACCGATAAGTTGCTATATTGCTAAAAAACACGAACGAGAAAAGAAAATTGTATTTGGTATTTGGTATTAAGTATTAAGTATAAAAAACTCAAAGCTCAAATGTCAAATGGCAAAACTACATGGCAAATGTTAAAACTTTTTAAAGCCTAAAGTTGTTTTTTAGATTTGAGTTTTGAGTTGTAGTTTTGAGTTTTGCGATTTAACATTTGAGTTTATCTTTTGTTTTTGAACTTTGATTTAGGTTTTGATTTTTACTCTTTGCATTTTGAACTTATATTTATACCTAATACTTAAGACAATATACAAAATACTATTATGTTTCTTTATCTTGCCGCTGATCATCGGGGTTTTAATCTTAAGGAACAGATTAAGTTTTGGCTTGTCAAAGAAGGTTATCAAGTTAAGGATATGGGTAATCACCATTTTGACCCGGATGATGACTATCCTGATTTTGCCCTGAAAATAGCTCAAGAAATGAAGAAGCCGTCTGATCGGGGAATTTTATTTTGCGGTTCGGGAATAGGAATGGCGATAGCGGCTAACCGTTTTCCTCATCTTCGTTGCGGCCTAGGCTTTAACAAAAACCAAGTGAAGCACGGCCGAAAAAATGATAATATTAATTGTCTTTCCCTGCCGGCTGATTTTTTAAATTTTGAAGAAGCACAAGAGCTGGTAAAAGTTTTTTTAGAAACAGAATTTGACGAAAAAGAGAGCCACAGGAGAAGGATAGAAAAATTGGTAATGCGTAACGCGTAACTCGTAACGGGCAATAAAAAAGCGCAAAGCGCAAATATCAAAAATCAAAACCTAAAGCAAAGTTCAAAAACAAAAGATAAACTCAAATGTTAAATCGCAAAACTCAAAACGACAACTCAAAACTCAAATCTAAAAAAACAACTTTAGGCTTTAAAAAGTTTTAACATTTGCCATGTAGACCTGCCTTGCCGGCAGGCAGGTTTGCCATTTGCGTTTTGGGATTTAATTGATGCTTTTATCTTTTAATTTTGACTTTTAACTTTTGAATTTTGAATTATTATCGTGTCTTTCCCTAAATTAACCAATTATCCTCTTGTTAATTTTTCCGGCCGGCGCGTTTTGGTGCGGGTCGATTATAATGTGCCCTTGGAAAAAGAGGGGGAAAAGATAGTGGTGGTTGATGATAGCCGAATTCGTTTTTCCATGGAAACGCTTAAGTTTCTTTTGGATGCCGGGGCAAGGATTATTTTACTTTCTCATCTGGGTGATCCCGGCGGTAAGGTAGAAGAAGAGTTAAGCTTAGCGCCGGTGGCTCAAAAACTTAATGAGCTTGCTTTTGGGTTGGCCGGTTATAAGAAAAAAGTAAAATTTTGTCCGCGGGCTTTAGGCCGCCAGCCCCAAACGGCCATCCGGGGGTTGGGTAAAGGAGAAATCTTGGTTTTGGAGAATCTGCGTTTTTATCCGGGAGAAGAAGAAAACGATCCCGTTTTTGCCAAAAGGCTGGCAAGACTGGGTGATTTTTATTTAAACGAAGCTTTTTCTTGCTCCCATCGTGCTCATGCTTCGATTGTTGGCCTTCCTAAATTATTGCCGGCGGCGGTTGGTTTTCGTTTTTGCCAAGAAGAAGAAATTTTAAGAAGAGTTCGTTTTTCGCCCCAACGACCGGTGGTTTTGGTGGTAGGTGGCGTTAAGGAAGATAAGATTGAGGCGGCCAAAGAAATGGCCTCGTGGGTGGATAAGGTTTTGGTGGGAGGGCAATTGGTTAATAACCCAAAGTTAAAAGCTAAAAATCAAAAGTTGGGAGCGGAGGGGTTGAAAAAGATTGTTTTTGGAAAGCTAAGAGAAGACGAACAAGATTTAGATGAAAAAACGATTAAGCAATTTAAAGAGGAGATTAGAAAAGCGGGCACGGTGATTTTTGCCGGGCCGGTGAGTAACACCACGAAAGGGTTTTTTGAAGGGACAAGGACGCTTTTTGAAGCGGCGCTTAGCGGCGAGGCGTTTGTTTTAGCCGGTGGCGGCGACACCGAAGCGGCCTTGACGAAGTTGGGGCTAACTGATAGGATAGACTATATTAGCGCCGGGGGGGGAGCGATGCTGGCTTATTTAGCCAAAGGAACTTTGCCGGGGATAGAAGCGTTGGAGAAAACACGATACTAAGATACTAAGATACAAAGAAACACGATAAGATAAAGTTAAAAGTTAAAAATCAGTAATCCGTAATAAAAAAGTGCAAAGCGCAAAATGCAAAGATTAGAACCTAAATCAAAGCTCAAAAACAAAAGATAAACTCAAATGTTAAATCGCAAAACGCAAGGGAATTTGTAGGGGTCGACCCATGTGTCGACCCGATTAATGGTTTTAAATAAGGTAGGGACGGACCCTTTGACGGGCGGACACATGGGTCCGCCCCTACAGAATTGTATTTGCCATTTGCATTTTGAGTTTTAATTTGTAGTTTTGGTCTTTGAACTTGGTTTTGCGCTTTGATATTTGATATTTGAATTGTTTTTTTCGTTCTCATTCGCGTCAATTCGCGTGTTTAAAAAAATACAATTTTAGTAATTTTTAACTGTTTTTTGCTCTTTTGATTTAATGATTTAATGATTTCATGATTTAATGATTAAGTAATGCTAAATCTTGCTATTAATGGTTTTGGCCGGATTGGCCGGGTGACCTTACGAACCATTATTGAAAACTACCATAATCGGATGCGGGTGACGGCGATTAACACCTCCGGTTCAATGGATACTGCCGGCTGGGCTCATTTTCTAAAATACGACACCGTTTATGGTCGTTTTAACCATAAAATAGTTGTTTTACCGCCAAAAATGGCCTCGGAAATTGGCCGGATCATGATTGATGAGGAGGAGTATCCGGTTTTGGCGATAAAAGAGCCGGCGAGAATCCCTTGGCGCGATTATGGGGTGGAAATAGTTTTGGAATGCACTGGTGTTTTTCGCGACCGGCAAGCAGAAGGGCATTTTAAAGGCGGGGCAAAAAAGGCGATTATCTCCGCTCCTCCAAAAGATGAGAGTATTCCCACTTTTGTTTTAGGGGTGAATGAAGAAAAATATCGAGGAGAGAAATTAGTTTCTATTGGCTCTTGCACTACCAACTGCGTGGCGCCGGTGGTGAAATTAATGGACCAAGAGTTTGGTTTTTTGGAGGCGGTGATGACCACCATTCATGCTTACACAGCTTCGCAACAGCTGGTTGATGGTTCTTCTTCCGACTGGCGGGAAGGCCGGGCGGCGGCACAAAACTTAATTCCGGCCGGCACGGGCGCGGCCCAGTCGGTGGTGGCTGCTTACCCGCCAGCGGCGGGGCGTTTTGCCGCCTTCTCGGTGCGCGCGCCGGTGGTTTGCGGTTCTTATTCCACCTTTGTTTTTAAGACAAAAAGGAAAACGACCGTTGATGAGGTTAACCAAAAACTGGAGGAAGCGGCCGCCGGACCATTGCGGGGAATTTTAAAGGTGAGTTATGAGCCTTTAGTTTCTACCGATATTTTGGGGGAAAGCGTCTCGGCAATTATTGATGCGGCCAACACCGAGGTTTTAAGTGACGATTTGGTTTATTTAGGCGCCTGGTATGATAACGAGTGGGGTTATTCCTGCCGGCTAGTGGAAATGGCGGAGAAAATACACGAAAAAGATGAATGAGAAACAAGAAAATAATTCAAAATGCAAAAGTCAAAAGTCAAAATTGCAAGTCAAAAGTCAATCCGCCAGCTGGCGGATTCGTCAGAATGACGGCCACGATTAGCGTCATTCTGAACTTGATTCAGAATCAGCCAGATCCTGACTTTCGTCAGGATGACAGCTACGGGGATGATTCTGTCCGCCAGCTGGCGGATTGAATGTAATGTAAAATGTAAAAAGTTAGTAACTCGTGAGAAAACAAGATTAAAGTGTAAAGAGTAAAATGCAAAACCAAGCTCAAAGACCAAAGCCAAGAATTAAAAATATCTTTGAATTTTGATTTAGGTTCTAATCTTTGCACTTTGCTTTTTGCGCTTTTTTGTTGCATATTACGAATTACTGATTTTTAACTTTTGACTTTATATTATCGTGTTTCTTTGTATCTTTGTATCATCTAAAGTGTGATTGTTCCCACGATTTTAACCAATGACCCTAATGAGGCTAAAGAAAAGATTTCTTTTTTAAAAGGAAAAGCTTCTCGGGTTCAGATTGATATTATTCAGCAATGGTTTGCCTTGCCGCAAACAATTAGTCCGGAGGATTTAATGGGCGTGGTTAGTTCTGAGGAGAGTCTTTTTTTGGATTGGCATTTAATGACGGCTGACCCGGTGGTTTATCTTGATAAAGATTTGCCGGAGCCCACGGGTTTGGTGATTGGCCAAATTGAGATGATGACCAGCCAGTTAGAATTTGTCCGTCGGGCTAAAGAAGAAGGTTATCAGGCGGGCTTGGCTATTAATCTTGAAACGCCGGTGGAGAGTTTAAAATTACAGGCCTTGGACCTTTGCGATCAAGTTTTAGTGCTGGCGGTTAGGGCCGGGAGAGGAGGGCAAAAATTTTCCCCCTCTTGCCTTTCTAAAATCCGCGAGCTTTCCTCTTGGCGGCAAAAAGAGGGTTGGGATTTTCAAATTGCCGTTGACGGCGGCCTAAACGCGAAAACCATTCCCTCCTGTCTTGAGGCTGGGGCAGAAGTTTTTTGCGTGGGGAATAGCATTTGGAAGGCAGATAGTCCGGGGGAGAAGATAAAAAGACTGGAAGAATTGTTAAAAAACGCGAATTGACACGAACGAGAAACGAAAGAACAAATCATTACCAAAATAAGCGCAAAGTGTAAATATCAAAGATCAAAACCTAGAGCAAAGTTCAAAAATATTTTCAAGTTTTGGTTTTTGAGCTTGGTTTTGCATTTTGATTTTTGAATTTTGCATTTTTTTGTGTGGGGTTTTTGCTATCTGGCTTGAGAAAAGCGTGCTAAATTTAGATAAACAATTTCTTTAACTTTTATGACCGTTTCTATTTTTGGTTATTCGGAGGCAAAACCAGACGAAAGGCTTTATCAGGAGGCTAAGGAAACGGCCCGGCTTTTGGCGCAATCGGGATTTACTATTATCAATGGCGCCGGGCCGGGAGTGATGCGAGCGGCCACCGAAGGAGCCCATGCCGGCGGCGGTCAGGCAGTTGGGATCTGTTTTAATCCCGTGGGAATGACTAACTTTGAAGGCCGCGATCTCAAGAATCGGGTTGACAAGCTGATTGAAACGCCGGATTATGTGAGCCGGACTTTAAAGCTTTTGGAATTGGGAAATTTTTATGTGGTTTTTAACGGCGGCACGGGGACGATTTCCGAGTTTGGTATGGCCTGGGGTTTGGCGCGTCTTTATTTTGGTAACCACAAGCCAATGGTTCTTTTTGGCCGTTTTTGGGAGGAAATCATTGAGGCCTTCAAAAAAAATATGCTCTTACGCCCCGAGGAAATGCGGGTTTACGAAATTGTGGAAACGCCTGAGGGAGCCGCTGAGGCGATTAAGCGCTTTGCCCAAGGAAGAGAGAAATGACAAACAGAGAGTATTGCTTCATTATTGCCTTGTTTCATTGTGGCGGGCTGAATAATTCGTAATCCGTAATAGGCAAGTGCAAAGTGCAAATATCAGAGATCAAAACCTAAATCAAAGTTCAAAAACAAAAAATAAACTCAAATGTTAAATCGCAAAACGCAAGGGAATTTGTAGGGGTCGACCCATGTGTCGACCCGATTAATGGTTTTAAATAAGCAGCACGAACCCTTTAACGGGCGGACACATGGGTCCGCCCCTACAAGAATTGTATTTGCAATTTTGATCCGCCAGCTGGCGGATTGACTTTTGAATTTTGAATTATTTTCTTTCGTTTCTCGTCCGCGTTGGTTCTTGTCTTAATGCTAAATACAAAATACGTTTTGTGCTATACTAAAGATTAGTTATGCCTCTTCCTCCAGAACAGTTAGCAAAGAAAGCCCGCGAGGTGCGGCGCGAGGTAATAGAAATGATTTACCATGCTGGTTCAGGTCATCCCGGCGGCTCTCTTTCTTCAACCGATATTCTGACCGCCCTTTTTTTTAGTGGTTGCCTTCGTTTTAACTCCCACGACTCGACCGATCCCCGCCGCGATCGTTTTCTTCTTTCCTGCGGCCATGTCTGTCCGGCTTATTACGCGGTTTTATCCTCTTGCGGTCTTTTTGCCAAAGAAGAGCTTGGGAATTTACGCGCTCTTGACAGTCCACTTCAGGGCCATCCCAGCCGGATGCATGCCCCTTTTGTGGAATGTTCCACCGGTTCTTTAGGGCAGGGTTTGGGGGTGGCGGCGGGAATGGCTTTAGCCGCTTTCTTAAAAAACGAGAATTATTTTGTTTTTACTCTTACCTCTGATGGTGAGCATGATGAGGGTTCGCTTTGGGAGGCGGTGATGTTTGCCGCCCACCACCAGCTGGGGAATTTAATTAATATTGTTGATCGCAACGGCATGCAGATTGGCGGCAAAACGGAAAAACAGCTGGCTTTGGAACCATTGGCCAAAAAATACGAATCTTTTGGCTGGCAGGCCTTGGTGGTTAACGGCCATGATTATCGGGAGTTAATTCAGGCTATTTGTCAGGCTAAAGAAAATCATCGCCAGCCCACCGTGATTATTGCCCAAACGGTACGCGGCAAGGGGGTTTCTTTTATGGAGGGCAAAAAGCGCTATCATGCTTGCACGCTGACGCCAAAAGAATATGAAGAAGCAATGAGTGAGTTAGCCGAAGAGAGCAAAAGTTGAAAAATAAAATAGGTCCAATAGGTCTTATAGGACTAATATTAGAAATTTTTTAAGTATGGTTTTTTTAAAATCACAGCGCGATGCTTATGGCGAGGCTCTTTTGGAGTTGGCGCAAAAAAATGAGCGGGTTTTAGCCCTTACTGCCGACCTGGCCTCTTCAACGAGAATAGAAAAATTTGCTCGTTTTTTCCCGGAGCGGTTTTTTAACGTGGGGGTGGCCGAGCAAAACGCGGTTGCCGTGGCGGCTGGTTTGGCTTTAGAAGGATTTATCCCCTTTTTGTCGTCTTTTGCCGTTTTTTTACCCGGCCGTTGTTTTGACCAAATTCGGGTGGCGGTTTGTCAAAACAAAGCAAACGTGAAGTTAATTGGCTCGCATTTGGGATTTTCCAACGGCGGCGATGGCGCTTCGGCGCAAAGTGTGGCCGATATTGCCCTGATGCGTTCTTTGCCGGGAATGGTGGTTTTATCCCCGGCTGATGCCAACGAGGCAAAGGAAGCGGTTTTTGCGATGGCTTCCTATGAGGGGCCGGTTTACCTGCGCTTGAGCAGAAGCAAAACACCGCTATTGACCCAAAAGGGTAAAGAATTTAAAATTGGTCAGGCCACGATTCTTTGCCCGGGAGAAAAATTAACCATTTTGGGAACCGGGCCAATTTTGGCAAAAGCCATAGCGGTGGCTGATGTTTTGGGCGCGGAAGTAATTAATTGCGCTACCGTTAAACCGCTGGATAAGGAAACGATTATCACGTCGGTTAAAAGAACGGGGCGGGTTTTGGTTCTGGAAGAACATTCTTTTCTTGGCGGTTTGGGAGCGGCGGCGGCCGAGCTTTTAAGCCAAGAATGTCCCGTGCCTATGAAATTAATGGGGATTCCTGATGTTTTTGGCGAATCGGCGAGGAGCCCAGAAGAACTTTATCAAAAATATGGTCTAACGGAGGAAAGAATTAGGGAAGAGGGGGAGAGGTTAATAGCTAATGATAAATGATTAAAATATATAGCAAGAGATGGAAACTGGTTGTTGGAAAATGGTGAATGGTAATAGAAGTTAGAAATTAGAAATTCGCCCCGCCATGGCGAGGCTGAAATTAAGAAATTGGAAATTTAAAATTCAATAAAAATTGAAAATTATAAATTAAAATTAGGGGTCGACCCGACTAATGGTTTTAAATAAGGTAGGGACGACCCTTTGACGGGTGGACACATGGGTCCACCCCTACAGAATTGTATTTGCCATTTGCGTTTTGACTTTTTATCGTTGTGGCCTAGTTATTAAAATTAAAAAACGGATGATGTCGTCTTTGTCAAAAATTACCAAAAACGGCCGGGCGCTTCTTTTGGCTTATGATCATGGCATGGAGCATGGCACGGCTGATTTTAACCAGCAATCGGTTGATCCGAAAAAAATTTTGGAGCTGGCCGAGAAGGGGTTTTTTACCGGGGTGGTTTTCCAAAAAGGGGTGGCGGAAAAATATTATCGTCCCGGAATAAATCGTGTTCCTTTAATTATTAAGCTTAACGGAAAAACAAGTTTAACGGTCGATCCGGAACCATATTCGCCGCTTCTTTGCTCGGTTGATGAGGCAGTATCGTTGGGGGCGGTGGCCCTTGGCTATACTATATATATAGGGAGTAAATACGAAAGTCAGATGATGAAAGAATTTTCTCAAGTGGAGGAGGAAGCAGACCGGCGTGGGCTTCCTTTAATTGGCTGGATGTACCCCCGCGGAGAGGCGGTCAAAGGCAGGGAATTTAGTAGCGAAGTTTTGTCTTATGCGGCGCGGGTGGCTTTAGAACTGGGGGCGGAGATGGTGAAAATTCCCTACACGGGTGACCGGGAAAGTTTTTCCTGGGTGGTTAAGGCGGCGGGAAAGGTGAAGGTGGTGGTTCAGGGAGGGCCGAAGACAGCGGAGGGGGATTTTTTGAAAATGGTGAAAGATGTTTTGGCGGCAGGAGCCTGTGGTGTGGTGGTAGGGCGCAACATTTGGCAGGCCGAGAATCCTCTCCTGATGGCAGAGAAAGTAGCGAAAATAATATGGCCGAAATAATAGGGAGTTAAGGATGATGATTAAGTATAAAAAATCTCAAATCTCAAATCTCAAATGTTAAAACTACATGTTAAAACTTAAAACTAAAAAACCTTAGGGCTTAATATTTGCATTTCTAAAGTGTAATTCTGTTTTTGTTTTTCAAGTTTTGAGTTTTGCGTTGTAGATTTGAGTTTTGCGTTTTGAGATTTGAGTTTTCTAAGCAATTAAACAATTTATTAATAATATTTCAACTTTAGACTAATGCTCGATATTATCACCGTTGGTTCGGCTACTTTGGATGTTTTTTTACGTTCCTCGGGCTTTAAAATTGGCAAAAGAGGTAGGGAGAAGCTGGTTCTTGAGGGTGGTAAAGTGGAAGTGGAAGAAGTTTTTTTTCAAAGCGGCGGAGGCGCCACTAATACGGCGGTGGGCTTTTCCCGTTTGGGTTTAAAAACGGCGGCGGTGGCTCGTTTTGGCGACGATCTTCTCGGTCAGTGGGTGGCCAAAGAATTAGGGGCGGAAAAGTTTGATCAGCGATTTTTGCTTCAGATTAAAGGCGATAAAACCGATTATTCAACCATTTTAGTTGGCGATAACGGCGAGCGGGTTATTTTGGTTGCCCGTGGTCAAAGTCGCTTGGAAAAAAAGATTTTCCCTTTTTCCAAGTTGCCCCCCAGCCACTGGGTTTATCTTTCTTCTCTGGAGGGTAATATTTCCTTGCTTGAAAAAATTATTTTCTGGGCAAAAGAAAGGGGAAGCAAGATTGCCTTAAATCCCGGTAGTCGCGAACTTAAAGAGAAAAGAAGACTGAAAGCCCTCTTGCCCCTTTTGGCGGTTTTAATTGTGAACGAAGAGGAGGCAAGTGCTTTTTGGGGGAGAAATTGGCGTCGGGTGATAAAATGTTCCCCGGCAAAAATAACCGTGGTTACTTTGGGGAAAAAGGGTGCTTGTCTTGCTGCCGAGGGCAGGTTAATTGAGGAGACGATTTTTAAAACTAAAACCGTTGACGCCACTGGCGCCGGAGACGCTTTTTCGGTTGGTTTAATTGCCGGTCTTTCTTGGGGAAAGAATTTAAAAGAAAGCCTTCGTTTGGCGATGATTACCAGTGGCTTGGCAGTGAGTAAGTTGGGAGCAAAAACCGGCTTGCCCACCAAGAAACAGCTTTTAAAGTTAGCGGAAAACGTTTAAAAAAGGAGAACAATCTTCCTGACTGCAAGCAGGAAAAATACGATGTCGTATTTTAAGAAAAATTAACCCGGAAAAATGATCCGTAAAACCAAAGAATTAAGTGAAGATGAAGAAAGAAATTCCGGGAGAATAAGTTTTGAAGAGGAAAAAGAAGAAGGGGAAGGCAAAAGACGAAGAATAATTTTCGTCCTGTTTCTTTTAACCACCGGACTTTCCTTTTTAATTTATTTGGGAAAACAAGCGTCGCCAAAAATAGAGGAAATTACCCAACCGGCAGTTTTTCGCTCCAGTCCGGCTTTTAGCCCTTCTCCTTCTCCTTCTCCGATTGAAGAAAGCAAAGCCTTGGAACTTGAGAAAATTTTAGCCGGTCGGCAGGGGGTTTACGGGGTTTATTATTTAAATCTTAGGACAGGAAAAGCAGTTTCCATTCGAGAAAAGGAATCATTTCCTGCCGCTTCTCTTATTAAACTCCCCATTGTTTATACACTTTATCAGCAGGCGCAAGAAGGAAAGATTAATTTGGAAGAAAAATATACCCTTAAAGAGGAGGATAAGGTAGGAGGGGCAGGCAGTCTTTATCAAGATGCGGCGGGGGCGGTTTATTCTTATCGGGAATTGGCTCGCCTTTGTGGCAAACAGTCGGACAACACCGCCGCGGCAATTTTAGAAAAAGTTTTAGGGGCCGAAGCAATTGAGGCGACGATAAGAAGGTTGGGGATGGAAAACACCTCTTTTTCCCGGCGGCAAACCACGCCGGAAGATATCGCCTTATTCTGGCAAAAACTTTGGGAAGGAGATTTAAAAGAAGAATATCGGGAGGAAATTTTAGATTTACTTACCGAGACGATTTTCGAGGAGCAGATTCCCGCCGCCCTGCCGGCAGGAGTAAAAGTGGCTCATAAAGTGGGGATTGATGAGGGGATTTTGCATGACGCGGGAATTATTTTTCAAGACCCACCTTTTATTTTGGTTTTAATGAGTAAAAATAATAATCGGGAAGAAGCCCAGGAGGCATTTATACTTTTGACCAAAGCGCTTTTGGAAAGTGGAGAGGAAGGGGAGGAGTAAGGTGGTATCAGGTTAAATTGCGTAATGGGCAATAAAAAACTCAAAACGCAAATGGCAAAACTCAATCCGTCTGGCGGACAGAATCGAATAACTAAAAGTTAAAAGTCAAAAGTCAAAAGTTAAAATTACAAGTTAAAATTCAAAAGTAGAACAAAAAACTTTTAACTTCTGTCCGCTAGTTGGCGGACAAAATCTTCCCGTAATTGTCATCCTGACGAAAGTCAGGATCTAACTGATTCTGAATCAAGTTCAGAATGACGCTAATCGTGGCTGTCATTCCTGAATTAAATTCAGGACAGGTTCTGACGAATCCGCCAGCCGGCGGACAAAAGTTTTTTTGCTTTACTACTTTTTAATTTTAACTTGCACTTTTGACTTTTGAATTTTAAATTTTGAATTTTTTTTCGTTTCCCGTTCGTGTTTATTCGTGTCTTTCCTCCAGAAACCATTCTTCCCTTTCTTTAAGACAAATATTTTTTTCCCGATCAATTTGCTGGCAGACTTTTTTCTTGACTACTCCCGGCGGCGGCAGGAAAGGGGAAGAGGGGTATTTTTCCAAAAGAAAATCGGTGATTTGGCGCCAAATGGGAGTGGCGCCGGTAACGCCGGAGGCAATTTTTTTCATCGGTTGGTTATCATTGTTGCCCACCCAAGCGGCCACTAAAAAATCATGGGTATAACCAATAGCCCAATTATCGCGTAAATTATTACTGGTACCGGTTTTAACGGCCACCGTTTGGCCCGGAATATAAAGAAGAGAATTAGCGCCAAAGGCCGGCTGACGAGCCGAATTGTCAGCAAGAACATCAGTGAGCAGGAAGGCGACTCCGGCGGGAATTGCCTGATTTTGGCAGGCTGGTTCTTGCGCTTCCACGGTGGAGGAAAAGGAAATTTTCTTGTTAAAATTTGAAGACGCTTCTTGGGGCAAGGCAAGGCAAGGGTTGTGCCATAAAATTTTGCCCGAGCTATCGCTTACTTCTATAATTGTTTGGAGGGGGGTTTTTTTACCCGAATTTGCCAAAACGCCATAGACAACGGCTAAGTCGGTCATTTTAACCTCGACGCCGCCCAAGGTAAGGGAAAGGCCAAAACGGGAAGGATCATCCCAAGTGGTGATGCCCATTTCCCGGCCAAGCCGAGCCATCTTTTCTGGCCCAAGGGACGCCAGCACCTTAACGGCGGGAATGTTATAAGAGGAGGCCAAAGCGGTGCGCAGTGTTACCGGCCCATGAAAACGGCCATCATAATTTTGGGGGGAATAGGGAGGGGAACCGGCAAGTTGGTAGGTAACCGGGGTGTCGGGGATAATGGTGGCTAAAGTGTAGCCGTTTTGTAAGGCCAGAGCATAGTTAACCACCTTAATCGCCGATCCTGGCTGGCGCAAGGCGGTGGTGATATTATAATTGCCGTCAATTTCTTGGTCAAAATAATTGCGCGAGCCCACCATCGCCAAAATCTCCCCGGTTTTGGGGTTGGTAACTAAAGCGGCGCCATTCTCAGCCTGGTAGGCTTTGATTTTTTTAATTTCCTCGGCCACAATTGTTTCGGCTTTTTTTTGAATTTCCAAGTCCAGGGTGGTTTTGACCTGAAGGCCCCCTTCTTCAATTAAGCGCGGGGGAAAAAGTTTGGTTAATTCGTCGCGGACAAACATCACAAAATGAGGGGCGAGGATTTCTTCCCGGGGAAGGTTAAGTTTTAGTTCTTCACTTTTGGCCTTTTTAAATTGGTCATCGTTAATAAAACCCTCTTCTCTCATTCGGCGCAAAACCTCCGCCTGTCTTATTTTGGCCATTTGCGGATAAGCGCCAAAGGGAGAAAAAGTGGTAGGAGAAGCGGGCAGACCGGCGAGAAAAGCCGCTTCAGACAGGCTTAAATCACGGCAGGACTTGCCAAAGTAAAATTGACTGGCGGCCTCAATGCCGTAAGCGGTGCCGCCATAGCTAATTTCATTTAAATACATCTGGAGAATTTCTTCTTTAGAAAACCGGTTTTCCACCAAGAAAGCCAGAATTATTTCCCGTGTTTTTCGGGTTAGGGTTTTTTCCGGTGTTAAAAGAGCGTTTTTAACCAACTGCTGACTGATCGTTGATCCTCCCTGAAGGGGCTCACCCCGAAGAAGGAGTTGCTTAAGAGCCCGAGCCAGACCGCTAACGGAAATACCCCGGTGGTGATAAAAATCGGCGTCTTCAATAGCGATAGTTGCGTTTTTAACGTTTTCAGGGATTTTCTCAAGGGGAACAAGAGTGCGGTTTTGGTCGTGATAAATTTGATAAAGCAACTGACCGTGGCGGTCATAAATTTTTGTTGTTTGGGGGACATCACGGGCGATTAGCTGGTTGGGCGAGGGGAGATCTTTTAAAATTAAAAAATAAAAAGAAATGGCGATAGCCAAAGGGAAAACAAAATAAATAAAAATTTTTAAGAAAAGGGTTTTTTTCACCCTCTTCAGTATATTGTATTGGCAAAAAAAAAGAAATAATTTTTTAGCCGAAGCAAAGAGAGTGCTTATACTATTATATATAGTACTGATGGTAAAAATGAAAATGCGCCAGAAAAAGGAGAAAATTAAACCGATAATAAGAGGAAGAAAAAGGAGGAGATGAAAAAAGGGCTTGCCAATGGCGGCCAAAAAGTTAGTTAGTTTGGTTAAACATCTTTTAACCCTCGCCATTAATTTTATTATAAAAGAAAAATGGTTAAATTGCGATACTGTAAAATGCACGAATTAACGCGAATGAGAAACGAAAGACAATCTCAAAATTCAAATCTCAAATCGCAAAACTCAAAACTACAACGCAAAACTTAAAACTTGAAAGACAAAAACAGAATTACAATTTAGAAATACAAATATTAAGCCCTAAAGTTTTTTTAGTTTTGAGTTTTAACATGTAGTTTTGAGATTTGAGTTTTAAGTTTTGAGTTTTAACTTGTCTGCCAGCTGGCGGATTGAGTTTTGACCTTTGAATTATTTTATCCTGTCTTGTTTTTTATGTTATATTTAAGAGATGAAGAAAAAAGCAGATCTCCCCTTTCTTTCCTCCTTACGTCAGGATTTTATTTCCGGCGATTGGGTGGTGGTGGCTACCGGCCGGGCCGCCCGTCCTGATGAATTTAAAAGAAAGCAAAAAAAAGAATTAAGACCGGTTCTCCCTTGCCGATTTTGCCAAATTACCGAATATGAAGAGCCAATTTTGGCTTACCGCGAGGGGGAGTTAATTAAAAAGCCCTCTTATAATGGTTGGACCACCGTGGTGGTTGCCAACCGTTATCCGGCCTTTTTGCCGAGGTTAAAATTGGAGAAAAGAAAAGCGGGCCCCTATCGGGTAATGAACGGGAAGGGTTTTCATGAGCTGGTAATTACTGCTGATCATAATCGGGATATTGGCCAGATGGAGATTAAAAAAGTTAAGGAGCTGATTGATGTTTACCAAAGCCGTTACTTAACTCTTTGCCGACAGCCTGATGTTTCTTATGTGGCGATTTTTCACAATCAGGGGGAAGAAGCCGGTGCTTCTATTGCCCACCACCATTCCCAGATTATGGCGATCCCTGTTCTTGATGCGGGCATGGTTCGTGATTTTAAGAACACCCAAGATTATTGGCAAATTCACAAGAAATGCCCTCATTGTTTGGCAATTGCGTATGAGAAAAAGACCAAAAAGCGTCTTGTTTTTGAGAATAAAGATTTCATTGCTTTTGTTCCTTTTGCTCCCCGGGTAGCTTTCGAAATAAGAATTTATCCCAAAAAGCATCGGCCTTACTTTGAAAAAATAAGCGCTGGGGAAAAATGGTCGCTGGCCGAGGTTTTCAAAGTTTCTCTTGGCGCTTTAGAAAAGGGCTTAAATTCCCCGGACTACAATTTTTTTCTCAAAACCGCTCCCTGCCGGGAAAAGAAAAGTGATTTTTATCACTTTAGCTGGCATATTTTACCCAAAACCCAAATTTGGGCGGGCTTTGAATTAGGGGCGCAGATAGAAATCTCGACGATCGCTCCCGAGGAAGCGGCGGCGTATTTAAGAAGACACGTGAAGCTGAATTACTAAATTGTGGAAGGACGTGAATTGATGCGAATGAGAAACGAAAGATAATCTCAAATCTCAAAACGCAAATGGCAAAACTACATGTTAAAACTCAAAACTTAAAACTCAAATGGCAAAACTACATGTTAAAACTTAAAACTAAAAAAAACTTTAGGGCTTAATATTTGTATTTCTAAATTGTAATTCTGTTTTTGTCTTTCAAGTTTTAAGTTTTGCGTTGTAGTTTTGAGTTTTGCGATTTGCGATTTGAGTTTTTTATTGCCCACTACGAATTATTAACTTATTATTTATTGTCTTTCTGTTTTCGATTTTTAGTCTCTTAGTCTCCTTTTTTCAGCGGATAGTTGAAAACAGCCGTCTTTGAGGGCGGGGGACAGTCAAGGCAAAAAATTGCTCCTAAAGGGTCGCGAACAATGGGGTGTTCTTGTTCTTCGGTATTTTCTTCCTTTTGCCAAGGCAGAAGAGGCTCGCCGGTGTCTTTGTTAACTAAAATTTTTTCCCGGCTGGCGGTTTGTTTTGGGGGTTTATCTTTAATGAAATATTCGAAACGGGTAGGACAGTCGGAGTCTTGAGGCAGTTGGCCGGAATCTGAGCAGACAGAATAACCAACCACCCCCTCGGGTTTAACAGGCCATTCTTGGCCAAGGTTATCTTTGTCAAGAGCAAAAGAAATGAGCTTATTCCAAATAGGCGAGGCGCCGGTTACCCCGGAAGCAACCGCGCCCATAGAAGAGCCGTCATTATTTCCCACCCAAACAGCGACTAGACGGGAAGGGGTATAACCGATCGTCCAGTTGTCTTTTTTTTCGTTAGTAGTGCCGGTTTTAACGGCCACCTCGGGATGGCCTTCAACTACTAATTGGGAGTGGCTGCCAAAAGCGGCGCTGCGGGCACCATTATCCAGAAGAATGTGGGTGACAATATAGCTTGCCTCGGGCGAGATGACCCTTTCGCCAATTTGTCCTAAAGTTTCCTCGTTTTCTAAAAGTATTTTTCCGTGCGGGTCGGCAACTTTTAAAATAGAAACAAGCGGTTTTTTAACACCCAAATTAGCCAGTGCGCCAAAGGCAGTGGCCATTTCCGTCATGCGGACCTCGCCGCCGCCTAATGTTAAAGAGAGGCCATAGTTTTTGGGGTCACCAAAGGTGGTAATTCCTAACTTTTGGCAAAAATTCAAGAAATTTTCCAGTCCATTGAGAGCCAAGACCTTAACGGCGGGGATATTATAAGAGTTGCCTAAGGCAAAACGAGTTTGGGTAATGCCATGATAAGAATAATCGTAGTTAGTGGGACAATATGGCTTTTGGCCGGCAACGGAAAAGCAGGTGGGAGCGTCAATTAAGGGGGTGGAGGCGGTGATTTTCCCCTCCTCAAGGGCCAAAACATAATTTAGGGGTTTAATCGATGACCCCGGTTGGCGCAGGGCGGCGGTGGTAACATTAAAATTGCCGTCAATTTCTTTATCAAAATAATCACGCGAGCCCACCATTGCCAAAATTTCTCCCGTTTTTGGGTTGGTAATTAGGGCGCCGCCATTTTCAACTTTAAATTTTTTAATTTCTTCAATTTCCTCTTTAACCGTTTTTTGGGCAAAATCTTGAAGCTCCCCGTCAAGGGTGGTGGTTACCTGTAAACCGCCTTCTTCAACCATTTTTTGGCCAAAAAGCTCCACCAAGGCCTCCTTAACATACATCACAAAATGGGGAGCAAGAATTTCTTCTCCAAGGGGAGCAAAGACTAATTTTTCTTCTTTGGCCCTTTGGGCTTCTTCCTGGCTGATAAAGCCTGCCTCGACCATTTTATCAAGAACTAGCTCTTGACGACTTTTAGCCAATTCCGGGTGGGCGCCAAAGGGGGAAAAAGTGGTGGGGGAGGCGGGTAAACCAGCTAAAAGAGCCGCCTCGGCTAGGGTTAATTGTTTAGCCGGCTTGTTAAAATAGCGCTTTGCCGCCGCTTCAATGCCCCAGGCGGTGCCGCCATAGGGAGTTTGTTCAAAATACATTGTCAGAATTTGGTCCTTGTTGTAAATGATTTCTGTCAGGACGGTTAAAATGGCTTCTTTAATTTTTCTTTTTAAGGTACGCTCTTGGGTTAAAAGGGCGTTTTTCACCAGCTGTTGGGTGAGGGTTGAGCCGCCCTGAAGATTGCCCTGAAAAATAGTTTTGTAGGCGGCGCGCAGGATGCCCTTAGTAGAAAAACCATGGTGCTGGTAAAAATTGCGATCCTCAATGGCAATGGTGGCTTTAACAACATAATCGGGTAGCTCTTCAAGTTTTACCGGCAGACGATTTTCTTCGGCATAAATTTCATAAAGAAGTTTCCCGTGGCGGTCATAAATTTGGGTGGAGTAAGGTGTTTGGGTAGCAATTGTTTTGGGGGAAGGCAGATCGCGGAGGATAAAAAAGTAGAAAAGAGCGGCGAAAACTAATAAAACAATAAGGATAACGATTTTAAGATGGGCTTTTATCCAAGAAATGGTGGGGGTGATTTTTTTTGGCGTTTTTTTCCTTTTTTTCATCATGTTTTGATTATAACATTGCCAAAAGACACGAATGAACGCGAAAGATAATCTCAAAACGCAAAACGCAAATGACAAGCTTAAATCTCAAATCTCAAATCGCAAAACTCAAAACTACAACTCAAAACTCAAATCTAAAAAAACAACCTTAAGCTTTAAAAAAGTTTTAACATTTACCATGTAGTTTTGACATTTGCGATTTAACATTTGAGTTTATCTTTTGTTTTTGTGTTATACTTTTTTTAAATGACCAAGGGAAAGAAGGGCGCAAACGGGGCGACGAAAGAGCTGGAGCTTGTTTTTGGCTACTGGGCTTTTTTGTTTATTGTTTGGGGTCTTTATCGCTTTTTGTTTCGCCTACCGGAAGAATTGGAGGAAGGGATTTTAAAACCTTTTATTTGGTTAGGCCCTCTTTTTTGGCTGGTGGGGGCAAAGGAGAATCGACCGATTTTTCCCTCTCTTGGCTTTAGCCGAAAAAACATCCTCTCTTCCTGCTATTGGGGTATTGGCTTAGGGGCGGTTCTTACTTTTGAAGGCTTATTGATTAACTATCTTAAGTATGGCTCTTTTTCTTTTATAAGCACTCCTTACGAATCAACTGGGGCTTTTCTTATTGCTTTTGGCCTTTCTTTGGTAACGGCTTTCTGTGAAGAAGTGGCCTTTCGGGGGTTTATGCTAAACCGTTTAACAGAAACTCTAAAAGAGAAAAAGGTAAGTAACCTTTTAACGAGTTTTTGTTTTACCCTTATTCATTTCCCGGCCGCTTTTTTTGTTTATCATTATCCTTTCCCCCAAATTGTTATTTACTTTTTCCTTATCTTTTTGGCCAGTCTTGTGGCTGGCTTTTCTTTCCTCAAAAACAAAAACATTTTGGCTCCCATTTTAGTTCATCTTTTTTGGTGGTGGCCAATTATTTTGTTTCGTTAATTTCCTCCTCCTCTTCTTCCTCTTCAATAAGGCGATCTTTAATTTTAGCCAGCCTCCAGGTGACGATAACGGCTAAGACCGTCACAATAAGAGCGAAGATAACTTCGGAAATAAGGCCGGAAGCCTGGCCAAAAAATTTCTTAAGATAATTATTGATAAATTCTTGAATCACACCCCGCCAAGCAAGCGCGGCCATGAGGCCAAAAGAGGTGGTGATTAAACGGGTTAATTCCTCAATGAGGGTTCTTTGGAATTCCCGGACCTCTTGGCGAATTTTTTTCTTAATTTCGTGCGGTTCGTCGTATTCTTCCGGCAGGAGAGGAATTTTGAGAGATTTTCCCTTTGTTTTCTTTGTCATCGTAAATATATTATACTAAAGATAGAAAAAAAACGCGAGTTAACGAATGAGAAACGAAAATTGTATTTTGTATTTGGTATTAAATATAAAGAACTCAAATCGCAAAACTCAAAACTCAAATCTACAACGCAAAACTTAAAACTTGAAAGACAAAAACAGAATTACAATTTAGAAATATAAATATTAAGCCCTAAAGTTTTTTAGTTTTAAGTTTTAACATGTAGTTTTGAGATTTGAGTTTTAAGTTTTGAGTTTTAACTTGTCCGCCAGCTGGCGGATTGAATTTTGAATTTTAACTTTTGAATTAACTTATTCTATGTTTTCCCCTAAATTTACCATCACCCCCGAAATTTTGAAAAATATTGGCGCTATTGAGGCGGCGAAGGCAGTTTTGGAAAAAGCCCCGCTGGTGCCGTCGTATGAAAAAAGTTTTCAGGCCGAGGCGGTTTTGCGTACGGTTCACTTTGGCACTCGCATTGAGGGTAACGAGCTTTCTTTAAATCAGGCGGCGCAGGCGATGGCAGGGCGGGAGGTGTTGGCCGGCCGGCGCGACGTTCAGGAGGTAATTAACTATCGTGAGGTAGTTGATTTTATTGACCAGCTGGGGAAGGGAAAAAAAGGGCAATTTTCTTATGAGGAAGAGGATTTTTTAAAGATTCATGCCTTAGTTTGTAACCGGATTTTGCCGCCCAAAAAATGCGGGTGTTACCGGCAAACGGCGGTGGTGGTTCGCTCGCCTGCCGGCGAAACGGTTTTTAAGGCACCGCCGGCAATCGAGGTGCCATATTTGGTACGATCCTTTTTTGCTTTTCTTAACTCTCAAAAAGGACGGGAGGTTCATCCGGTTTTGCGAGCGGGTATTGCCCATTATATTTTGGTGGCCATTCATCCTTTTGTTGAAGGTAATGGGCGGACAGCGCGCGCTTTTGCCAATCTAGTTCTTTTTGCCGAAGGCTATGACGTGCGGCGGCTTTTTTCCTTAGAAGAATATTTTGATAAAAACTTAAACGATTATTACCATTTTTTAAAAAAAACCTCCGACCAGTCGGCGGACTTGGCTCAAAGGGATTTAACGGCTTGGCTGGAATTTTTCAGCCGGGGGCTGGCGGAAGAGTTGACTAAGGTAAAAGAGCAGGTAGAAAAGCTTTCCGTGGACCGAAGTTTGCGGCAAAAATTAGGAGGGAAACAAATTGCTCTTTCCGCCCGTCAGGTAAAGTTAATGGAGCAAGTTAACCAGGGAGGGGGAATTGATATGAATACGGCCCGGCAGGTTTTGCCCATGGTTTCCGACGATACGATTTTGCGGGAGTTGCAGGATTTGCGGAAAAAGGGCATAATAAGAAAAGTAGGCAGAACAAAGGGAGTAAGGTATGTTTTAAGATAAGTTAAATTGCTAAATTGTTAAACTGTCAAATTGCTAAAAAATACGAATCGGCGCGCATGAGAAACGAAAAAAACAAATCAAAAATCAAATATCAAAAAGCAAAACCAAGCTCAAAGACCAGAACCAAAAATTAAAAAATGTTTTTGAATTTTGATTTAGGTTTTGTCCCGCCATAGCGGGGCCCCGCTGCGGCGGGGCTCTTTGCATTTTGCGCTTTGTGCTAAAAAAGAAGTGCGGTTTTCCCTTTTAGGTGATGGAAATTAAATATCCAAAGCCTTAATCTTATCTTAAGATGTCCCCTACTGACCCGCAATTTTTATATATGGTCTTAATTTTACCCTCGCTTTTTGGGCTGACTCTTATGGGCGAGGGTTTGAATAAGATTATTAAGGAGGAAAAACAGGGCTGGGCTTCATTTTTAAGCGGGGTTCTTTTTATCGCCACCGCGATTTTGGTGTTTTTCTTTATTTCTTCAAGTTTATGAAAGCAAGGGAATTAGCCAACTATTTGTTAAAACTTGAAAAAACCACTTCTCGTCTTGAAATTACCAGGATTTTGGCTGAGATTTTCGAAAAGGCAGAAGCAGAAGAGACCGATAAGCTTTGTTACCTTCTTTTGGGAGAGTTGGCGCCTGCCCATCGGGGAATAGAATTTAATTTGGCGGAAAAGATGATGATCAGGGTTTTGGCTCAAGCTTTTGGCGTTGAGAAAGAAACGGTGGAGAAAAGTTTTGGTCAGAAAGGCGATCTGGGGTTGGTGGCCGAAGAGTTGGCGCAAAAAAAGGGAGGAAAAAAGGAAGCCTCTTCTTTAACGGTTGAAGAGCTTTACGCAAAACTTTTAGAGATTGCTCAAGATGCTGGCGAGGGGAGCCAGGAGCGCAAGGTCAGGAAAATGGCCGCCCTGTTAAAATTGCTTTCTCCCCTTGAAGCGCGGTTTTTTGTTCGTATCCCCCTGGGCCGATTGCGTTTAGGCTTTTCCGAAACGACCCTTTTGGACGCTCTTTCCTGGCTTTTAAGCGGCGATAAACGCTGGCGGGAAAAAATTGAGGCCGCTTATAATCGTCGGGCTGATATTGGCTTTATTGCCAAAACAATTAAACAAAAAGGGATAGAGGGTTTGGAAGAGATAAAAATTGTTTTAGGAACGCCGGTGCTTCCTTCTCTTTGCCAGCGCCTTCCCACCGCCGAGGAGATGATTAAGAAAATGGCCTTGCAAGAAGGTGATTTAGTTGCCGTTGAACCAAAATATGACGGGACGCGCTTAGAGGTTCAGTTTCGGCGCGACGGTCAACCCCAGGTTTGGATGTTTACCCGCAACTTGGAAAACGTGGCGGCGATGTTCCCTGATATCGCCGAGGCGATACCCAAGGAAATTAATGCCCAAGCGGCGATTTTGGACGGCGAGGTAATTGGCGTGGACAAAAAAACCGGCCGTCTTCTTCCTTTTCAGGAAACAATTAAGCGAAAAAGAAAGCATGAAATTCAGGCCACTTTGCTTAAGATCCCCCTGCGCTATTATTGTTTTGACATTCTTTATTATAATGGCGAGGAAACAATTCATCTCCCCTTTTCCCAAAGACGGCAAATTTTAGAAGAGATGATTAAGCCTAATGCCAAGATAGTTTTTCTCTCGCCGCAAATTTTAACCAACAGGGTTGAAGAATTGCGGCGTTATCATGAGGAGCAGATTAAAAAAGGCCTGGAGGGGGTGGTGGTGAAAAAATGGCAGGCGCCTTATGAGCCGGGGAAGCGGGGATTTACCTGGGTAAAATTTAAACAGGAGGAGAGCAAGGAAAGCGGCGGGCTTTTGGATACGATTGAAGGGGTGGTGATGGGTTATTATTTGGGAAGGGGAAAGCGAGCCGGTTTTGGCATCGGCGCTTTCTTGGTGGGGATAAGAAATGGAGAAAAGATCGTGACCGTTTCCAAAATTGGCACGGGTCTTTCCGACGAGGATTGGCGGGAAATGCGCCGTCGGGCCCAAGAGGCCAAAACTGACACGAAGCCTAAAGAATATACGGTTCCCAAAGAACTGGTTCCTGATGTTTGGTGTTTGCCAAAAGTGGTGGTGGAAATTGCCGCCGATAATTTAACCCGCTCGCCCTTGCATACGGCTGGTTTTGCTCTTCGTTTTCCCCGCCTGGTGCGTTTTCGTGATGATAAAAGCGTTGAGGAAATTACCACCCTTGAAGAATTAAAAAAGCTGGGATGATTTTTTTAAAAATAATTTTAACTTTTTTGTTGGCAGGTTTTTTTTCCTGGGCGGTTTTGCTTTTAGGCCAGGGAGGCAGAAAGAGGGCGCTGGCGGCGATGATTTTGCCGGAGTTTCTTTTAAGCCTTATTTTAGCCTCTTTAGGTTTATCAGAAGTGGTTTTAGGATTGGTTTTAGGAAGCGCGTTAATTTTTTTCCTGCTGTTGCCCGGGGCAGTGGCCTTAAGGCAAGGAAGGGTAGTTTGCCGCGATGAGTTTCTCTTAAGCCAACTGCTTTGGGCTTTTTTATCGCTTTGTTTGCCGTTGGTTTTTCTTCTGGACAAAAGCATAAGCCGAAGGGAGGGATTAGTTTTATTATCTTTAGGGTGTTTTTTTCTTGCCCTAAAAAACAAAAGCGGAAAAGGGGGGAAAATTTTTTGGCCAAAATTAATTTTAGGATCGGTTTTTTTCTTGCTTTCTTTTAGCCTTTTGGCAACAGTGGCCGGTTCTTTTTCTTTTTCTTCTCTTTTTGCGGCCGGATTTGTTTTCCTGTCTTTGCCGGTTTGCCTGCCGGAAATAGTGCTTTTCTCCTCCGCAAAGGCGAAAATCAGATTTGAGCAGTTTCTGACTCCTTTGGTTTTAGGAAACACCCTCATTTTGGGGATGGCCAGTTTTTTTTCTCCTTTTGAGGTTACTAGCTTTTCCGCTTATCTTTGGGCGGTAATTTTTATCCTTTTAGCGTTTGCTCTTTTTTATTTTTTTGCCTGGTCAAAGCGCAAAATTGAGCGTTTTGAGGGGGTGGCGTTAATACTTTTTTATTTTTTGGCGGTTTTGGCTGTTTTTAACCTTTAAGCTTCATGAAGCGGGCAGAAAGAGAGCTTTTTTTAGACTTGGCCTCTTCATTCGCGTTATTCGCGGGCGGTTTTTCCCCAAATGGTACTTCAGAAATAGTTTCTTGGACAAGAAAAAAAGGATTAATGTTTTTGGGAAAAAGAAGGGCTACTTGTTATTTTTATGTAAATTTATTGCCGCTTTTGGAAATTTTGGCCCAAGTAAGAAATGTGGGTTTATCAAGAAAAAAAGTTATTAATGACTACAATAATTTAACAGTGCTTTTAGGAGCAGAGCGGGAAATAATGCTGCGAAGAAAACCCGAAGAAATTAAGAGGGCAGGAGGAGTGAAACTGAAAGAGGTGGTCTTAAGGGTGAGGGAAGGGAAAATTTTGATAAAGCCGGGTTTTGACGGCTAATTCGGGGAGGCAAAAATTAAATAAGCCTATTTTAAGTTTCCCCTTGTTTTTAGCAAGAAAAACTGGTAAAAAGAAGGAAGAAAAGGAGGTGAGAAATAATGGCAGAAGAAAAAAAGAACCCTAAAGCGGCCTTGGCCTACTTGCTGGGTCTTATCACCGGTATTTATTTTTATCTTACCGAGAAAGAAGACGCCTTTGTTCGTTTTCATGCCCGCCAGTCAATTATTTTTTCCCTAACAGCCGCGATTGGAGGGTTAGTTTTGGGGATAATTCCTCTTGTTAATTTAGTGATTTATCCCTTGTGGGGATTGGCGTGTTTTGCCCTTTGGCTTTTGTTGATGGTTAAGGCTTATCAGGGGGAAGAGTACAAAATTCCCTGGCTGACTGGTTTTGTGGAAGAAAAAATTCTTCCCAAAGCTGAAAAGAAAAAATAAGCAGGAAAATGTTTTTTGATCGTCAAGAGGCCGGCCGGAAACTGGCGTCTAAAATTGAGGAAACGATTAATAAAGAGAAGGCGGTAGTTTTAGGAATTCCTCGGGGGGGAGTGGTGGTTGCTTCTGAAATAGCTTCCAATCTGGGTTTGCCGTTGGGTATTTTGGTGGCCAAAAAATTAGCCGCGCCCCAAGATTCAGAGCTAGCTATTGGCGCTATTTCCAGCTCCCCCGAATCGCTTTTTTTGAACCAAGAGCTGGTTAACAGCTTGAACATCAGCAAAGGTTATCTTGCGCAGGAAATAAAGTTAAAAACAACCGAGGTAAAAAGACGTTGGCGTGCGTATTTGCCAGACGAAAAATTGAGCTTAGTCGGAAAAGAGGCAATTATTGTTGATGATGGAGCGGCCACGGGGGCAACAATGGCCGCGGCCGCACGGCAGGCGCGTCTTTTGGGGGCAAGAAAAGTGATGGTGGCAACACCGGTTGTTTCCCGGGAGGCCTTAAAGTTACTGCAGGAAGAGGCGGATCAGGTTATTTATGAAGAAGCGCCATTGGCTTTTTGGTCCGTTAGCCAGTTCTATCATCATTTTCCCCAAGTAAATGACGAGCAGGTTAAGGAGGCGTTGGGGTATAATAAGGGGTAAGAATATTGTTGAATTGCTTTAGAAATTTAAAAGTTAAAAGTCAAAATTAAAAATCAGTAATCCGTAATTCGTAATAAAAAAACGCAAAGTGCAAAATGCAAAGATTAGAACCTAAATAAAAGTTCAAAGACAATAAATAAACTCAAATGTTAAATCGCAAAACGCAAAGGAATTTGTAGGGGTCGACCCATGTGTCGACCCGATTAATGGTTTTAAATAAGGTAGGGACGGACCCTTTGACGAGCGGACACATGGGTCCGCCCCTACAGAATTGTATTGTAATTTTGACTTTTAACTTTTGACTTTTGAATTATTTTCTTGTTTCTCGTTCGTGTTAATTCACGTTTTTGACAATTTTAACAATATTTCTTAATTTCTTAGTATCTTAATATCTTAGTATCTTAAAGAGGGGCCGCGGTGGCGGAACTGGCAGACGCGCAGGTCTCAAAAACCTGTGGTAGCAACCCTATCGTGTGGGTTCGATTCCCACCCGCGGCACAAGTTATTTGTTAGCAGATAAAAATATGGGCCGGTGGCTCAATGGTAGAGCGCTGCATTCGCATTGCAGAGGTTGGGAGTTCGACTCTCCTCCGGTCCACAGGGCTGGTTAATTTTTAAAACCTAAAGTCATTTTCCTATTAATCAACCCAATAAAAGGAAACTTCTCTTTAACCCGGAATGCTTTAAAGCATTTGGTGCAGGCAACACTTTTTTCGCTTCTTAAAAATACTAAGTAGCGCTTGTCCCCTGACATTTATCTAAGACAAAGAGGCTTTAAAAATGCTCTTTTTTTTGGTGGTGATTTTTCTTCCTGTATCCCATGATATAGTCGACTGATACAGAAAATTAAGTATAAATATAGATGCGGTTGGGGCATAAATATAGGCATAAATGTACGGCGTAAAATTTAACCGCCTCGTTATGAAGTAGCGCAATTTCCAACCGAGGCGGGTAAATATTGCGCGCTCATTTTTAGCGCAGGCCATCTGTCCGCTTCGGATGGAAAGCCCGCTACTCCCAGCCGGGGTTGTTTTGATATATAAATTTTCGGGTGTAAAAATAATTTTTTTTGATTATAATAAAGAGGATGTATCTTGTTGTTGGGTTGGGCAACCCGGGAGAAAAATACCAGAACACGCGTCACAACTTGGGCTTTATGGTGGTGGAAAAATTAGCCCAAGAGCTTTTGCCGATGCCGGAAAAAGTTTGGGAGAAAAAGGCTTCTCTTAAGGCGCAGGTGATTAAGGGAGAAGGGTTTATTTTAGCCAAGCCCCAAGTGGCGATGAACGCCGCTGGCTTTGCGGTTAAAAAATTGGTTGATTTCTATCAATTTCCCCCTCAATTTTTGGTGGTGGTGCATGATGATTTGGATTTGGCGTTGGGGCAGATTAAAGTAGGGAGAAAAAGAGGGGCGGCCGGTCATCGGGGAGTGGAATCGGTAATCGAGCAATTAGGGAGTAACGATTTTTGGCGTTTGCGCTTGGGGATTGGCCATCCCTTGCCGGCGGCCGAGAAAGGACGGGTTGGTTTTCGTCATGAAAACAACAAGGCGCGGGAAGTGGCTGATTTTGTGACCGATCCCTTTTTCCCAAACGAGCGCAAAAAGGCGCAGAAAATGATCGCCAAAGCGGCGGAATTATTGGTAAAGGGAATTAATGAAGGGATGGAAGATTTAGAAAGAAAATATAGTATTTAACTCAAAAATATTATCTGTGTTTTCAAGACGTCGTTTTTCCGGCCTGCGGGGAATATATTTAACCACCTTCTTCTTAAATTTTGGCCTGACCCTTTTAGATATTTTTATCCCGGTTTTTGTTTGGCAAAAAACAGGGCAAATAGGGACTGTTTTTGGCTTTTATTTTATTTACTACCTGGCGGTAGTTTTGGCAACGCCGTTGGCGGCGACTCTTCTTAAGAAATTTATTTCCCCCGATTATGCTTATTTTTTGTCGGTTTTAGGCCGGTTAACTTATCTTTTTTTTCTGTTTCTGGGGGGCCAAAATCAGCTTTTTTTCTTCTTGGCGGCTTTTTTTTGGGGGCTAACCATTCCTTTTTGCTGGCTGCCTTATTATTTAACGGTAGTTTACGAAGAAAAAGAAGATGGTTTTTTTGGCAAGGAAGTTAGTTATATGAATCTTTTATCAAGCTTGGCCGCGGCTCTTTCCCCGATTTTAGGCGGGTTGTTAATTACTCTTTATGGGGCGGGAAGCGCTTACCTTTTGGCGGGCTTTTTCTTTGTTCTTTCTTTTTTGCCGCTTTATTTTGACCGTTTTAATCCTTCTCGGGTAGAGTTTTCTTTTAAAGATACACGGTTTTTTATGAAGGGGAAACAGGAAAAAAACTTGAAGCGGGCTTTTTGGGGGAATGGTTTGGAGGCGGTGGCAATTCTTTCCTGGCCTCTTTTTATCTTTGCAAATTTAGGGCAATATCAGGCCTTGGGGTTAATTAAAGGCTTATCGATTCTTTTTTCATTTCTTTTGATGATTTGGATAGGGCGTTTAGTTGATCGCCGGGGTAAAAAAATTATTAATTGGGGAGTGGGGCTGAATGTTTTTAATTGGCTATGGCGAATTATTGCCAAAACCCCCTTGGGTTTTTTTGTCTTTGACTTTTTTGGTACCGTAGGCGGCATTTTGGTGAACATCCCCCTTCAGGCGTTAGTTTATGAAAAGGCGCGGGGGAGGTATTTTCCTCTGGAAATTTTGGTTGCCCGAGAGATGATAATTAATTTTGCCGCCGCGCTGGCTTGCTTAATTTTGGCGCTTTTTTCCAAAACTTCTTTTTTTTGGCCGGTGAGCTTTTTCCTGGGAGCCTTGGGGGCGGCTTTAGTTTATGGTAATGATGGTCAAAAAGAATAATCATCTTCGTCCGCTTGGGGAAATTTTAAGTCGTTATGATTTCCAAAAAGATAAGTATATTTCCCGCGAATTTCAAAAGTATGGTTATGATTTGGCAAGAGTGCTGGGTGATTTAGAAAATCGTTCCTTGTATATTAAATTAGCCAAAGAGGAGCCGCGGGCAGTTTTGGAAAAAATAAAATTTTCGGTTTTAGAAAGCAAGGCGGTCAACAAAAAAAGGCTTTTTTTATGGAAATTAGGCCAATATCATTGGCAGGAAAAGCTTGAAAAAGGCCGGTTAAAAAAGACATTTTTTAAAAAAAATCCCGATAAGGTCGCGCGAGAACTTTTGGGGCAAATACTGGTGGCTATTGATGAAAAAGGAATTTTGCGCGCCGGGCAAATTACCGAAACCGAAGCCTACTTTGGTCAAGAAGATTTGGCTTCGCACGCCCGTTTTGGTAAAAAAGGTCGGGCAAAGGCAATGTGGGGGTCGCCCGGCACGGCTTATATTTATTTAATTTATGGTCTTTATACGATGTTTAATGTGGTGGCGCACCCGGAGAAAGAGGCGGGGGCGGTGCTGATCCGGGCCTTAAAACCAGTAGTGGGCGGCAAGGGAACCGTGGCCTGCGGTCCGGCAAAATTAACCACGTGGCTTAAAATTACTCTTGACCAAAATGGCGAGAATTTAGCGCGCTCTTCTCGCCTTTGGATCGCGGGAGGAGAAAAAGTTAAAAAAGAAAGGATTGCCAGCGGGCCAAGAATTGGGGTAGAATATGCTGAGAAGTGGGCTAAAAAGCCACTGCGTTTTTGGGTCAGAAGAAGTCGGTATGTGAGTAAATAAAAGTTAAAAGTCAAAATTCAAAAGTCAAAAGTACAAGTTAAAATTAAAAAGTAAAGCAAAAAAACTTTTAACTTTTAACTTGCAATTTTGAATTTTGACTTTTGCATTTTGAATTATTTTTTTTCGTTTCCCATTCGTGTTAATTCGCGTCTTTCAATAATCTAAAAAATGTCTTTTCCAATTTCTTTTTCTTTTCTTACTACCGCCCTGGTTGCTCTCGTTTGGTATTTTATGGGAAGTTTGGGTGGCAATAATTGGTTTTTGCCTCTCCTTTTCTTTTTAGGCGAGCTATTCGGTTGGTTGTTAATGGAAATTTTTGGTCCCGAGGGAGAGAAGTATTGGCAACGTTTGCGGTTGCCTCCGGATTTTGGGCAAGAAATTACTCGCTCTCTTGCGCCGGTTTTAAACTCTTTTTCTTTTCAGGCCGTTTTTTATTTTTTTTCCCTGTGGTTACTTATCTCCAACGAAGCAATTTTTGCCCACGGTATGGTTTTGGCGATTAACGGTTATTTTTTAAGAACCTATTATCTTAAAAGAAAGGAGGAGAAAGCCCTTTTTTTCTTGGCAATTTTCGCTCTTGTTTTACTAATGTTTTTGGTGGTAAGATAAAATACATTAAGTTCATATTATAGAGTTGCTAAGGGGCGTAGAGAATTCAAAAGTCAAAGTTCAAAATGCAAAATTGCAAGTCAAAAGTTAAAAGTTATTTTTGCTTTACTTTTGAATTTTAACTTGTAATTTTAACTTTTAACTTTTGAATTTTGATTTTTTAAACATGTTTAATCTATCCGGTAAATCAGCGCTGGTAACCGGGGCCTCTAGAGGTATTGGTCGGGGAATTGCGCTTTCATTAGCCCGCCAGGGAGCCGAGGTGGCTATTAACTATCGTTCTTCAAAAGAAGAAGCCGAAGAGGTGCAAAGAGAAATTGAAAAAATAGGTCAGCATTCAATAATCGTCCAGGCCGATGTTTCCCAAAAGGAAGCGGTGGAAAAAATGGTCGCCGAGGTTAAAAAAGCTTTCGGAAAAATTGACATTTTGGTGAATAATGCCGGCATTGCTATTTTTAAGCCCTTTGACCAGCTAACGGAGGAAGATTGGGATAAAACCTTGGCGGTTAACTTAAAAAGCCAGTTTTTATGCGCCAAGGCGGTGGCGCCTTTGATGAAGGAAAGGGGTAGCGGCCGGATTATTAACTTGGCCTCAATTGCTTCCGGCGGGGTAGGGGTAGGGTTTTTAAATTTGGCTCATTATTGCGCCTCAAAAGGGGGCGTGGTGGCTTTAACCGAAGAGCTGGCGATGGAGCTTTCGCCCTTGGGAATTAATGTTAATGCGGTGGCGCCGGGGGTAATTGACACCGATATGACCGCCGGCTTTAAAAAAGATCCTCAAACAATGACGGCGCTGATGGCCAGGATTTTAAAAAAGCGGTTAGGCAGGCCAGAAGATATTGGCGCAGCAGTGGCTTTTTTGTCATCCGACGAAGCGGATTATATTACCGGCACGGTTCTTTATGTTGATGGCGGCTGGCTGGCGGGATAAGAGATAGGTTGTTATATGGTTAAACTGTTGTATTGTTAAAAAAAATTCAAAAGTTAAAATTTAAAAGTCAAAAGTACAAGTCAAAATTCAAAAGTAGAGTGAAAACTTTTAACTTTTAACTTGTAATTTTGACTTTTGACTTTTGCATTTTAAATTATTTTTATTCGTTTTAATTCGTGTTTCTTATGTTAAAAGTTGACAAAGATAAGTGTATCGGTTGCGGCACTTGCGCGGCTCTTTTCCCGGACTTTTTTCGTATTGGAGCGGACGGGAAGGCGGAAGTTTTAAAGCAACCGGAGAAAAATCGGGAGGAGGAGGTAGCGGCGGTTTGTCCGGTGGAAGCAATTAAGGTTTTTAAAAAGTGAAAGAGGATGATTTTTTGGAAAAGCTGGCTGGGGAAGTCGGCTTAACCCCGAAAGAGGCGGAGGGGTTGCTTTTTTTATTTAAAGAGCCGATTGAAAATCAGAAACTAATTCAGGAAACCGGCCTTTCCAAATCAATTTTAGATGACTTTCGGCGCTTTCTTTCTTCTTATTTAGAAAAACCAAGCCGCCTGACGGTTTTAAATTCGAGAGGGAAAAAGTTGGTGGCCAGAATCTCCCCAAAGGCTTTTAATTGGACTCCTTATTGGCAGCAAGATTTTTCGCCGGAAGAGAAAGAATTTTTAACGAAGGCGAAATCTTTTTTGGCCAATCGTCCCGCTTCTAATCGTTCTTTTGATCAATTTTTGGCTACAGAAGAAACAGTTTTGCAAAGAGGGCTTCTTTTGCGCCGCCGCGGCCATATTGCCAAGAGGCGTTTAATTTTTTTAGGAGATGATGATTTTACCTGTCTCCCCGTAGCCCTTTTAAAGGAGGCAAAAAGAATTTTGGTGGTAGACATTGATAAAAGAATTTTGAGCGCCATTCGTGAAAAAGCTGATAAAGAAAAGCTGGAAATAGAAACGCTTTATTATGATTTACGCCAACCGCTTCCGTCTCATTTGCGGGCGAATTTCGACGTTGTTTTTACCGACCCCCCTTACACGCCAAACGGGATAAGTTTGTTTTTATCGCGGGGGATTGAGGCCTTGGAGGCAAAAAATGCTTCGGTTTTATATTGCTGTTATGGCCAGTCGGAGCGCGCGCGAGAAAAAACGTTGGTAATTCAGGAAAAAATTAACCGGATGGGGCTTTTGGTGCGGGAAAGGCTTTTTAACTTTAACCGTTATTTTGGCGCTTCCTCAATCGGTAGCGCCAGCTCCCTTTATATAAATAGTATCACCGCCAAAACAAAGCCGTTGATACGCGGTAAATACGAGGGGAAGATTTATACTTGGGAAAAGTAGAAATACAAAAATGCGTAACACGTAATGGGCAAAACGGCTTGTTATTCTGACGAAAGCCAGAACGGATAACTAAATTCAAAAGTTAAAATTTAAAAGTCAAAAGTACAAGTCAAAATTCAAAAGTAGAGCGAAAACTTTTAACTTGTAATTTTGAATTTTGACTTTTGCATTTTGAATTATTTTTATTCGTTTCCTATTCGCGTTAATTCGTGTATTTTAGCTATGAAATTAAATGCCCGGCAGTTACGGAGAAAAAAGCCGACAAAAGAGGAGCGGGCCACTATTCCTCGCCAGCCGATTTATATTATTTTAGAGGATGTTCTTGACACTTATAATGTGGGGGCAATTTTTCGCCTGGCCGAGGCGGTGGCGGCGCAAAAGGTGATTCTTTGCGGCCAAACGGCTACCCCGCCGGATATTAAAATTCATCGGGCGGCGATTGGCACCCAAAACTGGGTGCCTTGGGAATATGCTCCCCGGGCTGACGAGGCAATTAAAAAATTACGCCAGGAGGCGGGGAAAGTTAGTGTTTATGCGATAGAACAGGGTCCGAGGTCTTCCCCCTACCATCGGGTAGAATATCGTTTTCCCGCCGCCTTTGTGGTGGGTAATGAAACGGAAGGGGTCTCTTCTTCTGTTTTAAAGTTGGCTGATCAAATTATCGAAATTCCTATGTGGGGGGTTAACAAAAGTTTAAACGTGATGGTTTCTTTAGCGATTGTTTTATGGCAGGCGATGGAGGGGAAATAAGAAATTAAAAAATTGGGAAAAGTAGGGGAGTATTGCATACGCCCGCCAGCAGGAAACTCAAATGTTAAATCGTAAAACGCAAAGGAATATTTGTAGGGGTCGACCAATGTGTCGACCCGATTAATGGTTTTAAATAGACAATCACGGACCCTTTGACGGGCGGACACATGGGTCCGCCCCTACGGAATTGTATTTGCAATTTTGATCCGCCAGCTGGCGGATTGCGATTTAACATTTGAGTTTATTTATTCGTGCCCATTCGTGTTTTTTAGCCATTTTTTCTCTTTACCTTCTTCTTTTTTCGTGTTAAAATAGAAATTACTTCTGCTTGAAGGCAGAGGTTTTTTGGCTCTTTGACAAACCAAAAGTGGTAGGAAGTTTTTTTGAAAGGGTTTAGCTTTAAAAGTTAAGCCCTTACTTACTTTGAGAGTTTGATCCTGGCTCAGGATGAACGCTAGCGGTGTGCCTTAAGCATGCAAGTCGAGCGGCCGATGCTTTGCATCGGAAAACTCGAAGCACGAATATCAAAACCCGAAACAAATTTAATCCCCCAGCTGGCGGATTTGAAAATTAAGGATTGTTTCGGATTTCGGATTTCGAGTTTCGGATTTCCGCTGCAGAGCAGCGGTTAGCGGCGGACGGCTGAGTAACACGTAGGTAGCTACCCTTTAGCGGGGGATAGCCCGCCGAAAGGCGGAGTAATCCCGCATAATCCCCGCCTTTGGTGGGGGAAAGAGCTTAACTGCTCACTAAAGGAGGCGCCTGCGGCCTATCAGCTTGTTGGTAGGGTAATGGCCTACCAAGGCAAAGACGGGTAGGGGGCGTGAGAGCGTGGCCCCCCAGAATGGGACTGAGACACGGCCCATACACCTACGGGTGGCAGCAACTGGGAATCTTGCGCTATGGGCGAAAGCCTGACGCAGCGACACCGCGTGAAGGATGAAGGCCTTCGGGTTGTAAACTTCTGTTAAATAGCACCGGCTAACTACGTGCCAGCAGCTGCGGTAAGACGTAGGGTGCAAGCGTTATCCGGATTTACTGGGCGTGAAGAGTTCGTAGGCGGAAAGGTAGGTTGTTGGTTAAAGCCCCCGGCCCAACCGGGGAAAAGCTGACAAAACCGCCTTTCTTGTCCTCTGCAGGGGGTGCTGGAACTTACCATGTAGGAGTGAAATCCGTTGATATGGTAAGGAACGCCAACGGCGAAGGCGGGCACCTGGGCAGTAGGAGACGCTGAGGAACGAAAGCTAGGGGAGCGAACCGGATTAGAGACCCGGGTAGTCCTAGCCGTAAACGATGTCCGCTAGTTGCTTGAGAGTAATCTTAGGTGACGAAGGTAACCCATTAAGCGGACCGCCTGGGAAGTACGATCGCAAGATTGAAACTCAAAGGAATTGGCGGGGAGGCGCACAACCAGTGGAGCATGTGGTTTAATTCGATACAAAGCGAAGAACCTTACCTGGGTTTGACATCCAGCTTTTTCCTGCTTTGGAAACAGAGCAAGGGTCTGCCTTTGGCAGAAAAGGCTGGACAGCTACTGCATGGTTGTCGTCAGCTCGTGTCGTGAGACGTTCCCTTAAGTGGGGTAACGAGCGCAACCCCTATCCTGTGTTGAATTTTCACAGGAGACCGCCCCGCCGTTTCTGGAAACAAATCTTTTTGTTTGGCTATTTTTAAGCTTTTCTAAAAAAATACCAACCGGTAAGATTTGTTAATAGAAACGGCGGGGAGGAAGGTGGGGACGACGTCAAATCAGCATGGTGCTTATGTCCAGGGCGACACACATCCTACAATGGGGAGTAACAATGGGCTGCCAAGCCGTAAGGCGGAGCTAATCCCAACAAACCTCCTCTCAGTGGGGATTGAGGGCTGCAATTCGCCCTCATGAACGCGGAATTGGTAGTAATCGCGGATCAGCAGGCCGCGGTGAATACGTTCTCGCCTCTTGCACACACTGCCCGTCAAATGAGCAAAGTCAGGGGTAGCTGAAGGCTCCCTGCCGTTTTAGGCGGGGGGACGAAGCTAAACTTGGCGATGAGCGTTAAGTCGTAACAAGGTATCCCTACTGGAAGGTGGGGATGGATCACCTCCTTTTAGGAGAATCTTTAAAATAAAAAATTTTTTCTTCCTACCACTTTTGGTTGGTCAAAGGCTAGAGTTAAAAGTTTGGCGTAAAAAAAGGACGGGGAGAGCGTCCGTGATTCACCGGCAGAACGCCTCTCTGCTCGCACTAAAATTTCGGGCGGCTAGTTCACCGGCAGAACGCCTCTCTGATAAAGAGGAAGCAGAAGGTTCAATTCCTTCGCCGCCCACCAAACTTTGACAAGAAAGCCCTTTACCGATATAATTCTAATTTGCTCGCAGTGACGGGCTAAAAAGACACGAATTAAAACGAATGGGAAACGAATAAAAATAATTCAAAATGCAAAATGCAAAATTCAAAAGTAAAGCAAAAGAACTTTTAACTTTTGACTTGCAATTTTGAATTTTAAATTTTAACTTTTGAATTTAGCATTGGTCGTTTGTTTCCTGTTGGCGGGCGTATGCAATACGCCCCTACTTTTTACATTTTACATTACATTTGCTTTGGGGCTATAGCTCAGCGGGAAGAGCATCCCGTTTGCAACGGGAAGGTCGCCGGTTCAATCCCGGCTGGCTCCACTTTCGCACTTTGAAAATTTGGAACCTATCTTTAATAAGGGTAGGAAGACGCATTTTTAAAATGCCATAAGGCAAATGGTGGATGCCTTGGTAGCAAGAGCCGAAGAAGGACGCTGGCGGCAGCGATAGCGCCGGGGAGGTGCCAACCAACCTTTGATCCGGTGGTTTCCGAATGGGGAAACCCAGCGCAGTGAAAACTGCGCTGCACGCCGTTTCACTGCGAACTTAAATTTTAAATCTCAAATGTCAAAACTGTAACTAAAATCTCAAAATTTTTTAAAATTTAAATTTTGAGTTTTGCGTTTTGAGTTTTGAGTTCGCCGCGAAGCGGCGTGAGGGAACTCGGGGGAAGAAAACATTCAAGTACCCGAAGGATAAGAAAACGAAAGTGATTCCGCAAGTAGCGGCGAGCGAAAACGGAAAAGCCTAAACTTACCTTGTGCTTCGCACAAGGTGGGGGTTGCGGGGCTAGGATTATTCATTCTTTTTTGGTAGTGGAATATTTTGGAATAAATAACCAAAGACAGTGAAAGTCTGGTACACAAAACCAGAGAAGAATGAACCTAGTACCCAAGTAACACAAGGGAAGAAACTTTGTGCGAATCTGTCCCGACCACGGGATAAGGCTAAATACTCTTGCTAACCGATAGTGAACTAGTACCGTGAGGGAAAGGTGAAAAGTTCCCCGGAAGGGGAGTGAAAAAGAACCTGAAACCATTTGCTAACAAACAGGAAAAGCCCCGCCTTGGCGGGGTGATTCCGTGCCTATTGAAGAATGAACCGGTGAGTTCCCGCTGTTTCTTGGTCTAACCCCGCTAAGCGGGGGGAGGCAAAGCGAAAGCGAGTGTGAAAAGCGCGTTTCCAGTTTTTTCTGGAGGAGAAATGGCGGAAGACCCGAAACCAAGCGAGCTAACCATGAGCAGGGTGAATCCTGTCGAAAGACGGGGGGAGGCCCGCACCAGTATCTGCTGCAAAAGGTTTGGATGACTTGTGGTTAGGGGTAATATGCCAATCGAGCTTGGTGATAGCTGGTTCTCCCCGAAATATGTATAGGCATAGCCCTTGTTTATTTTTACTTTGGGGTAGAGCACTGGATGGAATAAGTGGCGCAAGCTATTTATTTCAACCAAACTCCGAATACAAAGATAAAAGAACAAGGAGTCAGTCCTATCGGGCTAAGCTGATAGGGCGAGAGGGAAACAACCCAGACTGGCGAATAAGGTCTCTAAATGATAGCTAAGTTTTTGAAGGAAGTTAATTTTCAAAGACACCCAGGAGGTTGGCTTAGAGGCAGCCATCCTTTAAAGAAAGCGTAACAGCTCACTGGCGGATGAAAATTAGCGCCGAAGATGATCGAGGATAAGCTATCTACCGAAGTCCCAGATCCGCCTTTGGCGGATGGTAGGGGAGCGTCCCCGAGGCGGTGAAGCCCTTCCGTAAGGCGAGGGTGGAGCGTCGGGGAGTGAGAATGCCGGTATGAGTAGCGAGAAAGTCCGGTGAGAATCCGGGCCGCCGAATGCCTAAGGTTTCCTCCGCAACGTTCGTCGACGGAGGGTTAGTCGGTCCTAAGCTCAGTCCGCTGTTTTAGGCGGAGTAGGCGATGGCCAACAGGTTAATATTCCTGTACTTTTGTTTGTTCGTTATCAGCTGGGGCAGGACGAAGCCAGATAACCCGAGCAGGTTAATGATTTCCTGTCTAAACGGCAAGGTAGAGCTAATAGGAAAATCCATTAGTTTGTTTTAACCCGAGCCGTGATGGCCTTTTTTCCCAAAAGGAAAAAAGCGTTGGGTGATTTTGGCTTCCGAGAAAATTGTCGCGGCAAGAACAGGCAAAAACCGTACCCAAAACCAACACTGGTGGGCAGGTCGAGTAGACCAAGGCGAGCGAGAGAAAGAGGTTTAAGGAACTAGGCAAAAAAGCTGGGCGTAAGTTCGCAAGATGCCCTGCCTGCCTTGTACTTCGCACAAGGAAATTCGAAAGCACGAATAACGAAATTAGAAACAAATTCAATCCGCCAGCGGGCGGATTTGAAAAATTGTGATTTGTTTCGGGTTTCGGGTTTAGAAATTCGGATTTCCTCGCGCGGAGCGCGAGGCGGGCTACAACAAAAGACTGCTTGGCGACTGTTTACCAAAAACACAGGTCTCTGCAAACTCCTAAAAGAGGAGGTATAGGGGCTGAAGTCTGCCCAGTGCCGGAAGGTTAAGGAACCTTGTCCTCTGGACAAGAATAACGGATTAACGCGGATTTTTGAGCGGATTAACACGGATTTATCTGTGGAAATCTGTTTTTAATCAGCGGAAATTGTTATTCTCGCCCAGGGGGCGAGGAACTGAAGCCCCGGTGAACGGCAGCAGTAACTCTAACTGTTCTACGGTAAGGACATTAAACACTGCCGTAGTAAAATCTAGCTATATGCTGGAAAACCTTGTTATTCTGGAGATACTCTGGCATAATTAAATTGTCATTTTTATGCCAAGTAAAAATTCTTCCAGTAGAGGCAATCAGCAGGAAAGACTAAAAATAATTGGTTGGATAGTTGGGTTTGTTGACGGTGAAGGCTGTTTTACAATTAGCCTTCATAAAAATCCGACTACTTCTTCCGATTGGCAGATTATGCCGGAGTTCATCGTCACTCAAGGGGAAAAGAGTAAACAAGCCCTAAAAGTAATGAAAAACTTTTTCGGTTGTGGTTCTCTTTTTGTTAATAGAAGGGATGATAACCATAAAGAAGATCTTTATCGTTATTGTGTCCGATCCCAAAAAGAATTAAGGGAAATAATTATCCCTTTCTTCAAACAATATCCCCTTAAAACATCTAAAAGGGATGATTTTGAGAAATTTTCTCAAGTGTTGTCCTTAATGGAAAATAGTGAACATCTTCATTTAGAAGGGGTAAGAAAGATTGTTAAAATAATCGAAACGATGAATACTAGGAAGAGAAGACCATTTTTTTTAGAATCCCCAGAGACTATACGCTAGAATCGCCTTAGGCGATAAGATATAGTCCAAAACTCAATTAGTTTTGAGCGAAGTCCTTTGTCGGGTGAGTTCCGACCGGTATGAAAGACCCAACGACCAAGCAACTGTCTACAAACCTCTACTCGGCGAAATTGAAATGGCTGTGAAGATGCGGCCTAGTTACTGCAGGACAAAAAGACCCCGTGGAGCTTTACTGCAACTTGATATTGAGGAGTTATTTCCAATTGTTTAGCGTAGGAGGGAGCCCCGCCTTTTGGCGGGGCAACAATGAAACACCTCTCTTTGGAAATAACAATTCTGACTAATGTTTGCTGGAAACGCAAACTAGGACAGTGTCTGGTGGGCAGTTTGACTGGGGCAGTCGCTTGCTAAAAGGTAACGCGAGCGTACAAAGGTTGGCTTCTTGCGGATGGAAACCGCGAGTAAAGTGCAAAGGCAAAAGCCAGCTTAACTGCAAGACCGACGGGTCGAGCAGATGCGAAAGCAGGTCTTAGTGATCCCCCGATACCGCGTGGAAGGGTCGGGGCTTAACGGATAAAAGCTACCCCGGGGATAACAGCGTGGTTGGTCCCAAGAGTACATATCGACGGGCCAGTTCGCGACCTCGATGTCGGCTCAGGTTAACCTGGGGGTGAAGAAGCCCCCAAGGGTTGGACTGTTCGCCCATTAAAAACCTACGTGAGCTGGGTTCAAAGCGTAGAATACTGCGCTCTATCGTAGTAATATGATAGATAAATTTGGCTAATATCGGTGAAATCCTTGTTGATTTTAAGCTGGTCGACAAAGGACAACACCGAGGGAAGACAATATTATGCTAGACAAAGATAAAGCCTACATCGCCGGATTTTTAGATGGTGATGGTTGTATTCTTTTTCAACTTATTAAGAAATCGGATTACCGTCTTGGTTTTCAGGTTAAAGCCAGCGTTATTTTTTATCAAAATAAAAAGTATCGTTGGTTTCTGTTATGGTTGAAAGAGAAGCTAAAGTATGGTTATATTCGCGATCGCAATGATGGCATTTGCGAGTATAACATTGTTGGCTTCAAGGCTGTCGAAGAGGTTTTGGAAGCATTATATCCTTACTTAAGGATTAAGCATGACCAGGCAAAACTATCATTAGGGATAATCAAAAAATATCCTCATAATGCTAGAGATTACTCGCCGGAAATGCTCATGAAAATCGCTAAGGATATTGATGGTTTTTCTTTTCTTAATTATTCCAAGAAAAGAACAATTACTTCCATAACAGTGAAAAAATATTTGGTAAAGAGCAAATTATTGTCCCCGTAACGACTTAGTTTTTTAATAAAAACTAGATAGTGGCTGTTTAAGATAAATCTTTAAGAAGATAATCTTAAAAATTAACGCCATTATAATACGCCAAACCCCCGTTATGGCGGGGTGGTGATATAGTCTATACCTCTAGTAATAGAGGGATAATATGCGTAAGACAGCTTGGTCTCTATCCGCAGTAACCGTTTTGATTCTTGAGGGAATCTGTCCCTAGTACGAGAGGACTGGGATGGGCAAACCTCTGGTGGTCCAGTTGTGGCATCAGCCGCAATGCTGGGTAGCTATGTTTGTTTTGGATAACCGCTGAAAGCATCTCAAGCGGGAAACCGATCCCAAGATGAAGAGTCTTTAAGACCCCAGGGAGACTACCTGGTTGATAGGCCGGAGGTGTAAGTTTGGCAACAAATTAAGCTGACCGGTACTAATGGTTTTCGGCATTTTAAAGATGCTCTTTCCTACTCTTATTAAAGATAAGTTTTAAAATTTGGTTCCCGGTGATTGGAGCGTCGTGGTCCCACCTCTTCCCATTCCGAACAGAGTCGTGAAACGCGACAGCGCTGACGATACCCCGCCGCAAGGTGGGGGAAAATAGGTCATTGCCGGGAACCACTTGTTGCAAAGTCAAAAGTTAAAATTCAACCCGCCAGCTGGCGGATTCGTCAGAACCTGTCCTGAATTTAATTCAGGAATGACGGCCACGATTAGCGTCATTCTGAACTTGATTCAGAATCAGCCAGATCCTGACTTTCGTCAGGATGACAGCTATGGGGATGATTCTGTCCGCCAGGCGGCGGATTAAAACTACAACTCAACCCGCCCGCGGGCGGATTGAATTTTGAATTTTTACATCCATGCCCAAGCCCCTTAAAATCTTCCTTTACTCTCTTTTGGTTCTTTTTCTTTTTTCTCTTCTGGTTCTTTTCTCTTTTTCTTATTGGTATGTTTCCGAGTTTACTAAAGCGGCGGGTATTACCAATAATGATTTAAAACAACTTCTTTTGGCCACAAAAAATACCCAATTTGAGGATTTTAATTTTTTGGTTTTAGGGCTTGATAGCCGGCCGGGAGAGAAAACGCTTTTAACCGATACGATTATTCTTGGTATGGCCAGGCCTTCAAGGGGAAAAATCAGCTTTCTTTCTCTTCCTCGCGATTTATGGATTTCTGATTTAGCCACGAAAATAAACGCTCTTTATTATTATGGTAAAAAAACTAACCCCGCTGATCCTACCTATTTAATTAAGGAAAATGTTAGAGCGATTACCGGCGAGGAAATAAATTATTCAATTTTATTAAATTTTGACAAAATTTCGGAATTAATTGATTTGTTGGGGGGAATTGAGGTTGAGGTAGTTGAAGCTTTTGAAGATGATGCCTATCCTCTTGATGATGGTTCTGGCCAAACGACGACGATTCGCTTTGAGGAAGGAAAACAGCTGATGAATGGCGAAAGGACCTTGCAATACATTCGTTCCCGAAAAAGCGCTAACCCCGATGAAGGTAATGATTTGGCGCGCAATCGGCGCCAGCTTCAGGTGGTGGAAGCGGTCTTGGCAAAGGTCAGTTCTTTTAGTCTCTTAAAAGAGCCGGCTTTTTCTGGTCAGCTTTATCGTTTTTATAATAACTTAGAGAAAGACTTGCCTGCGCCGGTTTTATTGCGTTTGGGTGAGGCTTATCTTAAAAACAAAATTTCTTTTGAATTTCTTTCTTTGCCGGCAGAGTTTTTAACCACCCCGCCGGTGTCAAAATATGGTCTTTGGGTTTTTGAGCCAAAAGCGGGGGATTGGGAGGAGATTAGGGAGTGGGTGGAGGGAGAAGACACGAATTGAAACGAAAAATAAACTCAAATGTTAAATCGCAAAACTCAAAACTACATGTTAAAACTCAAATCTAAAAAAAACAACTTTAAACTTTAAAAAAGTTTTAACATTTAACATGTAGATTTGCCATTTGCGTTTTGAGTTTTGAGTTGTAGTTTTGAGTTTTGAGATTTGCGATTTGAGATTTGCATTTGTCTGTCACCGGCAACAGTTTAACAATTTAACAGTTTAGCAGTTTAATAATGTATTTTTTTATGTTATAATTCTTTATAATCTTATAAAAAAAGGAGGCAGGATGAATGGCAAAAACTTCAACCAAGAAAAAAAAGACCGCTAAAAAAGCGCTTAAGGAAAATTATTCTTCCGGGGCCCTAACGATGGCCGATCTTCTTAAGAAAAAAGAGGACGCCTTTCGGGCTTTCAAAAGAGGAGACCACGTAAGAGCCACGATTTCCCAAATTACCCCCAAAAAAATTTATTTTGACTTGGGAGGCAAAACCGAGGGGGTCATTTTTGGAGAAGAATTAAAAAGAGCCCATGATTACTTAGCGACTCTTAAGGAAGGGGATAAGGTGGAAGTGGTGGTTGGCAGCCCCGAAGATGCTCGGGGACAAATTTTAGTCAGTCTTCGCGATCAGGTTCAACGCCATGCTTGGAAATTCTTTGAGGAAAAACAAGAAAGTGGAGAGGCAATTGAGGTGGTGGGGCACGATATTGTTGCTTCGGGTGTTTTGGTGGAAGCCCCCTTTTCTTTAATGGGTTTTATTCCCAATTCTCTTTTAGGGGAAAAATGGTTGGGGAAAGAAAAAGAACTTTTAGGGCAAAAGTTTAAGGTGAAGGTGGTGGAAGTGGATGAGGGGAAAAATCGGTTGGTTTTCTCGGAACGGGCGGTTTCTGAAGAAGAGGAGGTTTTGCGGGAGGAAAAGGTAATGGCGGGGATTAAAAAAGGAGATGTTTTACCGGCAAAAATAATAAAAGTTGCCCCTTATGGTTTGTTTGTGGAAGTTGAAAAAGGGAAGGCCAAAATTGAGGGCTTGGTGCATATTTCGGAAATTTCTTGGGGTAAAGTTGATAATTTAGGGGGGAAGTATCAAAAGGGAGAGGAGATTAAGGTAAAGGTTTTGGGCAAAGAAGGGCAGAGACTACAGCTTTCCTTAAAACAGCTAACGGAAGATCCGTGGGAGAAGGTGGCCAAAAAATATCCGGTTGATAAAGAGATCACCGGCAAGATTAGTAAAATTACTCCTTATGGTTGGTTGGTAACCTTGGAGGAAGGGGTGGAAGGACTGGTACACCAGTCAAAAATTCCGGTGGGGCAAAAAGCAAAGGTGGGAGACAAAGTCGCTTGTGTGGTGGAAGCCGCTGATCCCCAAAACCGGCGTTTAAGCTTGGGGCTGGTTCTTAAGGCCAAGCCGGTAGGGTACAAGTAAAATTCAAAATTCAAAGGAATTTGTAGGGGTCGACCCATGTGTCGACCCGATTAATGGTTTTAAATAAGCAGTACGGACCCTTTGACGGGCGGACACATAGGTCCGCCCCTACAGAATTGTATTTGTAATTTTGACTTTTAACTTTTGACTTTTGATTTTTTTTCGTTTCCCATTCGTGTTAATTCGCTGAATTAATGAAATCGGTTTTTGTTTGTCAAAATTGTGGTTATGAATCCCCGAAGTGGTTAGGTCGTTGTCCTTCTTGCCAGGAGTGGAATAGCTTGGTTGAAACCCAAAAAATAGAGCCGGCCAACAGAAAAGGAAGCAGGAGACCGGCCACGGCGATGATCGGCCTTGACAAGATTAGTCTTCAGGAGAAAGAGAAAACCCCAACGGGCTTTGAAGAGCTGGATCGGGTTTTGGGAGGGGGGTTGGTGGCCGGCGGGGTGGTTTTGCTGGCTGGTGAGCCCGGCATTGGCAAGTCAACTCTGCTTTTACAAATGGCCGCTTGTTATTCACAGCGGCGTCAATCTGTCAAAAATCCGCGCCAAGTTGTTTTTTATGTTTGCGGTGAGGAATCGCCTTCGCAGATTAAATTGCGGGCCAACCGCTTGGGGTTTTTGGGGCAAAATCTAATGCTTTTACCGGAAACCGATGTTGACGCGGTTATCCAAAGTCTTGAGAAGGAAAAGCCTGCTTTAGTAATTGTTGACTCGATTCAAACGATGACCGCCGCCTGCTTAGCCGGCAGTGCCGGTTCGGTGGGCCAAGTAAGAGAGTGCGCCGGTCGCTTGATTTCTTGGGCTAAAGGCAGTCAAACGCCGCTTTTTTTAGTGGGGCATGTCACTAAAGAAGGCGCGATTGCCGGCCCTAAAATTTTGGAACATGCAGTGGACACGGTGATTTATTTTGAGGGAGAACCCTATGGTCAAATCCGTCTTTTGCGAGACACCAAGAATCGTTTTGGCCCTACCGGCGAGGTGGGAATTTTGAAAATGGAGGAAAAAGGGCTGGCGCCGGTTAAAGAGGCGGCGGCGGCTTTTCTTACCCCCAATGGGGTCTATGCCAGCGGGGCGGCCAGAACAATGGTTTTGGAAGGCAGCCGGCCCTTGGTTTTGGAAATTCAGGCGATTGTGACCCCTTCTTATTCTCCTTCGCCGCGGCGGTTGGCGCAGGGGATTTCTTGGGAGCGTTTGGAGTTAATGACGGCGATTTTACAAAAGCATCTGCGCCTGCCGCTTTATAAAGAGGACGTGATTTTAAATGTGGCCGGGGGGATTAGGGTAGAGGAGCCGGGAATCGATTTGGCCTGTTGTTTGGCGCTTTGGTCTTCTTATAAGAATAAAGTTATTTCTCCCCAAACAATTGCTTTTGGCGAGGTGGGGCTTTTGGGAGAAGTGCGACCGGGACGGGAAGAGGAGAGGCGGATTAAAGAGGCAAAACGGTTGGGCTATCAAGAAATTCTTTCCTCGGGAAATATTCACTCGCTAAGTGAGGCGATAGGGTTTTTAAACCAAAATGGGAGGTAGTGGCCTGCCCAACACACTACCCCCCATTTTTTTAGCAACTTTTGTAAGTTGCTTAATTTATTTTGTATTTTCGGGCTTGACTTTTTTTCCTTTTTTTGCTATCTTTTTAATAACTTTAGTTTAGCAAATTTCCATTCTCTTTTAGTCAAAAAAGGGCATTGCTAATCGGGTTTTCCCACCAGTGGAATCGGCGATAGCGATGCTCTTTTTTTGCCCTTTTTTTATCCTTCCTGCAGAATTAATTCTCCCCCTAATTTTTTCATTGCCTCCAACTGCTGACGGAAAAAAGCCATTTTGAAAAAGCTTGCTTCTTTCTCCCCGCTTTTATTTGTTTTATTTGTCCTATTCCCTTTTGCCTTCTTCATCATTTTTAAGATTATCACAAGGGATTTCTTTTGTCAAGCCTATAGAAAAAAACACCCTAAAAATAGCGTATCCTGTAGTTTTATAAATTGCTATTTTTGGCTTCAAAAAGAGAGGTTTTGGGGTTTTAAAAAGTTATTGTGGAAAACGGAAGTATAAATTCAAAACTCAAATGTTAAAGCTCAATCCGCCCGCCGGCGGATTCGTCAAAATAACGGCTACGATTAGCGTCATTCTGAACTTGATTCAGAATCGTTATTATTAATATCTAAAGAACGCAGATCCTGACTTTCGTCAGAGCCTGTCCTGAATTTAATTTAGGAATGACAGCTACGGGGATGATGCTGTCCGCCAGCTGGCGGATCAAAACTCAAAACTACATGTCAAATGTCAAATCTTTTCAAAGTGTATGTATTTTGCAAGTTTTAAGTTTTGAGTTGTAGTTTTTAGTTTTAACATTTGCCATTTGAGTTTTTTTATACTTAATACTCTTTTTGCTTGACACCCTCTTCTTTTTGTTATATTCTTGTTATTAATGAACAGGGGAGGGAAATCTTCCGGTCAGGCGCTTTTGATTATCCTTTTGGTTTTATCGGTGGCTCTTACCACCGGGCTGGCGTTAGTGGCGCGGACCACCACCGATATCTCCATTTCCGAGAAAGAAACCGCTTCCAGCAAGGCTTTTGAAGCCGCCGAGGCGGGTATTGAGGAGGCCTTAAGAGCGATTGAGGCAGGTCAGGATTTTCCGAATTTTCTTACTCTTGAGCCTGGAGGGGAAGAGGCGGAAGTTAAGGTTACCCAAGATCCAACAGGGGAGGTAACCAAGCGGCAAATTTTTCCTGGTCAGGCGACCACTTTTTGGCTCAACAGCATTACCTTGGACGGAGGAATTTTTCCGGCTGATATCAGTTATGGCGGCACTGCTTTAACTTTTTGCTGGGAGGGGGCGGAGAACATTGAGGCGGCGGTTTATTATCAAAGCAGCGGTTATAAAGTGGCGCGTTATTATTTGGGGGGCGGTGGAGGTTGCCAAGGCTTGGCGAAAAGCGGTACTATTAATAACCTGCCGGCAGGAGCAAATTTTGTTAATGTTCGTTTTTATAGTACTGATCCTTCCCGGCAATTGACGGTAACTACTAAGGAACCTCTTCCCAGACAGGGAACAACGGTGGAAGCGGAAGCAAAAGTGGGGGATGTGGTGAGAAAAATTTCTGTTTTTCAAGGCTGGCCCCAGGTGCCGTCGTTTTTTGACTTTGCCGTCTTAAGCGCGGGGGGTTTGACAAAAACAGATTAGTGTGGTTTAATTAAGCTTGCTTCTGCTATAAATAACACAGGATGAAACGGGATAGAAAAATAAAGTAAGCACACGGGAGGGAACAGGATTTCTTCTCGTTTGTTTTCCCGTATCCTCTCGTATTTTTCCCATATCATAATGGATGATGGTGATTATTAATGAATCGTCCGTTGTTCCTTAAGATAGATCCTGCCTGCCAACCCTATACCGTGCTGGTGCAGGGCCAGCCGGCGGATTCGTCAGAATAACAGCCATAATTTAACGTCATTCTGAACTTGATTCAGAATCATGCGTGAAATGCTTGAAATGCATGAGACGTTTGAAACGTAAAAACATTAAACGATTCAAGCGATTCAAGCCTCAAGCGTTTCAAGCATCAAGCTTTAAAGCCGATCCTGACTTTCGTAATGCATGAGACGTTTGAAACGTAAAAACATTAAACGATTCAAGCGATTCAAGCCTCAAGCGTTTCAAGCATCAAGCTTTAAAGCCGATCCTGACTTTCGTCAGGATGACGTTTACAGCAGAATAATGTTATTCGCTCATTCGTGTTTATTCGTTTTTAATTCGTTTTAATTCGTGTTTTCTAACGATGTCTTCTAATTTTTCTTCTCAACCGGTTAAGAGCATTCCCGAAGAGGAAAGGTCTCAAGGAGTTGGTTTGCCCATTCCCGACGCCAATTTACCCACCGAATATCGGGAGGGAGTTTTGGAAATTGCCGAGGATGGTCATGGCTATTTGCGGCCTCATTTTGCCCCCTCGGAGGAGGATATTTATGTTTCCTCTTCTCAAGTTTATCGGTTTGGCCTGCGCGAAGGGGATATGGTGGGCGGTCAGGTGCGCGCTCCCAAGGAAAATGAACGCTATTACGGCCTTTTGCGGGTAGAAAAAATTAACGGCCTGCCGGCGGAAGAAGTGGGCACGCGGCCGGTTTTTGAAGAGTTGCCGCCGGTTTATCCCGATCGCTGGTTAAAATTGGAAACAAAGCCGGAGATTCTTTCCACGCGTCTGATTGATTTGGTGGCGCCGATTGGCATTGGCCAGCGGGGGTTAATTGTTTCTCCTCCCAAGGCAGGCAAAACTTGGCTTTTAAAGGATATCGCCCAAGGAGTGGCTGCTAATTATCCCGAAATTCATTTGATGGTGGTTTTAATTGGCGAGCGGCCGGAGGAAGTAACCGATATTAGCCATCATGTCAAAAAAATCACCGGGGGAAAAGGGGAGGTGGCCGCTTCTAATTTTGATGAATCGCCGGAAAACCAAACTTTTGCCGCGGAAATTGCTTTGGAGCGCGCCAAGCGTTTGGTAGAAATGGGCAGAGATGTTTTCTTGCTGATGGATTCCATTACCCGTTTGGCGCGGGCTTATAATTTAGCTATCCCTACCTCTGGTCGCACTCTTTCCGGCGGTTTTGATCCGGCGGCTCTTTTTCCGGCCAAGAAATTTTTTGGCGCCGCCCGTAATATTGAAAATGGCGGCAGCCTGACGATTATCGGCACCTGCTTGGTAGACACGGGCTCGCGAATGGACGACCTGATTTATGAGGAATTTAAGGGCACCGGCAACATGGAGTTGCATCTGGATCGACGCTTAGCGGAACGGCGGGTTTTCCCGGCCATTGATCTTCAGCGTTCCGGCACGCGCAAGGAGGAGCTTTTGTTTGGCGAAAAGCTTTATCCCAAAATTGTTACTTTTAGGAAAATGATTGATCTTTTGGGGCCGGATGAGCGCACCGAGGTAATTTTAGAACGGCTGGCCAAAAGCAAAAATAATGAGGAGTTTTTGGAGAATTTGGGGAGAAGGTAAGAAAAAAACACGAATAAAAACGAATTAGAAACGAATGGACACGAATGAGCGAATAACATTATTCTGCTGTAAACGTCATCCTGACGAAAGTCAGGATCTGCGTTTTCTGACAATAACACAGATTCCGGATCAAGTCCGGAATGACGGCACGGCTGCCGTCATTCTGACGAATCCGCCAGCGGGCGGATTGAGTTTTTAGTTTTAAGTTTTAACATGTAGTTTTGAGATTTGCGATTTAACATTTGAGTTTTTTATTATACATAGTATGAATGATCTCTTGTCCTATCTCCGTGCTTGGTATTCTTTCTTTCGTCGGCATTTTTTAATAAGCTTAGGCCTTTTTCAGGAAGCCAAAACCGGTCTTACCGAAATTCTTTATCAGCGGCGGGGGAAAATGGCGCGGCCAATAAGTCATTTTTCGGTGGGCATTTTGGTAATTGCGGGGATTGCCCTTTCTCCTCTTTTAACTCCTAAGGATGAAGATTTTGGTCAGGAGGGAGCCGTTTTGGGAATAGGGGGAAATAATTTTCAAGTTTTAGGCGCTTCTGCCGTGGGGGAGAATCAGCGGGGGGGAGTGGTGGAGTATACGGTGGTGGAGGGCGATACGGCTTCCTCTATTGCCCAAAAATTTGGCGTTTCCTTAGATACCATTCGCTGGGCCAATGATTTGGGTTCGATTGACGATATTAAGCCCGGTCAGGTTTTGCGCATTCTGCCGGTTTCCGGCGTGCTTCATACAGTGCGGCGGGGAGAAACGGTTTATTCTTTGGCCAAAACTTATGGTGTTAGTGCGCAGGCGATTGTTGATTTCCCTTTTAACACCTTTGCTAATGACGAAACTTTTGCTTTAGCGGTGGGGCAGGAGTTAATTATTCCCGGGGGGGTAAAGCCGAAGGTGAAGTTGTGGGAACCGGCCGCGCCGCAAACGCCCGCATCCTTGGTGGCGCAGACGCCGCCGGCAGCCGGCGCTTTAGGCGATTTTATTTGGCCTACCACCGGCAGTATTTCCCAAGGCTATTCCTGGTATCATAAGGCGATTGATATCGCCAACAGTAGCGCGCCGGCGGTGGTGGCCGCCAAGGGAGGCACGGTAGTTCAGGCCGGTTGGGGCGTCCCCCAAGCTTATGGTATCCATGTGATTATTGATCATCAGGACGGCACGAAAACGCTTTATGGTCATCTTTCTTCGGTGGCGGTTTCCGCCGGTCAGGCGGTTTTGCGGGGGCAGGTGATTGGTCAAATGGGTTCCACCGGCCGCTCTACCGGCACTCATCTTCACTTTGAAATCCGCGCCCCCGCGGGCAACGTTAATCCGTTAGGGTATTTAAAGTAAACACGGGATTGGAAAACACGAATTAAAACGAATGGGGAACGAAAAAAATTCAAAAGGCAAAAGTTAAAAGTCAAAAGTACAAGTTAAAATTAAAAAGTAAAGCAAAAGAACTTTTAACTTCTGTCCACCTGCTGGCAGACAGAATCATCCCCGTCGCTGTCATCCTGACGAAAGTCAGGATCTACCGTTCTTTAGATATCAATAACGATTCTGAATCAAGTTCAGAATGACGCTAATCGTGGCCGTCATTCTGACGAATCCGCCGCCTGGCGGGCAGAATCGAATAACTAAAAGTTAAAAGTCAAAAGTTAAAAGTCAAAATTACAAGTTAAAATTCAAAAGTAAAGCAAAAAAAACTTTTAACTTTTGACTTGCAATTTTGAATTTTAAATTTTGAATTTACTTATTGCGAGTTACTAACTTTTTGCATTTTACATTTGTATTTTAATTTTTGATATTTGCGCTTTGCACTTGCTTATTACGCATTACAAGTTACGCTTTACGTTGCATATATCTCTTGACACCTCCCCGCTTCTATAATAGTATAAAGATATGGAAGAAATGCTGTCCGTTGCCAAAGGCGAAAACCGGCTTCTTAAAATTTGGCTTTATCTTCTTATTTTTCTTCTGCCTCTTTTCTTTGTACCTTCTTTATTTGATGCTTACAACCTTCCCAAAATCACTCTTCTCTTAGGGGGAACGTTAGTGGGCTGGTTAATCTTTCTGGGGGAAAAATTTTTTAAAAAAGAAAAGGTAAGCCTTTTCTTTCCCCGCTGGTTTTGGCCGGCGCTTGCTTTGGTGGCTGTTTTTGCTCTTTCCTCTCTTTTTACTCCCACGGCGGCGACTAAAATTAACGCCTTAAGCAGTAAAACGGCTATTGTCTTGGGTGGTTTTCTTTTGGCTTTTCTTTTGGCCCAACTGCCAAAGGCCAACCCCCAACTGCCGGCCACAATTTCGGCCCTATTTTTAGCGTTAGTTTTAATGGGCCAATATCTGGGGGTGCTTAAAAAATGGTTTTCGTGGCCTTTCTTGGAAAATAAGGTCTGGAGCCCCACCGGTTCTATTTTTTCGGCGCTGGTTTTTGTTTTGGCCAGCCTTGTTTATTTACTTGCAATTGTTGTCCGTCATTTTCGTTCCCAGGAAAAGTTAACTTGGCAGCCGTTTGCGGCCTTGGCGGCGATGGTGGTTTTGGTTTTAGGCTTGGTTTTGGGGGGAATAAACTTGGTGGAGGCTAAGCCGGTTTTGCTTTCTCCTCAGGTGGCTTGGGTGGTGGCGGTGGAGAATTTTAAAACTTGGCAAAGCGCTTTTTTCGGCGCCGGGCCGGAGAATTTTTCCCAAGCCTATACCCGTTTTCGGCCGGCGGCGGTAAACGCCACTTCTTTTTGGAACGCCCTTTTTCCCTCTTCTTTTAATGAATATTTAAACTTGTTAACCGAGGTGGGGCTTTTGGGCTTGGGATCGTTTTTGTTTTTGCTGGTTAAAGTTTCCCGAAGAGGTTTTAAAAACCTTTCGCCGGCTTTTATTTTTCTTGCCGTAGCCGGTCTTTTTCTTCCCTTTGATTTGGTTTTATGGGTGCTTTTCTTTGTTTTGTTGGGGGAGGTGAGGGGAGAAAAAGCCTTTTCTCGTTCTTATTCCCCCCAAATCGCTTTTATTCCCCTTTTGGCTCTTATTGCTTTGGGCTGGTGGTATGGCCGGCTTTTAGGAGCGGATGCGGTTTTCTCCCGTTCCCTGGAGGCTTTCGACCGTGGCGAGGGCGGCAATGCTTATAACTTACAAATTGAAGCGTTGGAGAAAAACCCCTATCAGGATTTTTATCATTTGGCCTATGCCAACACCAATTTGGCTTTAGCCAACGCTCTTTCCCAGCAGGAAAATTTAAGCGATCAGGATAAACAACAGGTGAGCATTTTAATCCAGCAGGCAATTCGGGAGGGCAAAGCGGCCGCCGCGGCCAATCCCCTGAAGGCTGACAACTGGTATAGCCTATCCCAAATTTATCAGCAGATTATCGGCGTGGCCGAAGGGGCCCAGCAGTGGGCGCTTGACTCGCTTCGTCAGGCGGTTTTACTTGATCCGGTTAATCCCAATTTGCGGATTGCCTGGGGAGGGTTATATTACGCCTTAGGCGATTTTGAATCGGCCCAGCGCCAGTTTGAAATTGCGGTGGAGTTAAAGCCGGATCATGCCAACGCCCATTATAATTTAGCGGCTGCTTATAAGGCGCAGGAAAAGTGGGAGAAGGCGGCCTTGGAACTGCAGACGGTGCTTTCCTTAACGGAGCCGGCTTCGGCGGACTTTGAAAAGGTTCAGGAAGAGCTGAAAGAGATGGAGGAAAAATTGCCCAAGAAAGAAGAAACGGTGGTAGAGGAAGAGGAGGCCGGCGGGCAATTGCAGGAACCCCCGGCGCTACCGACGCCGCAAGCCTCGCCAATCCAACTGCCTCCCGAGGAAGCGGCGCCGGAAATTCCGGTAGGGCCAGAAGAAGAAATGGTGCCGGAAATTCAGCCGCAAGAATTGCCTTCTCCTAGTCCCACTCCCGCCGACCCGCTGTTTGAAGAATGGGACACGAATTAAACGAATGGGACACGAAGGACACGAATTTAACGAAAGAAAACGAATTTAACGAATGAGACACGAATAAAACGAATAGAAACGAATCTAACGAACGTGAAAGAGGTGGAGATAGGGTTTGCGGTCATTGGTGAGGATAACCCGCTTAATGTCAATTTCGGGGCCACCCATATTAATTAAATATCCAACTTCATAGGGTGTTGAACGAAGGTAGGAATACAACTGTTGCTCCATTTTTTGAGGGAGGAATTTTAATGATTTTAATTCCAAAATTACCCTTTCTTTAATAACAAAATCAACCCGATAATTGCTCAAAATACGGCCGCTTTTGGGAGAAATAATATTAATGTTTACCTCTCTCTTATAGGGAATATTATTTTCTTTTAACTCTTCGGCAAGGCCTTTTTGGTAAACAATTTCTTTCTGACCGGGGCCATAAATTTTTCTGGTGTTATAAACGGCGCCAATTATTTGGTAACTTAATTCTTTGTGTAAAATCATTTTCGTTCCATTCGTTTTCTTTCGTTTAATTCGTTTTCATTCGTTTGGATTCGTGTTTCTTTCGTTTAATTCGTGTCTCTTATTCGCTTTTATTCATTCTCCTTTCGTTTGATTCGTTTCTATTCGTTTGGTTTCGTGTTCCATTCGTTTAATTCGTGTCTCAGTTAATAATCCACCAGTTAAACCGTACGTCCCAGTTAAGCGCTTCGTTTAGCCCTACTACGAAATATCCACCATTCGTTTCATTCGTGTTCCATTCGTTTAATTCGTTTTCATTCGTTAATTTCGTGTCTCTTTCGTTTGATTCGTGTTCTTGATTCGTGTTGCCTACCTTTTCTTTGACATACAAAATTTTGTTTCCAGTGTCCGCGGTGGGGGTGAGGTAAACCAGCGACTGGTCGGTTAGTTTGTCATTATAGATAATTATTTCTTTCTCTCCGGCCGGTAGGGTGGCCTCGCCGGCGGTGGCGTTGGTCTTGATCCCCGGTGCCTGAATGCCGATATTTTCAAAATTCTCGCCGGCGGCAATAAGGAGGGCTGATTCGGATGCTTCTTTATCCGCGTTGATTCGCAATAAATCCGTGGCTATCTCTTTAAACTCGGCCGCGCCGGAGGCGTCAATTGAGGCAACCGTTTCGTTATTTATTCCCTTCACTAACAACTTTCCAAATCCCGTGTTATTTCCCGTCTCGTTCCCGTCATCCTGAACCGCCCCACCCCCGTCATCCTGACGAAAGTCAGGATCTGTTTCTCCCTGATCCCGGATCGGGTCTGGGATGACGTTAGCCAGATTGAAGGTTATATCTCCCCCTTCCATCGGCCTAATCTCGTTGGTGGCCAGGCCCCCGCCCACGGTTAAATGAGCGGCGATAAAGACATTGCCGTCAATGTCCACGGTGAGTTTGCCGTTTAAGATGTCCAGCCCTCCCATGGCTAATTTTTGAATGTATAAAGTGTCGCCTAAAACATCAAGGGAATTATTGTTAATCACTAAACTGCCCACGGAAAGTTGGCCGGCGATGGCAGTGTCGGCCAGAGAGGTCCGCCCGCCCAAAACGGTAAAGTCGGTATCCACTAGGCAAAGGTTTTTCTTTTGGGCTTGGTTTAAGGTTTGATCCTGACTTTCGTCAGGATGACTATTAAGATTCCCGTCATCCTGAACCACCCCGCCCTCGTCATCCTGAACCACCCCGCCCTCGTCATTCTGACTCACCACCGAACCGTCATCCTGAACTTGATTCAGGATCTGGTTTTCTGCCCCAGTTGTGCACTCAAGCGTTAAGTCGTTCTTAGCGCTTGTCCCCGCCCATTCCTCCACTTTTGCCAAAAGCGCCTGAAGGTCGAATTCTTCTTGGCTTGGTTCTCCGCTGTCCAGATTCTGACTTTCGTCAGAATGACGGCTAAGAACATCATCATCCTGACTTCCGCCCCCGTCATCCTGGCTTGCCTGTCCGCCTTGGGTGGAATTCAGGATCCCTACCTCTTCTTTAACAATAGACTTTATGCTGTCCATGCTGATGTTCTCCGCCAATAATTCTCCAAACCCTCCCTGCCGGGCCACCACGCGGTCAACGTATAAAGTCCCGGAAATAGTCGCATCCGCGCTAATCTGCGCCGTATCCGCGTGAATCGTGTTTGCCTGAATTTCATCCGTGTTAATCTTTTGCGCCAGCAAATCGCCAAAGCTGGCCTTGGGGGCGCTGACTTCCTGCCCAATACCGACATTGCCGCCCACCTCCAAGTCGCCAAAGAGGGTGGTTTCTTTTGTTTCCGTGTTAAACTCCGCTGTCGGCTCATCGTCAGCATTAACGATGGCTACTTTTGCCTGCCCGCCGGAGCCTTGGCGAAGGCGGGCATTTTCGCTAAACTTAATCTCCTCGGTCTCAATAAGGGGCGAAATAACCTCCTCGCTGGTGATTCTTTTAGCGGTCAAATTATCAGTGATAAGGTTAGTGGTTTCGACAAGTCCAGAATAAATCTTGGCTGTCGCTAATTCGGCAAAAACTGCGGCATTTTTAATTATTTTCTCGGTAGATTTTTTTACTAAACTGAAGGCAGAATCGCTAGCCTCCTTGGGCTTAAAATCGTCAATTGATTCAAGGGAAATATTGTCTATAATGGGTTTTTGCTTGATCATTTCGTTAAGTATAAGCACGCTTAAATCGGCGTATCGAAAACCTCCAGGACTACCGTCGGCCTCAAGCAAGACCAAGTCGGGAATTATTTCAATAGCCTCCTCGGCAATAAACCCAAAATTCCTAATATCCGGGTTATCGTTAGGAGTGAAAGAAACCGGGTGGAGGTCGTATATCTTTGAGGAGTCAATTTCTAAATCAGTTATGTTTGATTTGAGTTTTCGGCTGGAGCTATATCGGAAAACCTCCCAGGTCCCGGCATCGATGTGTAGTTGGTGATACTGCGAGGTTCTGTTGCCAATGCCGGAGTTGAAATAAATTGCTCCAGAATCATAAACGGTAAGTTCAGCATCTGTATTTGAACCACCACTTAAATGAAGGGCCCCGCCGCTTGCTGAATAGACTCTTCCATATTCAGTGTTACTACTATCTCTAAATATCAAATCTCCAGGATCGGTTGAGTCGTCTTGCAAGATAATATCACTACCGCCATAAACTCGAAGATTCCCCGCTCTCACATCTAACTTCGCCCCCGGACTCGTCGTCCCGATGCCGACATTGCCGTTTCCTAAAATTGCCAATTTTGCATTAGTCCAAGCGATACCACCTGTTGATAAACCAATTGCATCGTTTCCATTTGTTGTTATTCCGCTTTTCAGCACTCCTGCACGATAAACAGATACTACGCTTTCCCAACCAGTTTGGGCATCTTGGTAGAAGTTTCCGCCAGAAGTAGAGCTACCAACTTGAATAGTACCCTGCACATGTAACTTTTGCCCCGGACTTGTCGTCCCGATGCCGACATTGGTGCCGTTATCGTAGATAATTGAATTAGTTAGGGTATAGGTTCCGCTCCATTTTGGTATGTAGTTTGTAGTGGAGCCTGAACGCAGGACAGTATTTGAGGCATTTGGCCAAGAGGAGGAGTAGCTATAACCGTCAACCATATCGGCGTTAAGGTTAGTAAATTTAGTGGTTGAAGAAACGGTATGGGGAATAAGAGCGCCGGAGGAATTAAAGCGTTGGTTGCCGGCAACGTATAAAGAAGAGCCGATATTGGCCGTGCCGTTAACATGTAGTGTATACCCTGGACTCGTCGTCCCGATGCCGACGTTGCCGCTATAGTAAGTACTTGTTCCACCATTGTTATTCCCAATCCAAGATTTCCTACCAACAGTAGTACCAGCACTAAATGCTGTGGAATCAATGTAACTAAACGTTGGATTACCGGACTGAGAATACCCAACTCTAGTGACCGTTACGCTATGCCAGTCATTTTGTGATCCTGATGTTTGCAGTTCTAATTGAAAACTCGTACTAGTATTTGTTACCAGTACTGCGGTAACGCTGTTCGTATGCCCACCCACCCGCTCTATATTATACTTGTATGCCCCGAGATATTCAGATGCTAAGTAGAAAAGCCACGTTTCATCAATGTACCTGCTTTTAATGTTAACTAAATAAGAACCATGGTCAGCGTGACTGGTATCACCAGTTGAGTGAGTAATTCTTAATCCAAAATCACTAGTGGCCGCTCCATTTAAACCTGTTGGCCCATATTTATAAACAACGTTGCTATAACTGTTAGAGAGCGGTGTTCCGTTCTCATAGATTGATGTGGCGTTTAGTGTTCCATTTACGTCTAGTTTGTACCCCGGACTCGTCGTCCCGATGCCGACATTGCCGCTAATATACGTGTTATGGGCCAAAATTCCATTAGCAACAAAGTTATGCGTGCCCTCAACCTCTATGTCATAGACCTGCTCATAGCCAACATACTCGATGGAAACGATTTTGTCCCAAACAACGTATGGTTCACAGTTCACAGATCGTAGTTCACGGGAGTTATACTCGCCTTCGGCTCGTGGTTCACCGTTCACTGTTCTTGGTTCACAGAAAGAAGCGGTAGCAATAGAGTCACCTGGAGATAAATAAATCACCTTCACCCATCTGTGATCCGTGAACGGTGAACCGTGATTTAGCTGGCTTTGCCAGCTTTCTTCTTGAGATAATTGATCAGCCCCGAGAGCATCCTGTTGATCTCGTGAGTCTGTTGGAGTAGAGGAGTAATCTGTTGCTGAGTTAAGTAACCCAGCTCTTGAGTTAGTTTGAGACAAGCCACCACCTCGTAGAGACTGCCCCTGGCCTGATAGAGAAATTGGATAAATTCCTTGTGGCTGTACCTCCCGTTCCCCTCGGCGATATTCAGAAGAATTGAGGTTGCTGCTCGGCGAAGTTGATCCACTAGACCATACCTCTCGTGTTTGGGAAAACTCTCGAGCAACTGATAGATCGCCTTGACTAAGGCCATACTCTTCTTCCAAACTTCCAGTTTCTCGAAGTTGAACTCTTTGCTGGTATTGTTCATAAGATAGTTGGGCAAGATATGGGTGGTTGCCAGTGGTGCGAATCTCTTTTCCACCCTCTGTAGTTAATTTAAATACAGGCTTTGTTCCCATGTCAAGAAGTTTGTTGATCCTAGCAGGTTCTAGTTTCCCAGTTTCTTGATTTAGCGAATATACTTTTGTTCCTGATTTTATATCCTTTATTTGTATTTCCGTGAACTGTGATCTGTGATCTGTGATCTGCTCTGAAGGAGCATTGCTGTGAACTGTGAACTGTGAACTGTGATCCTCAAAAATTGCTAACTTTGTATCTCCCGTTACACAATTGCCTTCAACATGCAATTTTTGAACAGGCCCCGTCGTCCCGATGCCGACATTGCCATTACTAGCAAGAATTGTCATCCTTGTGTTAGCCTGCGTACCTGTTTTAAGATAGAGATTATTCGTGGAATAAGAAGAAATACTGCTGGTGCCCGTGAGGGTAATGGGTTGATTAAAGAAAAATTGGCTTAGGTCTGTATAAATGTGGGCTCCACTACCATTGGCTGGTCCAATATCTATGGATCCCGAAGTGTTTTGGAAGCGCGCCGTCCAGTCACCTGCATTTTTATATACGTGTAGTGGGTAACTTGGACTCGCTGTCCCGATGCCGACGTTGCCGCCGTTACTTATTCTTAACCTTTCAGTACCACCAGTCTTAACAAAGAAACCGACTGCGTTGCTCCACCCACTTTCAGCAATTGAACCAATATCAACAAGCTTTCCGGTTTCGCTGGTTGATCCTTGTTTAAATCTCAATGCAATTCCAGTTCCTATATTAGTAACGGTATGCCAATGATTGCGCAACGTAAGAACATCGCTAATCATTCCATCTGCTGTGCTATCTTTTCTTACGTTCAATTTTCCTGTAGTATCTGCTTCGCCGAAAACTGTCCCGATGCCGACGTTGCCTGTTGGGCCCTTCAAAATGAACTGGACGTTCCCAGAATTAGCTGCCCTTATTCCAAAGTCGGCTGTATTTTCTGACGCTCTCAGGTATAGGGAGTTTGCAGAGATGCCCGCCTCCTGAGTGATTCTGAAATCCCATGTGTTAATGTGGGTTTCATCTCTTTCCATTGTCAATTGTGCTGCACCAGCATTTACATGTAGCTTTGCCCCCGGACTCGTCGTCCCAATTCCCACATTGCCGTCAACGGCCAGCTTGGCGGTGGCACCGCTCATCTGGCCGGCCGAGTAGCCGATGCCCGCCGCTCCGGCGGTGGTGAGGGAAAGAGTGGCATAGGCCGGATCAAGGTAGTAGGTGTCGTTAGCCGAATCCGCAAAGCGTTCCGCTTTTATATTGCCGGTAAAGAAAGCGGAGATTGGTCCCGGCGGCGTGTCGCTGGCGCCGGCGGCGCCGGTGTCGGTGTAGTAGAGAGAAGTGGTTTGCCAGTATTGGTTTTGGGCGTTGCTGGCTCTGCCGTAAACGCGGTAGTTGGTGGCGCCGGGAACGGCCACCCAGGAAATTTGGCAGGCGGTGGTGGTAGAGCCATCAACCGTGCAGGAAACCTGGCTTGATTTGTTTGAGGAAAGGTTGTTGCTGTCAAAGGCGTTGACCACATAATAGTAAGTTCCCGCCACTAAGCCGCCTCCCGAGGTGGGAGTGGCCACTACTCCGGTGGGGGCAGGCAGGGCGCCAAAATAGGAAGCGCCGCCGGCAACGGTTAATTTTGAACCCGGGCTGGTGGTGCTAATGCCGATGCGGCGGCTGCTGGCGGCTTCGTAAATTAGGGAATTGGTAATCGTGTCGGCGTCAAGCATTTTGGGAATGTAGTTAGCCGAGGTGCCGGAATAATCAACCAACGCTGATCCCCAAACTCGGGAATCAATGGTTCTTTGCTGGACAATATTGCCGCTGTGGGTTAAAACCGTATTGGTGGCGCCGGTTGTCAGGGTGGCGATTTTTAAATTGCCGTTAACATCCAGTCTTGCCCCCGGAGTTGTTGTCCCAATGCCCACATTGCCGCCACTGGTTAATGTTTGTACCACAGTCCCTGCATTCGTAATAAGATGCATATTACCTTCAGCGCGAAGTATCATAGAATCAGCTAATGTGCCTGTTCCATATCCTCCTGCGCTTCCAGCAACGCTAAGATAGCCTCTTACTGTTCCAGCCTCTTCAAATCTGATTTCTGGATAAGTGCCAGCGTTAATAATTATTCCCTCTTGTGCGGTTGTCGTATAAATATGTAATTTATGTTGTGGCCCCGTCGTCCCGATGCCGACGTTGCCGTTAGAAACAAAAGTAACCATATCTGTCCACGAGGCAGAGTTATTTCTTGCGGCTAGCCGAAGGTGTGTAACTGCACCTGCCCCAGGATCGATGGAATATAATCTGTGGCCGTATCCGCTCTCGTATGTTGATTCGAGCCACTCAATATCATTAGAGTTCCACATAAGTATTCCTTCTCCTCCAGTTTTTAGCCACGAGGTTAGCGAGGGCTCAAAATTTATATAACCGTGATTTAAACTTAGTTCAGTGTTCGGCCCCGTCGTCCCGATGCCGACATTGCCGCTTACGAGTAAATTACCGCTTCCTCTGGCGGTTGAATCTGTTTGGTCATATCCAACCAAAAGTGAAGTATTTAAAACTTGAAAAGGTTGCGATGTATTGGAATATAATTCAGGGCCCCATCCTTCCTTGATATAACAACCTCCGTAAGAAGTCCCGCAAGAAGCAAACTCTATCGCTGGCGAGCCATTAATAGATAATTTCGCCCCCGGCCCCGTCGTCCCGATGCCGACATTGCCGCCAGAAGGATTAATTAGGATATTGCCTTTGGTGGCGTTTGAAGTTGACTGAAGAGTTAGTGTTCCTGAAGCCGTCGTGCCGCCGTAGATGGTTGCTGAACCGCCTAAGGTTAAAGAGGTGGTGGCGGGCATTGCCAAAGAGGAGGCGGTGGTAAAGGTTGCCAAGGAAGAGGCGGTTAAGGCGGTGGTGCCCGAAAGGATGGTGGTGGTGTTGTATAAAGTGGTGGTGGCGCCCAAATTGATTCTCTGGTTTGCGCCGGAATCATAAATATCATTGCCGTTAATTTGCAAATCATCGGCTAAAATCACCAAGGCAGTATCGGAGTCTAAAGTTAAGTCGCTGTTGTTATCATAAATAGTTGAGCCGCCAATTTTTAAATAGCCAATAGCGCCGTTGCCAACCGTTAACCCCGGATTAGCGGTGGAATTAAATCTTCCCGTGCCCGCCACATCTAATTTATATGTTCCCGGATTGCTGTTGCCAATGCCGACATTGCCGCCGCCGGTGACCACCATTAAGTCGCCGCTGGCGCCGGGGGCGGAATTGATTTCCAAAAGATTGGCGGTTTGGCCGGTAGCGGCATTAAGAACCAAGGTTTTGTCGGTGGGGATTTCGGCCGAAAAAGTGGCGCCGCGGGCGGCGATAAAATCAAAATTTAGCGAATTAGCGGTTAAAGTGTTGATGTAAGCATCGTCCCAGTAGTTCTCCGGGGAGCCCAAATCATAAGTGTTGGTGGCGGAAGGAATTAAGCTTGAGGCAATTTGGTCGGCAATCACCAAGTAAGCGGCGGCGTCAAGAGTAATGTTGTCCGTGGTTGAAGAAAGAGTGTTGCCGTCAAGCTGGAGGTTGTCAACGGTTAATTGGGTTAAGCCGGAAGCGACGCCGGCCGAGGTAATATCCCAAATGTTGCTGTTAATGGCCACCGCATCGCCCCCGTCGCCCAAGGTCACCGGCCCGTTGGCGGTGAAAGATTTGCCGTCGGCTACGGTGGTGGCTCCATTTAGGGAGATATTGCCGGTGGCGGTAGAGAAAGTGCCAGTTCCCGAAATGGCGAAATTGCCGGAGGATTGGCTGTAGTCGGTAATGTTGGCAAGGGCGCCGGTTGAAGAAAGCCTTTGCGTTCCGCCGGTGTAGAGATTATTAAGATATGCGTCGCCAGTGGAGGTGAGCCGATAGGTGGTTCCCCCGCCAACGCTTATGCCATTGTTAAATTGAATATAAGAAGCCACGCCGGTTAAGGTGTTACCGTTGGGTAAAGTTATCGTTCCTCCTAAGGTTAAATTGCCGGCCGGGGAGAGGGTGAGAGCGGTGGCGCCGTTGGCGTTGGCTTCAATTAAATTGGCGGTATGGCCGGAAGCAAGGCCTTCCAAAACCAAGGTTTTGTCGGTGGGGATTTCGGCCGAGAGGGTGGCGCCCCGGGCCTTAAGAAAGTCAAATTCGCCCACCTGACCGCCGTAAATGGAATCAACGTACAAAGCGCCCCAGTGGTTAGTGGGGGAGCCAAGGTTATAACTGTTTGTTTGGGGGATAAGGCCGGAGACAAATTGCCCGGCGGCGTTGATGGTGTCGGTGGCTTCGTTTCCCAAGCCCACATTGCTATTAGCGTTGAAGGTTGAAGCGACGCTAAGAGTGCCGGTAAAGCTGGCAGTGGAGGAAATAGTTTGGCCGTTGTAGGTGCCGCCGGTCACCGTGCCGGCTTGGCTAACGGTAAAGTTAGCGCCGCCGACGGTGAAGTTGGCGCCTAAAACATCAAGGCCATTGCCCACATCCAAGTTGCCGGAAATATCAGCGTCGCCATCAATATCTAAAGTGTCGGTGGGCGCGCCGGCAGAACCAAGTCTTAGCTTGCCCTCGTTGGTGAACCGCGCCACCTCATTGCCGCCGGTGTTTTTAACGGTAATGGGAATATCCGAGGCGATTTGGGCGGAGAAAGTGGCCGCCCGCTTAACTTCCAAAAAGTCAAAAGTGGCGTCGGTAATATCCAGCGCGCCGTAAATGGTGCCGTCCACTTCGAGATCGTTTTGGATATAAACATCGCCGCTTGAAGCATAATTGGGCGTGCCGCCGGCGCCCACATGAAGCAGGGCTTGAGGATTGCTATTGCCAATGCCGACATTAGCGCCGCTGTCGAAAATTTGGGAAGCGGTGGTGAGGTAAGGGGCGGTTGAGGACCATTTGGGCAGATAATTGGCGGTGCCGGTGATGGCGGTGGGGGCGCTGGCGTTATTTCCCTGAAGAATTCCCGTTAAGGCCCCGGTGCCGGCTAAGGCGGAAGTTTCCTTGTAAATTAGCCCTCCTTGGGCCACCCCGGAAAGATCGGCATTGGTACCGCCATAAACCAGACCAAGAGTCCCCCAGTTGGGGGAGGATGTCCCTCCGGAAAGTAAGGGCTGGCCGACAGTCCCCTCGGCGCTGGTGGTTAGTTCTCCTCCTGTGGTGGTGGTCACCAGTCGGTTGGCGGCCAGAGAAGAGAAGGTGATCGTGCCGGAGGAAGTAAGGCCGGTAAATCCCGAGGCGACGCCAGTGGTGGAGATATCCCAACTTGAGGTATTAACCGAACCGGCATCAGCGCCGTCTCCTAAAGTGAAGGTGCTGTTGGCGGTTAAGGCTCCATTGGCGGTTAATCCTAAAGTAGCGGTAATAAGCCCTGATATGGTAGGAGTGGCTGTCCAGGCAGTAGGAGAGATGGTTAATCCTGAACCGGCAATGGTGGTGGCATAGGAAGCATTGCCAAAGGTAACCGCCCCGGTATCACCTTGAAAAAGAGGCGAAGACACGGAAGTGGCAAACCTACCCGTTCCGTTAACATCAAGCTTCGCCCCCGGCGCCGTCGTCCCGATGCCGACGTTGCCTGTTGGGCCCTTCAAAATGAACTGGACGTTCCCAGAATTAGCTGCCCTTATTCCAAAGTCGGCTGTATTTTCTGACGCTCTCAGGTATAGGGAGTTTGCAGAGATGCCCGCCTCCTGAGTGATTCTGAAATCCCATGTGTTAATGTGGGTTTCATCTCTTTCCATTGTCAATTGTGCTGCACCAGCATTTACATGTAGCTTTGCCCCCGGACTCGTCGTCCCAATTCCCACATTGCCGGCGGCATCGATGGCCAAAGCCTCAACTCCGGCCGAAGCCACCCTTAAAGGTTTAAGACTTGACCCCGTGGCGGTATTAAGGTTTAAAAGGTAGCCCGTGCCGGTATTGTTGGCCGTATCGGTAAGGGTAAAGAGGTTATTAGCTCCGGTTGAGGCTCCCCAGGTAAAGGTGGTGGTGTAGGCCCCATGGTTTAGCAAGAGATTTTCTGTCGGGTCAATTAAGCTACTCCAAGAAACATCTCCGCCGCCAATAAGAGTCCAGCCCGTGCCGTTATACATGTTATATTGATTGGTGGTGGTGTTATAGATTAAAAGGCCGGCGGCGGGGTTAACAATAGCATCTCTTTGGCTGGTAGTCATTCTTGGAGCAAGAAAGCCCTTGGCGGTTGAAGTTAAATCAAGAATTGCCGAGGCGTTTGGCATGGCTGTTCCCACCCCCACAGCGCCGGAAGCATCAATAATAAAGGGGGTGCTGTCATTGTCGCCCGTTTCATCGTTAACCCTGAAGGAAGCGCCGGCGCCAAGATTGGTCACCATTAAAGGAATTGCCGCTGATAAGGCGCCAGTTTGGGCCAGTCTTAAAACATTACCGGTGTTGGCGGCATTGTTTCCCGACAGACTTATTTCTGCCAAGTTTCCTGTTAAACCAGTTGAAGTAGAAGAAACATATACCCCTTTTCCTGAAGTTAAAGCATTAGCGTTGTAAGTTAAGCCGGTAGTAGTTGCTCCGGTAAAGTTTTGCGTCCAGGTGTAAGCGGCTTGATTTAAGACTAAGTCAGTATCCAGATCTAGGGTATCCTGGAATTGGTCAAAGTCTAGAGAATCAGGACTGATATTTGCCTGGCTAATTAGTGACCAGTTAGGAGCAGAACCATTGGAGGTTAAAACATAGTTAGTAGTGCCAATTGCTAAAGCGTTCATTGGGGAGGAGCCGGAACCGTAGATTAGGGAGCCAGCTGCTAAAGAAGAAAACCCAGTGCCGCCCCGGCTCACATTTAAACTTGATTCATATTGCCAGTTGCCGGAAGAAATGTAGGGGACACCAGTGGTAGAGGAGGTGTCATCGCCGGTGCCACCTCTTGAGGTGGCGAGGTATTGCTCCCCCGTCAGGGTATTGGCATCCTGCCAGTAGGCCACATAGCCGGCACTACCGCTGCCGTCTACCAAGGTTTCCCCCCAAACCCGGGGATCAATTGTTCTTTGCTGGACAATATTGTTGGAGTGGGTTAAGACGGTATCGGTGGAGCCTGTTGTCAGGGTGCCAATTCGTAAGTTGCCGTTAACATCCAAGGTTGCCCCGGGGCTGGTGGTGCCGATGCCGACGTTGCCAGTTCCGCCTTTCATAACTAGACCAATAGTATCTACTACTGTGTTGTTTGCCGCTGAATATCGGAAAGCAATTGAGTCATTGGAATCATTATTTCTTAAGTCAAGTATAAGGTGTCCCATATGTGCACCTAAATATAAACCTCCGGTGGTGCTTGTTCCTGGATTTAAAGATGATACATCGACTCCACTGGAACGGATTGCTCCAACTACATCCAACTTTTCTCCCGGGCTCGTTGTCCCGATCCCCACATTGCCGGCGGCATCGATGGCCAAAGCCTCAACTCCGGCCGAAGCCACCCTTAAAGGTTTAAGACTTGACCCCGTGGCGGTATTAAGGTTTAAAAGGTAGCCCGTGCCGGTATTGTTGGCCGTATCGGTAAGGGTAAAGAGGTTATTAGCTCCGGTTGAGGCTCCCCAGGTAAAGGTGGTGGTGTAGGCCCCATGGTTTAGCAAGAGATTTTCTGTCGGGTCAATTAAGCTACTCCAAGAAACATCTCCGCCGCCAATAAGAGTCCAGCCCGTGCCGTTATACATGTTATATTGATTGGTGGTGGTGTTATAGATTAAAAGGCCGGCGGCGGGGTTAACAATAGCATCTCTTTGGCTGGTAGTCATTCTTGGAGCAAGAAAGCCCTTGGCGGTTGAAGTTAAATCAAGAATTGCCGAGGCGTTTGGCATGGCTGTTCCCACCCCCACAGCGCCGGAAGCATCAATAATAAAGGGGGTGCTGTCATTGTCGCCCGTTTCATCGTTAACCCTGAAGGAAGCGCCGGCGCCAAGATTGGTCACCATTAAAGGAATTGCCGCTGATAAGGCGCCAGTTTGGGCCAGTCTTAAAACATTACCGGTGTTGGCGGCATTGTTTCCCGACAGACTTATTTCTGCCAAGTTTCCTGTTAAACCAGTTGAAGTAGAAGAAACATATACCCCTTTTCCTGAAGTTAAAGCATTAGCGTTGTAAGTTAAGCCGGTAGTAGTTGCTCCGGTAAAGTTTTGCGTCCAGGTGTAAGCGGCTTGATTTAAGACTAAGTCAGTATCCAGATCTAGGGTATCCTGGAATTGGTCAAAGTCTAGAGAATCAGGACTGATATTTGCCTGGCTAATTAGTGACCAGTTAGGAGCAGAACCATTGGAGGTTAAAACATAGTTAGTAGTGCCAATTGCTAAAGCGTTCATTGGGGAGGAGCCGGAACCGTAGATTAGGGAGCCAGCTGCTAAAGAAGAAAACCCAGTGCCGCCCCGGCTCACATTTAAACTTGATTCATATTGCCAGTTGCCGGAAGAAATGTAGGGGACACCAGTGGTAGAGGAGGTGTCATCGCCGGTGCCACCTCTTGAGGTGGCGAGGTATTGCTCCCCCGTCAGGGTATTGGCATCCTGCCAGTAGGCCACATAGCCGGCACTACCGCTGCCGTCTACCAAGGTTTCCCCCCAAACCCGGGGATCAATTGTTCTTTGCTGGACAATATTGTTGGAGTGGGTTAAGACGGTATCGGTGGAGCCTGTTGTCAGGGTGCCAATTCGTAAGTTGCCGTTAACATCCAAGGTTGCCCCGGGGCTGGTGGTGCCGATGCCGACGTTGCCAGTTCCGCCTTTCATAACTAGACCAATAGTATCTACTACTGTGTTGTTTGCCGCTGAATATCGGAAAGCAATTGAGTCATTGGAATCATTATTTCTTAAGTCAAGTATAAGGTGTCCCATATGTGCACCTAAATATAAACCTCCGGTGGTGCTTGTTCCTGGATTTAAAGATGATACATCGACTCCACTGGAACGGATTGCTCCAACTACATCCAACTTTTCTCCCGGGCTCGTTGTCCCGATCCCCACATTGCCGGCGGCATCGATGGCCAAAGCCTCAACTCCGGCCGAAGCCACCCTTAAAGGTTTAAGACTTGACCCCGTGGCGGTATTAAGGTTTAAAAGGTAGCCCGTGCCGGTATTGTTGGCCGTATCGGTAAGGGTAAAGAGGTTATTAGCTCCGGTTGAGGCTCCCCAGGTAAAGGTGGTGGTGTAGGCCCCATGGTTTAGCAAGAGATTTTCTGTCGGGTCAATTAAGCTACTCCAAGAAACATCTCCGCCGCCAATAAGAGTCCAGCCCGTGCCGTTATACATGTTATATTGATTGGTGGTGGTGTTATAGATTAAAAGGCCGGCGGCGGGGTTAACAATAGCATCTCTTTGGCTGGTAGTCATTCTTGGAGCAAGAAAGCCCTTGGCGGTTGAAGTTAAATCAAGAATTGCCGAGGCGTTTGGCATGGCTGTTCCCACCCCCACAGCGCCGGAAGCATCAATAATAAAGGGGGTGCTGTCATTGTCGCCCGTTTCATCGTTAACCCTGAAGGAAGCGCCGGCGCCAAGATTGGTCACCATTAAAGGAATTGCCGCTGATAAGGCGCCAGTTTGGGCCAGTCTTAAAACATTACCGGTGTTGGCGGCATTGTTTCCCGACAGACTTATTTCTGCCAAGTTTCCTGTTAAACCAGTTGAAGTAGAAGAAACATATACCCCTTTTCCTGAAGTTAAAGCATTAGCGTTGTAAGTTAAGCCGGTAGTAGTTGCTCCGGTAAAGTTTTGCGTCCAGGTGTAAGCGGCTTGATTTAAGACTAAGTCAGTATCCAGATCTAGGGTATCCTGGAATTGGTCAAAGTCTAGAGAATCAGGACTGATATTTGCCTGGCTAATTAGTGACCAGTTAGGAGCAGAACCATTGGAGGTTAAAACATAGTTAGTAGTGCCAATTGCTAAAGCGTTCATTGGGGAGGAGCCGGAACCGTAGATTAGGGAGCCAGCTGCTAAAGAAGAAAACCCAGTGCCGCCCCGGCTCACATTTAAACTTGATTCATATTGCCAGTTGCCGGAAGAAATGTAGGGGACACCAGTGGTAGAGGAGGTGTCATCGCCGGTGCCACCTCTTGAGGTGGCGAGGTATTGCTCCCCCGTCAGGGTATTGGCATCCTGCCAGTAGGCCACATAGCCGGCACTACCGCTGCCGTCTACCAAGGTTTCCCCCCAAACCCGGGGATCAATTGTTCTTTGCTGGACAATATTGTTGGAGTGGGTTAAGACGGTATCGGTGGAGCCTGTTGTCAGGGTGCCAATTCGTAAGTTGCCGTTAACATCCAAGGTTGCCCCGGGGCTGGTGGTGCCGATGCCGACGTTGCCAGTTCCGCCTTTCATAACTAGACCAATAGTATCTACTACTGTGTTGTTTGCCGCTGAATATCGGAAAGCAATTGAGTCATTGGAATCATTATTTCTTAAGTCAAGTATAAGGTGTCCCATATGTGCACCTAAATATAAACCTCCGGTGGTGCTTGTTCCTGGATTTAAAGATGATACATCGACTCCACTGGAACGGATTGCTCCAACTACATCCAACTTTTCTCCCGGGCTCGTTGTCCCGATCCCCACATTGCCGGCGGCATCGATGGCCAAAGCCTCAACTCCGGCCGAAGCCACCCTTAAAGGTTTAAGACTTGACCCCGTGGCGGTATTAAGGTTTAAAAGGTAGCCCGTGCCGGTATTGTTGGCCGTATCGGTAAGGGTAAAGAGGTTATTAGCTCCGGTTGAGGCTCCCCAGGTAAAGGTGGTGGTGTAGGCCCCATGGTTTAGCAAGAGATTTTCTGTCGGGTCAATTAAGCTACTCCAAGAAACATCTCCGCCGCCAATAAGAGTCCAGCCCGTGCCGTTATACATGTTATATTGATTGGTGGTGGTGTTATAGATTAAAAGGCCGGCGGCGGGGTTAACAATAGCATCTCTTTGGCTGGTAGTCATTCTTGGAGCAAGAAAGCCCTTGGCGGTTGAAGTTAAATCAAGAATTGCCGAGGCGTTTGGCATGGCTGTTCCCACCCCCACAGCGCCGGAAGCATCAATAATAAAGGGGGTGCTGTCATTGTCGCCCGTTTCATCGTTAACCCTGAAGGAAGCGCCGGCGCCAAGATTGGTCACCATTAAAGGAATTGCCGCTGATAAGGCGCCAGTTTGGGCCAGTCTTAAAACATTACCGGTGTTGGCGGCATTGTTTCCCGACAGACTTATTTCTGCCAAGTTTCCTGTTAAACCAGTTGAAGTAGAAGAAACATATACCCCTTTTCCTGAAGTTAAAGCATTAGCGTTGTAAGTTAAGCCGGTAGTAGTTGCTCCGGTAAAGTTTTGCGTCCAGGTGTAAGCGGCTTGATTTAAGACTAAGTCAGTATCCAGATCTAGGGTATCCTGGAATTGGTCAAAGTCTAGAGAATCAGGACTGATATTTGCCTGGCTAATTAGTGACCAGTTAGGAGCAGAACCATTGGAGGTTAAAACATAGTTAGTAGTGCCAATTGCTAAAGCGTTCATTGGGGAGGAGCCGGAACCGTAGATTAGGGAGCCAGCTGCTAAAGAAGAAAACCCAGTGCCGCCCCGGCTCACATTTAAACTTGATTCATATTGCCAGTTGCCGGAAGAAATGTAGGGGACACCAGTGGTAGAGGAGGTGTCATCGCCGGTGCCACCTCTTGAGGTGGCGAGGTATTGCTCCCCCGTCAGGGTATTGGCATCCTGCCAGTAGGCCACATAGCCGGCACTACCGCTGCCGTCTACCAAGGTTTCCCCCCAAACCCGGGGATCAATTGTTCTTTGCTGGACAATATTGTTGGAGTGGGTTAAGACGGTATCGGTGGAGCCTGTTGTCAGGGTGCCAATTCGTAAGTTGCCGTTAACATCCAAGGTTGCCCCGGGGCTGGTGGTGCCGATGCCGACGTTGCCAGTTCCGCCTTTCATAACTAGACCAATAGTATCTACTACTGTGTTGTTTGCCGCTGAATATCGGAAAGCAATTGAGTCATTGGAATCATTATTTCTTAAGTCAAGTATAAGGTGTCCCATATGTGCACCTAAATATAAACCTCCGGTGGTGCTTGTTCCTGGATTTAAAGATGATACATCGACTCCACTGGAACGGATTGCTCCAACTACATCCAACTTTTCTCCCGGGCTCGTTGTCCCGATCCCCACATTGCCGGCGGCATCGATGGCCAAAGCCTCAACTCCGGCCGAAGCCACCCTTAAAGGTTTAAGACTTGACCCCGTGGCGGTATTAAGGTTTAAAAGGTAGCCCGTGCCGGTATTGTTGGCCGTATCGGTAAGGGTAAAGAGGTTATTAGCTCCGGTTGAGGCTCCCCAGGTAAAGGTGGTGGTGTAGGCCCCATGGTTTAGCAAGAGATTTTCTGTCGGGTCAATTAAGCTACTCCAAGAAACATCTCCGCCGCCAATAAGAGTCCAGCCCGTGCCGTTATACATGTTATATTGATTGGTGGTGGTGTTATAGATTAAAAGGCCGGCGGCGGGGTTAACAATAGCATCTCTTTGGCTGGTAGTCATTCTTGGAGCAAGAAAGCCCTTGGCGGTTGAAGTTAAATCAAGAATTGCCGAGGCGTTTGGCATGGCTGTTCCCACCCCCACAGCGCCGGAAGCATCAATAATAAAGGGGGTGCTGTCATTGTCGCCCGTTTCATCGTTAACCCTGAAGGAAGCGCCGGCGCCAAGATTGGTCACCATTAAAGGAATTGCCGCTGATAAGGCGCCAGTTTGGGCCAGTCTTAAAACATTACCGGTGTTGGCGGCATTGTTTCCCGACAGACTTATTTCTGCCAAGTTTCCTGTTAAACCAGTTGAAGTAGAAGAAACATATACCCCTTTTCCTGAAGTTAAAGCATTAGCGTTGTAAGTTAAGCCGGTAGTAGTTGCTCCGGTAAAGTTTTGCGTCCAGGTGTAAGCGGCTTGATTTAAGACTAAGTCAGTATCCAGATCTAGGGTATCCTGGAATTGGTCAAAGTCTAGAGAATCAGGACTGATATTTGCCTGGCTAATTAGTGACCAGTTAGGAGCAGAACCATTGGAGGTTAAAACATAGTTAGTAGTGCCAATTGCTAAAGCGTTCATTGGGGAGGAGCCGGAACCGTAGATTAGGGAGCCAGCTGCTAAAGAAGAAAACCCAGTGCCGCCCCGGCTCACATTTAAACTTGATTCATATTGCCAGTTGCCGGAAGAAATGTAGGGGACACCAGTGGTAGAGGAGGTGTCATCGCCGGTGCCACCTCTTGAGGTGGCGAGGTATTGCTCCCCCGTCAGGGTATTGGCATCCTGCCAGTAGGCCACATAGCCGGCACTACCGCTGCCGTCTACCAAGGTTTCCCCCCAAACCCGGGGATCAATTGTTCTTTGCTGGACAATATTGTTGGAGTGGGTTAAGACGGTATCGGTGGAGCCTGTTGTCAGGGTGCCAATTCGTAAGTTGCCGTTAACATCCAAGGTTGCCCCGGGGCTGGTGGTGCCGATGCCGACACTATTGCCAAAAAATCCGGAACTGTCAACGGTTAAGTTGCCGGCGATGTCGGTGTTGCCGGCATAGTCAACCACAAACTTATCGGTTAAAAGGCTTCCGGAGGTAAGTTTTAGCAGGTTATAACCGCTAGCGCTAGTACCGGCCTCGCCATAAATTAGCGAGCCAGTGGTGATATTGCTATTTTGAACGGTAAAAGAATTGTCGGCGGTAGTTGCCGAGTAGATAATTACCTGTCCTTGGGTATCGGCATCGGGCTGAATTAAAATATCCCCGCCGCCCGTGCCGCCGGTTGATTGAATAGTAATCGCTTCGCCTTTAAGGCCAAAGGTGCCGGAGGTGGCTTCAATGGCGGGAGAGGAGGAGGCTAAAATTAAATCGCCATCGGCATTAATAACCGGTATGGTGTTAGCGGTAGCTGCTGTGGTGGCCTCATAACCTTGAAGATAGCGGGAATTGAAAGCATAGCCCACGGTGGCAATTTGCTGACGGGGTTCCATTTCCCCGTCGTTGTCGATTTCAATTGCCAGCCAAAGATTCATATTGTCGCGAAAAATGGCCGGATCCAGCGTGGCGGTGTCACCCAAGAAAGTATTGAAAATGCCGTCCTGGTCGGTGGAGACATTTTTTTGCTCTTCCCAAAGAGCGGTACCACCCTCGTCCACATTATAAAGGCGGAAAATGGCAGGAATAGTGGCATTAATCGGAGTGCCGTCATCATCGGTAAGCTGACCCTGAAAAGAAATTAAGAGCGGCGGGTTAGTAGGGAAGGCCATGGAGGGGGTTTCTTTCGGCTGGGCAAAAAATTGGCTATAAACTCCCCAGCCTAAACTAGCCAAAAGCACCAAACCGATTAGGAAAGAAAAATATCTTAAAAAAGGAGGAAAAGCCTTGGGGAAAATTCCCTTCTTAGAGATTATCTTTTTGGGCTTAGGGGCGCCTTTTGGCAAGGGATACTTTGGTCCGTATTCTTTTCCCTGCCAGCTTTGGAATTTTTTTAAGGCCGCCTCCTTGCGTTTAAGAGTGGCCGGAGAAGCCCCTTCCTTTTTAAGCCTTTTCAGGTAAGCCTGAATTTGCAATGGTTCTAAAAAGCCCGCTGAGTTGGTCCTATTATTGGTCCTATTAGTCCTATTAGTCATATTTTTGCTTTTTTCTTGCTTCGCTTCTTTCCCGATAAAGCCTTTCAGTGAAGCCGCCATTTTCTAAAAAATCTTTTTCTAAAGCTTCAAGCTGACGGTCAAGAAGAAAATTAGCCTGATGAATTAAGCAAATTAGGCAGTTGACGGCGCTTTCCGGGTCTTTAAGATAGGACTTGTAGGACTCATAAGACCGATCAGGCTTATAAGCAATCTTGCGGATGGTAATAGCCCGGGGATCGTTTTTATCCCACAAAACAAGATTGTTTTGGCGAAGAAAATCAAGGCAATCTTGAAGCAATTCTTCAAGTGACCCACGGGCAACGCTGGTAAGTTTTATCTCTGTTTTTTTAGAAGTGCCAGAAACCTGACTGCCTTCGGCGATATTTTGCTTACCCGATCTGGCACCACCGATCATTTGCTCGTAGTTCTTGTAAGTCAGGAGGGACCGGTATTGATTACAAAAAGCCATCGTGAAATCGTAAATAATTGTTGTAGTTTGGAACGATTTAAGCTGACGATAATTGCCGTGAGGCAAAATAATTCTGTTGGTCATTTTTTTAACTTTTTAATCTTTTTCGTGCCATTCCAAAAACCCCTTCACGTCAGAAAGATAATTTCTAATGGTGGTTTTGCTTTTCCCTTCTTCTTCAAGCGCTTTGGCAAACTTTTCCAGAATTTGCGAAGTTTTATCGGTTTCTTTTTCAATGGAGATATTGGCTAATTTTTTTATTGGGTCTTCTTTTAACCAACCTTGAGAAAGGAAAAACTTTGTCAATTGGCGAAGAGAGGAAAGGCGGCGGTTGATAGTGGTAGGGGAAACTTCATTTTTTTCCAAAAATCGCTGATAGACAGTTAAATTTTTAACCGTTATGTTTTGAGCTATTTTGTTAGGGTCGTTAAGAAGCGCTTGCAGTGAAGAATCTTTAATTTGGGAGGAAAGCCAAGAGAAAAAGTGATCAATGTCCTGAAGATAATTCCTGATGGTGTTTTCCTTTTTCCCTTGGGCTTTAAGATAAAGCCGGAAAGAGGAGAGCAGGGTTTGGGGCATATGTTAAATAAACAGCCAAATAAAACTCATTAAAAAAATCAAAAAAACAGTAAGAAAGTCTACTATTTGGTTTGATGCCTTTTGATTGTTCATGATTTTTGCGGTAATAAAATTTTAGCCTTAAATTATCATAAATTATCAGAATTATAAAAAGCGTACACTATTATAAAATGTTTGTCAAGTCCCCTATTTTTTAAAGTTGATATATTTTGATGGTTTTAGATAGGCCCTAAAAATGGAGAAATAGCTTTAGTAATTACCGCAGAAGTTTGCGGGTATTTTTTCACATGAATTTCATGCGAATTTTAGCCGCATATCAAAAGGTAAATTAAGACATCTTAATATTAAGAAGTGGAAAGAAGAAGGAGGGTAGGGTTCTTAAGAAAGATTTTTTTAAATTTATTAAAACTTTTTAAAATTTATTAAATTTTTTTATTAAAAATTAAAAATTGAAAAAAAATAATAAAAAGTTTTAAGAAAATAAAAAAATTTCAGAAAAATTTTTGAAAAATTGCCAAAAAAAATTCAGAAAAAATTTTTTTAAAAAAGGGAAAAATTACCCCAAAAAATCTAATTTATTATAAGACTATCGCCTTTTGGTTGTTATTTTGGTTTTTTTCACAAAAATATTATAGCAAAAGAGAGTTTTTGGGCCAAAGGGCGGTTTTTTATCAGTGATGAGGTGAGATTGATAAAAAAAACGACAGTTCTTTTTTTATCATTTTATCAGCCAAAACATTTATTTGCCCGTTTTTAAAAGGAGGTTTTTAAAGGATTAAAAACGAAGAGATTGGGAATTCTTAGGGAAAGAAAGAAGACGGATAATTTTTTCGTGAAAAAGCCTGTAGTTAGAGGTAATGTTGTTAAAAATACGCAAATGAGAAGTAGGGGTTTATTGCATAAACCCGTCTTGGTTGTCTGTTTCTTGTTGGCGGGCGTATGGCAATACGCCCACCACAAACGTAACAATGTAGCAATCCTCCTTGTTTTTCCTTGTTTCGTGTCCCGTGGTTTATCGGAAGTGAACGCTTATTTTTTGGGGGAACTCCTGTCCCTCTACCTGGGCGCTTATTTCAAAACTGCCCGGGGTGGAGGAAGAAAGATAGAAAATAGCTTGGCCGGATTTATCGGTGGTGGGTTGGCTGGCTTCGATGTTTAACCCCCCACTTGGCTGGGTTTTTAGGGTAATTTGTTTTTTATCCACGCCTAATCCTTGTTGGTTAAGGAGAAAAACGCTGACTTTAATTTTTTCCTGACCATTAGCGGCGGCGGAAAGAGGAGAGCCAAAGAGGTAGGAATTGGCCAAAGAATAGGTGGTGGAAGGAGAGGCTTGGCCCCGAAAAATAATTTCCTGTTGGGATAAGAACATCGCCACCCCCACTAAAATTAAAACAATGGCGATCGCCAAAACTGGTGCCAAGCTCCTTTTTTTTTCTTCGGCCATTTCCTAAAGCATAAACTAATAAAGTTTTTTTGTCAAGCTTTCTCTTTTGGTGGTAACCCTCGGTGTTGCCATTCTGTGGTGGGCGTTATTTCTGATAAATTTAGGGATAGCGCAATCGTCATTCTGAATTTTGTTAAAATAACTCGGGCGTCATTCTGAACTTGATTCAGAATCAGTTAGATCCTGTCTGCCAGCTGGCGGATTCGTCAGAGCCTGTCCTGAATTTAATTCAGGAATGATGGCCTTGTTTTGTTGTGGTGACACGGTTAGCGGCAATTCTTTTTTTTGTCTTATTTTCCAGATTAAATAAATTAAGATAATCAGCTCGATCGTAATCCAAAAAAGTAAATCAGCGACAATCTTTTTTAGGAACAAGGCTAATCGTGTGAATAAAGCCTTAAGAAAAAACCAAAAGGTTTCGCATTTTCCCAAAATCCGAAATGAGAGGGTATTACTTTTAGGAGAAGGATTTTCTTCTTTTTGACTTGAGGCAAAAATTTGGTAGTGCCCCCGAGCAGTATTAGGAAGATTTACTTCGAAATAGCCGTTTTGGTCGGTTTTAATTTCTATTTTAAGAGGTTCAAAAGCAAGGGCGGGTCGGCCGATAAAAGCTTGCCACCATTTCTTTGTGGGGGTTTTGAAAAAATAAATTTCGGCGGTAGCGTCGGGCAGGCTATATCCCCATAAAAAAGCATTTTCACCGGTAATTATTTGCCCTTTGGTTTGGGAAAAGGTGGGAGGAAGGAAAACATCCTTAATTTTTTCTACTTCCCTTGGCGGCTGGGCAATAGCCAAGGGAGTAGTAAAATTTCCCTTTTGGTCGCGGGCTTGAAACCAAAGCTCGCCGGGGTTTACCGGCAGGAGAACATTTTTAAAAATAAAATAGCCGTTTTTATCTGCCTTAACGGTTTGTGGGCTTAAGTTGCCTTGAGAGCTGGTGAGAAAAATAGTCGCCCCGGGCGAAGAGTAGCCTTCAATAGTAAAAATCCCTTGGCCTACCAGCGCAGAAAGAGCCACTTCCTGGCTTGAAGATCCGATTGTTTCTTTTGGTCCTTCCTCGCTTATTTTCTGCCAGAGAACGGTGGTTGAGGCAAGGGTGGGATGAGGAAAGATGAGGGAAAGAAAAACCAGAAAAGCAAGGAAAAGGTAATGTTGTTTCATGGTTAAATTGCGATATTGTTGAATTGCTAAAAAAGAAATTAAGAAATTCGCCCCGCCCTGGCGGGGCTGAAATTAAGAAATTAGGAAACACATTGCTATATTGCTGGGATGTGCGAATTAAAAGCGAATGAACGCGAATGAACGAATGGCGTCATCCTGAATTTAATTCAGGAATGACGACCACGATTAGTGTCATTCTGAACTTGATTCAGAATCAATTAGATCCTGACTTTCGTCAGGATGACAGGTGCGATTATCGTTATTCTTGTCCGCCAGCCGGCGGATTGAGTTGTAGTTTTGAGTTTTGATATTTGAGATTTGAGATTTGACCTTAGCGCTTAGCATGTTTCTTTTTATCCTTATATTGTGTTTTGTTTTTATCATTTCCGCTTCCGATATCCCCACCAGATAAAAATAGCCAAAAGCAGTCCTAAAACCAACCCCAGCATCAATTTAATTGGTAGAACCCAAAAGATAAAACCTTGTTTGCTAACCGGGCCGTTTTCGTCAGCGGTAAACTGGACTTGAGCTTGGTAACGACCAAGAAAGTTCAGCTTATCAGCCCGGCAAGGGCCTTCTTGGCAATAAATTTGGCGGGTAGTGTCTTTTAAAATGTTGTCAGGCCGCAGAGGAAGAGAGGCAACTTTTTCTTCATTGTTATTTAAAATGATAATTTCCCCAAAAGGTTTGAAAAAGGCCTGGCCGGTATTTTTAATCCGAAGTTCAAGGTTAAGAGCATCAAAAGAATCTAATATTTTGCCAAAAAGAAGAGAAGGGGAGAAAAATTCAACAATGGCGGCTTCTTTTTTTGGTTTTCCCGAGGAGGAAACGGTGAGAAGAATATGACTGCCGATTTGGCCTACCAATTGGGTTTGAGTTTGGTTTGGGGTGTTAGCGGCGAGTTGTTCCAAAATAAGGCTTTGATAATAATCGCCTTCGGGAGCGTTTTGAGGAAGGGAAATTTTTAAAACCAGCTGAATTTCCTCATCGGGAGCAAGCAGGAAGGGCTGATTTATTTGCAAGTCGGCATTTAAAAAAGAAAAATAGTCCTGACCCGGCCAGTTGCCGTTTTCTGGGGGATATTTAACTTGACCTTGTTCTCCTTGGGGTTGAAAAGGGATAATCTTGGGGAGAAGGTTTACTGGTGAGGAGGAATTGTTTTTAAGCTGGAAGGCGTAGGTAGCTTTTCTTCCCGGTTGCATCATCACCTCAACCACCGGCGGTGAGAGGGAGAGAGAGAAAGATTGGGAGAAAACGGGAGTGGGCTTGATTAGCAGCGTCAACAACATTAATAAGAAGAAAGAAAAGGGGATGGTGATAGCAAGAAAACTAATTATGGATTTACACGGATTAGGAGCGGATTTAATTTCTTCCATAATTTTTTTTGGCCTTTCTAAATTATCCTCGTCTTTTAACCACATCAGGGGGTTGAGGGGTTTGAGGTTAATGATGTGTTCATAAGATCCTCTTTGCCAAACCAATTGTTGAGGCGTATTTCGTAATCGGTTGATTTGTTTGGTGGTGGCCGATTTAAAACCCCTGACTATCGCTCCCAGGCCAATTGATGATGATTGATACCATGGTTTTTGTAGGGGTTTATTGCATAAACCCGTATTGGCTGCCTGTTTCCTGTTGGCGGGCGTATGGCAATACGCCCCTACAGAATTATTGATAATGATGATGGTGTGCAGGTGGTTGGGCATAATTTGGAATTCGTCCAAATCAATATATCAATATAAAGGAATGGCGATAAAAATAATTTGGTTTTGGTAAACGCCGGCCGGCTGGTCACCGGAGATGTTAATTTTATAAGAAGCGGTGGCTTCGGCGTGGCGGGCCAGATCAACCGAGCTCATCACAATTTGCGGTTCTTCGGGGGGGCTGGCGGTCGGGTCGGCAAACTGGCGAAAACAATTGGGAAGACAAGCAGGGTTGGTAAAATCAGCGGGGATATCATCACCTTCCATTTTAAAGCCAAACCCATAAGTGGTATTTTGGACCCACGAGGAGGCGGTGATTTCCGAGGCTTGGCCGTTATCGCCTAAGGTGTCGGGGATATAATTCTCCGCCGCCGACATTAAGGGATGGTTTTCAAAAGCACTTACCTGATAACCGCCGGCGCCGCCGGCAGAAACAGTGAGGGTGTTGGTAAGCACCTTGGGAACTTGGGGGGTAAGTAAACCAAAATTAAGGTTAATCTCGGAAATGGTGAATGTAAAGGGGACTTTTCTTTTAAGATACCAAAAGCCGGCGCCAACCTGATAACCTTCGGATTCGTAAAGGCCGGAAGCAGTTTGGCCAACGGTGTCGGCAACTTGGTAGTTTTCGGAAGACTTTTTGCCGGCGGTCATATTAAAATTCCCCATATGAATTTCGTAGCTGTCGGAACGCATTGTTTGGGCGTTTGCTTCGCTCGAATTAAAGATTAAAAGTGAGAAGTTAAGAATAGCCAGGAGAAAGAAAAGATGTCTATATTGGTTCATGGTAAAACGCGAATTAACGCGAATTAAAAGCGAATAGACACGAATGAACGAATAACCGGCGCGGATTCATACCGATATGAGGGCGCATCGTGATGCGTCCCTCCAGATTCGTGTTTGTTCTTTTCCCCTTCGTGTCTTTTCTTATTCTATTACCCACCATTTAAATCTAATATCTTTCTGGAGGGGTTTATTGAGAGCAGCGGTAAAGTATTTTTCGTCAGTATTTTTGGTTTTTAGAAAAAGAAGGTGATTCTCAAGATCATCTTGGGGGGCTAAGTAGATAGAACAGTTGTCGCTAAGATGATTGTTGGCGATTTTAATTTCTTCTTCTCCGGCAGGGATAATTGCCTCGCCCGCGGTAGCGTTAGGATCAACGGAAGCCTCAATATTAACGGTTCCCTCTTGCGCTGGCGCGGCGATAATAAGATTTTGGGCAGTTCTTGCTTGTTCTTGCGGGGAAATCTGAATCTCCAAGGGGATCGTTTCCTCTATTACCGGTTTTTGGTTAAGGTTTTCTCCGGCTAGTTGCAATTGGCTGCCTTTTTCTTTTTTGGCTTGCGCCAGAAGGCCTTCTAAGGTTTTAACTTCTTGGTTAACTTTTTCCCAGGAAGGGTCGCTTTTTGGTAAAAGTAGACTTAATTTTTGCAAAGTTTTTACCGCCCCTTCAATTTGGCCAGCTTTTATTTGTAATTGGCCTAAATTATTTAAGAGGCTAAGATTAGTGGGATCAAGTTGGTAGGCAAGATTAGCATAGTAAACGGCGTTTTGATAATTACCATTTTTAGCCCAAAGATAGCTTTGATTTTGAGGGTAATTAGGATTTTGGGGGGAAAGTTGGCGGGCTTGTTCTAAGTCTGCTAAAGCTGCCATTTCCGCTTGGGGAGTAAAAGAAGCAATGCCTTGATAGATTTTTGCCCGCTGGGCCCAAAGGCGATCGTCTTGGGGATAAAGGGTGAGGCCTTCGTTAATGGCTTCCAAGGCCCCTTGGATAAGGGTTAAAATTTGCTTTTTATCTTCTTCGTTTTGATTTTGATTTTTTGAGAGCTCCTCGGCTCGCGCTAAGAATTGCTGCGAAGTGTCAATATAAGCTTGGGCGGTTTTTACTTCTTTAAGATCGGGAGTGGGGGAATAATTGTCCGCCAAATCTTTAGCCACAGGGCTGATAATTGGTTTTTCCTCTTGGGGAGCGGTTAGAACCAAAACAAAAGAAATAATAGTGACCGTGGCGAGAATGGAAGCCAAAATCAAAGTGATTTTTTTCATTTTTAGTCGGTTTGTTGATCAATTAGGCTCTTAACGGCATCACTTTCTTTGAGCAGGCGCTTGCTTTTTCGGTAGGCTTTTTGAAGAATTTCTTTTTGATGGAGGGGAAGATGGGCCACGTCGCTTAGGGCTTCGTTTAAAAGCTCGGTTATCTCGATTAAATTATTTTTTAAGGTTAGGCTTAGCCAAAGGAGGCTGGTGGTCTCCTGAAGGCTAAGCGCCTGGTCAGCAGCCTTCTTTTTTTCCTTTAGGGCTAAATTTATTTTTTCCTGTTCTTCCATTTCTTGGCGTTGCCAACCCAAAATTAAGCAAAGGGGAGTAATTAGAAAAAGGGAACCAAGTTTTAGCCAATCGCTTTGGATGGAGGAGAAGGGGAGGAAGAAAAAGACGAGGCTTAGGGTAATAATAAGAGTAGCGGACGGGGTGGTTAAAAAACCTAAACCCAAGAGGAAAAAATAGATTAGAAAAAAGAGGGGGGAGTTAAGATTGCCAGTTTGGCTGATAAGCAAAAGGACGGCGATATTAAAGGCGGTTAAGCCAATTAAAGTTTTCCAAAAGGTAGCTATTCTCTTTTTTCTGAAAAAAATTATGGTAAAGATTAATAACAAGGCAATTAGCTGGAGATTATAAGCGGCAAGAGGAGAATTAACCCAAAGGAAAGAAAAGGCGGTAGAAAAACAAAGGATTAAGATGGTAAGAGCGGTTTGGTGAAAGGGCATAAAGTTAGATTGTTTGTTAAAATACACGAATTAACACGAATGGAAAACGAATAGACACGAATGAATGATTGACATAAGAATAATGCAAAAGTCAAAAGTCAATCCGCCAGCTGGCGGATCAAAATTGCAAGTCAAAATTCAAAAGTAAGACGAAAAAACTTTTAACTTTTGTTCGCCAGCTGGCGGATTTGTCAGAATGACGGCCATGATTAGCGTCATTCTGAACTTGATTCAGAATCAGTTAGATTCTGACTTTTGTCAGGATGACAGCTACAGGGATGATTCTGCCCGCCAGGCGTATCAAACCGACAACTCAATCCGCCAGTTGACGGATCAAAACTACAACTCAAAACTCAAATCTAAAAAAAACAACTTTAAGCTTTAAAAAGTTTTAACATTTACCATGTAGATTTGCTATTTGCGTTTTGAGATTTAAAATGCAGACATTTTTAACTCCATCAATATATTTTTACGAGCGCGCTCTTGTAATCTACCTCTTCTCTTAGATATTATGATAGAATATTTTGACAATGAAGTCAAAAGGGGAAAAGACAACCATTGACGAGGAAAAATGGCAGAAGCGGTGGGAAAAAGCGGGTTTATATCGGGCAATTGATTTGGATAAAAAACGGGGAAAAGAGTACATTTTAGTGGAATTTCCTTATCCTTCGGGCGAGGGGCTTCATATTGGTCATGCTTTTACTTTTACCGGCGCTGATGTTTACGCCCGTCAGCGGCGAATGGAAGGAAAAAATGTCTTATTTCCTATGGGCTGGGACGCCTTTGGCTTGCCGACGGAAAACTTTGCCATTAAAACCGGTATTCATCCCCAAAAAGTAACCGAACGTAATACCGCTAATTTTCGGCGGCAGATGAAGAAAATGGCTTTTTCTTTTGACTGGAGCCGGGAAATTAATACTACCGACCCGGCTTATTACCGCTGGACCCAGTGGATTTTTATTAAGCTTTTCGAGAATGGTTTGGCTTATAAAAAAGCCATGCCGGTGAACTGGTGCCCTTCTTGTAAAATTGGTTTGGCTAATGAGGAGGTAGTTAATGGCCGTTGCGAGCGTTGTGGCGCCACGGTGAGCCAAAGAAAATTAGAGCAATGGATTGTCAAAATTACCGATTATGCCGAGCGTCTTCTGGAAGGTCTTAACAAAGTTGATTTTATCGAAAAAGTTAAGGCGGCGCAGATTAATTGGATCGGCAAGTCGGAAGGGGCAAAGATTAAATTCTCAATAGCTAGTCATTCTGAATTTATTTCAGGATCGATCCTGAATCAAGTTCAGGATGACGGGAAGGGGGTAGTTCAGGATGACATTAAAGAAATTGAGGTGTTTACGACAAGGCCGGATACTCTTTGGGGAGCGACTTTTATTGTTCTGGCGCCGGAACATCCGCTTGTCGCTGCGCTCCTAAATTCAAAACTCAATCCGCCAGCTGGCGGAAAAAATTCAGAATTGCAAAAGATTGACGAGTACGTTGAGGGAGCAAGAAAAAAATCGGATTTGGAGAGAACCGATTTGGCCAAGGAAAAAACAGGTGTTTTTACCGGCCTTTACGCGGTTAATCCGGCCACGGGGAAGAAAATCCCTGTTTGGGTTTCTGATTTTGTTTTGGAAAGTTATGGTAGTGGGGCAATTATGGGGGTGCCGGCTCACGACGAAAGAGATTGGCAATTTGCTAAAAAATTTGGTTTACCCATCATTCCTGTGGTTGAACCAAGAGAAAACTGGGATTTTGATAAAGGGGCTTATACACAAGTTGAGAAGGGGAAAATGATCAACTCTGGTTTTCTTAATGGCCTTAGTCCCAAAGAGGCAATTAAAGAAACCATCGCTTGGTTGGAGAAAAAGAAAATTGGCGAGAAAGCAGTGAGCTATCATCTTCGGGATTGGATTTTCTCCCGTCAGCATTATTGGGGGGAGCCGATTCCGATGATTTATTGTCCAAGTTGCGCGAAGAAGGGGATAACATGGTGGGACAGTAAAAAAAGTCAAAATTCAATCCGCCAACTGGCGGACAAAAGTCAAAAGTTTCAAAATTTTAACTTAAGGGAACTAGCGGGGTGGTTTCCGGTGCCAGAAGAAGATTTGCCGGTGGAGTTGCCAAAGGTGGAAAAATACCAGCCTACTGGTACCGGGGAATCTCCTCTGGCCAGTGTGCCGGGTTGGCGGGAAATTTCCTGCCCGGTTTGTGGGCAGGCTGCCCGACGGGAAACGGACACCATGCCTAATTGGGCGGGTTCTGATTGGTACTACCTTGCTTATTGTTTTGCGGATAAACTTACCGATAAGCAAAAATCTCAAAATGTTTTTATGGATAATAAAGATATTCTTAGCTATTGGCTGCCGGTGGATATTTATTTCGGCGGCGATGAGCATAATACCCTTCATCTTCTTTATTCACGTTTTATTTATCAGTTTTTATATGATTTGGGGTTTCTCCCTCGCCGCTATCCCGAGCCGTATTATCGGCGAGTTTCTCACGGGATGGTTTTGGGGGCCGATGGTCAAAAGATGAGCAAGTCGCGTGGTAACGTGATTAACCCGGACGAAGTTTGGGGCAATTATGGTGTTGACGCCTTAAGGCTTTATTTGATGTTTATGGGGCCGTATGAGGGAACGACAATTTGGAACGAGAACGCTTTTCAGGGAACGGTGAGGTTTTTGCGCCGTTTTGAGAAGAAAATTCGGGAGGACATGAAGGTGGCAAAGGAGGAAGGAAAAAAGTTAAGACCATTGTTTCATCGCCTCACGAAAAAAGTAAGCGAGGATATAAAACATTTTAAATATAATACCGCGGTGGCGGCGTTGATGGAGGCTTTAAATAAAATAGAAGAAGAGGAACTGGTTTTGACTAAAAAGGAAATGGAGACAATGGTTAAGCTTATTGCCCCCTTTGCTCCTTATTTAGCCGAGGAGCTTTGGACCAATGTTCTTGGGAATCCTTTTTCGGTTCATCAGCAAGAGTGGCCAACTTATGACCCGAGGAAGTTAGAAGAAAAAATGACGACAATTATTGTGCAAATTAACGGGAAGACAAGGGGAAAAATTGATATAGAAAGCGATAAAGCGAATGCTAAAGATGCGGTTATTTTGGCCGTAAAGAGAGAAGAAAAGATTAAGAAATATTTATCAGGTCAAAAGATTAAAAAAGTAGTTTTCTTGCCGGGAAGGCTAATTAATTTTGTGATTTAAGAAAATGGAGAATCCTCCTGCCCCCGAAAAATCGGTTAATTTTTTTCAGGTTTTAAAAGAAAATCTTTTTGAGTGGTTTTTGGCCTCCGTTGGCGTGACCTTAATTCTTTTTGGTTTTGCCCAGCAGTTTGGTTGGCTTGAGGAAGAAAAAGGCGCTTCTTTAACGGTGATTAAGGCAGAGAAAGACCAAAAAGCAGAGGAGCTGGTGGTAGATATTGGCGGAGCGGTAGCCAAGCCGGGTGTTTATTATCTGCCCGCCTCTTCGCGGGTTAACGACTTATTGATCGCCGCTGGCGGGGTTACCAATTGGGCACAAAGATCGTTTTTAGAAAAGGAATTAAATCGGGCGCGACTACTTCAGGATGGCGAGAAAATTTATATTCCCTATATTGGGGAACAGCTTTCTTCTGGCGGCAAAGCGGGAGTAGGGGGAGGAGAAACCGTGGCTGGCAAGATTAATATTAATACCGCTTCGGTAGGAGAGCTTGAGACTTTGCCCGAAATTGGTTTTGCTTATGCTTCGGCGATTGTGGAATACCGAGAAGAGAAGGGCAATTTTTCCTCGATTGAAGAAATTAAAAATGTCTCCGGAATAGGGGAGAAAACTTTTGAAAAAATAAAAGACTTGATTAGTGTCAATTAAAAGTGAGGAGGTTTTTTTCTTATCTTTTTTTTCTTTTGGCGTTGGTTAGCCTTTGGTTTTGTCGTTGGCAGAAAACGGCCGCTTCTTTAAAAAAAGAAAACTTAATAGGAGAAGAAATAAAAATTGAGGATGTTTTAAAAGAAGAGCCGCAGCTTTTTGGTCAAAGCCAAAGTTTTCGCCTTCAAGGAATTAGGGTTAAAACCTCAAGAGAACCGTTTCTTCATTATGGAGATCGGGTGGAAGTTGTTGGCAAAGTTGAGCAAGTGCTGACAAAAAAGGGGCAAAAAGAGCTCTGGCTAAACTACCCTCAAGTTAATTTGCTCGCTCCTGCGGCCACCAAAGGGTGGGTTGAGAATATTTTTTCCCTTCGTCAAAAAATAATTCTTTTCTTCCAGCGGCTTTTACCCGAGCCGGCGGCCTCACTGGTGTTAGGGGTGCTTTTGGGGGTTAAAAGTGCTCTCCCTGACGATTTTTATCAGGATTTGGTGAGAACCGGGACGCTTCATGTGGTGGTTGCTTCGGGGGCGAATGTGATTTTGGTGGCCTCTTTTGCTTTCCCTCTTTTAAACCAGTTTTTTAATCGCCGCAAAGCTCTTCTTTTAACCCTGCCGCTGATTTGGTTTTATGTTTTCCTTTGCGGAGCAGAGCCTCCTTTGCTTCGGGCGGCAATAATGACCAGCTTTTCTTGGGGCGGCTCTTTCTTTGGCCGCCAAAAAGAAAGTTGGCGTGGTCTGGTTTTGGCGGCAGTTTTACTGGCCTTATTTACTCCGGAGGTTGTTTTTGATCTTGGCTTTCAGCTTTCTTTTGCCTCAAGCGCGGGGATTATTTTTTTGAAAAATCGCTTGGAAAGCTTTTTTTCTTGGTTGCCAACTCTTGGCTCTTTCAAAGATGACCTGTTAACCACCTTGGCGGCCCAGATTTTTACCGTTCCTCTTTTACTAATTTCTTTTGGCCAGTTTTCGCCGTTTTCTTTTTTAGCTAACGTTACCCTCCTTTGGCTTATCTCGCCGATAATGCTTTTGGGGACGATTTTGATAATAGTTGGTTTTTTCTTGCCATTTTTGGCGCCACCTTTTTCCTGGCTTGTTTTTTTGCCTGCTCAATTTTTCGTTAAGGGCGTTAGCTTTTGGAGCCAAGTTTTACCTTTCTTTTCCTTTTCTTTGCCTTGGTGGTTATTGATAATTTATGGTGCTATTTTGATGGCGATGATTTTAAAAAGATAGGTATAAAAAGTGGCTGAGATATAATTTATGATGTTATTTTAAATTTAATTTAGCGTCATCCTGAACTTGATTCAGGATCTTTCTTACTGCCAAAGTAACAATCCTGTCCGCCAGCTGGCGAATTTGTCAAGATGACGAATCATGCTCCAGCCACAAAAAATATGGAGATAGCGTCGCGAAAATTATTACCCACCTTACTATTAATTGCCCTTGGAGTAGTTTGCCTTTTTCTTTGGCAACAGCCGGATGATAATTTACGGGTGGTCTTTTGCGATGTAGGCCAAGGAGACGCGGTTTTATTAACACGAGGAGATAACCAGATTTTGGTAGACGGTGGGGAAGATGAGGCGGTTTTAACCTGCTTAGGTAGGCACATGCCTTTTTGGGATCGTTGTTTGGAGATAGTCGTTTTAACCCATCCGGAAAAAGATCATTTTGGCGGCCTCGCCTCGGTTATAGAAAGATATCAAGTGAATTATTTTGTTAAAAGTCCCTTGGCAAAAGAAAATAAATTATTTAACGGGTTATCGGATTTGGTTAGCAATGGCAAGATAACATTGATAAACCCTTGGCAGGGGGATAAAATTTCCTTTAATGGGGTAAATTTTTTATTCCTTTGGCCTCAAAAAGAGTGGTTTTTTAAGAAACTATCAGCCGATAAGGTTTCTGGGGCCGATCTTTATCAATCAAAAGAGATTTTAGTGGATCAGGTTTTAGCGCCAGAGGCTTCTTGGAATGATTTTTCTTTAGTGGCGCGGGTTTCTTTTGGTAATTTTGACTTACTTTTGACCGGCGATGCTGACAGCCGGATTCAACCGGAGATTTTAGCCACGGTTTCTTTTTCTCCGGTTGAGGTTTTAAAAGTGGCCCACCATGGCTCAAAATATGCTTTTACCGACGAATTTTTGGAAAAAGCCCAACCCCTTTTGGCGGTTATTTCGGTGGGGAAAAATCCGTGGGGTCATCCTCATCAGATTTTAAGAGAACAGCTTGAGAAAGAGGGCCTGTTGATAAAGCGGACCGATCAAGATGGCGATGTGGTGGTGGTAAGTAACGGTCAGCGGTGGTGGATAGAAGAATAGTGGTAGAATAAGAAAGAGAAAATATGAATTTTAAGAAAGAAATCTCTAAAGCAATTAAAGATTCGCTGGCTTCTTTGGGTGTTCCCGCGGTTAATTTTTCTTTAGAAACGCCTAAGCTGTCCTCTTTTGGTGATTATGCTACTAATGCGGCGCTTTTGGCGGGGAAAAAATTAAATCAACCGCCACTTCATGTTGCTCAAAAAATTAAAGAAGAAATTTCTTTACTTTCTTCTTTATCGTTTGTTGAGGAAATTAAAGTGGCCCCCCCGGGATTTATCAATTTTTATTTAAAGCCAAACTTTCTTTTGAAAGCAAGCGAGGAAATAATTTCCTCAAGGGAGAGATTGGTTTCTAAAACAGGGGAGGGGAAAACGGTCATTATTGACTATTCTTCGCCTAATATTGCCAAGCCCTTTGGCGTGGGGCATTTGCGCTCCACCATTATCGGCCAGGCGCTTTATAATCTTTATGCTTTTTTGGGTTATAAAGTGATTGGCGATAATCATTTGGGTGATTGGGGAACGCAATTTGGGGTTTTGCTTTATCAGGTTAAACGGCGAGGTTTATCTAAAAAATGTCGCAGGGAAGGCAAACCAAAGCTGGATTCTGATTTTCGTCAGAATGACGATAATAAAGGGCTGGAAGACCTAACCATTGAAGATTTAGAAAATCTATATGTTGAGTTTCATCGGGAGGCAGAAAAAAACCCTCGTTTAAAAGGGGAGGCAAGAGAATGGTTTAAGAGGCTTGAGGAGGGCGATCGGGAGGCAAGAGAAATTTGGCAAAAGATTGTCGATTTATCAATGAAAGAATTTAGCCGGGTTTATAAAATGCTTGGTATTTCTTTTGATGTTTTTTTAGGGGAAAGTTTTTATCAGGATAAAATGGCGGCGGTAATTGCCGATGCCCAAGAAAAGGGATTACTTTGCCAGAGCCGAGGAGCGAAAGTGATTTTCCTGCCCGGCGAGGAAACACCGGCAATGTTAGTTAAATCAGACGGGGCAACCACCTATCTTTTACGCGATTTAGCGACAATTAAATATCGGCAGGAGCGCTGGCGGCCCGATTTAATTATTTATGAGGTGGGAGCGGACCAAGCTTTCTATTTTCAACAGCTTTTTTCGGTTGCTTCGCTTTTGGGCTATTGCTCGCCGGAAGCCTTAGTTCATGTGGCGCACGGGATGATTTTAGGTTTAGAAGGCAAATTTTCCACCCGGAGCGGCAAAACAATTCATTTAGAAGCGGTTTTGGAAGAAGCAATTAAGAAAGCGCGAAAATTAACAGCAGAAGCGGGGGTGGCCAAGAAGCTTTCCCCAAAAGAGCAAGAAAAAGTGGCCCGGGCAGTAGGGATAGGAGCGGTTAAATATAATGATTTAAAGCAAAACCCCCGGACGGATATTATTTTTAACTGGGAAAAGATGCTTACCTTAGAAGGAAACTCTGGCCCTTATCTTCAGTATACAGCGGCGCGCTGTTTTTCGGTGCTTGAGAAAAGCAGGAGGAGAAGTTTTGAGAATTTACCGAAAATTCAGCTTAATCAAGAAGAGTTAGCAATTGTTAGACTTTCTTGCCATTGGGATGAAGTAATTTCCGAGGCGGCGCAAAAATTTTCTCCCAATCTTGTCGCCGACTTTTTGTATCAATTAGCTCAAGACTATAATCATTTTTACAACCAACACCAGATTTTACAAGAAGAGAGGGAAAAAGAAAGTCTTCGTTTGGGCCTAACCGCCTTAACGGCAAAGATTTTGGAAGAAGGTTTGGGTATTTTAGGTCTTGAGGTTTTAAGAAAGATGTGAAAGATTGGCGGCGATTAGGGGAATAAGCATTTCTTCGATAGATAAGCCTCCATGATGGCCTAATTTAGGTGGCTTTTTTCTTTTTTCTTTTTCCAGCCAGAAAGTGATTTTGCCGCGGGGGAGAATGAGAATGTCGCCGGCGCGTTGGCGAAATCTTTTGGAAGTTTTTCCCGGTCCGAAAAAACCCATTTTTTCGGCAGTTTTTAAAGAATAAACAAAAGCGGTGTTGCCTAGTTTTTTTTGAAGGTAAAAAAGAGTGGCGGGGATTTTTTCTTTTTCAAGATGAAGAAAAAGATCTCTCGGTCCACCGGTGGCAAGAATTTTTTCGCCCATGGGATTGGTTTTTAGATTCTTTTTAAGTTTTAAGAAGTGGTTGAGAGAAAAGTTTTTTTGCGGGTCAATATCTATTTGGCCATGATCGGCGGTGATGATAAGAAGTGTTTTTTCTTTTTCTTTAGGGGAGAGGTTTGATAAAAAGATGTTTTTTAAGGACCAAGCGATTCTTTTTACTTCTTCTTGATAAGCCTCGCTTTGGGGGCCATACTGGTGGCCAAGAGAATCAAGAGAGTCAATATAAGCATAAAAATAAGCGGGTGAGGATTTTTTTGCCTGATGTTGGAAAACATTTTTAAGATTGACAAAAAGATCGGTTAGGCCTTGATAAGCAATGGTTTTGGCGCCTTTTTGAGAAATTTTGCTATAGGCGCTACGGGCATAATCTCTTTTGACGAAAGTAAAAGAACGGACGCCCTTTTGTTGGGCAAGAGCTTGAAAAATAGTTTTTTGGTTTAAAAGTAGCTTTGGCGAAAAACCTTGTTTTAAAAGCTCGTCTTGGCAAGATGACGAAAAAGAAAAAGGGAGAGTGGTGATTATTTGGCCAACTTCCGGTAGATAAAGATGCCATTCAATAAGACCGTGCTTTTTAGGTAAAACCCCGGTATGAAGAGTGGAAAGGGCGGCGGCAGTGGTGCTGGGGAAAACGGAAGTAAGAGGAGAAACGATTGCTTTGTTGGTAAGGAAGCGAAATTGACTTTGCTGGTTCTTAAAATTTTGGAAGCCAAAAGCATCAAGGAGAATAAGAATAAGGCGTTGGTATTTTTGAGGATAGGGAAAAGCGTCTTGAGGGAGGGTGGGGTTGGAGTGATGACAGCCAAACAGCTTAAGAATCGTAAGGGGGAGATTGGCAAAACAATAATCTTGGTAACGAGGAAGAATAATTTCTGTTTTTCCCTTGGGGATAATCTTTAAAGCGGAAGGATTGAACATGGGGAAAAATTGTCAAATTGTTGGTAAAGTACACGGGATTAAACAGGATAAAAATCCTGTTAAATCCTGTATTTAATCCTGTTGTATCCTGCGTGCTTAATTATAACATCTTCTTTCTGTTAAAAAAGGGTGGTAAAATAAAACGGCATGGTAGAAGCCTATCAGCTTAAAAATCAGTTACGTTTAATTTTGGTCCCTCTTGCCGAATTGCCAAGCGTGGCAGTGATGGGAATGGTAAAAACCGGCTCGCGTTATGATAAGCCAGAGAAAGAAGGATTAGCGCATTTTTATGAACACTTGGTTTTTCGGGGAACCAAAAAATACCCCACCAAAAAAGAGCTTGCCCTAACAGTTGACAAGATAGGGGCAGAATATAATGGTGCTACCGCTCAAGAATATACTTTTTACTATGTTAAAAGTGCCGCAGTTTACCTTCAATCAGCTTTAGAAATTGTTTCACAACTTTTGGTGGAACCTCTCTTGGCAGAAGAAAGTCTTGACGTTGAAAAAAAGATTATCTTGGAAGAGCTTCATATGTACGAAGACGTGCCTCAATATAAGGCAGAAATGGAGATAATGAAGCTGCTTTATCCCCGCCATCCCTTAGGGAAAACGGGCGTTGGTTCTCCCCGAACGATAGAGAGAATCAGGCGGGAAGACTTTTTATATTTTCAGCAAAACTTTTATACTGCTGATAAAACAGTTTTAGTGGTGGCGGGTAATTTTCCCAAAGAGGAGGTTAAAAAAATGGCAGAAAATTATTTTGCTAAGATGAAGACAGGTGAGCCAAGAGAATTTCTCCCCGTTTTGCCTATTGGGAAGGTGGCAAAAAAAAGAATCAGAAGGAAAACAGACCAAGCCCATTTATCGCTTGGAGGACGGGCTTTTTCCTATTTTTCCCGCGAACGTTTTCCGCAAACGCTTTTAAATATTATTTTAGGACAGGGGATGTCGTCGCGGCTTTTCCAGCGGATTAGGGAAGAGGCAGGTTTGGCTTATTCTGTAAAGTCAGAAGCGGAGGCATTAGCCGATACGGGTGTTTTTTTAATAAGTGCCGGTTTAAATCGCCAGAAGGCAGAAAAAGGAGTAAAAGAAATAAGAAAAGAGCTAAAAAATATTAAGAGTATTAGTCAAGAGGAGCTTGCCAAGGCTAAAAACTATTTTCAAGGCCAGTTGGCGCTTTCTTTGGAGGATTCCCTTGCTCAAGCCTTGTTTTATGGAAAAGAAATTCTTTTAGAAGGAAAAATAGTTGAACCAGAAAAGATAATTAAGAAAATAAAAAAGGTAAAATTGGCGGAAGTAGTGGAAGTGGGAGAGAAAATTTTTACTGCCAATAATATTGGGGAAGTGATTGTGGGATAAAGAACAAATTGTTAAGAAACACGAATTAAAACGAATAGGAAACGAATGAACACGAATGAGCGAATAATATAAAAATAAATCAAATATCAAAAATCAAAGCGCAAAACCAAAATCAAAAACTAAAGATTAAAAATATTTTTGAACTTTGATTTAGGCTTTACTCTTTGATATTTGCACTTTACACTTCTTTAATTACGGATTACTGACTTTTAAATTTTTTAGTGTGTTTCTTTGTATCTTAGTATCTTAATATCTTAACAAAGAGGAGGTGAGAAGAATGGAACAAACTTTAGTTTTAATTAAGCCTGATGGCGTGAAGCGCGGTCTGGTGGGCGAAATTATTTCTCGTTTTGAAAAAGCGGGGTTAAAAATGGTAGCCGCAAAATTGGTTGTCGTAAAGCCTGAACTGGCTACAAAACATTATGGTTATAATGACGAGTGGTTTGAAAATGTGGGCCGAAAAGTGAAGGAGTTTTATCAGCAGGAGGGCTTGGATGAAGGAGAAGAGTTTTCCAAGCTTACCAACCGCCAGATAGGAAAATTAGTTCAAAAATGGAATGTGGATTATTTAACCGAAGGGCCGGTTTTGGCAATGGTTTGGGAAGGACCGGTAGCGATAGAGGTAGTTCGCAAAATTGTGGGCCCTACTTATCCTTTAACAGCGCCGCCGGGAACAATCAGGGGAGATTTTGGTCTGGATTCACCTTCTTTGTCGAATCGGGAAAAAAGATCCGTTCATAATTTAGTTCACGCTTCCGGGAGCCCTGATGAGGCAAGTTTAGAAAAACAGCTTTGGTTTAAAGAGGAGGAAATTTTTTCCTATTAGAAAGTGGTTAAAAGCTACCCCCGGAATTGCCAAAGCAGCAACTCCGGGGGTGGCGATAACTTTCGAAATTAAGGAAGCGATGAGGGTATCACGTGAAAAAAAGTTTATTTGTTTTGGTCGGGGATACCAGATTTGAACTGGTGATCTCCACGTCCCGAACGTGGCGCCTTAAGCCGCTAGGCCAATCCCCGAAGAGTCTTCTTCTTTTTTTTATTTTAGCCGAAAAAATGATAAAATTCAATAAAGTTAGCCTCTATAGCTCAACGGAAAGAGCAATCGCCTCCTAAGCGGTCGATCCAGGTTCAATTCCTGGTAGAGGCACTTAAAGTCAAAAGTAAAAATAGGATTGTTAAACTGTTAAGTTGCTAAATTGTTAAATTACTACGGGATATTCCTAGATATTATCTTGATAAGCCTCGCCATCTTTATTAATCTTTGATTTGCAGGAAAAGGGGAGGTTTAGTAAAAATTGATAGAGTAGAGATTTGGAGTGTAGTCGGTATTGTTGTTTAAAGAAGTGAGAATTAGCAATCCCTTGGCGGAAGGGAGGGGGAAAACAAAGCCGTTATCAAAAGGGCCGGCATAAACAGTAGTGCGTACCTTGCCGTCATAATCTTCAATTGCCACCTCACCTTCTTTTATTAAAAGGAGGTGGAGAGAAGTGGGGAACCAGCTAATTTTAGTATTTTCTTCATTGCTAAGGACAAGAAAGTTTTTGTCTTCTCTAAGGTCATAAACGTACCATTGGTTTTTCTTAACTGTTCTTTCTTCTTTTTGGGTTGAGGCGCCAATAATTTCGTGGGGTAAAAGCTTTTCTTTGATTTGGAAGTCACTTCCTGCCTGATAGAGCACTTTGCTTTCATCAGGAGAAAAAGAGAAGCTAACAGCTTTTTCTTCTAAAAGGGTTTGCATTTCTTCGGGCAATCTCTTTAAAAGAGCTTTATTTTGCTGGTTTTTTTGTTTTTCCCAAGAGTTAAGAATAGTTATCACTTGAGCGCTTGTAGTGCTGATAAGAGGAGAAAGAGTGAAGTCATAAGTTTGATTAACTTCGAGAAGAAAATATTGCTTACTTTTTTCGTCTTTTGAGTTAATAGTAAGAAGAATTTGTCTGGAGTCGGGAGACCATTCGGTTTCAATTTGCTCAAGAGATAGGTCCTGAGGTGTTTTCACTAAAAGACGGGGCTGAAAAGAACGGCCAAGAGGTTTTTCTGTTAAATCAATAAGCCAGATGCCTCCTCTTTCTTGAGGGAGAAGAGTAGCTGTTTGGGTGGCATTTTGGACTTGAGGGTTTTCTTTTTCTTGGGGAGAAAAGTAAATTAGCTTGGTGCCGTCGGGCGAAAGAAGAGGGTTCAGAGTAGGAGAAAAAGTAAGGGCTTTAAGGTCGGGCGCAAGGGGAAAAAGATAAGCGTCGATATTGGTAACAATTTCTTTTTCTAAGGTAATGTTTTTTTCCCACGAAGAAAACCCTGGTTTTTTAATGGTTACCCGATATTCTCCCGGCGGAAGATTGATGGTTTGGTTGGTGGCGGTGGTTAGTTTGCCATTAATAAAAACTTGGGCTCCTTTGGGAAAAGAATTAACTACCAATAAGCCGGTGGGCTTAAGTTCTTTTTCTTGGAAATCAGGACGATAACCGCGGGCTAAAAGGCTGATTGAGATTGTCCCGCCTAGGACAACAAAAAGAGTTAAAAGGCTGATGGCAATTCTTTTTTGCGCTCGGGTCATTTTTCAGGTTAAATTAATAGATACCTTATTATAATACATTTTGGGAATTTTTGGGGCGAGAAGGGCTGAAGTTACTATGTTGTTAATAGACACGAATGAGCCGATGGTCGGTGTAAAAATAATTCAAAATGCAAAAGTCAAAATTCAAAATTACAAGTTAAAAGTTAAAAGTTTTCGCTCTACTTTTGAATTTTGACTTGTACTTTTGACTTTTAAATTTTAATTTTTGAATTTCTTTAGCAATTTAACAGTTTAGCAATATAACAATCTCTGTTTAATGCTATATAATAAGTTTAAGGTATTTAGTGTTTTTATGGAAAGAAAGCTGGTCAATTTTTTTAATGAGAAATTTTCCTCTCCCGCCTTGGGGGTTGATTTAGGCACGGCTAATTCTTTGGTTTACCTTAAGGGTAAGGGAATTGTTTTGAATGAGCCAACAGTGGTGGCGCTTGCCTATAAGGATAATCGTGTGCTTGCTATAGGGCAGGAAGCAAAAAAAATGTTAGGCAAAACCCCGCAAAACATTACTATTTTAAGACCTCTTAAGGAAGGAGTGGTGGCAAACTATAAAGTTACCGAAGCGCTTATTCGCTATTTTATTAGAAAATCTTTGGGAGCTCATTTTTTTAAACCGGAGATAATGGTGTGTATTCCTGCCGGAGCAACGCAGGTAGAAAGAAGGGCGGTGATTGGAGCGGCCCTTTCCGCCGGCGCGCGCAAGGTTTATCTTATTGATGAGCCATTAGCGGCCGCAATTGGTAGCCAAATGCCTATTGCCGAAGCTTCGGGAAATATGATTGTTGACATTGGTGGCGGGGCGGCGGAAATTGCCGTTATCGCCTTGGGAGGAGTGGTCGCTCATCAGTCATTACGAGTGGGAGGAAATAAATTAGATGAAGCCATTGCTTCTTACCTGCGTAAAAATTACGGTTTAATTATCGGCGAGCAGACAGCAGAAGAAATTAAAATTACGATTGGTAGCGCTATGGAGAGAAAAGGAGAGAAGACAATGGAGATTAAGGGAAGAGACTCTCTTACTGCCTTGCCCCGATCGATTAGCCTTACCAGCGGTGAAGTTAATAAGGCGATGATGCCTGTTTTGCATCAGATAGTGAGGGGGATTAAGGAGGTTTTTGAGGAGACACCGCCAGAACTTTCTCGGGATATTATCGATCGGGGGATGATAATTAGCGGTGGTACCAGTCTTCTTGCCGGTCTGGATCGTTTCCTTACTCAAGAAACAGGCGTGCCTTGTTTTATTGCCCCCGATCCTCTTTATTGTGTCATTAAGGGGATAGGGGTTGCTCTTGAAAACATTGATTTATATCAGCATTCCCTAAGAGGTTAAAGGTTTTTATTTTTTTTCTTCCATTCCTAGAAGCCAGAGAACTTGCTCTTTGCGGTAGCGCCGATCGCCTCGGGCGTTGATTCTAATTGCCGGTAATTTACCTCTTTTGCCCCAGCGTTTGATTGTTAGGGGAGAAACCCGCAGGATTTCGGCTACTTCCCGGACGGTCAGAAGATCGGGCAGGTTTTCTAAAGAGAGCTTTGATTTATTTTTGGCTGAAGAGTTAGTGTTTTCCATTTTTATAGTTAAAAGTATATCAAAATATTTATTAGATTGTCAACAGGGAAAATATTTCTAAATTATTAAACGGTTACGTTATTAAAAAAAGAAATTAAGAAATTCGCTCGCTTCGCTCGCTGAAATTGAGAAATTAAAAAAACACATTACTATATGTTGGGATACGCGAATTAATGCGAATGGGAAACGAATAGACACGAATTGTAGGGGCGAACCCATGTGTCCGCCCGTGAAAGGGCCTGTAATTCGTCCGTTTAAAACCATTAATCGGGTCGACACATGGGTTCGGCCCCTACCAATTTTTATTACCTATTTTATTACCTATTACGGTATTACGAGCTTTGTTCTCGTCTCATGTATCTGGTAGTTGACATTAATCCCCGTTCGTGGTAAAAATAAAAAAGCCAAAGACAGCAGGCGCTTTTTTAAGAAAGCTTAATTTCCTGCCGAGGAAAAGAACTGTTTTAGTTTGAGAAAAGACACCTCGGCAAGAGGTGTTTTTTTATGGAAAAAATGGTTAATCAAAATAAAATCCGCCAGGTGGAAGATTTGGAGAAAAAGGTAAAGGAGGCGCAAAGCTTTTTTTTAGTTAATTTTAATGGTATTAAGGCAGACCTGATGAATAGGTTGCGCCAAGAAGCAAGAAATTCGGGAGGAGAGTTTTTAGTGGTTAAAAATAGTCTTTTTCATAGAGCTTTAACGGCACAAGGAATTAATTTGGATGAGAGGCTCTTAATGGGCCCGACGGTCTGTATCTTTGGCCGCGAGGAAGAAATTAAAGCGCTAAAAAAAGTTTTTGAGATTTTAAAGAAAGAGGGAATGGAGGTTGTTTTTAAAGGAGGAGCGCTTTTAGGCAAAGAGGAACCGTTGCTTTTAAAAGGAGAGGAAGTGAGCAGGTTGGCTAATCTTCCTTCGTTTGAAGAGTTAATTGGCCAAACAATTTTAGGAATAGAAGGACCGCTGATGAGGATGCAATTGGTTTTATCAGGATTGCTTGGCAATTTTATTTTTGTTCTTAGACAAATTAGTCAAAACAAAGAAATTAAGGGAGGTGAAAATTAATGGAAGAAAAGAAAAGTTCTCAAGTAGAAACCATTATTGAGTCAATTTCCAAACTTTCAGTGTTGGAGTTGGCGGAATTAGTAAAAGCCTTGGAGGAAAAATTTGGGGTTTCGCCTACAATGATGGCTGCTCCTGTGGCGAGTACCGCTGCAGAAGAACCGCAAGAAGAAAAGTCTGCATATAATCTTGTTTTAACCGATGCCGGGGCAAACAAAATTGCCGTTATTAAGGCGGTAAGAGAGGTTAATCAGGCATTAGGGCTTAAAGAGGCTAAAGATTTAGTGGAAAGCGCGCCCGCAGAAATTTTAAAAGAGGTAAAAAAAGAAGAAGCAGAGGAGGCAAAGAAGAAAATGGAAGCCGCGGGGGCGAAAGTAGAATTAAAATAAGAGGCTAAAAGAATAAGCTTCTTGTGATAAAATAAGGCCATGAGAAAACTAAAGAAGTTTATTAAAGAAGCTTTTGGGGAGCTAAAGAGAGTAACATGGCCAGCGCGAGAGGAGGTAATTCATTTGACGCTTTTGGTAATAAGTGTGTGCCTTGGCTTAGGTTTATTTTTTGCGGGCATTGATTTTTTATTTACCCAATTTATCAATTTGATTCTATAATTTTATATGGCTAAAACAGGAAAGAAAAAAAATAAAGGAGAGGAAAGCCATTGGATTTTAAGGGAAGACCAGCATCCTCAAGCCCAATGGTATATTATTCATACTTATTCTGGGCAGGAAGACAAGGTGGCCAAAATGCTCTTACAAAGGATTAAGTCGTTCAAGCAGGAAGATAAGTTTTGGGAGATTTTGATCCCTAAAGAGGAAAGACTAAAAATTAGAGGAGGGAAGCGGTTTTCGAAAAAAGAAGTGCTTTTTCCGGGTTATGTTTTTGTGAAAATGATTTTGGACGATAATTCGTGGGCGGTAGTGAGGGAAACATGGGGGGTTGCGGGTTTTGTGGGGACGGGCGGTAATCAGCCCACACCGGTTTCCGAACAGGAGGTAAGAGTAATCGAAAAGTATCTGGCGGCGGAAAAACCTAAGTTTAAGGTTAAATTCTCTCCCGGAGAAGCGGTAAAGATTACTGAAGGTCCTTTTGCCGATTTTTTAGGAACGGTTGATGAGGTTGACGAAGAAAAAGGGAAACTTAAGGTGATGGTTTCTATTTTTGGCCGAGAAACCCCAGTAGAATTAGATTTTTTGCAAGCAAGGAAAGTTTAAATAAAAAACTGATGGCTAAAAAAGTTATTGCCAAAATTAAAATTAACTTACCCGCAGGAGAAGCCACTCCGGCGCCGCCGGTGGGGCCGATTTTAGGGCAGCACGGCGTTCCGATTATGGATTTTGTAAAAGAATACAACGCGCAGACGGCAGAGAAAAAGGGGATGATTATTCCGGCTGTAATTACTGTTTATGAAGATCATTCTTTTGATTTTGTGACTAAATTGCCGCCGGTGACGGATTTGATTAAAAAAGAAGTAGGGATTGAAAAGGGATCAATGGAGGCGGGAAAAAATATTGTGGGGAAGATAAGCGCGGCGCAGATAGAAAAAATTGCCCAAATTAAGAAAGAGGATTTTAATACGTCTGACCCAGAGAAAGCAAAAAAAATTGTGGCGGGAACGGCGCGCAGCATGGGAATAGAGGTGACCAGTTAAAAAATTTAAATTTTATTATGGGAAAAAAAAGAATTACCTCAGTAGGTGAAAACCAAAAAAAAGAAAAAAAACCGGAAGAAAAGAAAATGGGAGAAAGGAGGGAAGAAAAGAAGCCGGTAAAAGAAATTACGGAGAAAGAGCAGGGGGAAAAAGGAAAAATCCGAAAGGGAAAAGCCGCTAAGAGGAAGGCAAGAGGAAAAAAATACCAAAAAATAGTGACCCAATTGGAGAAAGGTAAAAAATATCCCCTTAAAGAGGCGGTTGCTCTGTTAAAAAAAACTTCAATAAGCCGTTTTGATGGGAAAGCAGAGGCTCATTTGGTGGTAAAAAAAGTAGGTTTAACGGCCAAAGTAAATTTTCCTTACTCCACGGGCAAACAAAAGAGAATCGCGATTGCTGATGACCCTGAAGTAGTTGAAAAGATTAAAAAAGGGCAAATTGACTTTGATGTTCTTCTTGCTAGCCCCAAAACGATGCCTGCTCTTTTGCCTTATGCTAAAACTTTAGGCCCCTTGGGATTGATGCCCAATCCCAAGAATGGTACTTTGGTGGAAAACCCCCAAAAAGCAGCGGAGGAGATGGGGAAAGGGGCGGCGATAGTGCGAACAGAAAAAAAAGCTCCTTTAATTCATCTTGTTTTTGGTCAAGTTAGCCAGGCGGAAAAAGAATTGCAAGAGAACTTGCAGGCGGTGATTAGTGGGGTAGGCAAAGAGAATATTAAAAAAATAATAATTTGCGCGACAATGGGACCGGGTGTAAACGTGGCGGTGTAGCCATGATCCTCTTTTAATTGATTGTTTTTCCTCTTGTAATTGTTGCCCAAAGATAATAACCTTTATTTATCATTCCTAATTTTAGGAAAACTTTCTTCTTGACATTAGGACTTTTATTAGTATAAGATGATTAAGAAATGAGTAAGCGAAAGTTTTTCTTTTCTTTTTTAGTTTTAGTCGCTAGTTTTGGTTTGTTGTTAGGGGGGAGTGCTGTGGAGGCGCAGACTGTGTCACCGCATTTTTCTTTTTCCCCGGCGGCAACTACTATAGAAACAGGAGAAACATTAGCGGTGGCGGTGGAAATTAATACCGGCGGGAAAAGTATTAGCAGTGCTGATGCGGTGGTGGCTTTTGACAGCAGCCTTTTGGAGGTAACGAGTGTTGAAGAAGGGCGATTTTTCCCTACCACGACGAGTGATACCAGTGTTTTGGGAGAAGTAAAAATTTATGGCGTGGCGGATAGCAATGCCCCCAAAACCGGTACCGGAACGCTGGCCACGATTAATTTTAAGGCCAAAAAGGCAGGCACAGCCAGGCTTACTTTTAGTTGCCAAAGCGGTTCAACGGCCGATTCCAATATCAACGAAGGGCAAATAGATGTGATTGTTTGTAGTGCCAATGGCACCGGCTCTTACACCATTACAGCGGCAACCGTGCCGGTGGGAGGGGGAGAAGCAACCCCGACCGGTGAGGCTACTTCGACAGCTTTACCCGAGACAGGCGTTTTTGAATTAACGGCGGGGCTTTTAGGGATAGGTTTTTTCTTTTCCTTAGGCGGGGTGGCTTGGTCTTTAAAAAGAAGAGAAGAAAACTCTGCCTAAAATTGAGCGTTGTTTGAGCAATGAAGAATAAAAAGACAATTTTGATGGCAGGGGGAGGGATTTTAGCGATTGTGGTGGTGGGAATTGTTGTTTGGCAAATGGGAGCAATTCGGACTTTTTTTGGTGAAGCGACAGGAGGGGCAAAACCGCAGGGAGTGCGGGTGGCCAATATTAGCGCTAACAGCGCGGCTATTTCTTGGCAAACAACAGAGCCGGTGGTAGGACAAGTTGAATACGGGACAACTCCGGGAAGTTTTTTACTGCGGGCAACAGAAACATCGCCAACCACTAATCATAATGTTAGTCTCTCGCCGCTTTTGCCGGAAACGATTTATTATTTTCGTATCAGAGTAGGGGAGGAGATTTACGATGATAACGGCGCTCCTTACTCTTTTACCACCAAAGAAGCGGTGGCAAAGATGCCTTCGCCGGGGGTGTCGCCAACACTTCCCTTAGTTTCTCCGACGGCGGTTATTTCTCGGCCAATAGCAACGCCGACGCAAAATTTATCACCGGTTATTTCTCCAACAGGAGGAAAATATACCTTGGATGATTTTAAGAAGGTGTTTGGGACGAGTAACGCCGAATTCGATATTAACAAAGACGGCGTGGTTAACAGTGCCGACTGGATTTTGTATCAGGAGCAGGAGAGGTAAGTTCCTCAGTAAAGGGCTAAAATAGGGCAGGGACGAGAGGGGTTGAACCTCTAACCTGCGGTTTTGGAGACCGCGGCTCTGCCAATTGAGCTACGTCCCTAAAAAAAGTTTTCCGCCTGAGGCGGAAAAAATTAAAAGTAATTCTTGCTTTATTTCAACTTGCTCGTTTCTTTGTGATCCGTGGTCTTGCGGCAGAAAGGACAATATTTCTTGATGTTAACCTTTTGGGGCGTGTTAGTTTTATTTTTCTGACTCACATAATTTTGCTGACCGCAAGCGGCACAAACTAAACCGATAAATTGTCGGGCTCCTTTTTTAGCCATAGATTATTTTTTATTTTTGTTTTTTATTTGCCACCAATGAGGAGTTTGAAATTTTATTTTTCCCAAACTCTTAAGTCTTTTAGTTTCAAAGTAGGCCAATAATTGCTGGTAAAAGCCCCCTTGCTTTGGTTTTGCCTGAAAATTAACGTTTTTCTTTTTCGTTTTTTGACTCATCTTTCTTATTTTAACCTATTTTTTTCAAAAAGTCACCCCCTTAAGCTTGAGTTGGGAGTTTAAGTCTGCGACTTGCTGTTGTTCCCTTATTTTTTTGTAGGCCCGGAAGAGGGAATTGGTTCCACCCGCGCGCTTTTATTCTTGAGCCAAGGACGGGGATCGAACCCGTGACCTCGTCTTTACCAAAGACGTGCTCTACCAACTGAGCTACCTTGGCGAAAAGTGTAGGGTTTTTACCACTCAGCCATTTAGGCAAAGGTGGCTGGCAGGGAATTGTTATCAACGGTTTACCGTGCCGACGCGCCTTGAGCCGTCCGTCGGATTCGAACCGACAACCTATGGTTTACAAAACCATTGCTCTGCCATTGAGCCAGGACGGCATATCAAAACAGACAGACAAAACAATTATTCTACCGTTTAAACTAAGGCGACAAGATCAGTCTAAGGCTTTATCAGGTGACTTTGATTTTAGCAGAAAAAGGCGGGGTTGACAAGAAAGTTTATTTTTGCTATTCTTTAATTAGTCCTGCCAAAGAGGGGAAGCAAAACAAGAGAGTCTTCCTCACCAACAATGAGTGTAAGGGATACCGCGTTCTTGCTTTTTCAAATAAAAGCAGACAGGATCCCGCCTTGGCTTTAGCCGGGGAACACTTCTTGTTTAAACCTCAAGGCAGGACTATTTTTTTCTAAAGAAGAAAGGAATGGGGGGTAAGAAGGGTTTGGAAAAAGTTGATCAAGGGACTGATAATAAAGTCAAGAAGAGAATGACCCCCAAATAAGGGAAGGAAAAGGAGAATGAGAAGAATAAGACTATAACTTTCTAAAAAGCTTTCGACTGCTTCTGATTGGGGAGAAGGAAGAAAACCGGTTAAAATTTTTCCGCCGTCTAAAGGATTAAGAGGAAGGAGGTTAAAAATGCCTAAAACTAAGTTTAGCTGGAGTAGGGGGAAGAAAAAGAAAGAAAGAATTTGAGCGGAAGGAGGGGAAAGATAAATTCCCAAATGCCAGGCAAGAGAAATGAAAATTGCCAGGACAAGGTTTGAAAGCGGGCCGGCAAGAGAAATTAAAGCGGCATCGCGGCGGGGCTGACGTAAGTTATAATAATCAACCGGAACGGGCTTTCCCCAGCCAAAGCCAAAAAGGAAAAGCATTAAAGTTCCCAAGGGGTCAAGATGAGCAAAGGGGTTAAGAGTAAGGCGACCGGAAAAACGAGCGGTGGGATCACCTAAACGGTCTGCCGCCCAAGCATGAGCGGCTTCATGAATAGAAATTGCCAAAAAGAGAGCCGCCAAAAAGATTAAAAAAGAAAGGGGGTTAGTAAAAAGATAAGAAAGCACCGTTGGTTAACTGATTGATAATTTGACCTTACTGTGTTAGTATAGCACAAGATAAACTTTTAACTTTTTAAAAATGGCGCGCTGTCAAATTTGTGGTAAAGGACCAGCAAAGGGGAGAAAAATTATTCGTACCGGCACGGGCAAGTGGGTAAAAAAAAGGGTAAAGGTAGTACGCTTACCAAACCTTCAGAAGGTAACCGTTTTTGAGAAAGGAGAAAAAAGGGAAATAAAAGTATGTACCGGTTGTCTTAGTAAATTGAAAAAAGAGGGGCGGTTAGCGATCGATGGGGGTAGGGGAAAGAGTCAGTTGACTGAAGCTAAAGTTAAATAATTGTCGCACCTCTTCCTTTGGGTTAGGGGAATTCAAAAGCACAGTAAGAACTTCATGGCCATTATTTTGCGCTAAGCCAACAAGACAATAACCGGCGCTGAAAGTATTCCCCGGTTTAACGCCTACCATACCCGGATAAGTTTCTTCAAGACCTAATACATTCTTAAGGCGATATTCTTGATGATCCTTATTAGCGGGGAAAGTAATTTCTCGTGTTTTGACAATTTCTCGTGTTTGGGGAAACTGATCCAATAGTGCTCGTGTTAGGATAGCTAACTCATAAGCAGTGCTTTGATTTGGCGGCTGGTTTTCTTCGTCCAACCCATGGGGATTATAAAAAATGGTTTTTTCAAGACCTAATTGCTTGGCTTTTTGATTCATTGCGGCGACAAAAGCTTGTTTTCGGCCGCCTAAATTTTCGGCAATAACATTGGCGGCGTCATTACCGGAAACAAGGAAAAGACCATAAAGAAGTTCTTCCAAAGTTAATTTTTCCCCACTTAATAAGCCCATGCTTGCCTCGCCGTCTTTGGTGGCTTCTTGAGAAACGATCAGCTCTGTTTTGAGAGGAGCAATTTCTTGGGCAACAAAAGCGGTCATTAATTTGGTAAGAGAAGCGATCGGTAAGCTTTGGTGGGCATTTTTAGCAAAAAGGACTTTATCAGTGGTCCAATCGATAGCAAGAGCCGACTTGGCTTCAAGGAAAAGCTTATCTTCGTTTAAAAAGTTAGGTTGCTCTTGGGGTTGCCAAATTGGTTTTTTATTCTCTTGGGAAAAAATTTCTTCTTTTAAAATAAGGGGAGAAATAATTGGCTGGGATTGATTCTTTTTTCTTTCAGAAAAGACAAGGGCGGCTAAACCAAAAATTAAAGAAAGGGCGAGAAGTATAAAGAGCTTTTTTTTCATTCTTCAAAGTAGATTTTATTTAAGTTTTTATCCCAAGAAATTGGTTTTCTTCCCTCAAATTGAACTTGGTCTAAAACTAATTTTTTGCCTTCAAGGTGAAGAGAGAGAATTTTTACTCTTTTTTGGGGCTTTTGGGATAGGGAAAGAAAGGTGTAAATACCGGGCCAGGGATGATAAGCGCGCCATTTTCTTTCTATTAATTCTGCCTTCTTGCCACCAATATTTACTGCTTCTTTTAGGTCTTGTGGTTTAATAAGACCATCATTACGGTTAAGAAGTGGGGTGTAGCTGGCGTGATGATGGTCTTGGGGGCAGGGTTTAATTTCCCCTTTTAAATATTGAGGCAGGGTTTTTTCTATTAATTTTGCGCCTTCTTTAAAAAGGCGTTGGGAGAGGGTGACTTGATTGTCCTTTGGGAAAATGGCGATTTTCTTTTGCGCCAAGATAGGGCCATGATCAATCTTATTGTCAATTAAGATTAGGGAGACGCCGGTGGTTTTTTTGTTTTGTAAAATGGCACTTTGGACAGGGCTTGGGCCGCGAAGTTCGGGAAGATAAGAAGGATGAAAATTAATAATGCCGGCGGGGAAAATATCAATTAGGGCTTGAGGGATTATTTGCCGGTAGGCGGCAATTATCCCCAAGTAGGGATTTTTACTTTTAATAATTTCAATTATTTTTTGATCTAGTTTAGCACTTTCCAAAAGCGGGATTTTTTTTTCTTGGGCAAAAATAGCCACTGGAGAAGGTTGAAGTGTTTGCTGGCGGCCTGTTGGTTGAGGCGGCTGGGTAACCGCGAGAACAACCTGACAAGATTTTAAATTAAGAAGCGAAGCCAAAATTTGGTTGGAATTTTCTGCCGAACCAAAAAAAACTAAAGGAAAGGGCGGTTTAGATTTTTTCCAGTTGGCCATTTTTTTCTTGAAAAACTTCTCCTCCTTGTTTGATGATCCTTTGGGTAAAGAGAATTCCCTGAAGGTGATCATACTCGTGTTGAAAAACAATGGCGGCAAGGTTCTCAAGCTTAGCTTTTTGTTTTTCCCCGGCGGGGTTAAAAAACTCTACTTTAATTTTTGGCCAGCGTTTAACGGCGCCGAAAATTTTAGGTAGCGATAGGCAGCCTTCTAAGAAGGGTTCCCCTTTTTGGCCTTTTTCGTTTTCTATCAAAAAAAAGGTTTTCTTTTGAGGATGACTAACGATTTTTGGGTTAATAAAAGCAGTTGGTTTTTCCCCCGGCAGGCTGATAACAAAGATTTGCCAGTTTTTCCCGACTTGGGGCGCGGCTAAACCAACTCCGGTTGGATTTTGGCAGGAAAGTAAGGTTTCTGATAATTGACGGCAAAAATCTTTTGTTTTCGGCCCAAAATCACTTATCGGTTTTGATTTTTTAGTTAAGACTGGATGGGGAGCGGTGAGAATTTTAAGCATAAAGGTTTGTTATGCGTAATAAAGAAGCGCAAAATGTAATCCGCCAGCTGGCAAATTGATATTTGAGTTTTAATTTATTTTCTCGTGTTTTTTTGTTTTCTTGTATTCTGTATCAATTTAACAATGAAATAATTTAGCCTTCCTGGGGGAAAATCTCCCGCAGACAGTATAACAATTTAGCAATGTAGCTCTATTATAACCCTTCAAGCAACTTTTGGGCTTCTTCGTTTTGAGGATTGATAAATTGAAGTAGATATTTTAGTTGCTCTTCGGCTTTTTCTTTTTCACCTGTTTGCTGGTAAATTTTTGCTAAAGCCAGTCGCGCCGTTTCATAGTTTGGCTTAAGATTAATTGTTTGTTCAAGCCAATTAATCGCTTCGTTTTTTTCTCCTCGTCTTGAAGCCAAAACTCCTAAATTGTAGGTGATTTTAGGGTCGGTGGGGGCGAGTTTTTGGGCGGCAGAGAGAACCTTTTCTAAGGAAGATAAATATTGAGGATCAATTTGTCCCAAAAGAAAAAGAGTTTGGGCGTATTGGCGATAAAGGTTCAGGTGATAAGGGTTATTTTTAATCGCCTCCTGCCCGAGCTTAAAGGCCTCTTGGCCAAATTGTTCGCTTAAGGTTTTTCCCTCCTGCGGTGCGGCGATTAGTGCCAGAGAAGCGGTGTTGAGAGCGGCGCTGCTTTGGTAAAGAGGCTCATGGGGGGCTTTTTGTCTTGCCCGGTCGTATTCCTTTTTTGCCAATGAGTATTGGCCTTCTTGATAATGCTTTTCTGCTTTATTAAAATAATAATCCGCCAGCCAGTAATTGATGATTAAAAAATAGGAGAAAAGTAAAAAAACAAAGAGGGGAAAAAGGATCTCTTTAGGGAGAGAGTTGGTTTTTGTTTTTAAAAGATTCTCTTGATGATTATTTTCTTTTCTAAAAAGAGAAAAAATAAAGGCGGGGATAAGATAGAAAAGAAGATTAACAGCGACAACCGAAAAGCCAAAAAAATTGGTAATAAGAATGGTAAGAAAGCCGCAAAATAAAGCAATGGTTAAGAAAGAATCTTCGTTTTGCAGACGACTCCTTTTTTGTCTGTTAATTTTTCGAAGATAAATAATAATAAAAGCAAAAATAAATCCCAAGTAAGCAAGAAGGCCCAAATAACCGCTGGTAGCCAAATAATTGAGATATTCGTTATGAGCTTTGTTATAAAGAAAATCCCATTCGGATAAAAGATTATGCTCTTTTGGCCGAACCCAGTAGTAGGCATAAGCAAAGGTTTCTGGACCGGTTCCCAAAAGAGGGTACTTTTTGCCAAGATTAATTGCCCCTTGCCAGACAACTTTACGGATTTCCTCGGTGGGGCTACCTCCTTGTTCAATTGAAGGAATCTCTGTGGTGGCAGGAGAGGAAGTGACGGGAGAAAGAGAAGAGAATGTTTCCTTTATTAATGCCGGATCAATAATCCAAGTTAAAAAGATGATAAGGAAACTAAAAAAGAAAAGAGGGGCGAAAAGTTTTTTTCTTTCTTTTTTGGGCTTAAGCCAAAAGAGAAGAAACCAAAAAAGAGGGTAAATGGCTAAGAAAGCTAAAAGCCCGGAGCGGGAGCGGGTAAAAAGAAGACAGATAAAACAAATAACAAAGAGCAAACTTCCTGCGCGCTTTTTTTTGGGAGAAGAATTTTTTTTTGAGGCGAAAAAAAGAGGGAGAAAAATTAGGGCGTCAATCCAGGCGGCCAACCAGTTTGGCTGGCCCAAGGTGGAAAAAACACGGCGTTTGACATCTTGAACCCAAAATTGGTCGTCAATACCGTAATGTTGGAGAATACCGTAAGAGCAAACTAAAAAGGCGGCGCCAAGATTGGCGCCAAGAAAGAGTCTTTTGGTTTTTTGGCTATTTTCGCTATTGTTGATAAAGGCAAAATAAAGGAAAAGATAGAGAGTGAGTGAGAAGAGCCCGCCATTAAGGCGGGTATAATAACCAAGCAAGGAGGTGCGAGGATGAATTGAGAAAACGGTGGCCAAAAGCTGGGAAAGCCAAAAGGCAAGCAGGGGCCAAAAAAGAGGCGTTTTTTCAAAGTTTTTATTTTTTCCCAAAAAAGCCTTACTGGCCCAAGCCCAAAAAATAGTTACCCCTAAAGCATAGCTTAAGAGCATTTTGTTAATTTCAAATATTTCGGAAGTGAGGGGGAGGAAGAAAAGAGGAACAAGAAAAAAGAGGAGAAAAAAGGAGGAGAAAATAATTTTAGAAAGATTCTGGTTTATTTTTTCAGGCATGGTTTTGGTGGACCCGAGGGGAGTTGAACCCCTGACCTTCCGCATGCCATGCGGACGCTCTAGCCAACTGAGCTACGGGCCCGAATAGTTGAAAGCGAGTATTTAGTATTTTGTATTTTGAATTTTTTATCGTGGTTTTTTGTGTCTTTATTTTGGATATCAATTTAGCATTTCAATTTTAATTATATCATTTCTTAGTTTTCTTCTCCGATGTTATACTTTATATAATGCTTAGCTTTTTAAAAGATCGTTTTTCGCAAAAATTAGCCATTGATTTGGGAACGGCTAATACTTTAGTTTATCAAAAAGGGAAGGGGATTGTTTTTCGTCAGCCTTCGGTAGTTGCCAGACAGAAAAAAGATGGGGCAATTGTGGCCGTGGGGGGAGAAGCAAAAAAAATGGTTGGCAAGACCCCCCAGGCAATTGAAGCCTTTTACCCTTTGCATGAGGGGGTAATTGCCGATTTTGACGCCGCTCGGGCGATGATTGGCTATTATTTAGAGCAGTTGACCCCGGAGGGAAAAATTTGGAATGCTTTTTTTAAGCCTTTGGTGGTGGTGGGGACTCCTTCCGGTTCTACCGAGGTAGAAAGGCGGGCGGTTTTGGAGGCGACTCTTGAGGCAGGAGCGGGAAGCTGTTTTTTGGTGGAGGAACCGTTGGCGGCGGCATTAGGGGCTGATTTGCCGGTGGAGCAACCGGGCGGAGTTTTAATTTGCGATATTGGTGGGGGGACAACGGAAATCGCGGTTATTTCTCTGGGGGGGATTGTTTTAAACCGCTCTTTGGGGGTGGCGGGTTACAAAATGGATAAAGCGTTAGTTAATTTTTTGAGGTTGAAATACTCCCTTTTGATTGGTGAGACTACGGCGGAGGAAATTAAGATTAATATCGGCAGTGCCCTACCTCTGGAGAAAGAAAGAGTAATGGTGGTGCGTGGCCGAAGTTTGGAAACTGGCTTGCCTATTTCGGTTAAAGTTAGTTCGGAAGAGGTGCGGGAGGCGATTACGCCGGTGCTTAATCAAATTGTTGGCCAGATAAGTGAAATGATTGAAGAATCACCTCCAGAGCTAATGGATGATTTTTTAGAAAGAGGCATTACTTTATGTGGAGGAGTGGCGGAACTTCCCCAAATAGCCAATTTTTTTTCCCGGGAAATTAAAATGCCTGTTTTTATTGCTTCCGATCCCCAAGCGGCAGTGGTTTTGGGAGCGGCAAAATTATTAGATAACCCCAAATTAAGAGAGCGGGTGAAAATAGAATTATAAACACGAATGGACACGAAAAATAAACGCAAAATTCAAATGTTAAATGTCAAAACTACAACTCAAAACTCAAATCTAAAAAACACTTTTAAGCTCTAAGAAAGATTTAAGATTTGACATGTAGTTTTGCCATTTGCCATTTGCGTTTTGAGTTTTAATTTATGGTTTTGAGATTTGAGATTTGACCTTAGCGCTTAGCGTGTTTCTTTGTCTCCTTGTATCGTGTCTCGGTTTTTAGCAATTTAGTAGCTTAGTTATTTATTTTATGAAAAAGGATAATAAGAAGTATCTTTTCTTGGTAGCAACAGCGCTGGCAATTTTTATTTTGGATTTTACCCCTCTTTTTGGACCCGCGAAGAATTTTTTTGCCTCTTTTACCAATCCCTTATTGGCTTATTTTAGGGAGAAAAAGGAAGAATTGGCCTTGCCAAAGGAAGAGCAAGAAATTCGTCAGAAATTAGCTTTTTGTCAAAGCCAACTTGTAAGCCAAGAACAGCTTGAAGAAGAAAACCGCCGTCTTCGTCGTCTTCTTCAGCTTCCCTTGCCGGAAAACTTAGGTTTTATTGACGCTAAGATAATTGGTCAGGAGAAAGACTTTTTTATTATTGATAAAGGGGAGGAAGCGGGGATTAGCGAAGAACAGTTAGTTTTGGCGGATAATTTTTTAGTGGGGAGGATTTTTAAGGTGGAAAAGAAGCGAAGTCAAGTTTTGCGGGCAGATTCTCCTCGATTGGCGGTTCCGGTTTTAATTTTTGCTAATAAAAGTGGTTGTTTGAGCCAAGAAGGGGTTGAGGATTCTTGTCAAAAAGGAAAGGGAATTTTAAAAGGAGAGGAAATTAAAGAAATTTTAAGAGAAGAAAAGGTAGAAAGCGGTGATCTGGTTTCTCTTCTTGGCGGCCCAAATGGTATTCTCTTGGGAGAAGTGGTAGAAGTAAAAGAAAGCCAGGATAAAGTCTTCAAGGAAGCAAGAGTGAAGCGAGAAATTCCTTTGGCAGAAATAGTTTATGTTTTTGTGATTAAATGACGAATATAGTTTGGTTTTTAATTTTATTTTTGGCGGCTTTGTTTGAGGCTGTTTTGGGAGGGAAATTTTTATTACCTTTCCTGGTGCTAGTTTTGGCTTATTTACAAGGGGAGAAAATTTTTATCGCCGCTTTTTGGTCTGGCCTTTTCTTGGATTTTTTGCTTATGGATCACTTAGGGAAGTGGGCGCTAATTAATTTGACGATTGTTTTTTTGGTGGTCTTTTTAAGAGAAAATTTTGGCGAGAAAAAAGGAGGCGGTCGTTTAAGGCTACCGGAATAAAAAATGGCCAAAAAAATTTTTCGCTTTTTAGTTCTTGGCTTGCTTTGCCTTTTGGCAGGTCGGCTTTTTTATCTTACTATTATTTTGGGAGGAAAATACCAGACAATGGCGGAGGAAAACCGCTTGGTGATGGAAAAAATTTCTGCGCCACGGGGAATAATTTTTGATCGCGACCGCGAGCCTTTGGCGGTTAACTTGCCTCAATATTTTTTGGGGGAAAAGGCAATTAGTCGTGATGAGTACTTAAAGAATAAGGCAAATAATCACGAAGCAAGATTAGCCTATCAGCGTTACTATCCTTTTGGGGCTTCTTTTGCGCATCTTTTGGGCTATTTAGGACCGGTAAGCGAGGAAGAACTAAAAGAAAATAATGATTGTGGCGCTTATTCTCCTGATGATTGGAAAGGGAGGGGAGGGGTGGAAGAAGAGTACGAGTGTTGGTTGAGAGGGGAGGCAGGAAAGCGCTTGATAGAAACTGATATCCAAGGGAATAATTTACGGGAAATTGGTCGCCAGGAGGCAAAACCGGGTAAAGATCTAAAACTGACGATTTCTTCAAAACTTCAACAGAAAGTAGCTTCTCTTTTGGGGGAAAAACGAGGCGCAGTGGTGGTAACCAACCCTCAAAATGGGGAAGTGCTGGCCTTGGCTTCTTCTCCCTCTTTTGATCCCAATCTTTTTACCTACAAACGAGATGAGGGAAAAATTGAGGCGCTTTTAAGCGATCGGCGCAACCCCTTTTTAAATCGGGTTATTTCTGCCCGTTTCCCGCCGGGGTCTGTTTTTAAGTTGGTAACAGCGATCGCTGCCTTGGAAGAAGGGGTAATTGATGGCCAAACACGAATTGAGGACACCGGGGTAATTGAAGTTGGTGATTTTCGTTACGCTAACTGGTATTTTTTACAGTATGGTAAAAAAGAGGGATTAGTGGATCTTGTTACCGCCATAAAGCGGTCAAATGATGTCTTTTTTTACAAGGTGGGGGAAAGGTTGGGAGCGGAAAAGCTTGCTTTTTGGGCTAAAAATTTTTATCTTGACCGACCGACAGGAGTTGATCTGCCGGCGGAAGTTGCCGGTTTGGTGCCCTCGCCGCAGTGGAAAAAAGAAACCAAGGGAGAAGATTGGTTTTTGGGGAATACTTACCATTTTGCTATTGGCCAAGGGGATTTAGCGCTTACTCCGCTTCAGGTAAATATGATGACCAACGTTTTTGCCAATGGCGGTAATTTCTGCGTGCCGTTTGTAGTAAAAGAGAAAGAAGGAGAGCCAGCGGTTAAGGAAAAATGTTCTTCTCTTTCTTTGAAGAAAGAGAACCTTGATTTGGTGATAGAAGGGATGAAGGAAGCTTGTTCTCCCGCTTTAGCGACTGATGGGGTGGGGGGGACAGCTTATCCTTTTTTTGATTTTAAAGTAAGAGGAGAGGAGAATAAAGTTGCCTGCAAAACAGGCACGGCGGAAGTAGGCGAGGAAAGCGCCCACGCCTGGTTTACCGCTTTTGCGCCCATTGACAACCCGGAAATTTCGGTGACGGTTTTTTTAGAAGAAGGCGGAGAAGGCTCACGAGAAGCGGCTCCTATTGCCAGAGAAATTTTAGAAGAGTATTTTAAAGGAGATTAAATTGTTTCATTGCCGCATTGTTTCATTAAATAAACTCAAATGTTAAATCGCAAAACGCAAAGGAATATTTGTAGGGGTCGACCCATGTGTCGACCCGATTAATGGTTTTAAATAAGCAGCACGGACCCTTTGATGGGCGGACACATGGGTCCGCCCCTACAGAATTGTATTTGCAATTTTGAATTTTGACTTTTGCATTTTAAGTTATTTTCTTGTTTCCCATCCGTGTTAATTTGTATATTTTAGTAAAATTTAATAACGGTGTTTGATTTTAAAAAAATTAATATCGACAAAGACCGCCCTTATTGGGTGGCTTTTAATGTTTTCCAGGGAATTGGCCCCCAAAAGTTTTTGGCGATTTTACGTTACTTTAGCGGGGCGCGCTTAGCCTGGGAAGCAAGAGAAGAAGAATGGTGGAAACTTAATTTAGGAGAAAAATTGACGAGGCAATTTTTAAGCTTTCGTCAGCATTTTTCTCCTGAAGAATATTTTGAGAAATTAATTTCGGGTAAGTTAGGAGAGGGAGAAAAATTTGGTTTTAATAATCAGGAACAGGAAAAAGATTATTCTTGGGTTAGAAGAAAAGGAGAGTATTTAAAAGGGGAGAATGTACCAGTTTGGCCTTTAACTTTGGCCGATGAATCTTATCCTCCTCTCCTGAAAGAAATTAGCTCACCGCCTTTTTTGATTTATGTCAGAGGACGGCAGAGCGAAGTTTTTGAGAAGAAAGATTTTTTTTCCTGTCCTTCCCTGGGAGTGGTGGGGACAAGAAGAATGACCGCTTACGGTCGACAGGTAACAAGCTTATTGGTTCAAGATTTAGCGGAGGCAGGTTTGGTGATTGTTTCGGGTTTGGCCTGGGGGGTTGATTCGCTGGCTCATCAGACTGCCCTAAGAAAAGGGGGGAAAACAATTGCCGTTTTGGGATGTGGGATTAATATGGTTTATCCCCCTCAAGCTTATCAATTAAGTGAAGAAATTGCCCAAAAAGGCTTGATTATTTCCGAGTTTCCCCCGGGGATGCCGCCCCTGCCGGGTAATTTTCCTTCCCGGAATCGGATTATTGCCGGGTTATCAGCGGGGGTTTTGGTTACCGAGGGGGCGCAGAAGTCGGGATCGTTAATCACCGCTTCTTTAGCAGCTGATTTTGGGCGGGAAGTTTTTGCCGTTCCCGGCCCGATTACTTATCCTCTTTGCGCCGGTCCAATTTTTCTTTTAAAAAATGGGGCAAAATTAGTAAGCAGCGCCGAGGATATTTTAGAAGAATTTAATTTAAAAGGAAAAAGGCTTTTGGGTAATATTTCTCCAGAAAGTTTATCTCCTGATGAGAAAAGAGTTATCGATCTTCTTTCGCAGGAAAACTTGACGGTTGATGAGATAATTAAAAAGGCAGTTTGGCCGGCAGAGAAAGTTAATGCCCTTTTAGGATTATTAGAAATTAAGGGGGCGATTAAAAATTTAGGCAGAGGCGAATGGGGAATATGAATCTTATTATTGTTGAATCACCCACTAAGGCAAAGACATTATCTCGGTTTTTGGGGGAGGAATACCAGATTTTGGCAACTAAAGGCCATCTTCGCGATTTGCCAAAAAGCAAGTTAGGAGTGGATGTTGAGAATAACTTTGCTCCTCAATATGAAATTCTTCCCGGTAAAAAAGCAACGATTAACGAAATTAAAAAAAGCGTTAAAAAGGCAGAAAGAGTTTTTTTGGCCTCTGATCCGGATCGGGAAGGGGAAGCAATCGCTTATCAGGTAATGGTATTATGCCAGGCGCCTGACAAAAAAACAAACCATTTTGCTCGAATTAGTTTTCATGAAATTACCCTTGAGGCGGTGAAAAAAGCAATTCAGCAGGCGGGAGAAATTAATCTTTCTCTGGTGGACGCGCAAACTGCCCGGCGGGTTTTGGATCGGCTGGTGGGCTATAAACTTTCACCGATTTTATGGAAGAAAATAAGACGAGGCTTGTCAGCCGGTCGGGTTCAGTCGGTAGTGGTGCGTTTAATCGTCGAGCGAGAAAGGGAGATTAAAATTTTTTCTTCCCAAGAATATTGGCGTTTGGAGGGTGGTTTTAAAAAAGAAGGGGAAATTTTTCCGGCGGGGTTGGTGGCAATTAATGGGGAGAAAGTTGAAGAGCGTCATAAAATTTCCCTTTTTGCCGGCGATTATACTTTTTCTTCCAGCAAGATTAAAAACGAAAAAGAAGCTTTGGCCATTATCGCCGACTGTTTTTTATCCCCTTTTTTAGTAGAAGAAGTGATTAGAAAAGAAAGCCGCCGTTATCCTTCTCCCCCTTTAACAACTTCAACAATGCAGCAAGGGGCGAACCGTCTTTTTGGTTTTTCCTCAAGACAGACAATGAGACTGGCCCAGCGCCTTTATGAGCAGGGTTTAATTACCTATCACCGGACCGATTCGACGGCTTTAGCAAAAGAGGCGGTGGAAAAAATAAGAAGCTTGATTTTGAAAAAATATGGCCCTCGTTTTCTTCCCCCTAAAGCAATTTTTTACAAAACACGCAGCCGGGTGGCGCAAGAAGCTCACGAGGCTATTCGTCCGACTGATATTCAGCGCCAAAAAATTAGCTTAGGCGGGCAGGAAGATAAACTCTACCAGTTAATTTGGAAAAGGGCTATCGCTTCACAAATGACGCCGGCCGTTTTTGAAAAAGTAACCGCCAAAATTAAAGGAGGGCAGTATTTATTTGAAACTTCTGGCCAAAAATTGGTTTTTCCCGGTTTTCGCCAAGTTTTGGCAAAAGAATTTTTAGACTCAAGTTTTCCCGATTTGAAAAAAGGAGAAAAAGTTTCTCTTTTTTGCTTAAGCCCTCTCAAATTGGCAACTAATCCGCCCCCTCGTTATAACGAGGCGAGCTTAATTGCGGTTTTGGAAAAAGAAGGGATTGGCCGACCTTCAACTTATGCGCCGATTGTTACCACGGTGGAAAATCGTTATTATGTTGAAAAGGAAGAGGGGGTATTTAAGCCTACCGTTTTAGGGGAGACGGTTAATGATTTTCTGGTAGGTAACTTTGCCGAAATTGTTGACTTGCCTTTTACCGCGCAAATGGAGGAAGGCCTTGATGAAGTGGCTAGTGGTCAAAGGCGCTGGACGAATTTAATTAAGCGTTTTTACCAGCCTTTCTCGCAGAAATTAGCCAAGGTAGAGAAAGAAGCGCCGCGGGTAGCCGTGCCAGTTGAGGAAACAGAAAAAACTTGCCCCAAATGCGGACAGGGAAAGTTGGTGGTGAGAACAGGCCGTTTTGGTAAATTTTTATCATGTTCACGCTTTCCTGAATGCGATTATACCGCCCCTTATAATGAAAAATTGGAAGGAGTAAAATGTCCCCAGTGCGGGGCTCAAGTGGTAATAAGAAGAAGCAAAAAAGGAAGGCGTTTTTATGGTTGTTCGGCTTATCCTAACTGTAAGTGGGCTTCTTGGCGAAAGCCCAGAGAAATAACAAATAATAAATGAATAAAATAGGTTTTGATACCAAAAGGTATTTGGCGGCTCAAGAGAAGGCGATTAGAGAGCGATTAGCTAAATTTTCCGGCCGGCTTTATTTGGAGTTTGGGGGGAAATTGATGGCTGATTTCCACGCCGCCCGCAGCCTGCCAGGCTACGATCCTGACGCTAAAGTGCGCTTACTTAAAGCTTTACATCAAGATTTAGAGGTGCTTTATTGTGTTTCTGCTAAGCAATTAGCCAATGGTAAAATTCGCGGCGACTGGGGAATGGGTTATGATTTGGCCACGATTAAGGCCTTAGAAGATTTAGAGGCAATTGGTTTGGCAGTGGCGGGGGTGGTGATTAATCGCTTTGAGGGAGAGAACGAGGCAAAAATTTTGGAAAAGAGACTAAAACGGATGGGAATAAAGGTTTTTAGGCGCTATGAGATTGACGGTTATCCCCGTAATCTCGAGAATATCTTGAGCGCCCAAGGCTATGGCCGCGATGAAGATCTTAAGACCAAAAAACCCTTGGTGGTGGTTTGGGGAGCCGGACCCGGGTCGGGGAAATTGTCAACTTGTTTAGGGCAGATATATCTTGACGCGAAGAAAGGGCTTAATTCTGGTTACGCTAAATTTGAAACCTTTCCTGTTTGGGATTTGCCGCTTGACCATCCTGTTAATCTTGCCTATGAAGCCGCGACGGCTGACTTAGGTGATTTTAATCTCATTGATCCTTTTCATCTTCAGGCTTACCAAAAGATTGCGGTTAATTATAATCGCGACGTGGAGGCTTTTCCAATTATCAAGGCTATTTTTGAAAAAATTTTGAGCGATAAAAATTTTTCGCGTTCTTATTGTTCTCCTACCGATGTGGGGTTTAATGTTTTAAGTCAGGGGATTATTGACGAAAAAGTTGTTTGCGAGGCGGCTAAGAAAGAAATTATCTTCTATCTTTTTCGCTATCGGCAGGAATATAAAAAGGGGTTGGTTGATAAGAAGACGATAGAGAGGGTGGAAGTGATTATGAAGCGTTTGGGGATAAGCGAGGAAGATCTTAAAATAGTGCCCGCAGCGCGGCGGGCAAAAAAAGAGGCAACGCAAAAAAGAGGAAAGGGAGAAAGGGGAATTTATTGTGGAGCGGCAATTGAACTTCCTGATGGGAGAATTATCAGCGGGAAAAATTCTCCCCTTCTTCATGCGGAAGCGGCGGCAGTTTTGAACGCGATTAAGGTTTTAGGGGAAATCCCAGATAATCTTGATTTAATTTCGCCAGCAATTATTAAGCAGATTAATAAATTGAAAAAGCAAATTAAGGAAAAATCAACCAGCCTGAACTGCACCGAAGCCCTTTTGGCTTTGGCAGTTTCTTCCCAAGTTAGTCCCGTGGCGCAAAAAGCGCAAGGATTTTTGAATAACTTACGCGGTTGCTTTATGCATACCACTCATGAATTATCAGCGGCAGAGCAAAGTATTTTTTCAAAACTAGGAATTTGGGTTTCTACTGATGGGCAAACGGCAAAGGTGAAGAACGAATAAGAAAATCATTATTAAGTTGCTAAAAGACACGAATTAAAACAAATAGGAAACGAATAGACACGAATAAGCGAATGACTGGCGCAAAAATAATTCAAAAGGCAAAAGTCAATCCGCCAGCTGGCGGATCAAAATTACAAGTTAAAAGTTTTTTGTTCTACTTTTGAATTTTAACTTGTAATTTTAACTTTTAACTTTTGAATTTTGAATTTTGATTCAGGTTTTATCCCGCCATAGCGGGGCCCCGCTGGCGGCGAGGCTCTTTGCATTTTGCGCTTTTTTATTACCCATTACCAATCAAAATCAAAAAACATAATGAAGCAGGGTTGTTTTTATTAGAGGTGATAGGTGCGCGCTAAATTATAGCATCGTTTTTTTAGGTAAATTAAATATGGTAAGCGAAAACCAGGTCAGAACAAAGGCGGGAAAAATTAGGCCAGCATGGGATGAATATTTTATGAAATTAGCGCAGCTGGTTGCCACGCGCAGTACTTGCTTAAGACGTCAGGTGGGAGCGGTTTTGGTGCGCGACAAGAGGATTTTAGCGACTGGCTATAATGGCGCGCCGTCAGGGATGGCGCATTGTTTGGATATCGGCTGTATTCGTGATCAGCTAAAAATTCCCTCGGGGACGCGGGCAGAAATTTGTCGGGCTATTCATGCCGAGCAAAACGCGATTATTCAGTGCGCGGTTTATGGTGTGCCTACTCGGGGGAGTACGATTTATATTACTCATCAACCTTGCACAATTTGCACGAAAATTTTAATCGGCGCCGGCATTAAGCGTATTGTTTATCTTGACCCTTACCCCGATGAATTCGCCCAAGGTTTATTAAAAGAAGCGAAGGTTAAATTAGAAAAATGGTGTTTTCCCAAAAAATGATTATTATTGGCTTGACTGGTCCCATTGCGGGTGGCAAGGGCATAGTCGCAGAATTCTTAAAAAAGAAAGGGTTTTTCTATTCTTCAACTTCTGACCGGGTACGTGAAGAAATTGAAAAAAGAGGCATAGAAATTACGCGAGAGAATTTACAAAAGATTGCCGATGATTTGCGCCATGAATTTGGGGGAGAAGTTTTGGCTAGAAGAACTTGGGAAATAGTTAGGGAAAAAGGGGGCGCTAGGGTGGTTATTGATTCTATTCGTGGTGAGGCGGAAGTTAATTTTCTTAAAAAGAAGCCGAATTTTTATTTGATTGGGGTGACGGCACCGCGGCGTTTGCGGTATCAGCGGCTACTTTCACGTCAGCGGGAGTCTGATCCTGTTGAGTGGAAGGATTTTTTAAGAATTGATAGGATTGATTTTAAAAGCGGCCAGGGAGAAAAAGGAAGAAATATAAAAGCTTGTCTTAAAAAAGCGGATGATGTTTTAATTAATAAAGGGACAATAAAAGAGCTGGAAGCAAAAGTGGAAGAAATTTTGACCAAAATAAATGCCTAAAGAGCAAAAACTCAAGGTTATTCTTTTGTCTTACACCAAAAAACCAGAAGAGGTGGCGGCGGCGGCAATTCGCCAGTGCTATAGCCCGGTGGGGGCAGAAGATCTTTTGAAAAAAACCAGTCAGGAAACAAGAGAAAGGTTAGTTAAGCAAGTCATTTCCTCCGGTCACACTTCTACGATTGAGCATGCTTCTTTTACCTTTGCAATTGAGGGCATTTCTCGGGCTTGTTCTCATCAGCTGGTACGGCATCGCCTGGCTTCTTACTCGCAACAATCGCAACGGTATGTGAAGCCAACGGAATCTCTTTCTTATATTATTCCTCCTCAAATTAAGAAGGATTCCAAAGCAGAAAAAATTTTTCTTAAAAGTTTGGGGAAAGCGGAAAATTCTTACCAGCGACTAGTGAGTCTTGGTGTCGAAAAGGAAGACGCGCGTTTTGTTTTGCCCAATGCTTGTGAAACAAAAATAGTGGTGACCATGAATGCGCGGGAACTGCATAATTTTTTCCGTCTTCGTTGCTGCCAGCGGGCGCAGTGGGAAATCAGGGCTCTTGCTTGGGAAATGTTGAGGTTGGTTAAAAAAGCGGCGCCAACGCTTTTTGCTGATGCTGGCCCCAGTTGCCAAACGGAAAAAATTTGCTGGGAAGGCAAAATGTCTTGCGGGCAGTGGAAGAAAATCCCCGGAGCCCAAGTTAGGGAAAGAGGGGTATAATAAGAGTTAGTATCTGGTATTTTGTATCAAGTATTAAGTATGAAAAAACTCAAATCGCAAATATCAAAAATCAAAGCCTAAATAAAAGTTCAAAAATAATAAATAAACTCAAATGTTAAATCGCAAAACTCAAAACTACAACTCAATCCGCCAGCTGGCGGATTAAGCTCTAAAAATATTTGAGATTTAACATGTAGTTTTGACATTTGACATTTGCGTTTTGAGTTTTAATTTATAGTTTTGGTTTTTGAGCTTGGTTTTGATTTTTGATATTTGCACTTTGCGTTTCTTTATTACGCATTACGAACTATCCCATCCCCAACAATTTAACAGCTTATCAATTTAACAATGATGTCTCTTAATACCGTTGATCCCCAAATTGCCAAGTTGATTGAAAAAGAGAAAAGGCGTCAGGAGGAAACTTTGATGATGATCCCTTCGGAAAATTATGCTTCCCCGGCCGTGTTGGCGGCTTTGGGCTCGGTGACGCAGAATAAATATGCTGAAGGCTACCCCGGGAAACGTTATTATCAGGGTAACGAAATTATTGACGAAATTGAAAATTTAGCTCAAAAAAGAGCGCAAAAGCTTTTTGGTGTTCCCCACGTTAATGTTCAGCCTTATTCTGGCTCACCGGCTAACAGCGCGGTTTACTTTGCCCTTTTGGAGCCGCAAGACAAAATTATGGGATTATCGCTTGATTCAGGAGGCCACTTGACTCACGGCCATCCAAAAATTACCTTTTCCGGCCGTTATTTTCAGAGCGTTCAGTACGCCGTGGGTAAGAATGGGCTCTTGGATTACGAGGAAATTGAAAAGCAGGCAAAGGAGCAACGGCCAAAAATTATTGTTGCCGGCACCACCGCTTATCCGCGGATCTTGGATTTTAAGAAGTTTGGCCAAATTGCCGAAAAAGTAGGCGCTTATCTTTTGGCGGATATTGCTCATATCGCCGGGCTAGTGGCGGCGGGCGTTCATCCCTCGCCGGTTTCTTATGCTCATGTGGTGACCACGACCACTCACAAAACTTTACGCGGGCCCAGAGGGGCAATGATTATGGTAACCAAGAAAGGATTGGAAAAGGACCCAAAACTGGCCGAGAAAATTGATCGGGCGGTTTTCCCCGGTCTTCAGGGTGGCCCCCATGAGAACACGATTGCGGCAATGGCAGTAGCCTTAAAAGAAGCAGGGAAAGAGTCATTTAGGGAATATGCTCATCAGGTGGTAAAAAATGCCTGCCAGCTGGTGAGCGCTCTTCAGAAAAGGGGCTTTAATTTGGTTTCCGGCGGGACGGATAATCATTTGCTTTTGGCTGATTTAAGAAATAAGGGAATTGATGGCAAAACGGCGGCGGTAGCTTTGGAGAAAGCGGGTATTGTTGTTAATGCCAATACTATTCCCGATGATCCTAACCCGCCATATCGGCCTTCTGGAATTCGTTTAGGAACACCAGCGCTAACGACTCGGGGAATGAAGGAGAAGGAAATGGAAGAAATTGCCGTCTGGATAGCAAGGGTTATTAGTGCTCCGCAGAAAGCGGGATTGGTAAGAAAAGAAGTGGAGAAATTAACATTTCGTTTTCCAATTTATTCGTAAAAACGCTTTATGACGATTATTTTTGACGGCCGCAAAATAGCTTCGGAAAAAGAAAAGATTTTGCGGGAAAGATGGCAAGCGCTTGGGGAAAAGAAAAATAAAAAACTGGTGGATATTTTAATTGGTGAAAGTAAAGCTAGCAAAATTTATCTGGATCTTAAGAAAGAGGCGGCTTGGAGGGTGGGCATCAACTTTGAAGAGTATTTTTGGCCAGATAGCTTAGCCACGAAAGAAATAATTGCCAAAATTCGCGATTTGAATGACGATGAAAAAGTAGGAGGGATAATGATTCAGCTTCCCTTGCCCAATCCTTTAAAGTTAGCGGAAACGGAAATTGTTAACGCTATTTCGCCCGAAAAAGATGTCGATTGTCTGACAGCAACTAATTTAGGTTTTTTGATGATGGGCAGGTCGCGTCTTTTACCAGCGACCGTTAGAGGAATAGCGGAAATTTTATCTTTTGCCGGTTTGGGCAAAAAGGGCGTTGTTGGTAAAAATGCCTGTATATTGGGAAAATCAAATATTGTTGGCAAGCCATTAGCTAATTTGCTAATAAACTGCGGGGTAACGGTTACCGTTTTAAATCATTGGACAAAAGATGTTGTCTCTTTTACTAAAAAGGCTGATCTTTTGATAAGCGCTACGGGCAAAAAGGGTTTGATCAAAAAAACAATGGTTAAAAAAGGAGCGGTGGTTATTGATGCCGGCGCGCCGCAAGGGGATGTTGATTTTCCCCAAGTGGCGCCTTTGGCTTCTTTTATTACTCCCGTTCCGGGTGGGGTAGGGCCAATGACGGTTATTTCCCTGCTTTTTAATTTTTATGATTTAGTTTCCCATTGATTTTTTAAGGGAAAGCCGTTAAAATAACATTTATTATCACTGACACCTATTTTATTCCTCCTGATTTACATAATTAAAATAGGTGAAGGAGAAAAGGAGGTAAGAAAGTGGCGAAAACAGCAAAAAAAACTTCAAAAGAAAAAACGGCTTTGGAAATTCCCTTAGAGGAACTTTTAGAAGCGGGTTGTCACTTTGGTCATATTGTAGCTAAAGTTCACCCGCGGATGAAAGAATATATTTATATGGCGCGTGAGGGGGTGCATATTTTTGATTTAGTGAAAACGCGGGAAAAACTTCAGGAGGCAATTTCTTTTTTGCAAAAAGTTTTTACTGACCCTGAAAATCAGGTTATTTTTGTGGGGACAAAAAGGCAGGCGGCTCCTTTTGTTCAGGAAGCAGCCCAGAAGTTAGGGATGCCGTATATTACCACCCGTTGGATTGGGGGGCTTTTAACTAACTTTGAGGAAATTAAAAAGAATAATTTAAAAAAGCTTAAGAAACTGGCAAAGCAAGTGGAAAAAAGAGATGGGGAGAGAACTAAGTATGAGCAGGAAATGCTGAAGCGGGAATATTTGCGCTTAAAGAAAGACTATGAAGGGGTTGCCGATCTTAAGGGGATTCCGGCGGCTCTTTTTATTGTGGACCCGAAGAAGGAGAAAACAGCGGTGGCGGAGGCAAGAAGAATGGGAGTGCCGGTAGTGGCGATTGTGGATACTAATACCGACCCGCGACCAATTGATTATGTCATTCCCGCCAATGATGATGCCCAAAAGAGCGTTGCCTACATTTTGGAAAAAGTTACTGAATCGTTAGAGAAAAAGTGAATTTAATTTTATGCAAAAAAATAATTTAGCCTTAGTCAAAGAGTTGCGTTCTTTATGCGGAGCCGGGGTAAGTGATTGCCAAAAAGCGTTGCGGGAGGCGAATGGGGATGTTAAGAAGGCGCTAACAATTTTGCGAAAACAAGGGCAGGAAATAGCCGCCAAGAAGGCAGAACGGGAGGCAAGAGAAGGAGTGGTGGCGGCTTATGTGCATGCTAATCAAAAGATTGGGGCCATGGTGGCTCTTTCTTGTGAAACTGATTTTGTGGCCAGAACCGGAGAATTTAAAAATTTGGCTTATGAACTGGCGATGCAAGTAGCGGCGATGGCGCCAACTTCGATTGAAGAATTGCTTGCCCAAGAATATATTCGTGATCCGCAAATTAAGGTGGGAGAATTAATTGCCCAGACGGTTGGAAAGATAGGGGAAAATATTAAAGTAAAGGAATTTGTAAGGCTTGAAGTTTAAGAGCTTGACAAAGGGCAGGAAAAGATGGTTGAATAAAAAAAGAAAATGCATGAGGAGACAAGAGAGAAAATGGCCGCCGTTTTGGCGATGCTGAAAGAAGATTTGGCGCTGATGCGCACTTCACAGGCAAATCCTTCTTTGGTGGAAAATATTACCGTTGAAGCTTATGAAGGTAGTGCCCCTCTAAAGCTTAAAGAGTTAGCAACAATAACCACTGAAGGGGGAGGAACGCTTTTGATTCAACCCTGGGACACGGGGGTGATTAAAAAAATTGTTAAGGCGATAAACGAAGCGGAAATGGGGTTAACGCCGATAGCCAGTGGTAATTTAGTGCGGATACAAATTCCTCCTCTTTCTACCGAAAGACGAGAAGAATATATCCGCCTATTAAAGAATAAACTGGAAGCCTCACGGGTAATGATCAGGCGCTTGCGGGCAGAAAAAAGAGCCGAAATCAGGGAAGCAAAGGAAAAGGGGGAAATGAGCGAAAACGAGGCCTTTTCTCAAGAAGAAGAGCTGCAAAAACTCACCGACGAGTTTATTGGCCAAATTGATCTTCTGGGGGAAAACAAGGAGAAAGAACTCCGTCAGGTTTAAAAGCCTCTTTTTAAACAAATTGTTTTCTTTTTTAAGATTCCATTTTTCCTTGGCGGCCCGGTTGGTGGTAAAATAGGATAGTTGGATTTTTTCATTATTTTTCGTGTCTATTCGTTTCCTATTCGTGTCAATTTGCGTCTTTTAATCATTTATCTCCATGCCAACGATTATTATTTTTTTTCTTCTGCTTTCGGTTTTGGTTTTGGTTCACGAAGGGGGGCATTTTTTGGCGGCCAAGAGAGCGGGAATTTTAGTGGAAGAATTTGGCTTTGGCTTGCCGCCGCGTCTTGTCGGAATAAAGAAGGGAGAAACAATTTACTCTCTCAATCTTTTGCCTTTTGGCGGTTTTGTCCGTCTTTATGGGGAGGAAACCGGCGTAGTTAAGAATAAAGAGCGCGCCTTTAGCCATAAGGATAAAAAAACACGGATTAAAATTCTTTTGGCGGGCGTTTTAATGAACCTTGTTTTGGCGGTGGTTATTTTTACCTTGGTTTATTCTTTTTTAGGCATTCCGGAAAAGGCCAATACGGTAAGGGTGGTGGAAGTTTTACCTAATTCTCCAGCTGGGGAGGCAGGTTTAGTCGCCGGCGATCTGATTTTATCCTTTGAAGGAGAAAAGATAACCAATAATGAAGAATTTTTAGAGCGAGTTAATGGCGCGCTTGGTCGGCCGATTAAATTAGAAATCGGTCGGCAAGAAAACAATCCTTGCCAAAAAGAGACTTTAGGAGGGCAAGAGGTAGAGGAGAAGAATTACTCTTATTGTCAGGAGGGAAAATTTTTAGCCGTAGTCGTTCCTCGGGAAACGCCCCCCAAAGGCGAAGGGCCGTTGGGGGTAGTTATCTCGGATACGAAAATTCAGTTTTATCCTTTTTACCAAATGGTTCCCAAAGCAATTTATAATGGTTTTTCGGAAGCGATTTTTTGGGGAAAGGAAATTGTGATGGGTTTAGTTAATTTAGTCAGGGGGGCTTTAAAAGGAGAGAAGGTAGCGTTTGACGTGGCCGGGCCGGTAGGGATTTATCAGGTCACCGGGGAAATTGCCGCCAATGGCTTTTGGCCGCTGGCTCAATTTGCCGGCATTCTTTCGGTAAATTTGGCAATTTTGAATGTTTTCCCTTTTCCAGCTTTAGATGGAGGGCGGGTTTTTTTTGTTCTGTCAGAAAAATTTTTAGGTCCAAAAAGACGTCAGCAAATTGAGATGTGGGCTAATCAGATTGGTTTTTTAATTTTATTGCTATTGATGATTTTGGTAACCATTAACGATATTCAGAGGCTAAGGGGGGAGTGAGAGGGGTATTAAGTATAATTCAAAATGCAAATCTCAAAATGCAAAATGAAAGATTAAAATGCAAAAATTTTTGAAAGAAAATAAACATCTTTACATTTTACATTTTCATTTTGATTTTTGATATTTGATTTTTGAATTGTTTTCTCGTGTTTCTTTGTGTCCTTATATCGTGTATCGGTTTTATAATTTAGGGCGGTTGTCAATAATTTTTTTATCGGTTATAATTAAAACAGCAAAAAGTATTATTTTTTTCTTTTTTAAAGGAGGTGTTTTATGGCCCCATGGCAATTATTGTTAAGAAAAAACCAGGCGAAAGCGATGACCAGCTCATTTCCTCTTTTCGCCGCCAAATTATGGCGGAGAATTTGGTGATCAACCTAAAAGAAAAACAGCGCTACGAAAAGCCTTCGGCAAGAAGACATCGGCATAATCAAGAAATGCGGCGAGGTAAAAGGAGATGAAAAAAGAAACGATTCAACAATTTTTAAGGGAGGCGTTAAAAAAGAGGGAGGGAGAAAAAGTGGCGGTGTTGCGCCTTCTTTTAGCGGCCATAGAAAAGCAGGAAATTGAAAAGCAAAAAGAGCTTGAGGAGGAAGAAATTTTTTCTCTTATTCAAAAGGAAATTAAGCAGCGGGAAGAAGCAATTGGCTTTTTTAAGAAAGGGAAGAGAGAAGATCTTGTTAAAAAAGCCGAAGGAGAAATTTATTTCCTTAAAAGTCTTTTGCCGCCGCCTATAAAGGCAGAAGAAATAGAGGCGGTAATTAAGGAGGTATTGGAAAAAGAGGGAAAAGATAAGAGTTTTGGTCAGATAATGGGAGCGGTGATGGGAAAATTGCGGGGAAAGGTAAGCGGAGAAATGGTAGCGGTGAAGGTGAGGGAAATGATGGGTGAAAAATAAACTGTTAAAAAACACGAATTGACACGAATGGAAAAACAAATAAACATGAATTGTAGGGGCGTATTGCATGCGCCCGCATGGGCTAAGGGTTACTATTCTGAAGGCAAGGCGGAAAGGTTAATTTTATGATATTTTATGATCGAAATTGGTATCTCTTCCCGTTCCTCTTATCCTTTTGATAAAAAATTATTAAGAGGAAGAGTTAAGAAATTTCTTCAGGGGAAAGGAGTAGGGGAGGTAGAATTAAGTATTGCCATGGTGGGAGAGCGAAAAATGCGCCAGTTAAATCAGGACTTTCGGGATAAAAATATCGTGAGCGATGTTTTGGCTTTTCCCCAAAATGAAAGACCAGTTGAAGGAGGACCACTCTTGCTTGGTGATATTGTGGTTTGCTATCCCCGGGCTCAAAAAGAAGCGATCGCGCTTCAGGAAAGTGTTGACGAAGCGGTTTGGGATTTTGTAGAGCACGGGTTGGGGAGGTTGGTGGGGGATGAGAAATGAATTGCTATATTGCTAAATTGATAGAGAAGCACACCGGATACAACAGGATTTAGGACAGGATTAAACGGGATTTTATCCTGTTTCATCCCGTAAACATCCTGTTCAATCCCGTGTGCTTTGCCGGTTATTCGCTCATTCGTGTTTATTCGTTTCTCATTCGTGGTAATTCGCGTGCTCCAACAATGAAGCAATGGAGCAATGAAACAATGAAACAGTTTAATTTTATACTTAATACATAATACTTGATACTTTTTTATGGCCTTTTATCTTAAATACCGTCCTCAGAAATTTTCGGAATTGGTAGGTTTAGAAAATGTTAAGAAGGTAATTATTGGTTCATTAGAACAAGGAAGAATCCCTCATGCTTTTCTTTTTGCTGGGCCAAAGGGGATAGGAAAAACTTCAACGGCAAGAATTTTAGCCAAAGCATTAAATTGTGTTGGTAGAGAGGAAGCAGGTTTGTCGAGAGGAAACAGTTATGAACCTTGTGGGCAATGTGAGGTTTGTCGGGCAATTGCTAAGGGGAATTTTTTGGATGTTTTGGAAATTGATGCCGCTTCCAACCGGGGAATTGACGATATTCGTGATCTTAAGGAAAAAGTTAATTTAGCCCCCAGTCGGGGTAAGTATAAAGTTTATATTATTGACGAAGTGCACATGCTTACCCCCGAAGCTTTTAACGCCCTTTTAAAAACACTGGAAGAGCCGCCGGAAAAAGTGGTTTTTATTCTTTGTACCACTAATCCTGAAAAACTGCCGGAAACAATTCTTTCCCGTTGCGTGCGCATTAACTTTAATAAAGCCACGGACGAGGAAATAATGAGTGCTTTGAAAAAAGCGGCGGAGGGAGAAAAATTAGCGGTTGAAGAAGGAGTTTTGGAAGAAATTGTCAGACTTGCCGATGGCAGTTTCCGCGACGCGCAAAAAATTTTGGAAGAGCTTTCTTTTTTAGGTCCGAAGATTGAAGCGCGGATGGTTAAGAAAATGACCGGTCTGGATGATTCTTTGGCGCCGGCCTCGCTTCTTGATTTTTTGGCGGCAGGAAAACTTCGGGAGGCGGTGGCGATGGTTGAGAAAATTAGCCAAAGGGGCTTGGATATTCAGGCCTATTTAGAGCAGCTTTTGAAAGAATTGCGTTTTTTGCTCCATGGACTTTGGGGGTTGTCTGATGGTAAGGAAAGTGCTTTTTCTTCTGACCAGCTTTTTTCACTGGTTGATATTTTTTCCCAAGCGGCCAGGCAGGCAAAGCAAACAAGTGTGCCGATTTTGGCTCTTGAGGTGGCGGTGGGAAAAGCCGCGGCGCTTTTGGGGGCAAAAAAAGAAGGCGGCAATAATGCCGATGCTTCTTTTAAAGATTTCAAAGCAAACGAAGGAAGAAAAACAAGCGATAGTGTTAAAAAAGAGAAAGAAAAGTTAGGGGAAGAAAAGAAGATAAAAATTAATGATGAGGTTTGGCAGGAAATTTTAACCAAAGTGCGGCCGCAAAATCACTCGGTGGAAGCTTTTTTAAAATCGGCCCAGCCGCTTTCTTTTGAGGACCAGTCTTTAACGATTGGTGTTTACTATTCCTTTCACAAAGAATGCTTGGAGAAGGAGTTAAACCGAAGGATTGTCGAGAAAGCGGTAGGAGAGGTTTTAGGAGAAAAAGCAAGAGTTTTTTTTAAACTTTCGCCAAAATCGCCACCGAGACAGCAGAGGGTGAATAAGGAAAAAACTCAAGATAACAAAGAGGATCTGGTGGGTTTGGCAGAAAAAATTTTTGGAGGTGAGGAAAATGTTTGACCAGTTTAAACAATTAGGCGATTTGGCTAAGATGCAAAAGCAAGCAAGAGACTTGCAGAAGCAATTGGCCAAAGAAGAGTTGACAATAGAAGAAAATGGCGTTAAGGTAACAGTTTCCGGGCAGCCGCGGCTCAAATCGCTAAGCTTTGAAGAGGGAGTAAGCGGTGAGCAGATAACGAAAGTTGTTAATAAAGCTTTGGACGAGGTACAGCGTCTGATGGCGCAAAAATTGATGGGAAAGATAAATTTTTAATTTTGGAAATGAAAATTCCCAAGGCAATTAATAATTTGATTGATGCCTTTGAGCAATTGCCAGGCATTGGACCAAAAACAGCGGCGCGGCTTACCTTTTATCTTTTGCATACTCCCCAGGAATTTTTAGAAAATTTTGGGAAAGCGGTGGTTAATTTGAAAAGGGAGACAAAAGAATGTTCTTTATGTCACAGCATTGGCGAAACGGATCCTTGCGAAATTTGTGCTGACCCGGCCCGCGACCAAAGCATTGTTTGCGTGGTGGAGCAGCCTTTGGATATTCTTTCGCTGGAACGGACAAACCATTACCGTGGGGTTTATCATGTTTTGGGAGGGGTGATTAACCCTTTGCAAAACATCAGCGCCGAGGAAATTAAAATTGGTGAATTAATTAAAAGGGTCAGGGAAAACGAAGGTATTCGGGAGGTTATTTTAGCGGTTGGTTCTTCCCTGGAGGGGGAGGCAACGGCGATGTACATTAAGAAAGAGTTGGAGAAAGTTAATGCCGAAAGAGAAGGCAAGGTGAGGGTGAGCCGGATGGGGCAGGGATTGCCGGTGGGAGCAGATTTAGAATATGCTGATGAGCTGACCTTAGAACGAGCTTTGGAGGGAAGGAGGGAATACTAGAAATAAATTGTTAAATTGCTAAAGACACGGATTGACACGAATGGGAAACGAATAGACACGAATGAGCGAACGAAATGTAGGGGCGTATTGTATACACCCGTATAAGGCCTTTGTTAAATAAAAAATCTTTATAGATAAGATGGCACCAATAAAAGGAAAAATTACCAGCGCTGTTGGTGATTTTGGCAAAACTACTCTCGAGGCGGTGGAAGAAGAGGTGAAAAAGGTAGGCGAGGAGGCAGAAGACCAATTAGGGATTTCTCCTCAAATTAACACCAAGGAGGATCAGGATAAAGGGAATTTAGAAGAGGAGGTTTTAAACGAGAAAAAAATTAAGGCAAAAGAAAGACAAAATATCAAGAGGGTTGAGGAGGAATTGGCCGTTGCTCGGCAGCAGATTGAGGAAGAAAGAAAGAAAATAGAGGAAACCCGCGCTAATCAGTTGTGGGAGAGCAAGCTAGAAAAAGGGCCGGTGGTTCAAGGCCTTCCCGACCCGGGTGGGGTGGAGGAACCGCTTCCCAGTCCTAACGAGACGCCATTGCCGCCTTCAAAACCGCGGCGAGGATTTTTCCCCCAAGGAGCAGAAAAATTTAAAAAGAAAGAATAAGAGAGTTTTATTAAAAAAAATGGAAAGCCTTCGTTTTTTTAACACCCTAAGCAGGAGAAGGGAAAAATTTACGCCGCTTTTTCCGCCGCGGGTGCGGATTTATAGTTGCGGCCCCACTGTTTACGATCACCCTCATCTTGGCCACATGCGTACTTATGTAAACACTGACATCCTTTTAAGGGCTCTAAAATATTGGGGTTTTAAACCTTTTCAGGTGATGAACATTACCGATGTGGGCCATCTTACCGGCGATCGCGATTTAGGCGAGGATAAGTTGGAGAAAAGAGCCCGAGAAAAGAAAGAAACAGCTTGGGAAATAGCTAGACGCTACGAGAAAGAATTTTTCCAAGTTTTGAAAAAGTTGAATATTACCCTCCCGTCGGTAGCGCCCCGAGCGACAGATAACATTAAGGAAATGATTCTTTTGGTTAAAGCATTGGAGGAAAAAGGCTTTACTTACCAGACGCCGGACGGAATTTATTTTGACACCAGCAAATTGGTTGATTATGGTAGATTAGCCCATCTTTCCAAAGAGGAGCTTCGCGAAGGAGCACGGGTAGAACCTAATCCTTATAAGAAAAACCCCACGGATTTTGCCTTATGGAAGTTTAGCCCCGAAGGCGTGAAACGGCAAATGGAGTGGGAAAGCCCTTGGGGCAAAAAAGGCTTTCCGGGCTGGCATATTGAGTGTTCCGCCATGGCGATGAAATACCTTTCTTCATGTTTTACTGATAACCGCTTCTTTCCGGAAAAATTTACGACCATTGATATTCATACTGGCGGCATTGACCATATCCCTGTTCACCATACTAATGAAATTGCCCAAGTAGAGGCGGCCACCGGTAAAAGGTTTGTTAACTATTGGATACATTTTGCCTTTTTAGAAATTGAAGGCAAAAAAATGAGCAAAAGCATAGGTAATTTTTATGCGCTTGGAGATTTAGAAGAAAGAGGCTATGAAAGCTTGATGCCGCTTCGTTATTTTTTCTTGACGGCTCATTATCGGCGGAAAATGAATTTTACTTGGGAAGCTTTGGCAGGGGCAAAAAGCGCCTATCAGCAATTAATAGAAAAAACCGCCGATCTGCTGGAAAAGAAAGGAAAATTAGGGCAGGGTGGAGGAGTAAAAGAATATCAACGAAATTTTAGGCGTATTTTGGCCAATGATTTAAATACCCCCCAAGCCTTGGCTTTACTTTGGCAGGCATTTAAAGATCAAAAACTAAAAACGGGCGAAAAGCAATTTTTGATTTTTGACTTTGACCACATTTTTGGTTTAAAAATAAAAAATGAAGCTGAAAAGTTATTAAAATCACGCAACAAAAATTACTCAAAAATTAAAGAATTAGTGGAAAAAAGGGAAAAATTAAGAGAAGAAAGCCGTTGGGAAGAGGCGGATAAAATTCGTCAGGAAATTGAGAAAAAGGGCTACTTTTTGGAAGATACTCCGGAGGGGACAAAAATTAAGACAAGGGAATGATAACGCCCCAAACTCTTTATCAAGACGATTATCTTTTGGTTTTAGATAAACCGGCCGGCTGGATAGTAAATCAGGCCAAAACGACACGGGGACAGAAAACAGTAGAGGAATGGTTAAAAGAAAATTTTTCTTATCCCCTTATTCATTGGCCAAATTTACGAGCTGGAATTGCTCATCGGTTGGATAAGGATACCAGCGGCGTGCTTTTGGTGGCCAAAGACGAGGAGAGCTTAAAAGTCCTGCAGCGTCAGTTTAAGAACCATTTGGTGAAGAAAGAATATTGGGCGCTTCTTCATGGAAAAGTACCAAACGAAGGGACAATTAATATGCCGGTAGGACGTTTGCCTTGGAGAAGGGAAAGGTTTGGCGTGATAGCAGGTGCTAAACCGGCCCTAACTTATTTTGAAAGAAAAGAATTGTATCAAGATTCGAAGGGGGAGTATTTCAGTCTCGTGGCGGTTTTCCCAAAAACCGGTCGCACCCACCAAATTAGGGTTCATTTTTCTCATCTTGGTTATCCGCTGGTGGGTGACCCCTTTTATGCAGGGGAAAAACGCCTGAAGTCAGATCTTCTTTGGTGCCCACGGCTTTTTCTTCATGCCAAAAAAATTGGATTTTATCACCCTAAAAGCAATGAATGGGTAGAATTTGTGTCCAAGCTCCCCGCCGATCTCAAGAAAGCCCTAAAAAGTCTTAAGAAGAAGGATTAATTGTTGGTCGGCAACCCTCAAAGATACCGAAGCCATTATGCGGGCGCATCATGATGCGCCTCTACAGATGCACTAATGGCTGGTTAGTGGTAAAATAGGATAGTTATATTGTTTCGCCGCAACGGAGTTCCTGATTTTTTAATTTTTAATTGTCATTTTGCATTTTGATTTTTGAATTTTGATTTTTTAAACTATGTCCGGTCATTCAAAATGGGCAACCATAAAGCACCAAAAAGAGGCTAAGGATAAGGAGCGGGGGCAGGCCTTTTCGAAGCTCTCGCGGGCGATTAGTGTGGCGGTAATCGAAGGAGGAGGAGAAACCGACCCTAACGCTAACTTCCGCTTGCGTTTGGCGATTGAGCAGGCGCGAGAGGCAAATATGCCGAAAAGCAATATTGAACGGGCGATTAGTCGGGCTAAAGGCAAAAAAGAAGGAGAATTGGCTTCTTTACAGTTTGAGGGTTATGGGCCGGAGGGGGTGGCGGTGATTATCAAGGCAATTACCGATAACCGGCAACGTACCACTCAAGAACTTAAAAATATTTTTGAGAAAAGCGGCGGGTCGTTGGCTTCTCCCGGCGCTGTTGCTTATAATTTTCGCCAGACGGGGGAAATTTTTTTGGCGCCCAAAAAAGAGGAGGGGGTTGAAGAGCAGGTTTTATCGTTAATGGATTTTGCCGGGGTAGAAGATGTAGAGGAAAAAGAGGGGAAGATTAAGTTAACCGTGGGTAAGGAAGCTTTAGCGGCGGTAGTTGGTAGTCTTGAAGAAAATGGATTTACCGTTCTTTCCTCTTCGTTGGTTTTTCGCCCGCAACTGCCATTAGCGCTTAACGATCCTCAAAAGAAAGAAAAAGTAGCCGAGTTTCTTTCTCGCCTTGAAGAGCATGATGATGTGCAAACTGTTTTTAGCAACTTTTAAATGGTAAATGGCTTTTTTAACCCGTTTTTTTTCCCGCCTGCGTGTTAGCAAAAGGGTTCGTTTTGTTTTTTCTTCCTTGCTTTCGGGATTGGTTTTCTTGCTAACTCAACAATTGCCTTTTCCCCAACGTTATTGGGGAATTGGCGGTTTGACTCTTTTAAGTGTCGCTTTGCATTTTTTTTCCCTTTATGAAGGTCTTAATTTTAAAGTAGAGCGTTTGCTGACGCCTGTTTTGCCTGGGTTTTTTTCTCTAGGTGTTTCCCTTTTTTATTTTTTGCTACCCTCCTCGTGGCCCTATCAGCTTTTAATTTTTGCTCTTTTTTCTTTCGGAATGTATGTGGTTTTTTTAACCGAAAATATTTTTACGGTGGCTTCATTGCGGACGATTGCTTTAGCGCGGGCGGCCCAGGCGGTTGGTTTTTTGTTAACCCTGCTTTCTCTTTTTTTCCTTTATGACGCGGTTTTTTCTTTTCGACTTTCGTTTTGGCAAAACGCCATTTTGGCTGCCCTTCTTACCTTTCCCTTAACTCTTCATTCGCTTTGGGCGGTTAATTTAGAAGAAAAGCTATCACGGGAGGATTTGCTTTTTGCCTTAATTTTTTCTTTGGTGGTAGGGGAATTTGCTTTAATTATTTCTTTCTTCCCGGTAGAAATTTTAACCGGTTCTCTTTTTTTAACCACGGTTTCTTATGTGCTTTTAGGGTTGGGAAGCGCCCAGCGGGCCGATCGGCTTTTCAAAAAAACAGTTCAAGAGTATCTCTTGGTGGGCGGCTTAATGTTTTTAGGGCTTCTTCTGACTACTTCATGGAGAGGATAAATAAATGGTATTTCGTATGCTGTTGTCATCCTGACGAAAGTCAGGATCTAACTGATTCTGAATCAAGTTCAGAATGACGCTAATCGTGGACGTCATTCTGACGAATCTGCCGGCTGGCGGATGGCGATTTAACATTTAAGTTTATTTATTATCTTTGAATTTTGATTTAGGCTTTGATTTTTGATATTTGCGCTTTGCACTTTTTATTACGCATTACGAATTACGTGTTACACATTACGAGCCGTTAAATTTTACATTTTGAATTTTAAATTTATTTTAAATTTTGGATTTTGTCCTGCCAGGGTAGGGGAGTAAGACAGGCGGCAGACAGAGTGGGCCATTATCCTATAATAATAAGCCCTATAGTTTGTATCCCATAGTTTTCACGAAATTAAAAAGCATTTTTTCACGCTTTTAGCAAAGAAAGCGCGTAATTGATAATGATATTCTTTGATATAGTTTTGTGGAAAACTATAAAACAAGATGATCATAACCTTTATTGCCGGCATTTTTATTAATAAATAATTAATTTAGATAATAATTATTTTATTTAAAATTAAATTATTGATTTAAAATTATTTCCCCTTCTTTCTTCTGCCTAAATTAAATTTTTCCTAAGGTAAGATTCTTTGTTTAAGATGAAGATTTTATTTTGCTTTTTTTTAGTGGTTTTCCTCTTTAAGCCTCAGAAGAGGGTGATCAAGTTATCGTCTTTTTCTTTTTTAACCGTTTTAGGCCTATTTGGTGAAGAGGCGGCTTTGGCTGGTTTTCTTAAAAACTTGACAAAAATAGCGGCTTTGGTTATAATGGTCTCTAACTGAGTATAATTACTCTTACACTCAGTTGAGGAAAGAAAATTTTTTTTCTTCTTCCCCTACCCGACCAAAAGAATAAAAAATTAAAAATAATTTTTTAAAATTTTTTTTATGATTCTTCCTTTTTTTGACGATTTTTTATTGTCACTTAAAACCAACAACTACTCTCTCGAAACGGTTTATAATTACGAACGCGACTTGAAAGTTTTTGACGCCTACCTTGCTTCCTCCCCTACTCCTTCCTTTGAGAAAATTACTAAAAGGACAATTGATGAATATAAGGCGTATTTGGTTTCCCGTGACCGGCAGACGCCGATTAAGAAAGAGAAGAAAGAGGCCCAATTATCGGCACAAAGCGTTAACCGGATGCTTTCGGCCTTAAGAAGCTATCTTAAGTATTTAGTGGATCGTGATGTGCCGGTGCCGGTGGTGCCGGACGCTATTAAGCTGGTAAAAACCGAAAAGCGCCATCCCCGCGTGGCCGAGTTTAAAGAATTGGTACGGTTAATTGAGGCGCCAACAACGCTGGAGAAAAATCCTCTGGTGGGTTTAAGGAACCGGGCGATTTTGGAAACTCTTTTTGCCACCGGCTTGAGAATTTCTGAGCTTTGTCATCTTAATCGCGCCGATATTGATGACTCGGGGCGAATTTTTATTTTAGGCAAAGGAAAGAAAGAGCGTTTTGTTTATTTAACGCCCCGGGCGAAGGCAATTTTGGAACGCTATCTTTTAACCCGCCAAGACAGTGCGCCGGCGCTTTTCATCCCTTACTCCGGGCCTAATGTGGCCAAGCGGGAGAAAAGAATTTCTCCCAATTATATTGAAAGCAAGCTTAAAGAGTATCGCGAGAAATTAAAAGTTAACGTCCCTGTTTCTCCTCATTCCCTGCGTCATGGTTTTGCTACTTATTTAGCGGAAAGCGGTGCTTCTCCGGCGGCGATTCAGATTCTTTTGGGGCATGAGTCACTGGAAACAACGACGCGTTATGTCCATCCGGGGGATCGTTTTGCCGAAGAAACTCACCGGAAATACCACCCCCTGAAAGAGATTGAGAAAGAATAGAAATAATGTAGGGGTGGGTCCATGTGCCCGCCCGTCAATGGGCGAGACCCCTATGGCGTGGCATTTTCATTTATTTTACCCCCGGGTAGTGGCGACGCTGGCTACCTGATCGTTCTCGTCTTTAAAGCGCATCAGAATTACCCCTTGGGTATTTCGTCCCAAAACAGGAATGTTTTTCAAGGGGAGTTTAATTAAATGCCCTTTTTGAGAAGTAATAATTAGGTCTTGGTCTTTTTCGGTAATAATTTTTACTTCGCAAACAAGACCGGTTTTTTTGTTAATCTTGGCTGCTTTTACTCCTTTACCGTAACGATGCTGACAAGGAAAAGCGTCAAGATCAGTTTGTTTACCCAAACCTTTCTGGGTGACCAAAAGAAGCCGTTGGTAAGGCTTGCGGCGGCGGTCTTTTATTACCACTTTAGGAGGGATTACTTCTGCTCCGACAAGATAATCGTCTTTTTTCAGACGGATTCCCCCCACCCCAATGGTGTCGCGGGCGGTGGGGCGGATTTCTTCTTGGGAAAATCTGATTGATTGGCCGAAAGCGGTGACTAAAAGAAGATGGTCGTGCTCTTTGGAGGTTTTGGCCCAACAAAGCTGATCGCCGGGACGAAGTTTAATTGCCACCAAGCCGTTGGCGCGGATGTTGCTAAATTCTTCAAGCAAACTTTTTTTAACCATTCCTTTTTTGGTGGTGAGAATAAGATATTTTTTTTCTTCGCTTTTTTCTTTGGGAATAATGAGGGTGGCTTCTACTTTCTCCTCGCTCTCAAGATTAATCAGGTTAACCACCGCCTTGCCGCGGCTTTGGCGGTTGCCTTCGGGAATTTCCCAAACCGGCAAGCGGAAAGCTTTCCCTTGATTGGTAAAAAAGATAATTTGGTCATGGGTTTGCGCGCTTAAAACCTGTTTTACTTCGTCTTCTTCTTTGGTGGTCATGCCGGTAATGCCTTTGCCGCCTCGTCTTTGGGGGCGGTAAACGTTTTTGGCCAAGCGTTTAATATAACCTTGTTTGGTAATGGTGATAATAACCGGTTCATTGGCAACTAAATCTTCTTCCGCCAACTCTCCCGGCAAGGAGGCAAAAACTTGGGTCCGGCGGCCGTCTTCGTAGTTTTCCAAAAGATAACCAAGCTCCTCTTTAATAATTTTAAGAATTTTCTCCGGTTTTTCTAAAGTGGTTTTATACTCCTTAATTTGTTTTTGGATAAGCTGGTATTCTTCTTCAATTTTTTCCCGCTCAAGCCGCGAGAGTCTTTTTAAGGGCATATTAAGAATCGCTTCGCTCTGCAGGGCGCTGAGGGAAAATTTTTCCATCAAGTTTTTTTGGGCTTCGCTGGTGTTAGCCGAGGTTCTGATGGTTTTAATAACTTCATCTAAATAATCAAGGGCAATTTTCAGGCCTTCAAGAATGTGCGCCCGTCCTTGGGCGGCGCGCAAATCAAAAATGGTGCGGCGGAAAACAATTTCCTGACGGTGGGTAACATAATGAAGGAGAATTTCCCGTAGGCCCAGCGTTTGAGGAACGCCGTTTAAAAGGGCGACGAAATTAGCCGGAAAAGTGGTTTCTAAGTCGGTTTTTTTGTAAAGATTATTGAGAATGGCTTGGGGTTTGGCTTGGCGCTGCAATTCTAAAACAATCCGAATCCCCTCGCGGCTGGATTCATCGCGCAGATCCCCTACTCCTTTTATTTTTTGCTCGCGGATAAGATCGGCAATTTTTTGGACCAAAAGGGATTTATTAACCTGATATGGCAGTTGGCTGATAATAATCGCCAAACGATTTTTGCGCACTTCCTCAATGTCGGCTTTGCCGCGGACTAAGATGCTTCCCCTCCCCTTCTGGTATGCTTCCTGGATTTGTTTTTTACCAAAAATAGCCCCATAGGTGGGGAAATCTGGCCCCTTGATAATGGTTAAGATGTCGTCAAGACTGGCTTCGGTTTCAAAGTTGGGCAGAAAATTAGCCACTTCCTCAAAAGGCATTTCTAAAAGTTTTTGGTAAAAACTTTCTTTTTCTTGCTTGTTAATCTCTTTTTGGCCCAAGGGATGGGTTTGGGGAAAAGTGGCTTTTCCTTTTTCAATGATTAAGATTAAGGCCCTGACCACCTCGCCCAAGTTATGGGGGGGAATTTTGGTGGCCATGCCGACGGCAATCCCCTCGGAACCCATTAAGAGAAGATTAGGTAAAAGAGCGGGTAAATATTGGGGTTCGGCAAGAGTGCCGTCAAAATTAGGCAAAGTGGGGACAGTTTCTTTTTCTAAATCTTTTAGCATTTCCTGGGCGATTTTTGAAAGCCTTATTTCGGTATAACGCATAGCGGCGGGAGGATCGCCGTCAATAGAACCAAAATTTCCCTGCCCTTGGATTAAGGGATAGCGCATTGAAAAATCTTGAGCCAGACGGACGAGAGCATCATAAACAGAAGCATCGCCGTGAGGATGGTATTTACCTAAAACTTCGCCGACTAATTTTGCGCTTTTGGTAAAGGCAGAGGTGTGGGAGAGATTGATCTGATAGGCGGCATAAAGAATGCGACGATGGACCGGTTTTAGGCCATCGCGAACATCCGGAAGAGCTCGGGAAACAATTACCGACATGGCGTAGTCAAGATAGGCCTTTTTTACCTCGCCGGCAATGGGGGCGATTTTAATTTGGTTATCGTTGTTATCGGGAGAAGACATAATAATAAGTCAAAATTCAAAAGTCAAAATTATTCAAAAATCAAAATTCAAAATTCAAAATGTAATATAAAATGCAAAAATTATATTTTTCCTTAAAAAAAATTTTCGTTTTACTCCAAAACGTCCAGAGAGGAATTAAACGAGATTTTTTATTCTGTTTTATCCAGTAGGCATCCTGTTTAACCCCGTGTGTTTAGTCTTTGACTTGGACTGCTGCTTGGGCGGCGGCGAGGCGGGCAACGGGGACGCGATAGGGGGAGCAGGAAACATAGTTTAAGCCGACCTGGTGGCAAAACTTAATGCTTTCCGGCTCGCCGCCATGCTCGCCGCAAATGCCCACAGAAAGGCTGGGGTTTGTTTTTCTGCCTCTTTCTGCTCCTATTTGGACCAGCTCCCCTACCCCATCTTGGTCTAAAGTTTGAAAAGGATTGGTTTTAATGATGCCTAATTCCTGATAAGAAGCTAAAAATTTTCCCTCGGCGTCATCGCGGGAAATGCCGATGGCGGTTTGGGTTAAATCGTTAGTGCCAAAAGAAAAAAATTCTGCTTCTTGGGCAATCTCCCCTGCCCTTAAGGCGGCGCGGGGCAGTTCAATCATGGTGCCAATTTTAAAGGCGATTTTTTCCCCATGTTTGGCGAAAACTTTTTTCGCCTCATTTTGGATTTCTTTTTTAACAAAAGCAAGTTCTTCTTTAAAAGCAACCAAGGGGACCATAATTTGGGGTTTTACTTTTTTGCCTTCTTTTTTGACATCAAGAGCCGCCTCCAAAATAGCGCGGGTTTGCATTCTGATGATTTCGGGCATCAAAATGCCCAAGCGGCAACCGCGCAAACCCAACATGGGATTATCCTCGTGAAGACTATTACGCGCGGCCCGCATTGCTTCCCAGTGCTCCTTTTCTTTTTTGCTTTTTGCCTTGCTTAAATGCTCTTCTATTTCCTCTTCTTTGGGGAGAAATTCATGTAAGGGAGGGTCGATAAGGCGGATGATCACCGGCAAGCCGTCCATAATGCGGAATAAGCCCATAAAATCTTCTTTTTGGAAATGACCGATTTTTTCAAGCGGTTTTTCCCGCTCTTGGGCGTTTGGAGCTAAAATCATTTCCTGAACATATGGCAGGCGTTCCTGTTCCATAAACATATGCTCTGTCCGGCAAAGGCCGATGCCCTTGGCGCCAAAGTCGCGGGCAGTTTTGGCATCGCGAGGATAATCGGCATTGGTATAAACCTTTAGTTTTGCCAAGCTGTCAGCCCAGGAAAGGACGGTTTTTAATTCCCGGCTTAGCTTTGGTTCCACCATGGGGACGGCGCCCAAGATTACCTCGCCGGTTGAGCCATTAATGGTGATAATCTCCCCTTCTTTAATGGTTTGGCCGCGGCTGGTAAACTGACGTTTTTCTAGATCAATTTTTACCTCTTCGGCGCCACAAACACAGGGCCGACCCAAACCTCGGGCCACCACGGCGGCATGAGATGTCATTCCTCCCCGGCTGGTCAAGACTCCTTGGGCCCAGATAACGCCATGAACATCATCAGGAGAAGTTTCCGGCCGGACTAAAATTACCTGATTACCCAGCTGTCCCTCGCTTTCGGCCTTGTCGGCGTCAAAAACCACCTCGCCGCTGGCACCGCCCGGGGAGGCCGCCAGCCCTTTGGCAATCACTTGAAGGCGGGCGTTGGGGTCAAGGCGGCGGTGAAGTAATTGATTAATTTGTTCAGGGTCAAGGCGCATAATAGCCTCTTCTTTACTGATAAGTTTTTCCAAAACCATGTCGTGGGCAATTTTAACCGCCGCCTCGGGAGTTCTTTTGCCGGTGCGGGTTTGGAGGATATAAAACTTTCCTTCCTCAACGGTGAATTCTAAATCTTGGGTGTCGCGGAAGTGCTTTTCTAAAATTTGGGCAATTTTTTGCAAGGTTTGGTAAGCCTTTGGCATTGCTTTGGCCAGTTGTTTAATGGGCCGAGGGGTGCGGATGCCGGCCACCACGTCTTCCCCTTGGGCATTGATTAAGAATTCACCGTAAAGTTCTTTTTTGCCGGTGGCGGGATTGCGGGTAAAGGCCACTCCGGTGGCCGATTTTTCTCCCATATTGCCAAAAACCATCGCCTGAACGTTAACGGCGGTGCCCAAATCATGAGGGATTTTATTAAAATTGCGGTAATCGATAGCTCTTTTATTCCCCCAAGAGCTAAAAACGGCTTTAATTGCTTCCTGAAGTTGAATTAAGGGATCTTCGGGAAAGGTCTCCCCGGTTTCTTGCTGATAAATTTGTTGGTAACGTTTGATAATTTTTTCCAAATCTTCAGCACTAAACTCGGTGTCACTTTTGAAGCCATGACGTTCTCTTTCTTGTTCTAAAACATCCTCAAATTTTTTCAAAGGAACGCCTTTAACGATATTGGCAAACATTTGGATAAAACGGCGGTAGGCGTCGGCGGCAAAGCGGAGATTATTAGTTTTTTTAGAAAGCGCGGCGGCGGTTTTTTTGTTTAGACCAAGATTTAAAACCGTGTCCATCATCCCCGGCATTGAGACGGGAGCGCCGGAACGGACGGAAACCAAAAGAGGATTTTTAGGATCATTAAACTTTTTACCGGTCTTTTTTTCTAATTCCCCCAGCTCTTTTAAAACTTCTTGCCAAATAGCAGGCGGCAATTCCCTTTCCTTTTGGTAAACCTTGCAGGCGGCGGTGGTGATAATAAAGCCGGGAGGTACGGGCAGGCCGATTTTGGTCATTTCCGCCAAACCCGCGCCCTTGCCGCCAAGAAGATTTTTATTAATTTCAGGAACGCGATCAAAAGAAAAAACCCATTGTTTTTTGGCCATAGAAAGTTAGTTTAACATGAATAAAGAGCTTAAACAAGAGAAAAATTATTAAATATCTAATTCGGCTAACTTGGCGTTGGCTTGGATAAAGCGGCGGCGGGGCAAAACTTCTTTGCCCAAAAGCATATCAAAAGTGTGGTCCGCCTCCTGAATGTCTTCAATGGTAATCTTTTTTAAAATTCTTGTTTTGGGATCCATCGTGGTTTGCCAAAGCTGTTCCGGATTCATTTCTCCCAAACCCTTATAGCGTTGGATTCTTACTTTTTGGCTGTTAAGGCTTTTTAAAAGGGCTTCTTTCTCGCTGTCAGAATAAACATAGTGGTCTTTCCCGCCGGCGCTAATTTTATAAAGAGGGGGTTGGGCTAAATAAAGATAGCCGTTTTCAACAATGTGGGGAAGATGGCGATAAAAAAAGGTTAAAAGAAGGGTAGCAATATGTTCGCCATCAACATCCGCGTCTGTCATAATAATCACCTTTTGATAGCGGAGTTTTTCCGGGCTTTGGCTTTCACCAATACCCATTCCCAAAACAGTCACCAAGTTTTTAAGTTCTTCAAATTTAATAATTTTGTCAAGTCGCGCCTGTTCGGTGTTTAAAAGCTTGCCTCTAAGGGGGAAAATGGCCTGAAAACGCCGGTCGCGACCTTGTTTGGCCGAGCCCCCGGCAGAATCGCCTTCGACAATAAAAAGTTCGGCCAGCTCGGGGTTTTTGACCTGACAGTCGGCTAACTTTCCTGGCAGGGAGCCGCTGCCTAAGGCGCTTTTTCGCAAGACTGCCTGCCGGGCCGCCTTAGCCGCTAAGCGGGCTTGCAGGCCGATTTTAATTTTCTCGACAATTTTGCGACCCTCTGAAGGATGTTCTTCCAAGAAAGTCGCCAGTTCTTCCCGAACGATTTGGTTGACAAAAAGCCCCACTTCTTTATTGTTTAATTTTGTTTTTGTTTGCGATTCAAATTGGATTTTCTCCGAAGGCATCTTGATATAGATAATGGCCGTTAGCCCTTCTTTGGTGTCTTCGCCGCTAAATTTTTCTCCTTCTTTAATGAGGTTCTTCCCGAGGGCATAGTCGTTAATAACGCGGGTGAGGCCGGAGCGAAAGCCGGCAACATGAGTGCCCTCATCGGGGGTGGGGATAACATTAACAAAGGACTGAATATTTTCCTCAATGTCGTCAATATATTGGAAAGCAACTTCCGCCTCTAAATTAAGCTTCTCGTCTTTTTTAGAAATATAGACGATTGGGCTAATTTTTTTATGATCGCGGTTGGCTCTTTTTAAAAGAGAACGAATTCCTCCTTCAAAATAGAAGTGCTTTTGGTAACCCTCTCGTTCATCGAAAAAATGAATAAAAATTTTCGGGATAAGATAGGCTCGTAGTCTTAGCGATTGCTCAACTTTAGCGCGGGAAAAATTGGTGTCTTCAAAAATTTGCGGATCAGGCAAGAAAATTGTTTGGGTGCCGGTTTGGGGAAGATCGCCTTTGGGAAGAGGTATTTCTTTAACTGGCGCCAGCGGTTTGCCGCGGCGGTATTCTTGATAATACAATTTGCCATTGCGGCGCACCTCGACGCGCATTTTTTGCGAAAGAGCGTTGACGGCGCTGGCCCCTACCCCATGCAAGCCGCCGGAGACTTTATAGGTGCCTTTTTGGAATTTGGCCCCAGCATGCAAGCGGGTCATCGCCACCTCCAAGGCGGAAACGCCCAAGGTGGGATGCTTTTCTACGGGAATGCCCCGGCCGTCATCAATCACCCGCGCCTGGCCGTCTTTTTGCAAATAAACCCAGATGTTTTGGGCGTTGCCGGAAAGGGCCTCATCAATCGAATTATCGATAATTTCTGTTAAAAGATGATGCAAACCCTTGGCGTCGGTGGAGCCAATAAACATTCCCGGCCGACGGCGCACCGGCTCAATTCCTTCCAAAACCTGGATTTTATCGGCGGTATAATCGCTAGAAGAAGACATAGAAAAATATAAATTAATGCAAAAGTCAAAAATTAATCCACCGGCTGGCGGACAGAGAATAACTAAAAGTTAAAAGTCAAAAGTTAAAAGTCAAAATTACAAGTTAAAATTCAAAAGTAGAACAAAAAACTTTTAACTTTTGACTTACAATTTTGACTTTTGACTTTTGAATTTTGAATTATAATTAATACCAAATACAAAATACAATTTTCGTTTTCTATTCGTGTTAATTTAAGGGCAACTTCTATTATATCAGCTTTAAACGTCCTCTTCCAGAGGGAATTTATTCTTTTTGGAGCCAAAGAAGGAAGTAGGTTAACGCCAGTCGGGGAGAAACATTTTGTTTGAGCATTTGCTCGCCAACAAGAGTTTTTTCAAGCCAGAAAGAAGCTTCCGGCAAATTTTCCGAAGCTTTTTCTTGCCAAAATTTTCTTTGCTCTCGTAACCAGCTCTTAGCGCTTTCAAAGGTGGCGCCTTTTTCTTGGGCGAGGATAACTTTTTCTGCTATCGTTTTTTGATAAATTTCTTGATAAGGGGAAATTTTTTTTAAAAGGGCATTTTCTTTGGGTTGAAGATGAATTACTTGGCAACGGGAAACTACTGTTGGTAAAAGAAGAGCGGGATTGGGAGTGGTGAGGATAATTAAAGAATGGGCGGGCGGTTCTTCAAGGGTTTTTAAAAGAGCGTTTTGCGCTGGCAGGGTTAAATTTTGCGCTTCCGTAATGATCACGATTTTTTTTTGGCCGGAAAATGGTTTTTTGGCAAGCCAGATTTTGGCCTGGCGGATAGCCTCGATTGTGCCCTGATTAAGAAGAAGGCAATCGGGGTCAACCTCGAGGGGGCAGGAATTATATCGGGAGCGGATTTTTTCGGCTTCCCCTGCCCTTCTCTTCTTATTGGCGCCGGTGATAATGAGAGAATGAAACACGATAAAAAAAACTCAAATGGTAAATCGCAATCCGCCAGCTGGCGGATCAAATCTGAAAAACAATTTTAAGCTTTAAAAAGTTTTAACATTTGCCATGTAGACCTGCCTTGCCGGCAGGCAGGTTTGACATTTGCGTTTTGAGTTTTTAAAGTAACTAACTAATTACACAATAGAGCTATTATTATTTCAATTGACATTTTAGCATAATTTCTTTACTATAAAAGCAAGATGGCAATTAAGAATGGTTTGCTGAAGGTTTTAGTTGAGGAGGGGTTGCTTACCCAAGAACAAGCGGAGACGGTAGCGGTTGAGGCTAGCCAGAAAGGTTTAAGTGAGGAAAGGGTGGTTGAAGAAAAGGGTTGGGTAGAGAAAAAGGAACTAACGCGGGCGCGGGCTAAAGTGCTGGGGTTTCCTTTTGTTTCTTTAGCGGAAACACCGGTTTCTCCCGAAGCGGTAGCTTTAGTTTCCGAGGCGGTGGCGCGGACTTATCGGCTTATTCCCCTCCGATTTGATCGTCAGAAAAATGAACTGGCGGTGGCGATGGTTAACCCCTTGGACTTGGAGGCGATTGAATTTTTGGAGAAAAAGACGGGGAGTAAGGTTGTCCCCTATTTGGCAGAGGAGGGAGAAATTGAGGAGGCGATTAAAGAGCGCTATGGTGGAACACTGGTGGCGGAAGTTTCTCAGGCAATGGAGGAAGAATTGGCGGTTCCCAAAAGCCAGGCAATTGATATTCGTCAACTGGGAACGGTGATTCGGGAAGCGCCGATTGCTAAGGTGGTCTCGACGATTTTGGAATTTGCCGTTTCCTCACGGGCGTCGGATGTTCATATTGAGCCGCAACCGGAGAATACGCGGGTGCGCTACCGCATTGACGGGGTTTTGCACGAAAAGCTTTTACTTCCTAAAACTATTCATGAGGCGTTGATTTCCCGGATCAAAATTTTGTCGGGGATGAAAATTGACGAAAAAAGAATTCCCCAAGATGGACGTTTTAAATTTAAAGCGGGAGAGGAGGAAGTAGATTTACGGGTTTCTTCTGCCCCAACAATTTGGGGAGAGAAAATTGTGATGCGGCTTTTGCGTTCCAGCGGCGGTGTGCCCGATTTGCCGGAATTAGGCTTGCGAGGACTGGGGTTAAAACGAGTTGAGGAAGCGATTTTAAAGCCTAACGGGATTATTATTGTTTGTGGCCCCACCGGTTCGGGAAAAACAACCACCCTTTATTCGGCTATTACCCGTATTAATAATCCCGGGCTAAACATTATGACGATTGAGGATCCGGTGGAATATGAAATTAAGGGAATTACCCAAGTGCAGGTGAACCGCGAGGCGGGCCTGACTTTTGCTTCCGCGATGCGTTCTTTTTTACGCCAAGACCCGGATATTATCATGGTGGGGGAGATCCGTGATCAGGAAACGACCGAACTGGCTATTCAGGCTTCGCTTACCGGCCATTTGGTCTTTTCTACTCTTCATACTAATCAGGCGGCGGGAACGATTCCGCGGCTTTTGGATTTGGGAGCGGAACCCTTTTTACTAGCCTCTTCTCTTTCTTTAGTGGTAGGCCAGCGGATTGCCCGGCGAATTTGCCCTAATTGCCGGGAGGAATATCAACCCGACAAGACAAATTTAGACGAATTGTCAGCCGTTTTAGGGAAGATCTTGCCGAAGAAAAAAGAAGAAATTAAGTTTTTCCGGGGGAAGGGGTGTGAGCAGTGCAACAATACCGGCTATTATGGTCGGGTAGGTATTTTTGAGGTCTTGTCGGTAAGTGAAAAAATTGTTAAACTGATTTTGGAAAGGGCGCCGGCCGGAGAAATTGAAAAACAAGCGGTTGAGGAAGGGATGATTACGATGTTGCAGGATGGCTACTTGCGAGTGGTGGAGGGAGTAAGTACAATGGAAGAAGTGGTGAGGGTGGTAAGAGACTAAAAAAGCATCAAGTATAAATGAAATTCAAAAGTTAAAATTTAAAAGTCAAAAGTACAAGTCAAAATTCAATCCGCCAGTTGGCGGATTAACTTTTGACTTGCAATTTTGATCCGCCAGCTGGCGGATTGACTTTTGCTTTTAAATTATTTTTGCACCATCTATTCGTTCATTCGCGTCCATTCGCTTTTATTCGTGTTAATTCGCGTATATTAACAAAATGATCCAACCCACTCCCAAACTTAAACGATTTTTAGATCAGGCCTTAAAAAGGGAGGCCTCCGATTTGCATCTTTTGGCTAATTTGCCGCCAACGGTGCGTATTGATGGTGAACTTTTTTTACTCCCGGACGAGAAAAATCTCCTGCCGCAGGAAATTGAGGAAATGGTTTTTTCAATTTGTACCGAGGAGCAAAAAGAAATAATCAATACCAATTTAGAGCTGGATTTTTCCTTTGATTTACCCGGTGAGGCAAGGTTCCGGATTAATGCTTATCATCAAAAAGGCACTTTGGCGGCTTCTTTAAGGGTTATTCCCAAGGCAATTAAGAAGATAGACGAACTTTCCTTGCCTTCTATTTGTCACGATTTTATTAAAATTAAACAAGGCTTTGTTTTAGTTACCGGCCCTACCGGTCATGGTAAATCAACCACGATTGCGGCGATGCTTGAGGAGATTAATCAAAAGAAGAAATGCCACATTGTAACGGTGGAGGATCCGGTGGAGTTTACCTTTGAGCCCAAAGAGGCAATTATCTCCCAACGCGAAATTAACCGCGATACCCATTCTTGGGATTTGGCCCTGCGTTCCTGTTTGCGGGAAGATCCGAATGTGGTTTTTGTGGGGGAAATGCGGGATTTGGAAACGATTGCCGCCGCCCTCACCATTGCCGAAACCGGCCATTTGGTTTTCTCAACTCTTCATACCAACTCGGCGGCGCAAACGGTGGACCGGATTGTGGATATTTTTCCAGAGGGGGCGAAGGAACAGGTGAGAACCCAGTTTAGCCAGGTGTTGGAGGGAGTGATTTCCCAGCGTTTGGTGCCGGCCTTGGGAGGAGGGCGCTTGCCGGTTTGCGAGGTAATGACGGGGAGCGTGGCGATTAAAACGGCTATTCGGGAAGGCAAAAGCCATTTGATTGATAATGTTATTCAAACCTCGCAGGAAGCGGGAATGGTTAATTTAGAAACCTCGTTGGCGAAATTGGTTAACGAGGGGAAAGTGAGTTTGGAAACAGCCCAGGCTTATGCTTTACGACCCCGGGAATTAATGAGGCAGGTAGGGCGATAAAGTTAAAAGTCAAAATGCAAAAGTCAAAAGTACAAGTCAAAATTCAAAAGTAGAGTAAAAAACTTTTAACTTTTGTCCGTTAGCTGGTGGATTTGTCAGAATGACGGCCATGATTAGCGTCATTCTGAACTTGATTCAGAATCGTTATTAATGTTTAAAGAACGCAGATTCTGTCCGCCAGCTGGCGGATTCGTCAGAGCCTGTCCTGAATTTAATTCAGGAATGACGGTTACGGGACGGTTACAGGAATAATTTTGTCCGCCAGCTGGTGGATTACATTTTGAATTTTAGCTCTTAAATTTAGACTTTTAACGATTTTGATTTTGACTTTTGTTGCGACGATAATCTTTCTATATTAATTATGGAGTTTTCTTATAAAGCCAAAGACGCTGGCGGCCGAACGGTGGAGGGAACAGTGGAGGCGGCTACCAAAGAAAAAGCCCTTTCTCTACTTAAGGAAAGAGGGTTTTTTGTGATTGATCTGCGGGAGGGGGGAGGGATGAAGATTGACCTGCAGAATTTATCTTTTGGTAAAAAAGGCAAGGTTTCTGCCGATGAGGTGGTGGTTTTTACCCGCCAGCTTTCCACCATGGTTAATGCTGGCCTGCCGATAAACGACGCTCTTTTTTCCCTTAAAGAGCAAGTGAGTCCGAAATTTGCACCCACGGTGGAGGAAATTTTGCGAAAAGTTGAGGGGGGGATGAGTTTGGGTGAAGCCTTGGCCGGTTACCCGCACATTTTTAACCAAGCCTATATTGCCTCGGTTAAATCAGGAGAGGCGGCCGGGGTTTTGGATAAAGTTTTACTTCGTTTGGCTGAGGATATGGAGGAGGAGAAGAACTTTCGTGGCAATATTAAGGGGGCGATGATTTATCCGGTGATTGTTATTGTGGCGATGGTGGTGGTGGCGATTATTATGATGGTGGCGGTTATTCCCCAGATGACCTCGCTTTACAGTGAGCTGGGGGCGGATTTGCCCACGCCAACGAAGATTTTAATGGCTATTTCCGGGGCGATGGTGCGTTTTTGGTGGATAGTTTTGATAATTTTGGCAGTGGCAGTATATGGTTTTATTGCCTTTCGACGCACGCCGGAAGGGGCCAAGCAAATAGATCGCTTGATTTTAAAACTGCCAATAGTTGGCCCTTTGCAGGAGAAAACCAATTTAACCAATATCGCTCGTACCTTAAGTTTATTGGTGGAAACCGGTCTTCCCTTGGTTGAAGCCTTGGATATTGTCGCCGGCGTGGCGAACAACAGCCTTTTTCGGGAGACAATTAAAGCGGCGGCGCGAGGGGTGGAAAAAGGCCGTTCTCTTTCCGAAATGCTTTCACTTTCGGGAGAAATAATTCCCCCTATTTTTTATCAGATGGTGGCGGTGGGAGAAGGCACCGGTAATTTAGACGAGGCGCTGGCAAAAGTGGCCACCTATTTTAAAAGTGAAACTGAGGCGGCGATTAAGGGCTTGACAGCGGCCATCGAGCCGATTATTATGATTATATTAGGGTTGGGAGTGGGGTTTTTGGTAATCGCAGTGATTATGCCGATATATAACCTTACTTCTCAATTTTAAAATTACTGAAAGACGCGAATTGACACGAATGAGAAACGAATAGACGCGAATGAGCGAATTATTTTTTTGTAATTTGTTATTTGCAATTTGGAATTTTACTAAGAAAAGGAGGTGAGGAAAAATGAAAAATAAAGGTTTTACCTTAATTGAGCTTTTAATCGTTATTACCCTCTTGGGAATCTTAGCAGTGGCGGTTTTATCGGCGATTAACCCAGTGGAACAAATGAATCGCTCACGTGACACCTCAACTCGTTCCGATGCCGAGCAATTAATTAATGCCGTTGATCGTTATTATGCGACAAAAGGATTTTATCCTTGGCAAACATCGGCAGATCCTACCATATCAGATCCGACATTGCCTTTTACAGAAGTACGTGCCGACTGGATTGAAAACGGCGGAGATGATTCTGTTTTGGGTAAATTATCGTCAGGGGGAGCAGCGGAAATTAAAGAGTCGTTTGTGAGCAGGATTGATGCGGAAGGTTATAACCATCTTTGGATTTATAATGATGGCAAACAGGGGAGTAGCACTTACGCTTGTTTTATTCCTAAATCTTCATCATTTAAAGATGATGCTTGGTACCGTTGTTCTGGCCAGGGAGATTTTGGCGAATTACCGGCTGATTTTCCTGTCACCGAGGCTTGTCCGGGTGACTGCACTAATGATGACTTGGGTGCAACTCCCGACGGTTGTTATTCTTGTTTGCCATAAGGATATTTTGGGTTGGGATTTAGTGAAGGGAGTTTTTGTGCCGAAAGTGGGTGATTTTCTAAAAGTGGAGGAGCGAACTTTAGTTTGCGCCAAGAAAAGCGCGTGTTGTAGGGGTGTTTCTTGTAGGCGCCCGAGGGGGGCGTATTGCAATACGCCCCTACAAAATTAGGCCAAAAAATATATTATCTTGTCCGCGGGGACGAAAACATAGTTTTGCCCCCACATTTCATTCTTATTCGCTCATTCGCGTCCATTCGTTTTCATTAGTGTTAATTTGTGCATTTTAGCAATTTAGCAATGCTTCTTTTCTACCTTCTCATCTTTTTTTTCGGCACTTTTATCGGCTCGTTTTTGAATGTTTTAATTGACCGGCCGGCGCGGGGGGAAACGGTTTTTTGGGGGAGTTCTCATTGTGAAAAGTGCAATCATAAACTGGTTTGGAATGACTTAATTCCCCTTTGGTCTTATATTAGGTTAGGTGGCCGCTGCCGTTATTGCCGCTCCCCTATCCCCTTTTGGCTACCGGTGGTGGAGGTAACAACAGGCTTATTGTTTGTTTTAGCTACTTATATTTTTGGATTAACCAGCAATAATTTATCAATGATAAATATGGCTATATGGCTATATGGCTATATGACGATATCGCTTCTTATTGTTATCTTTTTTTCCGATCTTAAATATCATTTAATTTACGATTCTATTGTCTATTTGGCCATTGGCGCTACCCTTCTCTACCATCTTTTTTGCTTTTTTATGCCTAACGTCTTGCCTATTACGCATTACGCATTACCTATTACGAATTACTTTTTCTCCGCTTTCCTTTCTGCCGCCTTTTTTTATCTGCTTTACGCTTTGGGCCCCAAGATTTTCCATCAGGATACTATGGGTCTTGGGGATGTGAAACTAGCTTTCTTAATGGGGCTTTTATTAGGATATCCGAAGATAATTATCGCCTTATACTTGGCTTTCTTGACAGGGGCTTTAGTTGGTGTCATACTGATTTTAGTAAAGAAAGCCGAGAGGAGGAGCCAAATTGCCTTTGGGCCGTTTTTGGTGGGGGCAACTTTTGTGGTATGGTTTTTTGGAGAAGGGATTTGGGAGGCGGCAAGGACATTATTTTATTAAAAAACGCGAATTAACACGAATAAAAGCGAATGGACGCGAATGAGCGAATGACTGGCGCAAAAATAATTCAAAAGGCAAAAAAATGTAAAATTCAAAATCAGTAATCCGTAATATGTAATAAAAAAGCGCAAAAAGCAAAGCGCAAAGATTAGAACCTAAATCAAAGCTCAAAAATATTTTTAACTTTTGGTTTTGGTTTTTGAGCTTGGTTTTGCACTTTACTCTTTGCGCTTTAATCTTGTTTTCTCACGAGTTACTAACTTTTTACATTTTACTTTTGCCTTTTGAATTTTATTTGATACATGATACATGATACTAAATACCAACAGGGCTTAACCTGGATTGAAGTGTTGATTGTGATCACAATTATCGGCCTTTTGGCGGTGATTCTTTTAAATTTTTTTAATCCTTTAGAAAAAAGAGATCAGGCGACTAATTCCCGACAAAAGTCGGACCTTGACCGGCTGGCAATTGCTTTGGAAGATTATTATAATGATAAAGGATGCTATCCGACGGAGGTTTCTTGTGAGGCAAGTAAAGCCGGCGACTTAAGGCCGTATTTGGGAACGATTCCCTGCGATCCGGCTACTGGCCAAAGCTATTTTTATGACCCGGAGGATTCGAACTGTCCTAAATATTACCGGATTTACACTACTCTTAAGTGGGAAAAAGACCCTGCCATTGCCGTCGTGGGTTGCTTGTGGGGGTGCGGGCCGGTAAAAGAAGGGCAAACGGGTTTTCCCTATAATTTTCCCTTTAACTATGGTGTTTCCAGCCCCAATAAGCCTTTAGAAAGCGCGAAGACTTTTTGTACTTCGTGGACAGCTTGTCAGGCTAGCGGTTGTAATGTTGTGGGGGAAAGAGCAGAAGAGTGTTGCCCTGAACCTAATAAGCAATGCGAGGGAAACTATGAGAGTAGTCGCTGTTATTGCAATGATCCCTGTTGCGGTTGCGAGTGTCCTGATTGTGGCCATCCGCAATGCAAAGACAGGTGCTCGCAGTGTAAGTAATTGGTTAGCAGGGGGTTTTGATTTTCTAACCCGTTTGGTTTCGGCCAGGAAGGTGTGCCCCCTACAAAGGAGAGGTAGACAAATTTATTGCAATTTTTAATAATGAAACAATATAGCAATAAAACAATGAAATTTGGTTTTACCCTGATCGAGCTCCTCGTGGTGGTGGCGATTTTGGGAATTTTGGCAAGTGTGGGCTTGGGGCAATTTTTTACCGCCCAAAAACGAGGTCGAGATACGCAAAGAAAAGAGAGTTTAGCGTCAATAGCGCGGGCGTTAGAAATGTATTATAATGATCACAAGCAATATCCTTTAAGCACCGGTGGAAATGAGGGCAATATTATGATTCCCGGGGTGGCGACTATTTATTGGGGAGGAGAATTTACTGACGGGAAAACTACTTATATGAAACAACTCCCCAAGGATCCGGCGGATAATGCCCACTATTTTTATATGTCAGACGGCACCAACTTTAAGCTTTATGCTTGGATTGAGCATGAGAATGATAGTTGTTTTTTGCCCGGGGGAGCTTGCAAAGAGGGAGGCTATTTTGGCACTAATTGCGGGCCGACAAAATGTAATTATTGTCTGGCCAGCGCGAACACGAGTTGCGATTAAAAAGACGCGAATTAACGCGAAGGGAAAACGAATGGACACGAAAAATAAACTCAAAACGCAAATGGTAAATGGCAAAACTACATGTCAAATCTTAAATCTTTCTTAGAGCTTAAAAGTGTTTTTCAGATTTGAGTTTTGAGTTGTAGTTTTGAGTTTTGCGATTTAACATTTGAGTTTTGAGTTTGTTTATTACGCATTATTTATCTCCCAATAATGAAACAATATAACAATGAAACAATGAAATTTGGTTTTACTCTTATTGAGCTTTTGGTGGTGATGGTGATCATCGGCCTTTTGGCGGGCTTGATTTTGCCCAATTATATGAGCGCCCGGGAGCGGGCGCGCGACGCGCAAAGAAAATCGGATTTGGAGCAAATCCAGAAAGCTTTAGAACTTTACAAAATGGACCAATCACCGCCGGCTTATCCGACTGGCGGCGACCCTTTTCGACCAGTAACTTGTGATTCTTTTTGTAAACCGGTAGATTGTAATGCTTCTTGGCAGTCAGCGAAGGGAACAATTTATATGCCTAAATTTCCTTGTGATCCTCAAACAGGAAGTGTCGGTTGGCGTTATGTTTTAGTTAAACCCCGAGTTGCCGGTGATAACTTGACTTATAAACTGGTTGCTTGTTTGGAAAACAAATCCGATCCTGATGCGGTAGTGGAGGCAAATTTAGGGGTGGATTGCCCTAATGATGTGGGTATTATGCGCACGGAACCATGACTTGCTTTTTGGAGAAAGGATGAGGTATAGTTAAAAAAGGGAAAGGGATTAAAAATAATATTAAGTATAGAAAAATTCAAAAGTTAAAAGTTAAAATTCAATCCGCCAGCTGGCGGACAAGTAAAAAGTTAAAAGTTTTTTTGCTTTATTTTTGAATTTTATCCGCCGGTTGGCGGGCAGAATCATCCCTGTAGCTGTCATCCTGACGAAAGTCAGGATCTAACTGATTCTGAATCAAGTTCAGAATGACGCTAATTGTGGTTGTCATCCTGACGAATCCGCGAGCTGGCGAAGTGAATTTTAACTTGCAATTTTGACTTTTGCCTTTTGAATTTTGAATTTTATTAACACATGATCCCAAATACTAAAGACCGTCGTGGCTTCACCCTTTTAGAGCTTTTGATTGTTATTGCCATTATTGGCATTTTAGTGGCGATGGGCACGGTTTCCTACTCCACCGCCCAAAAAAGGGCCCGGGATTCCAAGAGGCAGGGCGACATGAAGGCAATCCAAAACGCTTTTGAGCAATATTATGCGGCACATAGCGGTTCTTATCCTGGTTCTCCGTGTCCTAATCCTTTGCCAATTCAATCCGATAATAGTTTTTCTATTCCCACTGATCCTAAAAATGTTAGCCCTTACGTTTATAGTTCTTCTTGCAGCTCCACTAGTTACTGTTTTTGTGCTCGCTTAGAGTCGGGGGGTGGTAATTCAGCGGCAAATTGTAATTTTGCCGGTTCGCCAAAAGATTATTTTTGTGTTAAGAATTTACAGTAGGAAAAAAGCACACGGGATATAATAGGATTTAGGGCGGGATTTAATAAGAGGATTTTTTATCCTGTTTCATCCGTAAACATCCTGTTTAATCCGGTGTGCTTTACCAATCATTCGCTCATTCGCGTCTTTTATGGTACCAAATACTAAACACAAACCCGGTTTTACCCTCATCGAAGTTTTGGTGGCGGCAACGATTATTGCTCTTTTAACCTCCATTGGTGTGGTTTCCTATCAGGCGGCCAATCGTCAGGCCCGGGATGCTAAAAGAAAAGCGGATTTGGAACAAATTCGGGCGGCGCTGGAGATGTATAAAGCGGATAATAACTGGTATCCCAACACCGGTAATGGTAATTGGACTAATACTTCTAACTTAGGGACACCTTTAGCTAACTATATTTCTCCGATTCCTTCCCCTCCCAAAACAGGGGAAGTTTATTATTATAAAGCCACCAATCTCTCGGGGGGGCATTATTATGGGTATTGTCTATCGTCAGATATGGAAGCCAGTAATCCAACTGATTCTTGTACTCCTTACTCGGGTCATGAGTACGGCTTAAAATCACCATAATCCTCCCCTACTTTATCTTGATTGTTGTTGTCTTGCTTGCAAATTCTTCTTAATTTCGCTACCATGAAATGAAATACGCGAATGGACGCGAATGGAAAACGAATGGACGCGAAAAGTAAACTCAAAACGCAAATGGCAAATGTCAAATCTACATGGCAAATGTTAAAACTTTTTAAAGCTTAAGGTTGCTTTTTAGATTTTAGTTTTGAGTTGTCGTTTTGAGTTTTGCGATTTAACATTTGAGTTTACTTATTATCTTTGACTTTTAACTTTTGAATTTTAAATTTTGAATTTTATTTGATACATGATACTAAATACGAAATATAAACCTGCTTTTACCCTCATCGAGCTTTTGGTAACCACCAGTATTATCCTGCTTTTGGCTGGTTTTGGCCTGGCCTCCTGGCAAACTTTTAACCAACAGCAAACCTTGGACGCGGCCGCCCAGGATTTAAAAAACAATCTTCGTTTGGCCCGCAGTTGGGCGATGGCGGTAAAAAAAAGCTGTGACGGTCCCGCTGGTGGTTATCAAGTTAGTTTTGCGAGTGATAGGTATTTTATTCAAGAAAAATGCGGCGGTTCTTTGGTAGGCTCACCCCAAACCTATTCTTACCCTTCAGGAGTGAGCGGTTCTGTGCCAAATCCAAGCAGCTTTATTTTTGCTCCCTTGACAGGGGCAACAAACTTATCGGTTGAAGAAGTTACTATTAGTCTAAATTTAGGCAGTCGTCCTCCCAAAACGGTAACTATTAGGAAAAATGGGGAGATAGAGTGAGAAGAATATATTGCTTGCTAAACTGTTAAATTGTTATTGCTGGGAGACGTGAATTAACGCGAATGAGAAACGAATGGATGCGAATGAGCGAATGACTGGCGCCGTAACTAGTAATGTGTAATGGATGAGGCGGTTCGTCATTCTGACGAAAGTCAGAATCAAAAAATCTCAAAACGCAAATGTCAAATGTTAAATCTACATGGCAAATGTTAAAACTTTTTTAAAGTTTAAAGTTGTTTTTTTAGATTTGATCCGCCAGCTGGCGGATTGAGTTGTAGTTTTGAGTTTTGACATTTAAGATTTGAGTTTATTTATTATTTTTGAATTTTAACTTGTACTTTTGACTTTTAACTTTTGAATTTTGAATTTTATTTAATACATGATACTTAATACTAACTCTTCTTCCTCCGGCCAGTCGTTGGTAGAGGTGGTGGTAACCACCGCCATTGCCATGCTTATTTTGGTGGCTTTGGTGGCGGGGGCTACCGTGGCGGTGCGTAATATTCAGTATTCCCGCACCCGGGCGCGGGCGATGGAATTAAATCGCCAAGCCACCGAATGGCTGCGTTCGGAACGGGCTAAGGGCTGGTCAGAATTTTGGAATAAACTTGCAGACGGTGTTTATTGCCTTAACAATCTTGATCTTGGTCGCCACCGAGGGTGTAATTCCAATGAGTTGATTGACAGTACTTTTAAGCGACAGGTTAATGTTGTTAAAGAAAGCCAAGATAAGATTAAGTTTACGCTGACCACTTCTTGGACCGACAGTCAAGGCGAGCATCGGGAGGAAGTGGTGACTTATCTCACTAGATGGTGAAAATTAGCATTTTGTATTCAGTACTTAGTATTAAGTATAATAAAATACGCGAATTGACACGGATGAAAACGAATGGACACGAATGAGCGAATAACATTATTCTTGCGTAAACGTCATTCTGAACTTGATTCAGAATCAGTTAGATCCTGACTTTCGTCAGGATGACAGCTACGGGGATAATTCTGTCCGCCAGCTGGCGGATTAACTTTTGAATTTTATTTGATACATGATACCCAATACTAAATGCCGCCATGGTTTTACCCTCATCGAACTCCTCGTCGTGGTGGCCGTTTTTATGATCTTAGCCGTTTTGGTGACTAACTCTCTTTTTTCAATTTTAAAAAGTAACACGAAAGCCAACATTATGAAAGAAATTCGTCAAAACGGTGCCTATGCCTTGGATGTGATGGATAAAACCATTAGTGGTGGCGTTATTGATGATGCTGTCTGCACGGGTGTGGAAAGCTCTTCTCTTACGGTTAAAAATCCTGTTAGCGAGGAGACGGTTATTTTTAGGTGCAATTATAGTTCTGATCTTGCCTATATTGCCTCTAATAACGTTCAATTAACCAGCCCAACAGTAACCGTAGAAAATTGCTCTGAAGTTTTTCGATGCGAGAAAATTGATTTTGATAAAAAAGTGACCATTAATTTTACTTTAAGACAACGTGGTAGCTCGACGAAACCCGAGGAAACCGCCCGGCAAACTTTTACCAAGACAATTTTTTTAAGAAATAAATAGCTTTTATACCCCCTTGACTTTTGTTTGGCTTTTTTCTAATCTTAAGGAAGAAAGAATTAAAAAAATTTATGGATTTTTTCGGTTTAGACATCGGTTCGGCCACCATTAAAATTGCCCAAGTGAAAAAAGAAGGCGATCGTTTTCACCTTTTGGCTTTGGGAAAAACGGAAACCCCCCAACCCGGTCTTCTTTCGGAAAACCCGCAAGATCAGCAAAAAGTGGCCGAAGCTGTCAAAAAGTTAATGATGGACTTGGGGATTAAAACTAATATGGTGGTGAGTGCTTTGCCAGAAAGTAAGCTGGTAACGCGGGTGGTGAAAATGCCTTTGATGAGTGAGGAAGAATTGGCTTCCTCTTTGCAGTACGAAGCGGATGCTTTTATCCCCTTTCCTTTAGAGGAGGCAGTTTTGCGCCACCAGATAATTGAAAAAGATGAAAAAGCCAAAGTTTGCGAGGTTTTTTTGGTAGCGGCGCAAAAAAGGCTGGTGGAAAAATATACCGCTTTGTTGGCAATGGCCCAGCTTCGGCCCTTGGCGTTGGAAACCGAGCTTTTAGCCTTAAATCGGGCTTTAGTTCCTCCCGACAGCCCTAACGCGATGGTGGTTGATTTCGGTTTTAAAAGCTGTAATTTTGCCATCAGCCGTGGCGGAAAAATTTATCTTACTCGTTCTTTCCCGGTTGCTGGGGAAACGTTAACCAAAACTCTGGCAAAAGAATTGGGAATGGAGGTTGCCCAAGCCGAAGAGTATAAAAAAGCTTATGGCTTAAGTGAAGAAATTTTGGAGGGGAAAATAAGAAAAGTTTTATCACCGTTGGTTAAAAGCGTTACCAACGAAATGAAAAAGGCGATTCAATATTTTGAGCAGGAAAAAAAGGAGACGGTAAAAAGAATTATTTTATCGGGAGGTTCTTCGGGCTTACCTAATGTTCCCCAAGACATTGCCGCCGCTTTAGGGGTGGAAACGGAAATTGCCAACCCCTTCTCTCTTTTAGATGTTAACCAGCAGGTTTTTGCCGAATTTTTAGATGACGGGCCGGTTTACGCGGTGGCCATCGGTTTGGCAAAAAGAGAACAGGTTTAGTTTAATTTTTAAAAAATGGCAAAGCAAAAAGAAATTAGCTTTCTCAAAGAAGCGGAAGTGCTTGATCTGCAGGAAAAAGAGAAATTTCAAAAAGCGCTGAAAATTAGCGGGGGGGTGCTTTTGCTTTGGGTGTTGGTATTGGGAGGCATTTTTGGCTATTCGTTGGTTTTAAGTCGTCAAAATGAAAGCCTGAAGAAAGAAAAAGTGGGCTTAGAAAGCGAGATTGAAGCTCAAAAAGAAAACTTGGGTCAAATTTTGATTTTTAAGGATCGGGTGGGGAAAATTGATCCTCTTTTGAAAAAGCGGCCTGACCTGTCCTCGCCGGTAGAAAAAGTAGTGGCCAGCTTACCGGCGGAAATAAATTTGAAGAATTTAGAAGTAGGAACGGGGAAAATCCAATTAAGCGGCGAAGGAGAAATTTTGCCTATTTCTAATTTTTTAGATCAATATACCAATAAGCAGGGCGAATGGTTTAAAAAAGCGACCCTTAATTCTCTTGCCAAAGACGAAAAAAATCCTACTTTTAATTTTAGTTTAACGATTGAATTTTAAATTGCCTTATGGAATTTAAACTTGATTTAAATTTAGGCAGCCTCAAGCGTTACCAGCCGTTTTTGCCCTATGTGGGGGTAGCGGCGATAATTTTGTTAACTCTTTCTTTGTTAACGTCATCTTTAAATAAGGTGAACAGCTTAAAAGAAGCGAATGCTCGCTTAGAACAAGAGAATAAGGATTTAACGGGAAAATTGACCCAGCTTAAATCTTTTGTCGGCGAGGGGTTGGAGGAAAAAATTGGGTTAACGCTGAAGGCATTACCGCGCACTAAAGATCCGGTTTTTATTCTTTCCGCGGCGAAGTTGCTGACGATGGAAAGCGGTTTGATAGCAGAGGAAATTAGTTTTTCGCCCGGGAAAATTAGCAAAGAGGAGACAAAGGGAAGCAGCAAGGTAGATGAAGTTAAGGTGGTGGTCAAGGCCGCTGGCACTTTTGATCAGGGGCAGGCTTTTTTAAAGCGAGTTTATCAAGTTTTGCCAATTATAGGCTTAAATAATGTCTCCTTTAGTTTTTCTGCCGAAAAAGGCACTACTCTTGACGCCGCCTTAACTTTCTATTTTTCGTCGGTTGAGAGCGGGAAAGTAGGTGAAAAAATAATTTTACCCACCACGGCAGAGGAAAAAACATACGAAGAAATCGCTAAATTAGAAATTTTGGGAAGCGGGGAATTGGCGGTTGAAGAAGCAGCTTTGGAAACTTTTGACCCGGGGCGTGATCCTTTTGCCCCCTCTTCCGAAGAAGTTACCCAAGAAGAAGAAATTTTGGCTCCGTCAGAAAGCTCGTCGGAGAATTTACGGGAAGAAAGTTCCCCCACAGAAACTCCGGAGGAAAATTTTTGATATGATTTAGAAGTTAAGTCTTAAAAAAACCTGTTTGCCTTCTTTTTGCGCTTTAATGTTTAAAAGATGGCGCAGAGAGTTGATAATGTTGCCTCCACGGCCGATAAGGCGACCTCGGTCTTCTTGGGCTACCTCAACCGTAAAAAATAGCTGGCCGTCTTTTTCCTCTTTTTCAATTTTAACCTCTTCGGGCTTGGTAACAATTTGTTTAATCAAATAATCCAAAAATTCTTCCATTTTAGTTATTGATTAATTTTCTTACCGTTAATGTTGCTTGGGCTCCTTGTTGTAACCAATATTCAAGACGATCTTTTTTTACTTTCAAAAGCGGGGGTTTTAAATTAGGGTTGTAGGCCCCTAATATTTCGACATTTTTGCTGTCTCGTTTGCTTCTTTCCTCGCTAACAACAATCCGGTAAGACCGTTGGTTTTTTTTGCCCACTTGGGCAAGACGAATTTTGAGCATGGAAATTTTTACAAATTGATTTTTTATTTTATCATTTTTTACTCTCTTTGGCAATGACTCCTAATTTTTCAAGAGCCTGTTGAGCGGCTTGCTGCTGGGCTTCCTGCTTTGAAGCTCCCCTGCCCTCCCCGATTTTTTTCTTTCCCGCCATAGCGGCAAAAACAAATTCCTTTTTATGGGCCGGGCCGCTGCTTTTTAAAAGCTTATAAGTGGGGGTAATTTTTTCTTTTTCCTGAATGACCTCTTGAAGATAGCTTTTGTAATCTTTAAGAAGACTTTGTCGGGCAGTTTTTTTGATTTCCTCTCCTAATTGCTTTTCTAAAAAAATAGCTGTTTTTTTAAGACCTTGATCTTGATAAATAGCCCCAGTTAAAGCTTCAAAGGTATTTGCCAAGAGAGAAGGGTTTTCCCGGCCATTTTCTTTTTCTTCGCCTCGGGACAAAAGAAGGAAATTTCCTAAATTTAGCCGCCGGCTTATTTTTGCCAAAGAAGAGGTGCAGACCAGTCGGGAGCGCAGGTTGGTAAGCTTGCCTTCCGGGTAATCAGGGAAAAGCTTAAAAAGCTTTTCGGAAATCCAGAATTCTAAAATAGCATCGCCCAAAAATTCCAAACGCTCGTTTGAAACTCTCTCCCCCTCTCTCTCCTCGTTAAGATAAGAACGGTGAGTAAAAGCTTGTTTTAACCATTTCTTATCTTTAAAGGCGATGCCAATGGTTTTTTCGATTTCGGTTGTATTAAACATAATTAAAAGTCAAAATTAAAAATGAAAATGTAAAATGTAAAAAGTTAGTAACTCGTAAGAAAACAAGATTAAAGCGCAAAGGGCAAAATGCAAAACCAAACTCAAAAACCAAAACCATAAATTAGAAATGTCTTTGCGCTTTGGTCTAGTTTTTGATTTTTGATATTTGCGCTTTGCCTTTATCTTTTATTTGTCATTTATCATTGTTCCTTTGCATTCTTGTTTCATGTATCGCTTTTTCAAGTATCGTTCCCAAGGCGCCGTTGACAAACTTGGGTGAACTTTGACTACCGAATTCTTTTGCCAGCTCGACGGCTTCGTCGATAATCACTGCCGGGGGTTGTTTTTTTTCCCAAAGAAGCTCAAAAACAGCCAGCCGCAGAATAGCCAAATCGATTTTATTAATCCCCCCCAGGGAAAACTCTGGCGCCGCTTTTTCAATTAGCTTATCAATTTCTGGTGCTAACTTTAGAATTTCTCTAGTTTTTTCTTTTAAAGTTCTTTGGTTTTGGGGGGAAAAGGATTGAGCGAAAAGTTCTTTAACGGCTGCTTGTCTTTCTTTGTGTCGGGGATCGCTTCTCTTTTTCATGAGGCCTTTTGGGATTTCTCTTTAATTTTCAAAACAAGGGCGTTTTTATAATAGCCGCAATAAGGACAAGCTTTGTGGGGAGGAATTTTTTTCCCGCAGTAAGAACAGACAATTAGCCCCGGCCGGCGAAATTGGTCTTGCCACGCCCGTTCTCTTTTCCCTCCTCTTTGGGTAGAAATTTTTCGTTTTGGTAAGGCAGTCATAAGAAAAGATAAATATTATTAAATTATCAAACTGTTGCAGGTAATAGACAAATGCAATCCGCCAGCCGGCGGACAGGATCTAACTGATTCTGAATCAAGTTCAGAATGACGCTAATCGTGGCCGTCATTCCTGAATTAAGTTCAGGACAGGTTCTGACGAAAGTCAGAATCGAATAGCTAAAAGTCAAAAGTACAAGCCAAAATTTAAAAGTAGAGCAAAAAACTTTTAACTTTTAACTTGCAATTTTGACTTTTAAATTTTGAATTTTGAATTATTTTTACACCATCTATTCGTTCATTTGTTTTCCATTCGTATTAATTCGCGTCTTTTTTAGTTCGCTTCTACGGGCTTTATTGTATAATTTTCCACTCTTTTTTGCAAGAGAGGGAATTTTTCGGGTGATTTTAAAAACTCCGGGCCAAAATTTTTGACAACTTTTTGCACTTTTTCAATTAATTGGGCGTCGGATAAAGAGGCAATTTTGGCTTGGGGAAAGCCATGCTGGGCTGTCCCGTAAATTTCTCCCGGTCCCCTTTCTTCAAGATCTATTTGAGCCAATTTTATGCCGGAATAGGTTTGGCTAAAAAGCTGGAGGCGTTTTAGGCTTTTTTGGCCTGTTTTTGGCGAGGCAAAAAGCAGGCAATAGGCCTGCTTTTCTCTTCTGCCTACCCGACCGCGCAACTGGTGAAGTTGAGCTAAGCCAAAACGGTCGGCGGCCTCGATGATGATTAAATTAGCGCCGGGAATATCAATGCCTACCTCAACAATGGGGGTGGCAACCAAGATATCAATTTTATCCCGGGCAAACTGTTTGATAATTTTTTCTTTTTCTAAGGCAGGAGTACGGCCGTGAAGGAGAGCAAGTTTAAGGGAGGGGAAAATTTTTTTCAGCTTTTCATATTCGGCAGTGGCGGCTTTAATATTTTTTAAAAGTTCTTTTTCCGACTGCTCTACTAAGGGGCAAATAACAAAAGCCTGTTGATGATTTTTTTTAATTTCTTTTTCTATCCAAGTATAAGCGGCGCGCCGTTTTTCTTCCGGCACCAGCCAAGTTTTAACCGGTTTTCTGCCCGGCGGCATTTGGTCTAAGTAGGTAAGACTCAAATCGCCTAAGAAAGTTAAGGCAATGGTGCGGGGAATGGGGGTGGCGCTGATAGTGAGAAGATGAGGGAAAAATTTTTCTTGGGAGCTTTTTTCAAGTAAGGCGGCCCGTTGGGCAACGCCGAAGCGGTGTTGCTCGTCGATAACCAATAGGGCGACATTTTCTGGCAGTTCTTTTTTAAAAAGCAGCGCGTGGGTTCCAACAAGAATATCTGCTTTTTGAGTGTTTTTTTTGCTGGTCGAGCTTAAGAGGCCGATTTTTAATTTGGGAAGAAGTTTTTTTAATGTTTGGTAGTGCTGCTGGGCCAAGATTTCGGTAGGGGCCATAAAGATGGTTTTTTTGCCGTTTAAGAAAGTAGCGTAAGCGGCCGTGGCGGCCACAATTGTTTTTCCGCTGCCCACATCTCCCTGAAGAAGACGATTAGCCGGCTTATTTTGGCTTAAATCGCTTAAAATAGCTCTAATGGCTCTTTTTTGAGCGTCAGTTAAGGTAAAAGGAAGAGTTTTTAGGAAAGCTTTAATTTTTTCCGGTTCGGATTTGAGCGGAAAGGCCTTTCTTTCTTTTTGCCATTTGGCTTTGCGCCAAAAACCGGCCAGTTGAAAGCAAAATAGCTCATCAAAGGAAAGCCTTTCCCGCGCTTTTTCCAAAGCAATCCTGTTCTCGGGGAAATGAATTTTCTTAATTGCTTCCTGTTGATTAATCAGGCTTTCGCTAAGAAGCAGCTTGGGGGGTAAAAATTCTTTAATTTGGTCAGCGGTGAGTTTTAAGGCGCTGCTTATTTGCCAGCGCAGCCAGCGTGAAGAAAGGCCGGCGGTGAGAGGATAAACCGGCACTAACCGGCCGGTATGGATATTTTTTCGATAGAAAGAGTTTATCTCAAAATCAGGCGAGGAGAGAACTAAACGGCCAGCAAATTGTTTTACCTCACCGGAAAGGCTAATGGTTTTCCCCAAAAAGATTTTGGTTAAATATGGTTGGTTAAACCAAATGGCGTTAATTTGCCCTGTTTCATCAATAATAGTGGCTCGTTGGATGCTTTTCCCTCTTCCTTTTGGCTCACTGGTAATTTTAACCACCTGCCCGCGAATAGTCAAAATTTCCCCCACTTGGGCTTGGTTAATTTTGGAGACTAAAGAAAAGTCAATGTGCCGCGAGGGAAAATGGTAAAGGAGATCCTCAACGGTTTTAATTCCTAATTTTTTAAGCTTGGGAAGATAACTTTTGTTAACCTTAGGAAGCTTGCTAATCGAGTCGGAGAGGTTTAGGGACATGTATTATATATTGTATTAAGTATTTAGTATTATGTATTAAGTATCAGAATTTCATTGTTACATTGTTTCATTGTTGTGGGTCGAATAGGTCCGTAATGCGTAGCATGTGTAATGAGCAAAAGCAAAGTGCAAAAAGCAAAGAGCAAAACCTAAATCAAAGTTCAAAAATATTTTCAGCTTCTGGTTTTGGTTTTTGAGCTTGGTTTTGCATTTTGAGATTTGCACTTTGCTTTATTCTTTCGTTTCTCATTCGCGTCTTTTAGTTTTCTCACCGGCTGCCAAGAAAAATTGTTCCCACAAAAGGAATTAAGGAGGTTAAAATAACCGCCGCAAAGGCGACGATAATTGCTAAACTGATGATTTTTTTAATCTTTTTATCTTTCATCTTGCCTATTTTCTCATTTTAGTCTAAAATGATTTTAAATTCAAGAAAGCGAAATGGATGATTGGTTTAAAAATTGGCAGGAAAGGATGAGAAAAAAACGTCAGTCTTTTAAGAAAGAAAGGGATAAAAAGCCTTTCCCTTGGAAAAAAGTGCTGACAGGTTTGGGGATTTTTGTTTTGGTGGCGATTTTGGGAACGGTGGCTCTTTTTGCCTGGTATGCCCGAGATTTACCCCAGCCGGGGAAAGTAGTGCGTCGGGAAGGTTTTGCGACGCGTATTTACGACCGTAACCAAAAATTGCTTTATGATATTTATCAGGAAGAAAAGCGAACGCCGGTAATATTGGATCAGGTGCCGCAAGTTTTGCGTCAAGCAACCATTGCTATTGAGGATAAAGAATTTTATCAACATAAAGGTTTCTCGCCTCGGGGAATTGCCCGGGCTTTTTATAACATCATCTTCCATCAGCAGCTTCAGGGCGGCTCTACTCTCACCCAACAACTAGTAAAGAATGTTTTGCTGACCTCGGAACGAACGCTGCCGCGAAAAATTAAGGAGTTTATTCTGGCGATACAAATTGAAGCCCGTTTTTCCAAAGACCAAATTTTAGAAATGTACCTCAATGAAGTGCCTTATGGAGGCAATACCCGAGGCGTAGAAGCGGCCTCGGAACTTTATTTTGGTAAACCTGTTTCCCAGTTAACCTTAACAGAAGCGGCGATCCTGGCTGGTTTGCCGCAAGGGCCTACCGCTTATTCTCCCTTTGGCGCTAATCCTGAAGCCTATAAAGAGCGAACAAAACAAGTTTTGCGTCGGATGGAAGAAGATGGCTATATTACCGTTGAACAGCGGCAAAAGGCAGAAGAAGAGCTGGATCAGGTTCAGTTTGCCGCTCGTACCTCCGATTTTGCCGCTCCCCATTTTGTGATGTTTGTTAAGCAACTTTTGGTGGATCGTTACGGCGAGGAAATGGTGGAAAATGGCGGGCTGAAAGTGACCACCACTCTTGATCTAGATCTTCAACAGGAAGCGGAGAAAATCGTGGCGGAGGAGATAGAAAAAGTGGTTAACCTTAATATCACTAACGGGGCGGTGATTGTTTTGGAACCTGAAAGCGGGGAGATTTTGGCAATGGTGGGATCGCGAGATTATAACGAGCCTAATTTTGGCAAAGTAAATGTGGTCACTCAAGGCTTGCGCCAACCCGGTTCGGCCATTAAGCCGGTTACTTATGTAACCGCTCTGAAAAAGGGCTATACTGCTGCCCACCTTTTGTTGGATACACGGACAGAATTCCCCGGCGCTTCTAAAGAAAAACCATATATTCCCGTTAATTATGACGGCAAGTATCATGGGCCGGTTTTGATGCGTTCTGCTTTGGGCAATTCTTTGAATGTGCCGGCGGTCAAGATGTTGGCCCAGGTGGGTTTGGAAAATATGCTAGAAACTGCCTACCAGATGGGTTTTAACACTCTTAAACCGACAGCGGAAAATTTGTCTAAATTTGGTTTGGCCGTTACCTTGGGTGGAGGGGAAGTAAGGCTAATAGAGATGGCCGGCGCTTATGCGGCTTTTGCCAACGGCGGACTGAAGGTGGAACCGACGGCAATTTTAAAAGTAGAAAACCAAGAAGGAAAAGTTTTAGAAGAGTTTAAGCCGACAAAAGGAAAACAGGTTTTAACGGAGGGGGAAGCATTTATTATTTCCGATATTCTTTCGGATAATAATGCCCGTTTAATTTCTTTTGGCGCCAATTCTCTTCTTAACATTCCCGGCCGTCAGGTAGCGGTGAAAACGGGGACGACAAACAATATGAAGGATAATTGGGCGGTGGGTTGGACGCCGCAGGTTTTGGTAGGAGTTTGGGTGGGTAATAATGATAATTCTTCGATGAAACAAGTGGCTTCGGGCATTTCCGGCGCCAGCCCCATTTGGCGCCGAGTAATTATGGTGGCCCTGAAGGACAAGCCGAACGTTAACTTTACTCCTCCCGACGAGGTGGTTAAGGCGGATATTGATGTTGTTTCCGGGCAATTGGCTCACGACGGTTTTCCCTCCCGTCAGGAATATTTTCTCAAGGGAACCCAGCCTCAAGGTGAAGACAAGACTCATGTTTTTTTAAAGATTTGCCGTGACGAGGGGAAACTGGCAACGCCGGAAGATATTGCGAACGGAAATTATGAAGAGAAAGAATTTTTTATCTTTGCCGAAGAAGATCCTTTTGCCGCCTATTGGGGAGGAGAAAACCGTTGGCAAAAGGGGATTGACGAGTGGGTAGCGACCCAGGAAGACCCTCGTTATCATCCTCCCAAAGAATATTGTCAGGGAGGAGAACTGGCCATTCGTTTTAAGAAGCCTAAAAATGAAGAAAAGGTGGAGAATAAATTTGAAGTAGAGGTGGAAGTTAATTCTTTGGAAAAAACAGAGTGGGTAAAGATTTGGGCTGATGATCAGGAGAAAGAAACCTTCACCTCCCCGCCATACCGGCTTACTTTGGTTTTACCCGATGGCCCGCATAAACTTAAGGCCAAAGTTCGGGATGTTAAGGGTCGGGAAAAAGAAGAAGAGATTAAAATTGGAGTGAATGTCGCTTGGGATTGGCAAGCCCCCACCCCCACCCCCACGCCCTTACTCTCCCCCTCGCCGACACTTACTCCTGTTCCCTCGTTAACCCCCAACCTCTCGCCTACCCTTTTGCCAACCGGAGAGGAGTAAGCTAAAGGTTATTAAAATCTAAGGGAACGTGATAAAGAATAAATTTAATTTGGTGAGTATTTTGGGCGGAAAATCAGCTGAACATGGAGTTTTTGTGGTAATCGCTTTTCAGGTTTGGAATTGGCAGTTTGCCACACCCGGTGTTGTCCTAAGGGCGGGAATTGACAAGTTCTGTTTTTTATTTTACTATATCTATAGTAGAATTTACTAAGCAAAAATAGACATGAGTAAAGAAATTAGAAGGGAAATGCCTTTTCCTCGTCCTTCGGGGCGGGAAATGCCTCTGCCTTCGGATATGGATAACGGGACACGGGAAGTGGTTGAGCGGGCGTTAGGATTGTGGGAAGAAATTTTTAAGAATAAAATTAATTTTGATCGGGAGAAAACGACAGTAATGGTAAATGAGTTTTATGAAGGTTTGGATGAAGAAAGTTGCCGGTGGCTGGAGGAAAATGATCCTCAATATAACCGGCCACGGGGAATAATGATTAAGGAAAGGGCGATGCAAATGGCTCAAATTGAAGAAACTCCTTTTTCCAAAAGACAGCATCGAGGGAGAAGGAATAACTGAAAAGATATTGTTAAATTGTTAAAATACGCGAATCAACGCGAATGGAAACACGAATTAATGCGAATGAGCGAATGAAATAATTGAAATAGCGCAATTTATTGCGCGCTTATTCCCGCACGGGCCGAAGGCCGCTACTCCATTCTTTGGAGCATGCCTTGATTTATGAATCACCCCTGCGGGTTCACGTTATCCCACCACGGCCTTGGCGCTAAATTTTTCCTCCAAAGTTTTAATAATTTTTTCCCTTAGTTTTTTAACCTCATTACTGTTAAGATTGTGGCGGGGATGTTGATAGGTAAGGCGAAAAGTGCGGCGGTTGCCAAAAGCGCTGGCAATTTCTACTTTTTTAATTAATGAAGAAGTGGTTTTAATGGTGGTGATAACCGGACCAAGATAAGTTTTGGGAGGAAAGGAAAGAGTTAGGTCTTCAATAACGGGAGGAAAAGAAGGAAGAGGCGCATAAGTTTTGGCCGTAGTTGCCTCTTGGGCTAGTTCTTCGAAGTCAAGAACAAAGCCAACCAAAGGAGTTTTTATTTGAAAATTATTAAGAATTTGGGGGTCAATAAATCCTAAGAACCCCACCGGTTTTTGATGAGCGATAATTTGGACGCCTTCTTTCTTTTCTGCCCAAGGGGATTCTTCTTTTTTTTGGGCGGTAAAAGAATAGTTTTTAACGCCCATTTCCAAGAAAAGACCTTCAATAATACCCTTAACTTTAAAAATATTCTTTTCCGGGCTTAAGGCTGCTAATTGTCTTTTTTCGTGGGGCAGGTTATTCTTTTGAGGCAAGTAAATGTTGGTCAGTTCAAAGAAAGAAATTTGGGGAAAGTTAGCTTGATTTTGGGAAAAAGTTTGCAAAAGCGAGGTGAAAAGAGAGCTTCGCAAATATTCAAATTCCGCTGAAATAGGATTTTTAAGACGCAAACAGGGCTTTTCAAGGCGGCTTTTATTAATTAATTCCCGGCTTAAAAATGAATAAGAAAAGCTTTCCCAAAGGCCTTGGTGGCAAAGGTAGGTTTTGGCCTTTTTTTCCCAAGAAAAAAGCGGTTCGAATTTTCCTTTTTTGCTAGGGTCTGGTTTTTCCGGCGGCGGGGTAAGGTTTTCCGGCAAGGGCGGGAGAATACTTTTTAAATTAAAATAGCCGTAAAGGCGAGCGATTTCCTCAACCAAGTCTTCCTGGCAGGAAATGTCCTCGCTTCTAAAGCTGGGAACCAAAAAGATGGCCTCCTCTTTTGTTTTCTTTTGGAGCCTAAATTCTAACAGAGTTAAGCTTTCAATTATTTTTTCCGGTTTGAGGGAAGCATTGATAATTTTTGCCGCCTTGGCAAAATTTAGGGAGACAATTTTTGGGGACTTTTTACGGGGATAAATATCAACCAGTTGGGAAGCAATTTTCCCGTTGGCGTTTTGGGCAATAAGTTTTGCTCCTCGGAAAACTACTTCGGGAATGGCTTCAAGGTCGATGCCTCGTTCAAAACGCATTGCCGCCTCGGTACGATGGCCCAAAAGCATTGAAGTACGGCGGATTAAAACGGGGTCATAAGCTTGGACAAAAAAAAGGACTCGTTTGGTGTTTTTATCGATAGCGCTGTTTTCTCCTCCCATAATGCCGCAAAGATCAATTAGCCGCCCCTTCCCGTCTTCAATCACAATATCACCACCAGGCAATTCTCTTGTGACGCCGTCCAGCGTCGTTACCGCTTCGCCTTTCTTAGACAGTCTCATGATCATTTTTTGGTCCAAAATTTTGTCATAATCAAAGGTGTGAATGGGCTGGCCGGTTTCAATCATTAAATAATTGGAAATATCAACGACATTATCGATTGCCCTGATGCCGGATTTTTTAAGTCTTTCTTGAATAATCTTAGGAGAAGGACCAACTTTAACATTCTCAATAAGCAGGGCGCAAAAGCGTGGGCAAATCGAGGGAGGGGTAATCGTTACTTTAAGAGGCAGCTTTGGTAAGGAAGTTAAGTTAATTTTTTCTTTTTTGGGCGGCAGGAAAGAGGAAGAAAAACCATTGCTTTTGAGGGCAGCGTTGGCCTCGCGGGCAATGCCGATCACTGAAAGACAGTCGGGACGGTTAGAAGTGACTTCGATCTCCAAAATTTTATCACCGTCAGGAGAAGGGTGAATTTTTTCTACCGATTGGCTGCATAAGGAAAGATAGCGGGCAATTTCCTCAACCGAGGCTTTTGCTTTTAAAAAGTCGGAGAGCCAGGAAGAGGGAATGAAAATATTCATTTGTGTCTCAAAATTGTTCCAAGAATCGGCCGTCATTTTGGTAGAAAAGACGGATGTCGTTAAGTTTTAGGCCGCTTTTCATCATAAAGGTGCGTTCAATCCCCCAGCCAAAAGCAAAGCCGGAATAAATTTGGGGGTCAATGCCCCCGGCGGCCAGCACCCTGGGATGGACCATGCCCGAGCCGCCTAATTCCAGCCAGCCTTGTTTGCAAAGGCGACAGCCCTTGCCGCCGCAGACAGCGCAGTTGATATCAACTTCGAAAGAGGGTTCGGTAAATTGGAAATGAAAAGGGCGCAGCCTGATTTCTCGCTTTGGGCCATAAAAATGTTTAACAAAATAATCGAAAATTCCCTTAAGGTGGGAAAGGTTGATACCCTTATCAATCACTAACCCTTCAAATTGGTGAAACATTGGTAAATGGGTGGCGTCCCAATTAGGCCGGTAGCATTTACCAATATTAATCATTCTTACCGGTGGTTGACCTACTCGCCTCATCTCTCTTACTTGTCCGGAAGAGGTATGAGGGGTTAAAACTATTTTGCCAAATTTTTTATGGGCGGGAGCGTCAATAAAAAAGGTTTCAAAGTCATCGCGGGCCGGGTGATTTTTGGGCATATTAAGCGCTTCAAAGGCAAAATATTCCCATTCTACTTCGGGGTAAGAGACCAAGAGTAAAACCCAGATGGTAGAAAAGCTGGCTGATTTCCCAAATGGCAGTGGTGGTGGGATGAAGATGGCCATGGGGAGGGATTTCCCCCGGCAGGGTTAAATCAAGCCACTCTTCCTTTCCTTCTTTAATAATTTTGTTTTCCTGGTTTTTAAGAAGGTTTTCAATTTCTTTTTTGCTTTGGTTTAAGAGGAGAACCAAGCTCTTTTTTTTGAGGGGGAGGAAGCAAAGGCAGTTCTTTAATCAAACTGGTTAAAAGCCCTTTTCTGCCTAAATATTTAACTCTTATTTTTTCAAGCTCATCATTTTTTTGGCAAAGCTTGATTTCTTTTTCTGCCCTGCTTTTGAGAGTTTTAATTTTTAGCTTGCTTAACATTTTGTTGCTTTGAAGTTATCTTTTTAACAATAACCGCAAAGGTTTGGGGATCCTCAAGGGCTAAATTGGCTAATATTTTGCGGTTAAGGTCAATTTTATTTTTTTCCAAGAGGGCGATGAACTGATTATATTTTAGGTTATACGGCTTTAGAGGCGGCGTTAAGACGGGTGATCCAAAGCTGGCGAAAGTCTCTTTTCCGATTTTTGCGACCCACGTAAGCGTATTGACCAGCATGAAGTTCGGCTTCATGGGCCGCTTTGTAAAGGCGGTTTTTGGTCATCCGATAACCGCGGGTGGCTTTCAGGGTTTTTTGGTGTTTGGCATGGCGAACCGTGCCGGTTTTAACGCGCATGGTTGTTGATTAAATTGTTAAACTGTTAAATGGCTAAATTGTTAAAACTGTCATCCTGACGAAAGTCAGGATCTGCTTTTTAATTTTAAAGCAGATCCTGAATCAAGTTCAGGATGACGTTTCATTGGTGAAGTTTAGAGCTTGCCCTGATCCGTCAGCTGGTCCTGCACCATACGGTGCGGGGCTGGCGGATTGCGATTTAATATTTGAGTTTATTTATTGTTTTTGACTTTTGATTTTTACTTAATACAAGTTTTTTTATTTTCCCGCCACTTTTTTAATTTTTTTGGCCATTTTACCGGTAAGCTCCTTTGGTTTGCGGTAACGGCTTTTTTGACCCTTGCTTTTCGCGCTTTTAAGATGGCGGCCAAAAGAAGAGCGATGCAAAACCTTGCCGCTTTTGGTAACTTTAAACCTTTTCGCCAACGATTTTTTGGTTTTTCTTTTTTGCTTCATCTTTTTAATGGTTCCAACGTAATGAATAGGTTTGGTCCCATCATTTTGGGCTTATCTTTAGGCTGGCCAAATGAGGAAACTCCTTGGGAAAATTTTTCCAAAAGGGCGAAACCGGCCTCTTTTTGGGTAAACTCCCGACCGCGAAAGTTAACCGTTACCCGCACATTTTGTCCCTCTTTGAGCCATTCCTGGGCGCGTTTAAGGCGAAAATTAAAGTCATTTTCGCCAATAAAAGGCCTCATTTTAACCTCTTTTGTTTTTTGCGTCTTTTGGCCCTTTTTTTCTTTTTTCTCCTCTAAATATCTAAATTTTTTAAAGTCGATAATTTTTACCACCGGGGGCTTTGCTTGGGGAGCAATTTCCACCAAGTCAAGTTTTTCCTCTTGGGCTTTTTTTAAGGCTTCTTCTCGGGTTAAAATGCCGATTTGTTTCCCCTGTTCGTTTAAAACTCGCAATGTTGGGGCGCTAATGTACTGATTAAGACGATAAAATTTTGGCTGTTTCAAGTTAGCTTTTGTTCAAACTGCAGTAAGTTTAGCACAGGAAGGGAAAGTTGGCAAGAGAAAGTTTATTGTTTCATTGTTTCGGGCTGACCGTAACTGTTATTCTGACGAATTCGTCAGCTGACGGATTGTTAGAATAACGGCCACGATTAGCGTCATTCTGAACTTGATTCAGAATCAGTTAGATCCTGACTTTCGTCAGGATGACGGCTACGGGGATGATCCTCTCCGCTAGCTGGCCCTGCACCAGCACTAAAACGACAACTCAATCCGCCAACTGGCGGATCAAATCTAAAAAATAACTTTAAGCTTTAAAAAGTTTTAACATTTGACATGTAGTTTTGCCATTTGCCATTTGCCATTTGCATTTTGAGTTTATTTTTCGTATCTATTCGTTTCTCATTCCCTTTAATTCTTGTCTTTTTTCTCCGCTTCTTCTCTCTTTGCTTTTTTTATAAAATCCTCTAATTTTTTCTCTCCTAAAATTTTTCCCTCGCGGGTTCTGATATTGATGGTTTGGTTTTTTTCTTCTTTTTGACCAATAATAATCATATAAGGAATTTTTTCTTCTTGGGCTTGGCGGATTTTGGCCGAGGCGGTTTGGGAGCGGTCGTCTAATTCCACTCGGAGGTTATTTTCTTTTAGTTTTTCAAAGGCATTTCTACTATAGGATAATTCTTTATTGCTGATGGGAATAATTTTAGCCTGAACCGGGGAAAGCCAAAGCGGGAAAGCGCCGCCGTAGCTTTCAATTAAGATCCCCAAAAACCGTTCCAGCGATCCATAAATAACCCGGTGGATCATCACCGGCCTTTTTTTCTTCCCCTTTTCGTCAATATAGGAAAGATTAAAGTTTTCCGGCTGGGCAAAATCAAGCTGAATGGTGGAACATTGCCAAGTGCGGCCCAAAGAATCGCGCAAATGAAAATCAATTTTAGGTCCGTAAAAAGCCCCTTCCCCGGGGTTAATCTGGTAGGGCCGCCCGCTTTCCTTCAAGACTTTTCCCATAATTTTTTCTGCTTTTTCCCAAATAGCGTCTGAACCAATTGACTTTTCTGGTCGAGTGGAAAGCTCCAAATGATCAAGCTTGAGCCCGTAGGTTTTATAAAAATAAAAGCAGAGATTAATCACCTTTTCGATTTCTTCTTCTACCTGATCGGGGCGGCAGAAAATATGAGCGTCGTCTTGGGTGAATTCGCGGGTGCGGATAATGCCGTGAAGTTCGCCCGAGGCTTCAAAACGGTGGACAACGCCAATTTCGCCTAATCTTAAGGGAAGGTCGCGGTAGGAGCGAAGCTTGCTTTGGTAAATCATGATCCCCCCATCGCAATTCATCGGCTTAACGCAGGCATCCCAGGAATTAATGTCGGGAGTTTTTACCTGATACATTTTTTCGGCAAAGGATTTTAGATGACCGCTTTGCCGCCACACCTTGTTTTTTAAAATTTCCGGGGTGCGCACCTCGCCATAGCCTTGTTTTTCATGCTCTTGACGCCAAAACTCGATGAGTTTTTTCATCAAAAAGTAGCCCTTAGGATGCCAGAAAATATCGCCCGGGGCGGCGTCGGGATGAAAGGAGAAAAGATCTAATTTTTTACCCAAAAGGCGATGGTCTCTTTCCTCGGCGGCGGCAAGTTGGGCAAGATGGTTTTCCAGTTCTTTTTTAGTTGGGAAAGCACTTCCGTAAATGCGAGTGAGCATGGGGTTTTTCTCGCTTCCTCGCCAATAGGCTCCTGCCAAAGAAAGAAGCTTAAAGGAACCGATTTTGCCGGTGCTCTGAAGATGAGGCCCGGCGCAAAGATCGATAAAATCACCGCTTTGATAAAGAGAAACTTCTTTCTTTCCCCTACTCTCTAAATCTTTAATTAATTCTTGCTTATAGGGTTGATTTTTAAATAATTTTTTGGCTTCGGCTAAAGAGGCGGTTTTTTTAATAAAAGGAAAATTGCTTTTGACGATTTTAGCCATTTCTTTCTCTATTTTGGGAAGATCTTCTTTTGAAAGAGGTTTTTCAAACTCGAAATCGTAATAGAAGCCGTTTTCAATGGCCGGACCAATGCCAAGTTTTGTTTGGGGATATAGCTTTAAAACCGCCGCCGCTAAAACATGAGCCGCCGAATGGCGCATTGTTGAAAGAGGATCGTTTTTAGATTTGACCATAGAATTAAAATACACGAATTAACACGAATGGAAACGAAAAAAATAATTCAAAATTCAAAAGTCAAAAGTCAAAATTACAAGTCAAAAGTTAAAAGTTTTTTGCTTTACTTTTTAATTTTAACTTGTACTTTTGACTTTTAAATTTTAACTTTTAACTTTTAGCTATTTGATTCTGACTTTCGTCAGAATGGCAGTTATAAAAAAATCGTCATCTTGATGAATCCGCCAGCTGGCGGACAGGATCGGCTTTAAAACTTGATGCTTGAAACGCTTGAATCGTTTGCTGTTCTTACACTTCAAACGTTTCAAGCATTCCAAATATTTCACCCATGATTTTGTCCGCCCGTGGGCGGATTAAGCTTTGAGTTTTGAGTTGTAGTTTTGAGTTTTGCGATTTAACATTTAAGTTTTTCTTTTGTTTTTGCACTTTGATTTAGGTTTTAATCTCTGATATTTGCACTTTGCACTTTTTTATTATGCATTAATATCTCTTAATATTTTAATATCTTCTTCTGCTGTGGGCAGTACAGGACTTGAACCTGTGACCTTTCGCATGTCAAGCGAGCGCTCTAGCCAACTGAGCTAACTGCCCAAGATTTAGTTATTATTTTAACACAGAAACTTCATTGCTATATTGTTAAATTGTCAGCGAAGCACACGGGATCACACATGATATTTACAGGATAAAGCAGGATAAAAATCCTGTTCAATCCGTATTTAATCCTGTTGTATCCGGTGTGTCTTAGTTTACCCTGTCTGGGTGGCGGGGGTACGATCGGAAGAAAGAAGAAATTTACTGCCGGATTTTTTTACCTGTCCCCAGAAAAAATTGCGTCGGCTTTGGCGTTGACTTGAGGCGGCTAGCCAAACTTGGCTATCCTCGATTTTTTCCCGAAAAACGCGCAAGGTTTTTAAGAGGTTTTCTAAAAAAGAAAGGTGTTCCTGGGTAGCTTGGTGAGGAAAAAGATTTTCCTCGGCCACGCTTGAAGCCAGCTCTTGGCTTAAGTTAACCGCCGCCTCCTCTACTCTCTGGCTTTCTTTTTGGATTTCTTGCCGCAAGCTTTGGATACTAATTTTAGTTTCTATTTCCGTCGCGCTTTCTTTCAAAATAAACGGCGATTTTTCCTGATAAAAAGAAGGGATAAAGGGAGGTTTTTGTTCTTGGTTAACTTTTTCAGTAAGATTAACACTTTGGCCGGGAAGAATTTCCTGGGAGGCAGGTTTTTCTCCCTGAATTTGGGCGGTAATTTCCGCGGGGAAATTTTGGGTTAGTTCTTCCCTTAGAGTTCTTTTTAGCTCTTCACCAAGAGCGCTGCTGGCTGTTTTTTGGCTTTGGCCCTGGCTTTTCATCTTATAGCTATTCTACTATAAGCTTTGGCGCTTTGCAAGTTTTTTAAAGATTTTTTAAAAAATTGAGGGTTTTTTGTTGTCTTAGCATGGCGGCGATTAAGTAGCGTTGTTGTTCTAGGGCTTTTTGATCACTTTGCGGCGTTTTGGCGATAAATTGGTTAATTTCCTCATCGCTAACGGTAATTTTTTCCTCGTCGGCAATTTTTGCCAAAACCAATTCTAACTGCCAATTACGACGGCTTTCCTCCTCGTATTCGCGGCGAATTTCGGCGGCGGTTTTGCCAAGGGAAGCAAGGTATTGCTCCAAAGTAAGGCCTAACTTTTCGGTTTTTTCGATTAAGCCGGCAAGTTTCTGGTTAACATCGTTTTCCAATAAAATAGCCGGTAAGGTTACTTGGCTTGCTTTTAGAATTGTTTCTATAATTTGGTCAAGCTTTTCTCTTTCTTCCTTTTCTTTTTCTTCTGGGGTTTTTTTCTCTTCGCTTTCTGGTGTCCAAATTTTTCCCTTGGTGTTTATTTTTTTAATTTCCTCCTGGTAATTTCCTAAGCTAACCGTTGGCTTTTCCGCCGTGGTAAATTTTATTTCCCAATCTTTTCCTTCTTGGGCCGCAATGAGCTCTACCTTAGGGCTAATGATGGGGTTAATTTTTTGGCTTGTTAGCGCTTCTTGGTAAAGGCGGGGTATTAATTGCTCGATTACTTCTTGATAAATTTTTTCTTTGCCAATTGATTTTTCCACTTGAGCCTTGGGAGCCTTGCCCTTGCGAAAGCCGGGAAGAGTGGCTTCTTTTTGAAGCTCCTCAAGGGCTTTTTGGTATTCTTTTTCAACTTCTTCCCAGGGGACTTTGACCAAGATTTCCGCACTATTATCAGGAAGTTTGTTGAGATTTATTTGCGCCATGGGAAGTTTGGTTAAACGCGATGCTGGGCCACCCGAAAAATTTTTTTCGGCTGGGGACGGAAAAAAGTCGCTTTTGCTAAGACCTCTTTTTTATCTTTTTTCGGCACCGGCTGGTTTTTTTGATGAGTTTTGTTCATAATAAAAGTTATTTTAACTTATTTTTTTAAAAATGGCAACCTTATGTCTAAGCCAAGTACTTTTACGACATGCCTCCTTTTTCAATGAAATATTCCAAGGGGCTCTTAAGGTTTAAAGAATGATTGGGTCTTTCCGTGTTGTCCCAGATTAAATAATCAGATAGTTTTCTTTGAAAGACCCCTTTGTCATGAATAGTGTCAAGGTGGGGATTAATAAACTCCTCTTGAGAAGTGCGGTGGTATCTTTCCACCAAGGTATCAATCTTAGGACAACGGGGAGAGATGAAATAATGGGAATCTTATCCTTAGCTAATTGTTGGTCAAAGACTCCTAAGTTCTCACCGCCATTATCTGATTGTCAAACAGCCACTTTCCCCGGGTAGACATCTTTAAATCTAAAGTAAAAATCTCTCATCTTCTTACTGGTTAGTCTTTGGTAATTAAGAGTCAGGGCAAATTTCATCTTGGCATCAACAGTAGAGATAAAATAGTCCCTAATCCCATCGGTGATTCTCTCTACGGTATCAGAAACAATATCGCCAAAGCCCCTTGGTTTAGGTGAGTGTTTAATTCTTAGTTGCTTTTTCTCCGTATTGTTGGTAGAACTTAATAATCTTCATTCTTTGTTGAGCTGCCTCACTCTTAGAGAATTGTCTTAGGCTTGAAAGCATGTTTTTCACCTCCTTTAAGCCTTTAATTCTACTAAAGATGGGATAGGCCTTGGCGTAGTGATCCACTAACTATCAATGTCGCATATGTATCTTAACTTATTCAGTACTCTCGAGAACTTACAAATATTTACTTCCCAAAGCTTTCTCTATAATCTCATCCATTGGTTGACCTGAAAGCGTTTTTAGATATTTCTCCAACTTTTTTACATCGGGCTTATCATTACCTTCAGGATTAGTGAATATTGCTAAAGCCTCTTTTAGTCTTTCATATTTCTCAACACCCAACTTCTTCCTTAAATGAGGATAATAGTAATAAAACATAAAATGGTTAAGTTCGTGTTTAGCGGTTTTAATATGCTTATCAAGGCTGGAATTTCTTCCAGTCATAAACCATCTTTCTTTATAATTATATGGGTGAATAGTGCCAGTGGTAAGATAAACAGTTATTTCTTTAAATGGAAAAGGTTTACCATAAAGTTTTTCTAAAGAAGAAATTATCTGCTTTTTTTCTTCGTTCAGAACTTTCTCGACTCCTTTGCCAATTATTGGGGTAGTATTTTGAAAACTTTTAGGTAAAGAGGCTAAAAAACTTTTAATAACAACCGTGGCTTCTTTTTCTGTTTTGGCTTGAGCGAGATTGCGGCGATATTCTTCGGGATAAGTTTGAAGCAGTTTTTTCTGAATATTCTTTCTTCCATATTTTCGAAAACGAAATCTCCAGTTCGAATTCAAATGATTCCAAATATCTTTTTCTAGTGAATATTTAACGACAAAAACCACACCTTTTATTTTAAAATGAACGACTCAGATTATTATACAGCGGCGCTACGGCCTCGATAATTCTCTTAGAGCATTATAGCAAATTTGAAAAAGAAAAAGAGCATCTAGCTTAAAAAGCAACCACAAACAAGTTGTGATTTTGGTTTTCACCAATAGATGCTCTTAGAACTACTGAGGCGATACTGTGACCGTCATCAAGCCACTTTGATTAGGTCCAGGTACCATCCCCAGCATCACAAACGCAATCACCGCCGTTGTCGCAAGAGTCGCACGGGTCAGAACCGCCGTCTTGATCACAGCCGATGACGCAACTGACCTCTTGCTCCTCAAGCAACGAAACAATTCCCGCTGGCATAAGAACCCCCTTTTGCTACCTTCAGAATGAATTTGCGAACAAGATACGACACTGTAGCGGTTGCCTCATTTAGAGAACAACCCAAAGCGGATACGATATCTTCGATACTCACCACCTCCTTTCCAGATGCAAATAGCTGATACAACTCCTGAACAACTATCGCCCAGTGCCCAGAAGAAACGTAGAGTATCCCTCCAAAACTTTCCGGTCGAAAGACCATGCTAGGATTGACAAGAAACTCTGTTCCATCAGGGCTGGGTTCCCGTACAGAAGGTAAACGCACGGGCAACTGTGAGAAATCACAAATTGGATCTGGTTGTTTGATATCCCCCGTTGTTCTCTGCGCGTCTACCTTGCAACCTCCTCCACATTTGTTTTTCAACTGACATGTTGAGCATTGTTCCGGCAACCATTCATTTGTTCTCCATGGAGTCATTCGACCCCAAGCGTTAGTTAGCCCTTCCCGAATATCACCGTAGGTATGTTCAGCTCGCGAGCAAGGCCTAACTTGGCCGTTAAAACCGATTGTGCAATTGGTTTTGCCGGCACTGCACATTCGACTACTGAAAACTGCTCTTGTTACCTCGTCGAAGGCACAATAAGGGTAGAATTCAAGTGAATCGATGCTTTCTAGACCCAATCGCTCTTTAGCTTTGATAAGTTCGTACAACATCCAACGAAATTCATCAAGGCCTAGAGCAAATGCACTGAAATCGGGGCAGTTGTTTGGGGTAGCTGCTTTGGTAGCCGCAAAGGATTTAACTCCTAGATTGGCTACATATTCGGCGGTTTGGTAAACCTGCGAGAGGTTTACCTTGGTTACTACCATATTGACGGCTACCTTGAAACCACTTTCGAGAGCAGTACGTATCCCGCGGGTGATCCGACGATGAGATCCCGGGGTTTGGGTGATGTAATCATTGGTCTCCGGATCAAAGGAAGGGAGAGACGTCAAAATGGAACGAACTCCAAGCTCCTTGAGCTCAACAGCTATCTGTCTGTTAAAAAGAGACAAATTAGTGTTGAGTGAAACATGAACGCCTGCTTGCACCAGCTGTCGGATATGTGGCTTTACTTGGTCAAAAACCAAAAGCGGTTCTCCACCGGTAATCACCACAGAAAAAACCCTGTTACAGATAATTTCTTTGGTTGCAGCCCGATAGATCTCACAGACATCTTCTGATGCGCTTGGCTCCTCACCAAACCCTCTCCAATAGTTATAACAATGTAGACAGGCATGATTACAATCCGGAGTAACTTCCCACTGTAAAACGACCGGGGCGGATAGAGTGCGAAACATGAGAATCTCTCCTTTATAAATTAAGGCCAGAAGGAATCATTGATGGAGGTAATTACAACTTGTCAAGGTGCTCCACCTGAGGCGGACCAAAACTGAATATTTTCCAAAACAAAGTATTTTGGTTTTTTTTGACGCTTTTGTCAAAAACCGCTTACTTTGCCTGAAAAAAATGATCTTTAATAATAACCAAAAAATAGACAGCAAAATTGCCTACCATTGATTATTATGAGATACGTAAATCTTATAACACAACGGGGTAAAAGTCAAGTTTTTGTCTAAGCCAAGTACTTTTACGACATGCCTCCTTTTTCAATGAAATATTCCAAGGGGCTCTTAAGGTTTAAAGAATGATTGGGTCTTTCCGTGTTGTCCCAGATTAAATAATCAGATAGTTTTCTTTGAAAGACCCCTTTGTCATGAATAGTGTCAAGGTGGGGATTAATAAACTCCTCTTGAGAAGTGCGGTGGTATCTTTCCACCAAGGTATCAATCTTAGGACAACGGGGAGAGATGAAATAATGGGAATCTTATCCTTAGCTAATTGTTGGTCAAAGACTCCTAAGTTCTCACCGCCATTATCTGATTGTCAAACAGCCACTTTCCCCGGGTAGACATCTTTAAATCTAAAGTAAAAATCTCTCATCTTCTTACTGGTTAGTCTTTGGTAATTAAGAGTCAGGGCAAATTTCATCTTGGCATCAACAGTAGAGATAAAATAGTCCCTAATCCCATCGGTGATTCTCTCTACGGTATCAGAAACAATATCGCCAAAGCCCCTTGGTTTAGGTGAGTGTTTAATTCTTAGTTGCTTTTTCTCCGTATTGTTGGTAGAACTTAATAATCTTCATTCTTTGTTGAGCTGCCTCACTCTTAGAGAATTGTCTTAGGCTTGAAAGCATGTTTTTCACCTCCTTTAAGCCTTTAATTCTACTAAAGATGGGATAGGCCTTGGCGTAGTGATCCACTAACTATCAATGTCGCATATGTATCTTAACTTATTACCTTGACTTGACAAATACTTTTTGTTTTATTAAAGTTTAGAGAGATGGGTTTTTTATGGATAAATTAAAAAAATCGTTATTGGGCAAACTGCTCTTGATGGTGATTTTTTTGTTTTTATCGCCGTTGGCGCTTTTTTCCTCTTTTTGGCTTTTAGGCCAGAATAAAGAGGCGGGTAGCAAAGCGGTAGTCGGAGCGGCGGCTTTTATGCCTTCTTTACGGCTTTACACTGCTCTTCCCCCTACCGGTGGTAATCTTTCTTTTGAAGTTCGCGGCGTTGATTCCCGGCCGGTTTTGCTAAAACAATACTTAGCTTATTACCACTCGCCTCTTGAGCCTTACGCCGATTATATTTTTGCTATTTCCCAAAAATATGATCTTGACTATAGGCTTTTGGTGGCCATTGCCCAACAGGAATCGAATTTAGGCAAAAAAATTCCCCCGGGTTCTTATAACGCTTGGGGCTGGGGAATCCATAGCCGCGGTACGCTTGGTTTTTCCGGTTGGGAGGAAGCAATTGAAACGGTGGCCCGTGGTTTACGTGAGGATTACCTTAATCAGGGATTAACTACGCCGGAGGAAATTATGAGCAAATACACTCCTCTTTCCAATGGCTCTTGGGCGGCGGGAGTAAATCAATTTATGGCGGAAATTGAGGAAGGAAAGACAAAGAAATAAGTTAAAATTGTTAAAAGACACGAATTAGCGCGAAAAATAAACTTAAAACGCAAATGGCAAATGGCAAAACTACATGTTAAATCTTAAATCTTTCTTAGAACTTAAAAATGTTTTTTAGATTTGAGTTTTGAGTTGTAGTTTTGAGTTTTGCGATTTAACATTTGAGTTTTTTATATTTAATACCAGATACAGAAGACAATTTTTGACTTTTGTTCGCCAGCTGGCGGATTGAATTAATGAGAAGCAGCTTATTGAGGATCAATTTTTTTTGGCTAAGATAAAAATTGAGGGGCCAAACCAAAAAGGGGCCAAAATACTTTGGGTGCTTTTTTCCCAAAAAAGAAGCCATTTTTGAGGAAGAACTTTTTTTAAAAATGGGGAGCGAAAGTTGGAAACGGAAAGGATTTTTTTAACTTCAAAGTTATTTTCAGAAAGAACGTTAAGAACCGCTTGGGGATGATGATTTAAGAAAACCACTTCGGGGTCTTTTCTGCTTTGCCGGCGCTGGTCAAACGGAGTTAAGTTTTTGCGAAAAGAAAAATCACCTTTTCCCAAAGCCCGCAAGCGCGCTTTGAAATGAATTTTATTGGCAAATTCTAAAATTAAAAACCCCTGGGGTTTAAGGATACGGTTAATTTCTTTTAGCACCGGGCTAAGATCCTGAAAATGGTGGCTGACACGGACCATTAAGGCCACATCAACGCTTTTGCCCTCTTGGGGAATCGCCTCCCCTCTTCCGGCAAGAAAGGTGAGGTTTTTTTGGGCGGCTAAATTTGCTTGCGCTTCTTTTAAAAGCTTTTCTGACGGCTCAAGAAGAATAACATCTTTGAAAAAAGGGGCGTAAATCGCGGCCAGACGGCCAAACCCTCCCCCTATTTCTAAGATTATTTTTTGTTCTTTCCCGGGGATATGGGAAAACAATTTTTCCAAAGCAATCTTTTCTGCTTCCCATTCATACTCTCGGTTTCGCCAGTAAGAGGAGTAGTCAATTAAATTATAGTCAACGCCCACTTTTATTTCTTTTTCTTTTGCTCGCATTTAACGCATAAGGTGGCGTGAGGATAAATCATCAGCCGGTCGGTATCAATCATTTGGCCGCATTCCTCGCAGATGCCATATTTACCGATTTTAAGACGTGTCAGGGCTCGCCGTACTTGGATAAGGTTTTTTTTCATCTGTTCCTGCAGGCTTTGGTTTTTAAGATGATCGATTTGTTCCAAGGCCTCGTTATCGGGGGCAGCATTATCTGCCAAGCGGGCCGGGTTGGCAAAGGGATCCTCCTTGGAAAGAAGATGCAATTTTTTTAAAATTTCCTTTTCTTCTTTGACCAAAAAGTCGCCCACGGGCTTTAAGACGCTGGCCGGAAAACGAATCGCTGTTTTTTCTGGCTTATTTTTGGTTTGGGTTTTGTTTTTCTTAGCCATCTTTATTCTCAATTTTTATGGCTGGCGACGTTGGTAAATTAGCCAACCGGCTAGCCCTCCTATTAAAAGAGCTCCTAAACCTTCAAAGTATAACCCAAAAGGAGGGCAAAAAGCAAGTAGACAAAAGGCGAGTAAGGTAACAGCGAAAACCGCTAAAAATGTCAAACCGATTTTTCCTGAAGGATACCAGGAAAAAGAACGATATTTCTTCTTAATCCAAAGCCCTAAAGGAAAGCCGGCAAGAAAGATAAGAAAGGCAAAAAAATAAAAATTTTCTTGGGTGGCCAAAAATTGGCCAAGAAAAAAGAATTCTTGAAAGAGAAGAAGAGGGAAAAGAGCCGGGTCAGAAACTCGCCAAAGATTAAACTTGTTTTTTTTCGCCCAGATTTTTGCGGCCAAAGCTATCCCCAATATTCCGCCGGCAAAAGAAAGGCCGGGATATTGCCAGGGCAGAAAAAGAGTCCAAAAAGAAGGAAAAGAATTAAAGTTAGTTGAGAAAAAAATAACGCGGCTACCCAAAAGCCAGCTTAAGAAAATCCAAAAAATAAAGCTGATTGCCTGCTCTTCATCAACAAACTCTTCTTTGGTGTTTTTGAAAAACCAAAAAGAGGAAAAGAGGAAGCCCAAAAATAACACCAAACCAAAGACGGGGAAGCTGATGAGAGGCAAGTTTAGGAACATAGAGTAAATTGTTAAATTACTAAAATACGCGAGTTAACGCGAAAATAAACGCAAATGTTAAATCGCAAAACTCAAAACTACAACTCAAAACTCAAATCTGAAAAAATAATTTTAAATTCTAAGAAAGATTTAAGATTTGACATGTAGTTTTAACATTTGCCATTTGCGTTTTGAGTTTTAATTTATGGTTTTGGTCTTTGAACTTGGTTTTGAATTCTGATTTTTGATTTTTGCATTAATTTTTTCTTACCCTTTAGCTAGTAATTTTATTTCCCTTCCCCCAACCTTTTCTCGACCGGGTAGAAGCTTACTTGCTTGGGAATAAAGCGAAGATTAATTTGTCCCAAAGGGCCATTGCGATGTTTGGCGATTTCCAAAACCACATTTTCGCGATCGTCCTCGTCTTCATGATAAAGAAACATCACCACGTCCGCATCCTGCTCGATGGAGTTATGGATAACAATATTTTCGGCAACAAAATTGTGGTAACTGGGAACTTCTATATCATAAACTTTTTCTACCCCCAAGGGCTTAATGGAAACGACTTTATCCCAATAAACATCGCTTTTGGCGATTTTTTCCAAAGTTTTGTTCTGAACAACTTGAGCAACTTTTAAAGCCCGCTGGCGGCTCATGTTGGCCTTAAAAAGGGTTGACCCGCAATAATGAACTCCTATTTGCTTTTGCATTTCTCTTTGGCTCATTTTTAGGGCCTGCCGCGCTGGTTCTACTAAAGAATACCACATCGTTTTAGGAATAATGTCCTTATTGGGATTATGCTGGTGCTGCTGATAATATTTTTTAATAAGATTTAGATTTTTTAGTTTTTTCCCACTGGTACCGACAATAGCGATGAAAGCGGTTATATCAGGCTGACCGGTAATAATAACATGCCATTGATCCTTTCCTTTATTTCTTTGTTTTACCCGCCGAACTTTGGCGATGATTCCTAAACGAAGTAGCAAATGTTGGACGTCCTTGGCTAAAACATCGCTGCTGGTAGCATAATATATTATCGGTCGCTCTTTTTTCTTCCCGCTTAAGGTGATACTGCCATCGGTAAGCCAGAGGTGATGTAAAAATCGGCTGATTTCCTGAGGGGGCTGTTTAAAAACTTTTTCTGGGACTCTTTTTTCTTTGGCGCGATAACCCCATATTTTTAGTTTATCCAGCCAGGCGGCAAGAGGGTTTCTTTGGTGGCGGCTTAAGGGATAACCGGCAGACAGATAAACTTGCCACCAATTTCGTTCTCGTTTTATTCTCGGGTTGATTTTTTCCCCAAAAACATCCTTGCTAGCCTTAACAACCGTTTCGGCTAATTCTTTTTCGTTGGTGGTGTATTGGACGGCATGTTTGGGAAGAGTACAGCCATCACCAATAAGATGACCAAGAAGGGCTAGTTCAGCGGCGGTCATGGTTGGCTTTGTTTGGGGTAAGTTTTTCCAAGAGCGAACAAGAGCAATATAATCCCCTACTTTAAGCTGGTCAAGCCTTTTCCAGCCAGAAGAGGTGAAAAAGCGATGATTAGCACTGGCTTTAATTTCTTGCCCCAATTGGGTTTTAAGGCAGAAAACTAATTTTTTTCCACTGCACCAGGCTTTTTTTGCCAAGGCCGGTTCAAGCTGCCAGGTTTTTTCATTTAGACTCATTACCAAAAAAGGTTTATTTTTTAAAGCTAATTTTTCAATGGCGATTCGTTCTCCGTCGGCCATTTGGATAAGAGCATCACCACTAATACAGCCACTTTCCCTCAAGTCTGCCAGACGGGGGCGTTGGCCGCCGCGAATTTCTACTGCTCGGGAAAGCTGGGAAACAGCCACGAGGGGCACTTTAAGTTCCCGGGCCAAATTTTTTAATCCTTGGGAAATTTCCGAAACTTCCTGAACGCGATTTTCCAAATTACGGCCGTGAACGAGTTGAAGGTAGTCAACGACAATAAGATCCAAACTTTTTTCTGTTTGTAAGCGTCGGGCCTTAGTGCGCATTTCCGCCACCGAAATTCCCGGAGTGTCGTCAATGAAAAGAGGCGCTTCCGCTAAAGTTCCCATCGCTTCGGAAAGGCGGGCAAAATCATCTTCGTCCAAACGGCCGGTTTTTAACTTCCAGCTGTCAATTTGTGCCTGACGAACAAGAAGACGGTCAACCAATTCTTCCTGGCTCATCTCTAAAGAAAAAAAACCGACGGTTAAATTTTCTTCCACCGCCGCGTGGCGAGCAAAATTTAAACCCAAGGCGGTTTTGCCAATGCCCGGCCGGGCCGCCAAAACGATCATGTTGGAAGCCTGCATTCCCGCCAGAAGATTATCAAGCTCTGGGAAACCGGTAGGCACTCCCCGCAGGCCACCGGCTCTCTTATGAAGCTCATCCAGACGGTCAAAAGATTCGGATAGCACCTCTCGTAAGGGGATAAAGCTGCGTTGGAGGTTTGACTGGGAAAGAGAAAAAATTTCTCCCTCGGCTTGGTCTAAAATTTTTTCGGTGGCCTCCCCTTCTTCAAAGGCCGAAGAAGAAATCTGCGCCGCCAGGCTGATAAGTTTTCTTTTAACAAAATTATCTTTAATAATTTGGGCATATTCTTCCACATTGGCGGCCGTGGGTACCAAATTGGTTAATCTGGCCAAGTATGTTTTCCCTCCTATTTTAGTTAAAGCCTTATCCTTTTTTATTTCCTCGCTTAAAGTGACCAGATCAATCGGTTTTCTTTTTTCATAAAGAGAAAGGGCGGCTTTAAAAATAAGCCCCCGGCTTTCGTCATAAAAAAATTCCGGTCTTAACTTTGGCGCTATGGCCACAATGGCGTCCTTGTCAATTAAAATGGCGCCCAAGACCGATTCTTCGGCTTCATCGGAATGGGGAGGAATGCGGATAGGAGTAGGCATGATAAAAAGTCAAAAGGCAAAATGTCCCGTCATAGCGGGACAAAACCTAAATCAAAGTTTAAAAACAATAAATAAACTCAAATGTTAAATCGCAAAACTCAAAACTACAACTCAAAACTAAAAACTAAAAACAACTTTAAGCTTTAAAAAGTTTTAACATTTGCCATGTAGATTTGACATTTGCGTTTTGAGATTTGAGTTTATTTTTCGTGTCAATTCGCGTATTATTGCGCTTTTGCGCTTGTTTATTTACCGGTTACGAGTTACGGATTACGAGTTACGCGCTTCTAAGGGCACGGCCCTTATTCCTTCACTTAAGATAAGATCATCTTTGGTGATATTTAGTTTAGGAAGAGTTTCTATTTTTTGCCCCCAGGCTTTTTCAAATTCAGAAAGAGGTGCTAATTTTTCTTTTAAGTCGCTTGCTAATTGAGGAACTTGGTAGTGCATCGGAATAATAATCTTTGGTTCAAGCTCTTTTGCTAAAGCGGCTGCTTCTTGGGGAGAAAGAGTAAAATTGCCGCCGACAGGAAGGAAAAGAATGTCCGGCGAATGAATGGTTTCTAAAACTTTTGCCGCTGGCTTTTCTCCTAAATCGCCTAAATGACAAACTTTTATCTTTTCCGCTTCAAAAAGAAAAATAACGTTTTCTCCTCTTTCCTGCCCTTGTTTTTTATCATGATAAGAAGGCAGGCCGGTAATAAAAATCTCTTTAATTTCGTATTCTCCCGGCCATTTTAATACCTTGGGGTTACCTTCTACCAAATCAGGCCGATTATGGTCAAAATGGTGGTGGCTAACGGTGACGACTTCCGCTTCTGCCTTTGGCATTTTGAGGCCAATTTGAGGGTCATAAGGGTCGGTAATAATTACCCCGTTTTTGGTGCGCAAGCGAAAGCAAGAATGGCCTAAATACCAGATTTCCATACCCCTACTTTACCACAAATTTTTCCCATTGACAATGCCGTGGGGGATAGACTATAGTATATATAGTTGTTAAAAATATGCGTAAAGAAGTTATTTTAGCCATTGTTGGCGGGGTGGTGTTAGGCTTGTTGGTTATTGGGGGGCTTTGGTGGACAAATAAGGCGACAACAGAGGAAAGCTTAAATATTACGCCAACGCCAGTGTTAGAACAGCCCCCTACTCTTGCTCCTGTTCCTTCCCTTTCTCTTGAAATTATTAGCCCTGAAGATGAAAGCATTATTGAGGAGGAGAAGATTACCTTGGAGGGGAAAACGGCGCCAGAAAGCGTGGTGGTGGTGATTTATCCTGAAGGAGAGAATATTGTGGAGGCAGATGAAGAGGGTAATTTTGAAACCGAAATCACCCTTGTAGGTGGGGCAAATGAAATTAAAGTCACTGCTTATGATGAGGAAGGCAATCAGGCGGAAAAAAACTTGACTTTAGTTTATTCTACCGCTAAGATTTAAGAAGCGGTTTTTTATGGGAAAAAGAAAAAAAATAATTTTATTTACCAAGGGCTTTTTGTTGGTTTTTTTGCTAATGGCGGTGAGCAGGAGAGTTTTTGCGGCCGATTTGGAGAAGATTGTCCAAGAAGAGGCGGCGGCATTAGCGGAAGCAAGAGAAACGGTTGATGTTCCTCTTAGCCAAGAGGATAACCAAAAAGTTGAACAAATCCAGGAAGAGGTAGAGGCGCTTATTGAGGAGGCAGAAGGGAAAGAAGCCTTAACACCGGTTAAGAAAGGCTGGAGCGGCGAAGTGGTTTCGGTTGACAACCAGGAGGGGGTAATCGTTCTTTTGAAGGATAAAGAAAGCAAGAGAATTTTTTTTGATGAGGAAACGGTTTTTTTAAATGAAAATCGCCAGAAAATAACGCCGGAAAGCTTAAGGGAAGGCGATTTTTTGGTGGCGATGGGATATCAAGAGCGGCTTTCTTCGCCAGAGTTAGCGGCCAAGAGAATTCTTAAAAGTAGGCCGCAAGAGATTGCCCGGCAGTCTTTTTTTGGCCGGGTAAGCGATGTTTCCCAGGAAGAGGCGGTTTTTAGCCTAGAAGGGAATGATGGCCAAACTTGGGAGATAAATGCCGAAAAGGCAAGGGTTATTAAAAAAGAGGCCGGAAAAGGGCCGGTGAGAGGAAACTTTAGCGACTTGAAAAAAGGCGTAAGGGTGGTTTTAGTGGGAGAAAAAGAAGAGAGCCAGCGGATGGAGGCGGTGTTGATTTATCTTTGGACAAATGGTGAAGAGGTTCTTTCCAAACCCACGGAAGGTGCTTTCGGAAGAGGAAGAGGGTTAACTGGTAGATTGTTAAATTGTTAAAAGAGGCGAATTGACACGAATAGAAAGCGAATAGACGCGAATGTTAGCGAATCGCAATCCGTAGGTGGCGTATTGCATACGCCCGCAACAGTTTACAGCGAATATGTTATTCGCAATTCGGTTATTCGTTTCTCATTAGTTTAATAAGGTCAATGAAGCCCAAAAACCTTCTGATTAACTTTGCCATTGTTCTTTTGGCGGTCGGTTTGGTTTTAGGAGGCGCTTTTTTGGATCGCCAATTTCATTTTGGTTTTTTGGATCGTTTTTCTTCCCCCTCTGGCATTTCCTCGCCGGGGACGACGGTAGTGGAGCAAAAAGTGGTGCGGGAAGAATCGGTGGTGATTGAGGTGGCCGAAAAAGCTTCCCCCTCGGTGGTCACGGTGGGGATGAAGAAAAAGCAATCCCTTGGTCTGCCTTCGGATCTTTTTTCTTTTTTTGGCTTTGTTTTCCCCGGCGGCGAGCAGGAAATCCAGCAGGATGTGGGAACCGGTTTTGTGGTTGACGCGCAAGGTTTGATTGTTACCAACAAGCATGTGGTGGCCGATAGCCAAGCCCAGTATCAGGTGATTACCGCCGACAATCAAAGTTACCCGGTGCAAAATATTTACCGCGATCCGGCTAACGACTTGGCGTTTTTAAAAATTGATGCCCAAGGATTAACGCCGGTAGAGCTGGGCGATTCCGATAATCTTAAGGTGGGGCAGTTTGTGGTGGCGATTGGGACGGCCTTAGGCGAGTTTCGCCATACGGTGACCACCGGGGTTATTTCCGGGCTGGGGCGGGGCATCACCGCCGGTTCTGTTTTTGAAGGCTATGTGGAAGAACTGGATAATGTTATTCAAACTGACGCGGCGATTAATCCCGGCAACTCCGGCGGGCCGTTAATCAACTCGGCGGGACAGGTGGTGGGAGTAAATGTGGCGGTGGCCTCGGGGGCGGAGAATATCGGCTTTGCTCTTCCCATTAATACAGTTAAGACTGCCTTAGCCGATTTTCGCCAGACAGGTGAATTTTCCCGACCATTTTTAGGGGTTAATTATACGATGATTTCTCGGGAAGCGGCAATTTTGAACGAAATTCCCGAAGGGGCGTATGTGGTGGAGGTGGCGGCGGGTTCGCCGGCTGACAAGGCGGGAATTAAAAGAGGCGATATTCTGATTTCCATTGATGGCCAAAAAATAAAAGATGCCAAAGGAGGTTTAGCAGAAATTATTAATAAGAAAAAGGTGGGCGAGAAAGTAAAAATTTTATTGTGGCGGGAAGGAGAAAACCAGGAAATAGAAGTAACCCTGCGAGAAAGAACAGAGTAACCATTGGGGTCAGATAATTTTTTCCAAGTTTCCGTCAATCACTTCGTCTAAAACCTTCCATGATTTGCCGCGGCGATGATCGGTAACCCGATTTTGGGGGAAGTTATAAGTTCTGATTTTCTCGGCTCTTTTGGCGCTGCCAATGGCCTGCCGTCGCAGGGCGTTAATTTTTACTTCTTTTTTTTCCTCCTCTTGTTGCCAAAGCTTGGCGCGGAGCAAATTTAGAGCCAGTTGGCGATTTTGTTCCTGCGATCGTTGGGATTGGCAGGAAACAACGATGCCGGTGGGTTTGTGACGAAGACGGACCGCAGTAGCGACCTTGTTAACATTTTGCCCTCCATGGCCGCCAGCGCGAAACGCTTCAAATTCAATTTCATCAGGAGAGAGGCGAAGTTCTGTTTCCGGGATTTCTGGCAAGACGGCAACGGTAGCGGTGGAAGTATGCAGCCGGCCTCTTTTTTCGGTTTTGGGGATTCGCTGAACGCGGTGAACGCCGGCTTCGTTTTTTAAGATTTCAAAAGCGCCTTCTCCCCGAACGCGAAGAGTGTTTTCATCCAAAGCCTCTACTTGCCAACCTTTTTTGGCGCTAAAGCGGGCGTACATACGCAGGAGATCTTGTTGCCAAAGCCTGGCCTCCTCTCCCCCGGGGCCTGGTCTGACCTCTAAAATCGCGTTAGCCATTTTTTGCCGCTTTTTCCAGCATTTCTTTGAGCGAAGCAGGCGACGTTTGTGAAGTGATTTTTTTCTTCCCCTTCTTTTGGCGCGGATTTTCTTGGGCTTTTTGCCGCCATTCCTCAAATCTTTTTACCCGGCCGCCGCTGTCAACATATTTGGTCTCGCCGGTAAAGAAGGGATGGCATTGAGCGCAAATTTCCACCCTAATTTCCGGTTGGGTTGAACCGGTGGTAAAGGTGTTGCCGCAAGCGCAAGTTACTTTCGCCTGAGGATAGTACTGGGGATGAATTTTTGCTTTCATAGTATGTTTATTTTACCATAAAAAAGAGAAAAATGAAGTGACTGTTCTTGCGGTATAATATTAATGCTGTTTGAGGCAAAATGATTAGTCTTTAGATGATAATGATTTTTAAAGAAATTTACCCCAAAACAATTCTTTCCCCCTCCAAAGTTTATCCTTATGTTGTTAATCCCTATGTCGGCTGTCAATTCGGCTGTTCTTATTGTTATGCCCGTTATATGAAAAGATTTACCGGCCACCGGGAAGCTTGGGGTCAGTTTGTGGATATTAAAGTTAACGCCCCCGATTTATTAAGGCAAGAAATTAGCAGGAAAAAGCCCGGAAAAGTTTGGCTAAGCGGGGTTTGCGATCCCTACCAGCCGGTGGAGGAAAAATTTGCGCTCACGCGGCGTTGTTTGGAGATTTTAGCCGAGAATAACTGGCCGGTGGTGGTGCAGACAAAATCGCCTTTGGTTTTAAGGGATTTGGATATTTTTCAAAAAAGGAAGGGTTTTAAGGTTGGTTTTAGTCTCGCCACCGCCGATGAGAAGATAAGAAGATTGTTTGAACCAGTTGCTCCCTCAATAGAAGAAAGAATTAAGGCGCTGGAAAAATTACATCAGGCGGGGGTAAGAACTTACGCGATGATTGCTCCTCTTTTACCGGGGGCGGAGTATTTGCCGGAAATGTTCTCCGGCAAGGTTGACCGGGTAATTATCGACCGAATGAACTATCATTATGCCGATTGGGTTTATCGCCGCTATCACATAGAGGAAAAAATGACGGCTGATTTTTTTAGGCGCGCGAGAAGAATGATTGAAGAGAAACTCACGAAATTGGGAATTTTAACTTAAGGGCTTGATAAGCTGGCGCCTGTTAGTTTAGCGCCTCCCCTACTCTTTTTATTGATTATCCTTTGGCAATTAATAATTTTTCCTCAATTTTTGGATAGATGACGTTAATTTTTTTGTCTGTTCTTAATTAAGTACGAAGAAATAATCTTAAAACGATAAGGATTATCCCCTGTATAAGCTAAGTGCTTTTGCGGCATTCCTTCTTTTTTCCCAGATACTCATCAATAGAAGAAGCAAAATTTTTGACCTTAAGAAGTTCATTTTTACCAGAGGTGCAAATAGAAACCCACCTCTAAGGTGTAATTACATTTTTACCAGAGGTGCAAATAGTCCCGCCGTGGCGGGATCCGTCCCGAGCGGACCGCCAAAGGCGGATCCCGCTATGGCGGGACAACCCACCTCTAAGGTGTAATTATTTTTACCAGAGGTGCAAATAGTAACCACCTCTAAGGTGTAATTAGCTAAGGTGTAATTAGTTATTTAAAAGCGATTCTGTTGGAAAAGAAAGGTGATCGTCTGAAGCGAGTTTGATTAACTCAAAATTGCTGTTTGTTTCTCTAACTACGGTAATCGAACACTCCTTAATATACTTTTCGCGTTTCTCCGGGAAATCGGATTTAAATTTTCTTAAATAATTCTCCGAAAAGACATTTCTTAAAAAATCGGTAATAATCCCCCCACTAGTCACGAAAACAGTATGCGCGTTATTTTTAGAAAACTCTTTGATCACTTGTTCTAATCTTTTACCTGCATTTTTTGAGGAATCTCCAAATTGTGGTTTCCAATCCCGATTGATACTTGTTTTTTCCCATAATTTCAAAAATTCCTCAAAAGATAAATTTGGATCATCACCCCAGTTAATTCTCTCCCGAAGATCTTCTTCAATATCAAATGATAATTTAAGAGTTTTGGCAATTATTTCCGCCGTTTCCCAACATCTTTTAAGAGGACTAGTATAAATCCTCGTAATAGGAAATTTTTTTAAATAATTTGCGGTTAATTGGGCTTGGTTTTTGCCTAAAACAGATAAAGAAGGATCGCCTTTAGTGCTATTCTTTTCTCCGTGTCTTACAAGATAGCAATAATTCATAGGTTTAAAAGCGTGAATCATTTTACCATTTTAATTAAAAACATTCTTTTCTTGTGTAAGTCAAGGGCACTTGTGATATTCTCCCTTTTTTTTGGTAAAAGCTAATCAATCTTGCCCCGGGGGTTGTTTTAGGTCTTCCCGCCCGAAATCAAATGGGTCAGGGAATCCGATCCCTATCGTTTAAAGCTAAGGTTTTATATTTCGCGTATAACTGTCCACAGGCAGCATGGATTTCTGCCCCAAAAGACTGTCTAATGGTAACATTTATCCCTGCTTTTTCTAGTGCCTTTTTAAACCATTCTATCCTTTCTTTATCAGAGCATTGAAACCCTCCTTCCACTCCTGGCGCGGGGTTATAAGTTATTAAATTCACATGGTAAAGATAGGAAATTTCACTTCTATTTTTAACTAAATTTTTCAATGCTTCCAGGTGCGCTGGACTGTCATTTATTCCCTTCAGCATCATATAGGATAGAAAAACTTTTCTTTTATTCCTTTTGGCGTGTTTGTCTAAGACTGCCATCACTTCCTCGGTTGGGTAGCGTTCAGCAATAGGCATAAGCTTTCTTCTTTGATTTTCAAAAGGAGTGTGAAGAGAAAAAGCAATGTTAATCTGGGGGAACTCTTCGGTTAATCTTTTTATTCCAGGGAGAAGCCCCACGGTGGAAACATTTAGTTTTCTTTGGCTAAATCCGAATAGTTTTTTATTGGTAAGGGTCTTTATGGCGACAAACATTGCCGGATTGGCCAGCGGTTCTCCCATTCCCATAAACGAAATACTATGGACACGATCGCCTTTCAGATGGAAATAAAGAGGCTGATCAATAATTTCATCTGGGGTTAAATTTCTTTTTAATCCTATCTTTCCTGTCGCGCAAAAAGTGCAACCTAAATTGCAGCCAACCTGTGAGGAAATACACAAAGATTCCCACTCCTTTTCCCTCCAAAATTCCATCTTCACCGCTTCAACTCGTTCCCCATCTTTTAACTTGAAAAGAAGCTTTGCTGTATGAGGGGATTCTTCTTCTTTAATTGGGGTAATAGTTAAAACCGAGCCAAACCTTTCTTTCAGCTCTCTTCTTAACATTTCGGGGAGCATCGTAATCTTCTCAAAATCGTCTAATCTTTGTTTAAAAATTCCTTCGGTTATTTGGGTAAATCTATATTTTGGCTCACCTCTTAATCTTAAAAATTCTTCGATCCGATCAAATTTGGTTACGGTTTGACACGCTTGATGTGCGTTAGCTTGGCGCATTGGGAAAGACTGGAGAGAAATTAAGAAATTCGCTTGCTATCGCTTGCTGAATTAAGAAATTAGGAATAGACACGAATAACACGAATGAGAGACGAATGGGTGCGAATGAGCGAATAACTGGTGCGCGCTACTCCTATTTTTTACTTGAAACTTTTTCAACCGCCTCGTCAAGGTTTAATTCTTCCTGCTGGCCGGTTTTAAGATCTTTAAGAGCGATTTTCTGGCGCGCAATTTCCTTTTCGCCCAAAATGGCGGCAAAAGGGAAGCCTTTTTTGCTGGCGTAGGCAAGCTGGTCGCTTAAAGAGGAATGAGGATTAAGATAAAGCTCGGTTTTAATTTGCCTTTCTCGTAAAAGGCGGGTTAATTCGATTGACTCGCGAAAACAAGCCTCGTTGAAAACGGTGACCAAAACCGTGGCGCCTAGGTTTTCAAAACGAGGGAAGTGACCAGTTTCCTTAAGGGCTAATTCTAAGATCATATCGCCGGCGGCAAAGCCCACCCCGCCAATTTCTTTTTTACCCCCCACTTGACGGACTAAGTTTTGATAGCGGCCGCCGCCTAAAAGCGCTCTTTTGGAACCTTTTTTAAGGTAGGCTTCAAAAACGGTGTTGGTGTAGTAATCAAAACCGCGGACAATGGAGGGTTCAAATTGAACCCAAGAGGCAAAGCCTAAGTCGCCAAGGGTAGAAAAAATTTCCGTTAGGGAGGCGCTTTCTTTGCCAAAATCGCGGTCTTTTAAGGCAAGGTCGAGATCTTTTATCGCCAGAGAGCCAAGGCCAAGTTCTTTTAAGCCTTTTTCATAATTTTCTTGGCCAATTTTTTCTTTTTTGTCAATAAGGCGAAAAATTTCTTGCCAAAGGTTTTTCTTAATGCCGATTAAGTCCATTTTGGCTTCCAAGTATTGGCGGTCGTTTACTAAAACCACCACCTCATCGCTTGTTAAACCTAAATTTTTTAAAAGTTCGCAGGCAACGGCAATTGTTTGCGCGTCGGCGTTGGGAGAATTTTCGCCTAAAATATCAGCGTTAATTTGGTAAAATTCTCGGCCTCGGCCGGCTTGGGGAGCCTCATGGCGAAAAAAGGGGCCAAAGGACCACCAGAAAAGAGGGAAAACCAACTCGTTTTCCCGCGCCGCCACCATGCGGGCTAAGGTAGGGGTTAGTTCCGGGCGCAAAACCAAGGTTTTCTTCCCGCCGGGGGGTTTGAGGGTATAAGCTTGTTTTTTAACAATTTCTTCCGCTGATTTGGCACGGTAGAGGCTTAAGGGTTCCAAAATTGGGCCGTCGTATTCTTCAAAACCCCAAGTTGCCAGAGTTTCTTGCGCCTTTTGATAAAGCCAGGAATGAAAGGCAAAATCTTGGGGATAAAAATCGCGCATCCCCCGCAGGGGGTTAAGAGAAACGTTTTTGGCCATTTTTAGCTTTTTTGGGTTAATTCTTCTAAGGCTTTTTCCAAAACCGGATCTTGATTTTCTTCGGTTTCTTCGTCTTTAACTTCAATATCCGGTTTTAAGCCGACTTTATCAATAGAATCGCCATTAGGCAAAAGCCAACGGGCAACGGTAATGTGAAGACCCGCCCCCCCCGTTAACTCCTGCGATTCCTGTATTGTTCCCTTGCCAAAAGAAGTCTCCCCTATAAGAAGGATCCCTTTGTTTTCTCGCAGGGCGCCGGCGACAATTTCGGAGGCCGAAGCGCTTCCCTGATTAATCAAAACAACCAAGGAAACATCAGTTAGTTGGCCGCGGCGGTTAACGGTGAAGGATTGCTTCCTGCCCCCCTCCCCTTCCTGTTGGACAACTACTCCTTGGCTTAAAAATTCCGAGGTAATGTAAACGGCGCCGTCTAAATAACCGCCGGGATTATTGCGCAAGTCAAGCACCACGCCGCCAAATTCGGGCGCGTTTTTGATGGTAAGAATTTTGTTGATGGCCTGCGACCATTCTTCTTCAAGGCGGTCGCCGAATTGGGTTAATTTCAGGTGGGCGATTTTTTTCCCGTCTTTTTCTGCCATTGCCAGTTCTACGCTGGGGACAGTGATTTCTTCGCGAATAATGGTAACTTCAACGGGATTTTCTTCATCTTGGTGAATAACCGTCAGAGTAACCGGTGTTCCCTTGGGGCCGCGAATTAATTCCACCGCTTCCGCCGAGGAAAGACCTAAGGCGCTTTGGTCAATGCCTTTTTTATCATCCTTGATATGAATAATCACATCGCCGGCGCGAATACCGCTTTTTAAGGCAGGGCTGCCTTCTAAAGGGGCAATAACCACTAATTGACTGTCTTTATAACCCAGCTGAATACCCACGCCGCTGAAACTGCCCGCCAAATCTTCTTTAAAGCCCTGATTATCTTTGGGGGGTAAAAAAACGGTGTAAGGATCGCCTAAGGCGGCCACGGTTCCTTCAATGGCGCCGTAAATTAGTTCTTCTTCATTTTGGAGTTTTTCTTTTTCCAAAAAAGAACGTTCAAGGGAGGAAAGGGTTTCCAAGAGCAAGGGAGAGGTAGCTAACTTTTGCGAAAAAGAAGAAGCGCGAGAGGAAATAGTCTTTTTGAAACTTAATTCTTTTGCCTGCCAGCCCGCCCAAAAAACAAAAATTAAAATCGTAACCGCAATAATTAAGCGGCGTAATTTTTTAGACGTCATTTTTAAGAATTAACAATTGCCAACACTTTATTTTTCGGGTCTAAAACCGCTTTTTGATTTTCATAAGCGGCAATCTTTTTCTCATCATCCGGATTTTTAAGTTGGGCAAGAGTAAGAAAGGTAGGAAAATCGTCGCTTTTTTTAGCACTTATCAAGCCTTTAATTTTTAAAGCTTCGCTTTTTTTAATTAAACTTAGGTTGATAATTTCTGTAAAAAGAAGAATTTTTCCCCGGTCTTCGATACTTAAGTTTGCCAAAGAACCGGTATATTTTTTTAAGGGACCAAAAACAATTTTTCCTTTTGCCCAGCAAAGAGGGAAAATTGTTCCTTCGGTTTTAATAACCAATCCCTCCTTTTCAACTTTCTCTATTTTTCCGTTGATGGGGGCGCGCACCGCCACTTTTTTTGCCGGTGAAACAAGAGTTAAGATTCCCCTTTCTTGATCAAAAGAAAAAGCTTTGCCCCCGACAGGGGAGTAAATTTTAACGCCGGGACCCCAAAGGCTTTTTTTCTCTGCCAAAAGATCGCCTTGTTTAATGCTGTTTCCCAAACTAATGGCTAAAGCTTGACCGACTTTTTTAGGGGGGAGACCTAATTTTTGGGCTAAGTTAAGGCTGATTTTTTTTTCGGAAAGGTAGTGGCCAAGAATATCGCCTTCTTTGATTTTTTCCCCTTGACCAATGTTAAGCTCGATTTTAGCTGGCAGGGGGAAGAGAAAAGAAAATTCCATATCCTCTACTCTACTCTTCTCACATAAGGAAGTAAAGCCAAAAAGCGCGCTTTTTTAATTTCACGAGTTAGCCGGCGCTGGTGTTTAGCGCAAAGGCCGCTTACCTCGCGGGGCAAAATCCGCGCCCATTCACTTAAGAATGGTTTTAGCTCTTCCCAGTTTTTATAATCGGGTTCTTTCTTCTTCTGGCAAAAAAAGCATTTTTTGGTGCTTTTTCTTTTCTTAACCGGTTTTATTTTTCTTTTCATATGGTTAAATTGTTGAATTGTTAAACTGCTAAATTGTTAAAAGAAACGAATGGATACGAATGTGTATCGTTTCATTGTTTCATTGTTTCATTGCTGGAGGTTGTAATAAATTTGTATGTCTGTTCCCTGTAGGGGTCGGGTTTTCCGACCCGTTTGATTTCGGGCGGGGAAACCCCGCCCCTACAAATCCAACAACATTTTCCCCCTTTTTTATTTTTTGGTAAGGTTTAGAAAGGAATATCCTCCGCTTTAACTTCTTCCTCGGGCGGATTTTTTTCCTTGCTTTCTTTTTCTTTAGCGTCTTCTTTTGGGGCAGTTTCTTCCGGGATTACCGTTGGCGTTTTTTCTTCACCGGCGGTGGTTTCTCCTCCTTCTTCCTGCTCCCGACGGGAATCTAAGATAATCATGTCAGTGATAACGATTTCTGTGGTTTGCCGGCTGGCGCCGTCCTGACCTTCCCATTGTCGGGTTTGCAGCCTCCCCTCCACATATATTTTTCTCCCTTTAAAAAGCAATTGGGAACAAATTTCGGCTAATTTATTCCAAGCCACTAAACGATGAAATTCGACGCTTTCTTTTTTTTCACCCTGTTCGGTGGTCCAAGAATAATTGGTGGCCAAACCAAGGGTGCAAACGGCCGTTCCCTGCGGCGTATAGCGCAATTCAGGGTCACGGGTTAAATTGCCGATGAGCATGACTTTGTTTAACGAGCGACTGGCCATTCTTTTCACCCCCTTAAACTTTTAAAACAATTAGATAACGAAGAATATTTTCGTTTAATTTTAGCCATCCGTCAAGAGTTTTAATTTTTTCAGGGCTTGTCCGAAGCTCGTAGAAATAAAAATGCCCTCTTTCATTCTTTTTAATCGGATAAGCTAATTTTTTTTCTCCCCAATCTTCTTCTTTTTCTATTATGCCTGCTTTTTCAATTTCCTTTTTGAGAGCTTCTTGGGTTTTATCTTTTTCTTTAAGCTGGAGAGGAAAAAGAACGGTTAGTTCATAGCCTCTTTCTTCATTTTTCATAAGATTATGATAACACGAAGAGACAATCTTAACAAGAGAAAAATGGTAAACAAATTGTTATATTGTTATATTGTTAAACTGTTAAATTGTTGCGGGCGTATGCAATACGCCCCTACAACATTTCATTCGCTCATTCGTGTTCTTTCGTTTCCCATTCGTGCTAATTCGTGTATTTTTACTCGTACCGCAGCGCCTCAACCGGATCAAGTTTGGCGGCCCGGGCGGCGGGGGCAACACCGAAAATAATTCCAATAAGAGAGCACACGCCTAGGGAAAGGATAATAGAAGAAGGGGTGACGGTAGTGGTAAGCCAGCGGTTGGCAATTTGGGCCCCCAAAACCCCAAAACCAACTCCTAAAATACCTCCAAAAAGACTTAAAATCACCGCCTCGGTTAAAAATTGAGAGCGGATGTTCCCCGATGTGGCGCCCACCGCTTTTCTGATGCCAATTTCTTTAGTGCGTTCAACCACGGAAACAAACATAATATTCATAATCCCCACGCCGCCGACTAAGAGGGAAATGGCAGCGATGGCGGTTAAGGCGTAAGTTAAGATGGTTAAAATCGCGTTAACCGTTTCCAAAATTTTGGTCTGATCTATAACTGAAAATTCGTTTTCGTCAAGTTCGGAAGAAAGATAATCTTTAATTAAAGCGATTATTTGGGGAATTTTTTCCCGATCGGAGACCTTAACTAAAATTGCCTGTAGGCCTTCTTTTTCCGTCAAGCTCTGGACGATCGGAAAGGGAACATAAATCACCCGGTCAATATTACCGCCGATGCCGCCGGTACCTCTTTTTTCCGTTATTCCCACCACCTCAAAAGAAACATTAGCGACGATGATTTTTTTTCCTAAAGGGTCAATGCCGGGGAAAAGTTCTTCGCCTACCTCCGGGCCAATAACGGCCACTTTTCTTTTGTTTAAGATATCTTTTTCCTCAATCGGTCGACCTACCTGGACGGCTAAATTACTGGCGGCGAAAAAATTTTCATCAATCCCCGAAAGAGAAGCAAAAATAGCCTCGTTTTTATAAGTGGCTTTCGCGGGCACTTCGATGGTCCCTGTTGCTTCTAAAATATCACTGCTTAATCGCTTTATTCCTTTAACATGTTTTTCCTTGAGTTTTGAAGTGCTCATGGTGGCTAGCGAGCCTCCTTGGGAAGTGGTTTGGCCGGTTGATGAGCTGCCACTGCCTCCTCCTGCACCCATCATTGCCATTTCTCCCATCTGGCCGGGGATAATAAAGATATTATTTGCGCCAATCAGTTCAAATTGCTGGTTGACAAAAGTTTGTACCCCCGCTCCTACCGACATGAGCATAATCACCGAGCCAACGCCGATAATAATGCCCAGCATGGTTAAAAAAGTCCGCAGTTTATTGACTAAAAGGCTTTTAATGGCTAATTTTAAAAAATCAATCAGCTTCATAGTTTTTTTCTTCGATAATTTGGCCGTCTTTAACAACGATCAGTCTTTGTCCATAATGGTTAAGAGAGGAGTCATGGGTGATCAAAATAACTGTTCTCCCCTCGCGGTGAAGGGAGGCAATAATCTCCATAATTTCTTTTCCCGATTTCGAATCTAAATTTCCTGTCGGTTCATCGGCTAAGATAAGAGAAGGATTGTTAACTAAAGCGCGGGCAATCGCCACCCGTTGGCGCTCTCCTCCGGAGAGTTGGGAAGGATAATGGTTTAGCCGATGGCCAAGACCAACTTGTTCGAGCGCTTCTTTGGCTCTTTTTTCTTGTTCCCGGGGTTTTACGCCAGCATAAAAAAGTGGTAAGCGAACATTATCTAGGGCCGAGGTGCGTTCCAGAAGATTAAAAAATTGAAAAACAAAACCAATTTCCTTATTACGCAGACGCGCCTGCTCTTTTTCAGAAAGTTTGCTTACCGGCTTGCCGTTTAAGAATATTTGGCCAGCTGTTGGTCGATCAAGTAGGCCGATTAGGTGCATTAAGGTTGATTTTCCCGAGCCGGAGGGGCCCATAATAACCAAAAATTCACCTTTGCAAACCTTAAAAGAAATATTTTTAAGCGCTTCTACTTTTACTCCGTCCATCTGGTAAATTTTGGAGACCTGCTCCAATTTGAGAAGGGAAGCCATAAAAGGGGAAAATTAACGGATTTTTTGGCCTTCTTTAAGACCGGTTATTCCTTTAGTGATAATTTCTGTTCCTTCTTCGAGGCCGCCCACGATTTCTACTTCTTCATCGGTCTCCAGCCCTACCTCTATCTCTTTTCTCCTTGCTTTCCCTTCGTTATCAACCACCCAAACGAAATTTTTTTCTCGCCTAACAAGAACTTCGGCGGGAACAACCAAGACATTTTCTTTTTCGTTTAGGATAATTTCCGCATCTCCTCCCATGCCAAGACGAAATTGCCGGTCGGAATTTGCGGGGAGGGAGATTTTGGTTAAGAAAACTTTACTGCCCCCAACCGTTGAGGCGGCAAAGTCAATGGCGGTAATTTCCCCTGCAAAAGTTTTTTCCGGATAAGAGTCTAAGGTAATAATTGCCGTTTGCCCTTCTTTTATTTTGCCGATTTCCAGCTCATCGATGCGGGCTTCAAAATAAACCGAGTCCGGGTTAACAATTTCAAAAGTGGCTGTGGCCGGGGTGATATTTATTCCCGCCAAGGGGGTGTCAATATGGGTGACCAATCCCGTAATGGGAGTGGTGATAGTGGCGTATTTTATCGCTAAATCCGCTAGCTCAACGTCAATAACGGCATTGCTTAAGCCAAATTGAGCTTTTTCTAAAATTCGTTTCATCTCGTCGGTTAAAAGATAGCGGTCTTTGTAGTCTTTATAGTCCTCGTGGGTTTGCTCAAAATCCCAGCGGACGGTCATATAATCATTAAGTTCTTTTTCCAGCCGTTTTTTTAATTCCCGCTGATCCAGGGAAGCAATTGCCTGACCTTTTTTTACCCAATCGCCTTCTTTAACGCCTACCCACGATAAAAGGCCACTGGTTTGGAATTTCAAGGAGGCTTTTTCCTCGGCATTAACCTCGCCGGAAACGGTTAATTTTTCGGTTAAATTTTTCCGCTCTACTCTCCCGGTGGCAATTTCTTGGGCCCCAATTGGGGAGCGGAAAACAAGCGCCGCCGCTAAAAGAGAAAAGGCAATAATGGAGAGAATAATGAGTTTTTTCTTCACCAGACTTTCATTTTACCACGTTTTTTGCTTAATCAAAAACTCAATAACTTTTTGGGCAACGTTGATGCCGGTGGCTTTTTCAAAACCTTCAAATTGGCAGTCGGTGTTTACCTCCAAAACTCGCCATTCTCCCTGGGTGTCTTTCATTAAATCAACGCCGCAAAAATCAGCTTTAAAAATTTTGGCGGTTTTTTCGGCTAAAACCTTGGCTGACTGATCGCTGTTAAGACTATAGGGACTGACGCTACCGCCGGCAGAATAGTTGGTAACAAATTTTCCCGGCGCGGCCTTTTTTTTCATTGCCCCTAAGGCTTTTCCGCCAAGAACAATTACCCGTAAATCTTCGCCTTCGGGCAGGATTTCCTGAACAAGGAGGTTTTCAGCGGGGAAATAAGCTAAAATTTTTTTAAGCTCGTGAGAATTTCTTACCTTAAATACTCGCGAGCCATGGCTGCCTAAATAAAATTTTAAAACCGCCGGCAATTTTATTTTTTCTTTAAGTTTTGGGGAAGAACCAAAAATCCAAGAGGCGGCGAGGGGGAGCTTATTTTGAGAAAGAACAAGATGTTCGGTAATTTTGTCCAAGATGGGCCACTTTTGATAAATAGTTTGATTTAAGACGATGGTTTTTTGTTGAAGAAAAAAATTTAGAAGACAATCGCGCTGGGGGGTAAAAATATGGTGAGGGTTTCTTGAGGAGCGAAAAATTGCCCCCAAAAACGGTTCTGTTATTTTTTTTTCTTTCAAGAAGATTTTTCTTTCTCCTTTTGAGGTAAAATAAAGATCAACCTCTTGGTAGCCAAAAGTAGCGGCAGAAAAACCTTTTTTTCTTGCCTCTTCGGCAAACCGGTGCGGCGCGTAGGCATGGGGATTGCTACTAAAAATAGCGATGGTTTTTTTCATATTTTGAAAACACGAATTGACACGAATTAAAAACGAATAGACACGAAAAATAAACTCAAAACGCAAATGTCAAATGGCAAAACTACATGGCAAATGTTAAAACTTTTTAAAACTTAAAGTTGTTTTTTAGATTTGAGTTTTGAGTTGTAGTTTTGAGTTTTGACATTTGAGATTTGAGTTTATTTATTGTCTTTGAATTTTTATTTAGGCTTTGTTTTTTGCGTTTGCTTATTACGCATTACAAGTTATTTGCATTTTTCTCGTCTCTCACGGCTTGATCAAAAATCCCCGCAAGTCGGGCGCGCCTACCAAGAATTTAGTTTGCAGGTGGCTTCGGTTGGAAACATTTACTAGCGTTTCAATTTTTCGTCCTCGCAGGAAAAAGGTGAGGGGTATTAACGGCCTTTCCTGGTGGGCGCCAAGGCTGCTTTTATATTTCTTGGAGGAAACAATCTTGTTTTTTTCCAATAAGCCTAAATTTTTCGCCAGCTCTTCATCAATGGAGCTGCGACTGGCACCGGTATCAATTTTGGCTAAAACCTTAACCTTTTTCCCTTCTTTATTTTTAATTTCCACTTCTTCAATAATTCCCAAAACAGGAGTTATTTCCTTGCTGCTTACTTTTTCGGTAAATTTCTCGCCAAAGAGAGCTTTGGCCACCCTGACGCCGTGCTCGGCGTTTCTAATTTCTAAGCGTTCTACCCTTTCCAATCTTTTTAAAAGACCGGTCTGGTTGCAAATTTGGATAGAAAGACCCGGGCGGGCATTAAGCTCTAAAATAAGCGGCCCCTTGCTTTTGGAAATAACAAAATCAATCCCCAAATAACCCAAAGAAGGAATCTGCTCTTGGGTGCGGACCGCGTAAAGAAGAATTTCCTCCCAATAAGGAATTTTCAGACCGTTAAGTTTTCTTTTTGTGCCCGGGACATATTTTATTGGCCGGTTGCGATAAACTCCTTGGGTGGTAATGCCGGTAGCTAGATCAATGCCGACGCCAATCGCTCCCTGATGAAGATTGGCCTTGCCTTCAGATTCGGCGGTGGGAAGCCGCAGCATGGCCATCACCGGAACATGGTTAAAAACGATAACGCGAATATCGGGTGTGCCCTGATAGGCATATTTACTAAAAGCTTTGACAATCTTAACCCGTTCTTCAATAAAAGCTTGGTCAGGGGAACTATGAAGGCTGAAGCGGCCCCCAAGAATTTCCAAAGCATGAAAGCGTAAGGCGGCGATGTCAACGGTTTTTCCATTCATTAATTCCCATTCTCCTGCCCAGCGCCCTTTTCTTCTAATAACCAAAATGCCCCCTCCCCCGAAGCCTTGAGACGGTTTTAAAACAAAACTTTCCGGTAAATTTTCCCAGGAAAAGTTGGTAATAGTGGCGGGTTTAGAAAAAGTTTTAATCAGGTCCGGGACAGGCAGTTGATAACGGCGCAAAATTTTTTTAGTTTTAAGTTTAGAGTCGGCAATTTGTCGCCCCTTTTTAGTATTTAAGCGAAGGTAGCGGTTGTTACGGGCGTTTTTGCCCAAGACATCGTTCCAACGGCTCATGATGGTTTTTTACTTTTGATGATCGGCCAAAAGCGGGGATATTCTGACAGGCGTAGTTTTGTGTAACGGCCTAAAAAAAGGTTAGAAAGAATGACCAACAAAAAAATTGGTTCCGGATGAAGCAAAACCTGTTCCTGAAGCCAACTCCAGTTGAAAAGGTAATAACCAACAATGGCCACCAGCAGAGTTTGCCATGTCATCTGGAAGGCCTCACGACGGCTTTTACCAATAAGAATTTCCATAAAGTTTTCTACCAAAAGAATCATGATTAAAATGGGGAAGATAGAAATATCGGCTACTTGATCAAAACCTGCTTTAGGACCAAAGTAGAATAAGCCAAAGACACCCCAAGAGATAAAGAGAAGCAAAAGAGACATCCGCGCCAAGAAATGAATCCTTAAGCGACGGGTGAGGAAGCGGAATAAAATTGCGACAAAAAGAATTACCAAAAATAAAATAAGGCCTTGGCCAAGTCCCGTGGCGATGAAAGCCACCGAAATCATTACCGGGGTGAAGATACCAAAGCCGGAAAAACCAACCACATAGCGGAAAAAGGCAATCAGAGTGGCCGCCACAGGGACGAGGAAAACTAAAACAATGGTGTTTAGGGGAATCCCCATTTCGGCGGCTTGGCGGATAGCGTATTTTATAAAGTTGGCAACTGTAAGCGGTCCTAATTTCTGTTTATCAAGAATTGACTCAAGCCGCCCTTTTACTTCTTCAGTAGTTTCCGTTAATTTTGCGGCCGCCTTGGCTTTTTCGGCTGCCTCGCTTGCTTCGGCGGTTTTGCTTGCCTCAAGAGAAGCGGTGGCCTCTTCTATTTGGCTAAGATTAGCAGCAGGAGAAAGCGCTTCCGCCGGTTTTGTCAGAAAGCTTAAAAAGAGCGCCAGTAGCAGGAGGAGCATTCCTTTTTGTTTGTTGTTGAAAATAACCATTGAACGAAAGTTTACCATTTTTGGGTGAGAAAATAAACAAGTGCCGAAGAGAGGAGTTGAACCTCCACGGGTTGCCCCACACGGTCCTAAACCGTGCGCGTCTGCCGATTCCGCCACTTCGGCCAAGATAAGATTTTTATCATTTTAGCATACCTCTTAGAAGATTAGCAGAAAGGCCAAAGGGGTAAAAACGGCTTTATTTTATCCCATAAAAAAATCCCAGAGTCAACCTTAAACTAAGGCAACCCCAGGATCTATTTTGTATACTATCATAACCTTATAGTTTTGTCAAGAGGGATGATGGAATGATCGTAGTAAAATATAAGTATGGATAAAATAGCCGCCGGTTTTCCTCCTTTGGCGGAACGGATTAGACCGAAAAATCTAAATGAATTTGTAGGTCAAGAACATTTAGTGGGAGAAGGAAAAATTTTACGCCAAATGATTGAGGCGGACCAGCTTTTTTCTTTAATTCTTTGGGGTCCTCCGGGCTGCGGTAAAACTACTTTGGCTCGTTTAATTGCGGAAGCAACCGATGCTAATTTTATTGAGTATTCCGCTGTTTCGGCAAAAGTGGCCGACGTGCGAAAAGTTATTGAGAAAGCGAGAGAAAACATCAAAGCAAGCCAACAGCTTTCTTTTAAAAAAGAAAAGAGGACTAAGCGCACCATTCTCTTTATTGACGAAATTCATCGTTTTAATAAAGCTCAACAAGACGCTTTTCTTCCTTTTGTTGAAGACGGGACAATTACCTTAATTGGAGCTACCACGGAAAATCCCTCTTTTGAGGTTATTTCTCCCCTTCTTTCCCGCTGTCGGGTTTTAGTTTTAAATCCTCTAAGTCGGGAAGAATTAGCGACGATTGTTGACCGGGGTTTAAAAGAGTTAGGGGTAAAGCTTGAGGAAAAAACCCGTGATTTTCTTTTAGAAGCGGCGTATGGCGATGCCCGTCAAGCGCTGAATATTTTAGAAATTGCCTATACATTATATGATAAAGCAAAAAATAGTAGTTCATTAAATAATATTATTCCTCTTCAATATATTGAAGAGGCGGCACAAAAGAGTTCTTTATTCTATGATCGGGTTGGCGAGGAGCATTACAATACGATTTCGGCTTTTATTAAGTCGATGCGCGCCTCGGATCCTGATGCGGCTTTGTATTATTTAGCGCGGATGGTTGAGGCCGGCGAGGATCCTTTATTTATCGCCCGGCGCATGGTTGTTTTTGCTTCCGAGGATATTGGTTTGGCCCAACCCACGGCCTTGGTGGTGGCTAATGCTGTTTTTCAGGCCTGCCAGACGATCGGTTACCCGGAATGCCAGGAAAACTTAGCCCATGGGGCGGTTTACCTGTCTTTGGCCAAAAAAGATCGCTCCGCTTATAATGCTTATATGAAAGCCTTGGAGGACGTGAGGAAATATGGCAATTTGCCTATCCCTTTGGAATTGCGCAACGCGCCAACAAAACTAATGAAAGAATTAGGCTATGGCCGGGGATACGAAAAATATCCTAAAAATAAGTCATTACTGCCCAAGAAGCTCCAGGGGAAAAGATATTTATAAAGTTTTTGTGCCCCCGAGAGGACTTGAACCTCCAACCTACTGTTCCGAAGACAGTCGCTCTATCCGTTGAGCTACGGGAGCTTTCTTTAATTATATCATTAAAGAAGAATTTTAATGTCGGCGGCAACAGCTGATTTGGGAGAACAGACAAGGGGGTTAAGGTCTAACTCTTTAATTTGGGGGAAGTCAGTTGCTAATTGGGAAAGAGCGAGAAGGGTTTGCTTTATTTTGCTAAGATTAACTGCTTCTTTACCACGTGCTCCTCGGAGAAGAGGGTAAATAGCAAGCTCCTCAAGCATTTCTTGGGCGTCGTTTTTAGCAAGGGGAAGAGCGCGGAAAGAATTATCTTTTAAAACTTCGGTATAAATTCCTCCGGCGCCGGTCATTAAAAGATGGCCAAAAGAAGGGTCGTATTTTACTCCTAAAATTAACTCTACCCCTTCTTTAATTGCCTCTTCGAGAATAAATTCTGGTTTAGAAAATTTTTGGCTCATTTGTTTAAGGGCTTTCTTTAGCTCTTGGTTATTATTTACTTTTATAACCGCTTTTTGGTCAGTTTTATGAATAATGATAGGCTTCAGGATTTTAACAAAAAGAGGAAAACCGAGCGTTTTGGCGATGTCTTTTGGTGGTGTTTTTTTGCTCCAAGTAATAAACTTAGGAGTTCTTATATTATAGGCTCTTAAAATTTCCAATCCTTCGGCTTCGTTAAGCTGTTTTCTTCCCTCCTTAAAGGCGTTTTTGATAATATTATTTACTTTTTCTTTGGCGCTTTGGTCTATTTTTATTTTTACCAAAGCTGCTTTTTTTTGATTTTGAATCTTTTCTTGGTAGAAAGAAAAAGTAGCTAAGCTGTTAATGGCTTGTTCAGGTGAGGAGAAATTAACTAATTTTTTTTGGCTAATGATTTTTTGCGCCAAAGAAACGCTTTCCTCACCTAAGAAATTAAAGATAACCGGTTTTTTAGTTTTTGAGGCTTGGGAAGCGCAGGCTTGGGCGATTTTTTCCGGGTTGGTGCCGCTTTGTTTAGTAAGAATAAGAAGAAGAGAGTCAAGTTGAGGGTCGTTTTGGCAAACAGTCAGCACTTGTTGGTATCTTTCTTCATCGGCATCGCCTAAAATATCTAAGGGATTTTTAATGGCTACTAAAGGAGGTAAAACTTGTTTTAATTTTTCAACCGTTGGGGAAGAAAATGAAGCAAGTTTTAAAAAAGAGTCAGATAGGGCGTCAACGGCTAAAACGCTTGCGCCGCCGGCATTGGTAATGATGGCTAGTTTTTCACCGCCTCTTTTTTCTTGAAGATGACCGAAAAGAAGAAGAAAGTTAAGAAACTCGGTTAAATTTTGGGCAGGGATAATTCCTCCTTGCCTAAAAATTCCCTGGGTTATTTTTTTGGGGGTGGAAAGAGCCGCGGTATGGGAAGAGGCGGTTTGGGCGCCTTCTTTGCTCATACCGCCCTTAAGAATGATAACCGGTTTTTGGGCGGTTATTTTTCGGGCAAGAGAAACAAGCTCTTTCCCATTTTTAAAAGATTCAAGATAACCGGCTAAAATTTGGGCTCTTTTTTCTTTGCCGAAAAATTCTAAAACATCCGTTTCACTGATATCCACTTTATTGCCCAGACTAATAAAGCAGTTAAGGCCAAGGTTATTTTTTTGGCAAAATTCTAGGACCGGGGCGCTTAGGGCTCCTGATTGAGAAAAGAAAACCAAGCTTCCTTTTTCGGGGAAAGCGGCTCCCCAGGAGGCGTTAAGTTGATGATGGGGGTTGATAATTCCCAAACAATTAGGCCCTAAAACACGAATGGGGTATTTTTGGGTGATTTTTTTAATTTCCTCCTCTCTCTTTTGCCCTTCCGAGCCGCTTTCCCCAAAGCCGGCGCTGATAATAATCGCCGCTCCAACTCCTCTTTTGGCGGCTTGTTCCAAAACAGGAGCAACTGCCGGCGCGGGGATAACAATAATTGCCAAGTCAACCAGTTGAGGAATATTGACAATTGAGGAATAAGCAGGGCGGTTTAAGATTTTTTCTGCCTTGGGGTTGATTGGGAAAATCCTACCCCTAAAGCCATTATCAATAATATTTTTAAAGATGAGATGGCCAATTTTTTTGGGTGAGCGCGAAGCGCCAATAACGGCGATTGATCTTGGCTCGAAAAGAAATTTTAAGCGGTTAGTTTTTTTCATTGCTTTTTATCATACCACCAGATGCGCACTAAAGAAAGCATTTTTTGCCAAAAATGATCTTGATAACTTTTAATCTGGGCGGGGTTAAAAACATTGATTTTAATTGTTTCTTCAATTCCCTGCCAGGAAGGGTTAATGATGGCGGGTTCATCTCCGCTTAAAATTGTGAAAGACAGCTCTGCACTTTGGCCAGGGAGAATTTTTTTATCTAAAGAAAGATCGGTAGAGAAAGGAGAATTGGATTTTAAAACAAAAGCTTCTTTTTCACCCCAAATTGACTGACCGGTATTTTTGAGAACAATTTTTCCCTCATAACTAGAATTGATAGGCATAAATTGAGGAAATTTAATGCTTAAAATTTCCCATTTTTCTTCCTGCTGGGGCCACCAGGCGTTTTTGGGTAAATTTTTTACTCTTTCGTATTGGGGGTAAGGCTGGTTTTGGCTATCAAACCAGGAAAAAACATCCAGTGGCTCGGCTTGGTAGTTGAGAGTGAAAGGAGTAACGGCAACCACTCTTTTATCCGCTAGCCAGACGTTTTTGTAAGCGGCCTCGATATACTCGGCAACTAATTCTGGACGGTAAAAGTTTTTAGTTTTCACATTTGAGTTTTGAGTTTTTTGATGCGGCCAGCCTGTTTCGGTGATAAAAACAGGAAGGTCTTTTTTGACTCCAAATTGGCTTTTAAGAACGGTTAGTTCCCATTGGTAACCACGGATACTGGTGCGCCCCGAATCTTGCGGTTTTCCCAAAAAACCGTGGTTTGGGTAGGAATGGGAAGCCCAGCCATCAATTTTTTCAAAAATTCCCGGCACTTCTTTATTCATTTCCTGCCAAAAAGCTAGGGCATCTTTGGTAGTTTTTGAGTTAGGAGCAGCCAAATCAAAGCCTGCTGGCAACACCTGAAAATCAGGATTAGCTTTTTTAAGCTGGGAAATAAACTCGTCAAGGATCTGGGCATAATGGGGAGGGTCAATTTTTCCTCCCCATTCCTTAGCGTGGTTTGGCTCATTGAAGACAATAATATAGCGGTTTTTGGTTGGCCAGTTAAGATTGCCCAAAAAATTTACCCAAGAGCTGATTTCTTCTTTTTTAGGTGCCACCCAATTTTCATTTTCGTTATGAGTGGCTAAGCGTACCAAGGGAATAAGATGAAGCTGGCGGCATTGATCAAAAAAATTTTGCCATTTTTCAAAATCGCGGTCATCATCGCGGATAACAATGGTTATAAAGCCCCAATCGCCGCCGCTGGAATTAACCAACTCGGTGGCTTGTTGTAATTCACCCGGATCAAGAATATGGATGCCAAACTTGTTTGTTTCTTGGGCCCAAGCCGGAGCGGCCAAAAAGATTAATGATAAAATAGAGACAAAAACAAAAAGGATTCTTTTCATATAAGTTGTTAAAAAAATTCAAAACTCAAAATTCAAAATCGGAAGGGTTAAATCAAAACTCAAATATCGATCCGCCCCGGTTGCGGGCAAGATTATGTATGAGACGTTGAAGCGCTTGAAATGCGTGAAACGCAATAAAATGTCACCTGCCCTAAACTTTAAGCAATTTAAACGCTTCAGGTCTCAAGCGTCTCAAGCGCGTCAAACATCGAGGGTTATTTTTTTCTTGGGTGTTATTTAATTATACCAGCTTATGGGATATCAGGAAATAAACGACGAGATTAATAAGCTTCGTCAGGAAATTATTAGCACCCCTTATCATAAAGGCACGGAGCATCATATTGGCCGTTTGCGGGCAAAGTTGGCACGCCTTGAAGATCAGCTTCTTCAAAAAAAAGGCGGTTCGGGAGGGGGTGGTGGTTATGCTTTGCCCAAGAGCGGTGACGCCACGGTGGCTTTAGTGGGTTTTCCTTCGGTGGGCAAGTCGACGCTTTTGAATGCTTTAAGCAAGGCCAGTTCAAAGGTGGCCCCCTACCCCTTTACGACCACCAGTGTTGTTCCCGGGATGTTTGATTTTATGGGGGCCAAAATCCAAATTTTTGATTTACCGGGATTAATTTCCGGCGCCTCTTTTGGGAAAGGCGGGGGTCGGCAGGTGCTTTCGGTGGTCAGAAGCGCTGATCTGGTGATTATTCTCCTCGACCCTTTTAAATTAGAACAAAGAGAAGAAATTATTGATGAGTTGGAAAAAGTCGGCGTGCGGCTTGATCGGCAACCCCCTCAAGTAGAGATTAACCGCAAAAGCAAAGGGGGGGTGATTATTAAAAATAGTCATCAGCTTAAAGAAATAAGCCAAACAACCGTTAAAGCCATTGCCGAGGAGCTGGGAATTAAAAACGCCGAGATTATTATTAAAGAGCCTTTAGAAGAAAAAGATTTTATTGACAGCTTGTTGGGCAACAGGGTTTATCTGCCGCAAGTAACGGTGATTGGTAAAAGCGATTTGCTTTCTTTGAGTGATCAGGGAAAAATAAGCAAGAAAATGCCGGAAGTGATTTTTGTCAGCGGTCAAAAAAAACAAGGCTTGAAAGAATTAGGCCGGGCAATTTTTGAAAAATTGGATCTAAAAAGAGTTTATCTTAAGGGGAAAGATGGCGCTATAGATTATAACGAGCCTTTTGTCTTTCGCGGCAATCTTTCGGTGGAAAAATTAGCCCAAAAAATTTTTCCCCAAAAAGAAAGAGAATTTAGGGGAGCCCTGGTTTGGGGAAAAGCGGTAAAATACCCTGGCCAAAAGGTTAGTTTAGATTATCGTCTAAAAGACGAAGATATTATTTCCTTTAAATTTTAAAGATATTAAGACCTGTTTCTTGATCGAAGGCCTTTGCCTGTTTTTTGGTAAAAGGGAAAAAGATGATTTCTCCGGTACCGGAAATTCTTGCCTCAACAAGATGGCCGCCGAGAAGAGAAAAATCTTTTTTAGCAAAAGTAGCGTGAAGGTGAAGAAGTGGCTTCCCCTTCAGGAAGGCTAAGTCTCCCTGAAGGCTGGTAAGCTCAAGAGGGAGAAGAAATTCTTTTTCGGTATATCTTTTCTTGGAGACAGAATAATGAGCTAATTTAGCTTTATCAACCGCGCCAATGCCAAATAAAAAGCCGCCTTTTAGTTTTTTTTCCTGAATAAATTTCAAAAGCGAGGTAACAATTTCTTCACCGCGGTCAAGCCTGATTAAAAAGACTTTTTCTTCTGCGATTTGACAAGAAGTAGATTTCATTGGCAACCCCCGCCGGCAGTAGTTTGATCGGTTGTTTCTCCTAAAACCGTGTTGCACTCTTGGGGAGCTTGGTTAAAAGCGCCGCAAATAGCTTGTTTGTAGGCCTCTTCGGAACGGCTTCCTTGATAAGTGGTTTCATTAATAAGCAGGGTTGGCGAGCCCCCTACCCCATATTTTTCTGTTAAAGCAATTTCGGCATCAAGAAGAGCATTTTTTTCGTTTTTTTCGCAGTTGCTTATTTGGTTAATATTAATGCCTATTTTACTGGCTGATCCTTTCCAGCAAGTGTCGGCGTTTTCGGCGGTGCAATCCTGATTAATTTGTTTTAAGAAGGCCCAGAATTTTTCCGGCTGATATTTATAAACACAGAGCTCGCGCACATCCTGATTTAACTCCTGTTCGCCGTGGAGAGATTGGTATTCATCTCCTACCTTGGAAACAATATAATGGGGCTCAATATTTATCGAGTTTTTAAGTAACTCCGCTACCGGCATCATTATTTCTTCGGCTTGATTACCATACGGGCAAAAACTCATCAGGAAAAGTTGGGCAGTGGGCTGATCGCTTTTAGGAATTTCCGCGCCCTGGCTTGCCGCGGCGGTGTTTTCCTCATTTTGGGTAAATTGTTTTAAATCATAACCGCCAGGGAAGATGAAGCGACCGTCTTTAGTAATGTAGGAGGTAAAATTACCTTGATTGGGAATTTCTAAGTCAAAGCTATAAAGGCTGCCTTCATCGGTCACTTTTGCCACCTTAACTTCGCCGCCGATAATTTTTTCGCCGATAAATTTTTGGGCAATTTCCCCGGCCTCTTGAGAGTTAACATAGCCGGTTTGGAAAGCAAAAGAATAGGAGCCTACCTTAATTTCTTTAAGAAGAGTCAAGAGACCAAAAGGCAAAAGGAAAATTATCACTCCTAAAAGAATTTTGGTAAGAAGTTTTGGTGAGAACGAAATTTCTTTAGGGATTTTTGGCGATTTTTTCCCCACCTTGGTTTTGTTTTTTGGTTTGGCAATCATATTTTAATAAATTAGCACAAACAATTTTTTTTAGCAAGAGGGAAAATTATTTAATAATAATATTAATGGGTGGCTAACCGGGCTCGAACCGGCAACATCTTGCTCCACAGGCAAGCGCTCTAACCATTGAGCTATAGCCACCGTAACTTTGTAAATTATATCATTTTTGGTTCTTTCTAACAGAAATTTATTCTAAGAAGAATGGGCGGAGAGGGCGAGATTCGAACTCGCGGTACCCTTGCGGATACTCCGGTTTTCAAGACCGGCCCATTTAACCACTCTGGCACCTCTCCCGTTGTTTTTTAAAATTAGCGGAGAGGGAGGGATTCGAACCCTCGGTAACCTTACGGCCACACACGCTCTCCAGGCGTGCCGATTAAACCGCTCTCGCACCTCTCCTTAAATTGTTGGTAACTTGTAATCCGTAACTTGTAATACTCAATTATTTAAAGGGAGGGTGATTTTTCCCTCTTGCGGTAGATTATTTAATAATTACGAGTTACCGGTTACGAGTTACTAACTTTTGGTGCACCCAGAGAGATTCGAACTCTCGACCTGCCGCTTAAGAGGCGGATGCTCTGCCAACTGAGCTATGGGTGCGAAGAGAAAGTTAAAAGTAAAAATCAAAATTAGTATTTTGTCTCTGGTATCTTGTATTGCGTATGATAGGGGTAAAAATACAATACACTATATTGTTAAACCGTTAATTTGTCGGAAACGTCATTCTGACGAAAGTCAGAATCTTTTTGATACAGAATACTTAATACTGAATACAAAATACAGTTGATTAGTGCGCCCGGGGAGACTCGGACTCCCGACCCACTGCTTAAAAGGCAGGTGCTCTGCCAGCTGAGCTACGGGCGCGAATAATCGCTTATTTAATTAATGAATTACTGTTTATTTTATAATGCTCACTGCTTAAAAGTCCGCCAGTTGGCGGATCTGCCAACTGAGCTACGGGTGCAAAACAGTTAAAATTTAAAAGTTAAAAATGAAAATTAGTATTTTGTCTCTTGTATTATATATGATAGGGGTAAAAATACAATACACTATATTGTTAAACCGTTAATTTGTCGGAAACGTCATTCTGACGAAAGTCAGAATCTAAAACATTACATAAAGATGCTGAATTGAATTCATCATGACGAATTATATCCTAGTCAGACTTAATACTTAATACTAAATACGATTTAGCCAAATGACTAATTTGTGTCCCCGGTGAGATTCGAACTCACAACCTACTCCTTAGAAGGGAGTTGCTCTGTCCAACTAAGCTACGGGGACCAAAAATAAATTTCAAAGAGCAAAAAAAACCGCCACTTAGCCCCAACGCCAGCCTAATTTTACCAAACAAAGGGGATAAATACAAATAAGAAGATCAAACTTTTTTTATTTCATAATCGCGTCTTCCTAAGCCGATTTCTTCACCCATTTTAAGAATGGGGGTATAGTCAATGCCATGAACTTCGGCAAAAAGGTCTTTACCGGCCGCTTGATTGGCCCAGTCAAGGCTGGCCTGATCAATGGCCACCGGGTCTTGAGAAATCAGAATTCCTAAATCGTTAATTAGTTTTTTGGCCGTTTGTCCGGCGCAATCACAAAGAGGATTAATATTAATAAGAAGGCTTAAACAAAGGAGCGGCTTATTTTTTACCACCCCTAAGGCGTAAACAGCGGTTTTTTCTTGGCAAATTCTGCTTTCTCCCCCGCCGGCTCCAATCGCTTTTTGGGGGCAAACAGTAATACATTCACCGCAGCCAATGCATTTTTGATCGTCAAAAACAATCTGGTTATTTTCAATTTTAATTGCCTGGGCAGGGCAAAATCTGATACAGGTGCCGCAAAGGAGGCATTTTGCCCTGTCAACTTCGCCGCGAACGCTGGCATGGAGAATTCTTTTTCCGTTTGGGCTGGCCGAACCCATACCTAAATTTTTTAAAGCGCCGCCAAAACCAAAAAGAGGGTGGCCTTTAAAGTGGCTTAAGCAAAAAATGCTTTTAGCTTCGGCAATTTTGGCGCCGATTTTTATGGGCAAGTTTTGATATTGGTTTTTAAGATCTTTCAATTTAATTTCTTTTTCTTTTTCCCCCCGCTCACCATCGGCAATGATAATAGGCAAACCAAGATCGGCAAAGCCATGATCTTTTGCGGTTTTAAGATGGTCTTGGGCATTGGCTCGTTTGCCAAGATAAAGAGTGTTGGCATCGGTTAAAAAGGCTTGAAGGTTATTTTTTACAAACCAATTGGCTATCGGTTTGATTAATTCTCCCCGCAGGGCGTTCTTATTGCCCGGTTCGCCAAAATGAGTTTTTATGGCAATTTCTTCCTGCCAATAATTTTGGTAGGAGTTTAAAATAGTGGTGAGAATTTGAGGATTTTTTTGGTAATCCTGCCACCGAATTTGGTAAACTTTGCTTTTAGTCATTTTTTATTTTAGCCCTTGAAGATTGCTTTTTAAAACCGTATACTTGATTATACAAAAGCCGAAATGAAAATCAAGACGGAGAAAAACCAGAAAATTTGGCGAGCACTCCTTTTTTCCTTAATTTTTTTGCTGGGAGCTTCTTGCGGGGCTTTTTTAATTTTCAAAAATTATGGTCGGTTATCCCCTTCCCCGGCCGTTAATTCGGCAACGCAAAATGTTTATGTTTCCTTTATTGACGAAATTTACGGAAAAATTAAGGAAAATTACTGGAAGGCCTTAAGCGACGAAGAGCTTACCTCTCTTTTTATTTTGGCCACGGAAAAATTAACCGGTCAGCCCCAAGCTTTAAAAGAGAAAAATAAAGAGGCGCTTTTGGAAATGATGGGCAAAATTATTGAGCAGATTGACGATGAGGAAAAGAAAAAGCAATTGGCAACACAAACGGCAGATATTGTTTTGGCCAATTTGGAGCCCTTTGGCCGTAGCCGTCTTTATAGCCAAAAAGAAGAAACGGAATTAAGAGACAAGGTGGAAAATCGCGATCCAAGTGTGGATCAGTATGCGGTTTTAGAGGTAGAAAAAGACGCCTCTTCCGAGGAGATAAAAAAAGTCTATCAGGAGAAAGTGGCCCAACTTTCTCCTCAAGTGGAGGCGTCAGCGGAAGCCGCCCAAAAATTAGCTCAAATTCAAAACGCTTTTGAGGTTTTGAGGGACGAGGAAAGCCGTCAGCTTTATGACACTTATGGGGTGGAGCCGACTCTTTCCTATCGGCTTTTAACGCCGGAAGTTTTTTATATCCAGATTGAAAAAATTTCTCCCACCACTTTTGCCGAGCTGGAACGGGTTACCAAAAAAGTGGATCAGGGAGAGGTGCTTGATAGCCTGATTTTGGATTTACGGGGGAATATCGGCGGGTCGGTGGATGTTCTTCCTTACCTCTTGGGGCCTTTTATCGGGCAGAATAATTATGCTTATCAATTTCTTCATCAGGGGCAAACGATTGATTATCAAACACGGGTAGGCTGGCTGCCGTCTTTAGTGCGCTATAAGAAAGTGGTTATTTTGGTTGATGGCCAAACCCAGTCATCGGCGGAAATTATGGCGGCGGCTTTAAAAAAATATAATGTGGGGATTTTGGTAGGAGAAAAAACGCGCGGTTGGGGAACAATTGAGAAGGTTTTTCCTTTAGAAACACAGATTGACGAAAAAGAAAAATATTCGGTATTTTTGGTTCACAGCCTTACGCTTCGCGATGATGGCCAGCCGATTGAAAGCAATGGAGTGGAACCGGTGGTGGACATTAGCCAAGCCGACTGGCAAGACCAACTTTATCGTTATCTCCCCTACCCTCCCCTGATTGAAGCGGTCGCGCAGGTTTTAGAAGAAAAATGAGCGGGATACGGGGGTCGAACCCGTCTCTTCAGCTTGGAAAGCTGACGTTGAGCCGATCAACTAATCCCGCTTTTGGTCGGGGATGCCGGACTCGAACCGGCGACCTCATGCTCCCAAAGCACGCGCGCTAGCCAACTGCGCTAATCCCCGAACAACCTCAATTTTAACATATTTTCAGCGTGAGTGTTTGAACTTTCCGGTTTTACTCTCTGCTTTCCTTTTTGGCGCGAACTACCTGTTTTTCCTCGGGCGGAAAGTTCGCTCCTCCATTTTTTTTGGTTTCCAGCCCGATTTTTCTAAGTCTACCCTACCCCCTTTAAAAAAGACCCCCTCGTTTTTAAGAATTTGTTTTTTGCTCTTAATTCCCTCTCCTCTTGAATAGCCAACTAATTCTCTCTTGGCGCCAACCACCCGATGGCAGGGAACGCCAATGTAGGGGTTATTTTTCAACAAAACCCCCACCGCCCGAGCCGCCCCCGGTTTGCCGGCCAGCTTGGCGATTTGGCCATAAGTGGCCACTTTGCCGCGGGGAATTTTCTTAACGAGTTTGTAAACTTTATTTTTAAAAGTCATTTTTAAATTAGTTAATTTTAAGAATAATCATGCCCATAATCTTAGGAATTTTTTATTTAAAATACTATGTAGTATTTAATTGGCGATAATTTCCGTATTTTTAAATAATCTTGGAATGCTTTAGAGCGTTTCGGGAGAAAAATAAAGAGATTTTGCGGCTTTTTCCCTAATTAATTTATAGGTAAAATTTTGATTTTAAGAAACGAGATGGCGAGCAAGCCTTGCTTGTTTTGGCTGTTTTGGAAATAATGGTAAGATAAAGAATAATGAAAATCATTTCCTGGAATGTTAACGGCTTGCGCTCGGTTTACCAAAAAGGCGCCCTAAAAATTGACCAAATGGGGGTCGATATTCTCTGCCTTCAGGAAATAAAAGCCTCAAAAGAGCAACTGGACCCCGAGCTGGTTTCCCTCAAAGGCTATTATTCTTATTTTAACTCGGCGAAGAAAAAAGGATATGCCGGCACGGCCGTTTATTCCCGGCAAAAGCCTTTATCATGGGAGGAAAAGGTAGGGTTTAAAGAATTTGACGACGAGGGGAGATTTTTAAAACTGGACTATCCCCAGTTTAGCCTGATTAACCTTTATCTTCCTCATGGCGGCCGCCAAAAAGAAAAATTAGCCTATAAATTGGCGGTCTATGACTATCTTTTAAATTATCTTCAAAAGCTTAAAGAAAAGAAAGTTATCCTGACGGGTGATTTTAATATTGCCCATGAGGAAATTGATTTAGCCCGGCCAAAAGAAAATAAAAATAACATTATGTTTACCCCCGAAGAGCGGGCCAGAATTAACCAGCTAGTCGGCAACGGTTTTATTGATAGTTTTAGAAAATTTTATCCGAAAAAAAAGGATGCTTATACTTGGTGGCCCTATTATGCCAACGCCCGGGCGCGTAATTTGGGCTGGCGGATTGATTATGTTTTTGTTACCCAAAAGTTGGCGATCAAGTTGAAAAACGCCTTTATTTTAAACCAAATTAAAGGTTCGGATCATTGTCCGATAGGGATAGAGATTTAGTAAGATCGCAATTAATTTTTTTATTCTCAGTGGATTTGTACACCTGGAAAGTATCTTAGCTTGACACCTGGAGTATATTTTAGTCGTGTTTTATCACCAAAGAGGAAAAATATGCCAGGTGTGAACCTGGGACACCTGGAAGGTGTATTTCTCAACCGTCAATTTCTTTACTCGCAACGGCAAACCTGAAGCTGTTTTGGTGGATGTTGAGTATTTGGCTAAACTCGAAAAGGAAGTCGCCAGGATTTATCAAAAGGCTTTTATTGATCCTCAACTTTTGCCTTTCACTCGAGAATTTACTGAGAAGGAAATTAATGAGCGGGAAAAAGAAGATAAACTTTAAGGATGAAAAGGGCATTTTTAGATTCAAGCGTTTTGTTTATGGCCGTTAATTCTCCTACGGGTGGCTCATCAAAACTTTTTACCTTGAGACAAATTAAGTTGGTTGCTTCAAAATTAGTTTTAACAGAAGTCGAAAGGAATATCCGTAAAAAATTAGAGAACTATCACTTAAAAAGATTTTTTCTTTTGGTGAGTAAACTTGAAATTATCGACCAAAAGCTAGATCAAAAACTGATTCAGAAAGCTAGGAAAGTAATTGTTAAAAAGGATGCTGTCATTCTTACTGAGGCAAAGATGGCTCCATGCGAGTTTTTAATTACTTTAGACAAAAAACATTTTTTGACTCAAAAAGTGGCCGCTTTTATCAAGCCTAAGAAAATTTTCACCCCAAAAATGCTTTTTGAATTTCTCACCCGCAACGGCAAGTCCTTATCTTATTAATTTTTTATTTTTCTCCCCAAGGCTGTTTAAGTTTTGCTTATCTTGTAGAAAGAAAAGCTACGGGGATCAAGCCCAACAAGCCGCCACCAAAATATGATAAGACTCCTGATAAAAGAGCCAATATAAAATAGAAAAAATTTCCTAAAAATTCTTTCTTTTTTAAAATAAGGAAAGAAAGGGTAACTGTTACTATAATAGCAACAAGATTCCAAACTCTATAACCAAAATCAAAATTTTCTTGACCGCTAGTTGGCCCTAAAACACTCGTTAATAATACTGCCAATATTAAAGTCAAAACGAGGTAAGAAATATAAAAACCAATTGCTTCTTTAAAACTTCTTTTATATGAATAATCTAAAAGATTTTTAAACATTTTTTCACCTCCTTTTATAATGCAGTTTAATAATTCGATATATTCGAATTACTCAAAGTTTTGGGTACAACAATATTATACACCTGAATTATATTGTGTTGTACACCTGGTATTGTACACCTGGCAAGTGTCTTAACTTGACACCTGGAGTATGTTTTAGTCGTGTTTTATTGCCCAAAGAGTAAAAATATGCCAGGTGTGAACCCGGGACACCTAGAAGGTGTATTTCTTCACAAAATCTGAATCAGCCACAATTACTGAACGAAGTGCGAACCTTTTTTAAACAAAATCCCGATTGATTGCTACGCCACCTATTTTAATTTAGTCAACAATTCATCAATGACTTTTGGCATTTCAGATAATACCATGTAATTAGGAAATCGTAAAATTTCCCAATTTTCATTTTTCAGAAATTCATCTCGTTCAACATCTTCTAAAACTGGCATACCTTTGATTATTTCGTGTTGTATGCCGTCTATCTCAACATTAATTTTTTTCTTACCAACGATTGCAAAATCTAGCGTGTATCTTTTTACCACTAACTTTGGTATCAATTTATAACCAAACTTATCTAACTTGACTTTCTGTAATTGTTCAAAAAATATCTTCTCGGTTGGGGTATCAAATTTTGCGTGGAGGTCATACTCTTCTAATTTCTCTTCGTCTTTGATTTTTTCATAAACACTTTTTATCTTGCCTAAAATACCCTTCCTGTTTTCACAAAAATCCTTATCACCAATGATGTATAAAAGATACCTTGCCCGAGAAAGGGCGACATTTAATATTTGCCGGTAAATGTTATACCATGTGTCGCTGTTTCCATTTCCCTTAGAGGTCAACACTAACGAAAAAATGACAATATCTTTTTCAGAACCTTGAAATTGATGAGCTGTCAGTATTTTCACATCGTGTTTTTCCAAAACCTCTACCGGTGTTATAGATGATATTTTTTCATATATTGCTTGCCTTTGCTTTGAGTAAGGCGTAACCACGCCAACAGTCAAATCAGTCCCGGAAATTTCCTTTATCACTTTTTGAAAAATTCTGTTAACCTCATCTACTTCCCGTTGATTGATGCGACTTCCCGAAGGGTGCTTATATACTTCCCCTCTTATATCTTCCCACTGTACGCCTAAGGGTAATCCGGAAGGAAACTTACCATAGTCCAGCGTGCTTAATATTTTTAAGCGATTTCCATAAAACACTTGGTTACAAAGGGAAATAATTTGGTCTTCGGGGCGGTAGTGATTGGTTAAAAATATTGATGAATGGGGCAAATAATTTTCAGCCGCTTTATATAAAGAAACATCGCAATATCTTGTTTTTGAAGGATAAATATCTCCCATTTCCGTTAGGCCGTGTATTTTTGCTAATCCATAATCGACATCCTTTGTAATGCCCGCAATATGGGTTAATTGCATTGGGTCGCCCACAATAATCGCTTTTTTGGCCCTATATAAGGCAGGGGCCGTAGACGGCAAATCAATTTGAGAAGCCTCGTCAAAAATAACGTAGTCGAAAATATTAGCTTTAAGTGGAAAAGTACCCCTAAGTGATTTTAGGGTAGATGACCAAATTTTAAGAACCTGCAAAGCGTTAATAAATGATGACTCACTTATATCTTCATCGTTGAATCGATGACTATTGACCTGATTAAGAAAAGCATTAACCAGACTAATCTTGCTGCCATTACCAAGCATTTTTTCTAAGTAAACATTTCGAACAAAATCTTGACAGGAAAGATAATATTCTTTTTCTAATTCTCTTATTTTAGATTCAAAATTTACACGGCTGGGTAATTTTAACAATCTTGATTTTATTCTTTGTAATTTAAAATTAAGGATAAAAAGCTGAAAGTATATTTTTAGTTTTTTTACAATAGAATCTTGAATTTGAAGAACATTTTTTAATTCCTTTTGGTAAAAAAACTTCTGTTGAAAATCTTTTTCGGCTTCATCTTTTTTCAGTAAGCTGTCTCTGTATTCCAGAATTGTTTTCCAAAGAGAATAAATATAATCTGCAGAGATATTTTTATTATTTCTTTTTGAAGAATCTGCGATTATCTCATTAAACCTACCTTTCAAATCTTGACGAAGTTCTTTTTTCCCAGTTCGTAACATCAGATTTCGAAATTGTTCACTTATCCTTGAGTTCACAACATCAACGGCTTCTCCCGTATGGCTGACAAACAAAACCGTTTTGCCGGCTAGAAAAAGATTGACAATCAGGTTTGATATAAATTGACTTTTTCCCGTTCCTGGGGGGCCAGTTATTACGCTTAACGAATGCCTAAAAATATCTTGAATTGCCGTTATTTGATATTCGTTTGAGGGAAAAGGAAGTATCGGTATTACTTCATTTTGAACATCGGCAGAACGAGGAGCAGAAAAGAACGATAGAGATGTTTTCTCCAGATCAGTTCTGCTTTTAAGCTCTAACAAATCTTTTATCAGGTGAATATTAAAAACTGTAGTTTCTCCGGCAAAAATTAAACTTTTGTTATACAAGCCCGCCGACATTTCTCTCGTAAGTTTTTTTGAGTTGGATAGTTTTAGTGGATTTATTTCCTCGATAATTGAAATTCCTGCCTCTTTCTCGATAATTTTTAGCGCCTCATTGCAAAGTTGCTGTTCATCTATTTTAGGGTTACCAACAAATAATTTTTCTATGGATTGGTTTATATTGGCTGTTTCTTCTGTTCTTAATCCTAATTTGCTTAGAGCTTGAATTCCGCAAACCGGATATTGCTCGTCTTTAGACAGAAACAAATCTCTACCGTCGCGATTAAATTTAACCTTGATAATAAATAAAGGAGCGACTAATTGTCTATCAGTCTTATCGTCTCGATAATAAAGAAGTGGATACCCATAATAAAACTCTAATCCTTCGGTTTTTGTAGTTGCGAAGGTATTTAATTTTTCATTTTCAATCTTAACGGAGACATCTTTCTTTTTGAATACAAAAGGGTCATCATCAAAAGGGTATAAAATTGCTTTTGAGCGCACGTTAATAGGAATATCTTTTTCTAAGACATCTTCATTTTTTATACATTCATACCAATATGAACAAAGTGTCTGAAGTAAATTCATATTTAGTTATTTGAATAAATTATCAATACTAATACCTAATGCGTCAGCGATTTTTTTAACCGTTTCAATTGTAGGGCTAGGCGTTGCCCCCCGCTTCAATTTTTGCAATTGTATGAAAATGTTGTACACCTGTGTGTACACCTGGAAAGTGTCTTAACTTGACACCTGGAGTATATTAGTCGTATTTTATTACCAAAGAGTAAAAATATGCCAGGCGTGAACCTGGGACACTTAGAAGATGTATTTCTCTCGGTTATCCTGGGTGCCCGTGCTAGTTGCCCAGCCAGGATTCGAACCTGGATAGACAGATCCAAAGTCTGTTGTCCTACCGTTAGACGACCGGGCAAAAAAAGCGGAAAAATGAGCGAGGGACGGGACTTGAACCCGCGGCCTTCTCGTTGGCAACGAGACGTTCTACCACTGAACTACCCTCGCGATTGGCTTCTGGTGCCGCGGGAGGGGTTCGAACCCTCACGCTCTTTTGGAGCACAAGATTTTAAGTCTTGCTTGTCTGCCGATTCCAACACCGCGGCCTAGGCTAAGATATTAAGAGACATTGCTAAACTGTTAAAACACGAATCGACGCGAATTGTAGGGGCGGACCTATGTGTCCGCCCTTCAAAGAATCCGCGCTTGCCTATTTAAAACCATTAATCGGGTCGACACATGGGTCGACCCCTACAAATTCCCGCTTTGATTTAGGTTTTAATTTTTTCCGCCAGCTGGCGGATTTGTCAGTTTAAACAATACGGCAATGTCAGCTTTTTATATTCAATACAACATACAATTTAATCTGTGCCAGAGCTCGGAGTCGAACCGAGATCTCATGTTTTTCAGACACGCGCCGTGACCACCTTGGCTACTCTGGCTTAATTTATTTTATTTTATCATGGACTGGTGGATCCGACAGGATTTGAACCTGTGACCTTCCGGATGTAAGCCGGGCGCTCTAGCCAACTGAGCTACGGATCCAGTTAAAAAATGATCTGGTGCGGACGAGAGGATTTGAACCTCCACGGGCTTGCGCCCACAAGCTCCTCAAGCTTGCTTGTCTGCCGATTCCAACACGTCCGCTTAATTTATTTTACTGTTTTGGTGCCGAAGGTGGGATTTGAACCCACACAGGTTTAACCCCATACGGTCCTGAACCGTACGCGTCTGCCAATTCCGCCACTTCGGCCTGTTTTCAAAAGATACTAAGATATTAAGATATTAATGCGTAATGCGTAACACGTAATAGGTAAGGAATCTGTCATTCTGACGAAAGTCAGAATCTGTTTTGATCCTGAATCAAGTTCAGGATGATAGTGACCGTTATCGCGAGCTTGTCTTGCCAATCATTCGCTCATTCGTGTTTATTCGTTTCTTATTCGCGTCTATTCGTGTTTTATCTTAATTATACCCCGGCAGGGTGGCATTTTCAAAGCCGTGGCGGAAAACATAATGATAGGTGGGATATTCAATAAAAATTGCCGGTGATTCTTCCAAAAGAAAGCGCTGGAAATCAGCGTAAATTTGCCGCCGTTTTTCCTTGTCGGTAGTAAGGCGGCCTTCTTCCAAAAGCTGGTCAAGGCGGGGATTGTTAAGATGGGTAATGTTAGTTTGAGTTTGCGAGGAATGCCAAAACCAATATTGATCGGGGTTTTTGGGAATTGCCTGGGTTAAAAGCAGGGCGTCATAATCGTCGGGAATAAAATTAACTACCCGGATTTCGGTGGCCACGCCAAGAGCCTCCCAGTTTTCTTTAATTTTTTCTGCCAGCGTCAGATAATTGGGAAAAGTGGCTAATTGCAGGCTAATTTTACTTTCTCCTAAAAGTTCTTTGGCATGCTCCAGGTCAAAATCATAAGTTTTAACAAAGTCGTTATAAACCCAGGAGTTGGGGTTATATGGTCCTTTAGCCCGATTTTTCCCTTGTGGCTTGGGGGTGGCGTAGGCAAGCGCTTGGCGAACTGATTTTTCCGCCAACGTCTCTTTTTGGAGGTTTAAAAAGACGGCGGTATATTGTTCGTTATTAATCTGGCTTTCGATGGTAACGTTGGGGAAGTAAACAAGATTATCGGGATTTTGCAGGCCCCAAATAATGTCTACCTCTCCCATTTTGAAAGCGTGGCGAGCGCTTTCTTCGTTGGGATAAAACTTAAAAATAATTTGCGGCTTATTCTTGTCTTTGGCCTCAAGATTTAATTGCCTGATCGCTTCTCCCTGGCTTTGCCATTTTTTAACCCGGTACTCCCCTACCCCAATTAAATTGGTTTTAAAAACCGGTTGGGCAAGAAGATCCAAAAGCGAGGCGTATTTTTCTTCCAAGACAATCTCCAAGGTTTTGTCGTCAAGGGCATTAAGTTTTAAGTCTTGAAATTGATATTTAATATCTTTGGCCTTTACTTTTTGGCCATCATGCCAAAAAAGATTTTCCGCAAGATAAAAACGATAATTTTTCCCTTCTTCTTGAGCTTCCCAGGAAGAAGCGATCCCCGGGGAAAAATTACCCTGATTGTCGGCCTTAACCAATCCAAAGCTTATTAATTCGCTGATAAAAGAGGGCAAGCTTTGGGGCTGATATTGGCCTACCACCGCAAAACGCCAGACCGGCGGTTGTGAAGAAAGCCTTAAGAAGGAGAAAACTAAAAGAACGGCCAGAATTAAACCGCCGATGATGGCCTTGAAATGACGGCCCAAAAAAGTTTGGACAAGACGCCAATAAAAACGAACTTTTGCTTTAAACATTATTAAGGATTAAGAAGAAACGCTTTTCAACCTTGATAAAGCTGGGCTAAAGAAAGAACCACAAAGGCGATCACCAAGAAGACGGTAAGATAAAAGACGATTTTTTCCGGACCGCTTTTGCTTTGCGGTAAAGAGCTTCCCTGCTCTCCCAGCCCTCCTTCTTTGCTGGTCAAAAGAACCAAGGCGACCAAGACGATGCTGATGATAATTTGGGCGATGGGAAGGAAAGGCATAAGATAAGATACTAAGATATTAAGGGATGTAAAGTATTCCTCTTGCATCTTTATTATACCAGCTTTTTGGTCCGCAGCCAATGATGGTAGCGTTGGGCGAAGCGATGCGCTTCGTCGCGGGTTTGGCGCAGAAGCAATAAGGCCGGCGAGTCGGGGTCGATTTTTAAAATCCGGTAATGGTCTTTTTCTTTAATAACAATTTCCTCTTCTCTTTTGGCCAAACCCGCCACGGGGATATTTTGTTTCTTTTCTTCTAAGGCTTTAAGAGCGGCGCTCACCTGCCCCTTGCCGCCGTCAACCAAAATAAAATCAGGGCGGGGCCATTGGGGATTATTAAGTCGGCGGCTGATAACCTCTTTCATCATTGCCGGGTCATCGGGCTTATCTTTAGTTTTGATTTTAAATTGACGATAAGAGGCAGGGTCGGGCTGACCGTTTTTGAAAACCACCATTGAGCCGGTGGCTTCACCGCCGGCGAGGTTGGCAATGTCATAGGCCTCAATTCGTTTTAAGGGCGGGCTCAACTTGGGATAATAATTTTTTAAAATTTCGTAAAGCGCCTGGAGGCGTTGGGAGGCGGTTTCTTCGGGGAAAATTTCCTCCAGCCATATTTCCGGTGCCGTTCTTTTCTCTGTTAACCAGATTAATTTTTCTTTAATTTCTTTAAATTGGGCGGCTTTTTCAAAATTTTCTTTTTTTGCTTCCCGGCGCATTTTTTGGTCATATTCTTTAATTAAACGCCCGCTTTTGCCTTCGAGCAGTTTTTTAATTTGGCTAATTTGTCGGCGATAAGCAAGGGTTGACTTTTTATCCTGATTAACGCACGGGGCGGGGCAAAGATTAATCTGGTAATAAAGGCATGGTTTTTTAGGTAAAATTCGGCAGGAGCGATAGGGAAAAATGCGACGGATTTCCCGCAAAAGAAACCGGACTGTTTTGGCCGAAGGATAAGGGCCAAAAAGCTCGGCATGGGGGGTTTGGCGGCGCGCCACCCCCACCTGCGGATACTTTTCGCGGGTGATTTTAATGTAAAGATAGCGCTTGTCGTCTTTGAGCTTGGTGTTATAAGGGGGCTGAAATTGTTTAATTAAATTAGCCTCCAAAAGCAAGGCTTCGAATTCGGAGGGGAGAATAATAATCTTAAGCTTTTTGGCTTCCAAAACCAGCAGGCGGGTTTTTTTGTCCAAGAGCGTTTTTTCCCCCAAATAAGCGCCAAGGCGATTTTTAAGATTAGCCGCCTTACCGACATAAAGAGGTTTTCCCTCTTGGTTTAAAAAAAGATAAACCCCGGGTTTTGAGGGGATTTTTTTTAGAGGATGGGAAGACAGCGAAAAAATTTTTGGTTGCATAAAGAAAAATTGTTAAACGGCGATGAAATTAGAAATTCGCCCCGCCATAACTGGATCCCGTTTTTATCTTCTTTTTTTAAAACTCTTTACCAAATAAATGATTATCCCCACCACCACTATCCCCGCCAAGCCGATAAGCAGATTGAGAAAAAGGGGATTTGCCAAAGGCGAGGTGAGGATAATCGTGGCCGCTACCGGCTCCTGATTGCCGACCTGAACCAAAATTCTGCCCACGCTTTCTTTAAATAAATTCTGGTTGGTGAAATTAACGGCAAAAACCTCATTGGCGTAGGGCGGGAAAGCAGCTAAGGTTTTCCCGAAAGGCTCCAAAGGAAGGCCCTCGCTGGTGATTTTAACCTCCTGATTATAAAAAGCAACGGGATTAATGTTTCTCACCGTAATTTCTCCGCTTGCTTTTTGGCCAAAAGAAACTTTTTGGGGAAGATTAAAATCAATTGCCAAGGGAAGAAGCTCTGCCTGGGGGGCGAGGGAAAATTCTACCTCCACATTTTTTTGTTTTCCCAAAGCGGGATCTTGATATGCTCCGGCCGGTGGCGGCGAAACGCTATCCAAGCCGTGGATAACAAAAACCAGATGCGACATATCAAGTTTATTAAAATAATCAATGCCGCTGGTGTCTTCCCAGGTGGGGTCAACCTGAATCCAAGTTTGCCGTTTTTCATCCCAATACTCCGGCCAGGCATGAAGAACATCGGCATCAAGAGTGAGGGGCAAAAGTTCCGGGTTGGTGGAATAAGCATAGCCGTTAAGCTCGCGGCTGGGAATGCCGGCGGCCCGGGCAAGGGCGATGAACAAATCGGTAAATTCGGTGCAAATTGCTTGATCGGGATTATTAAAAGCGTTAAGAGCGCCCTGCCGTTGCACTTGGCGATTTTTAACTTTTTCAAGGTTGTAGTCAAGGGTAGCAAGGACAAACTGATAAATTTCTTCGGGGGTTTTAAGTTTTTCGGCCAAGTCCTGAAAGGGAGGGGCATCTTTCTCCCAATATTTTTTTGCCTGTAAATATTGGCTTAAGTCTTTTGGTGGCAAGGGGGGAGAAAGAGGCTGACCGCTTATTTGGGCTAAACCTTCTGCTTTTACTCTTATTGCTGAATTGGGAGGCAAACGATAGCTTGCCAGCCAGTTGCCATCATCGTCTACTTCAACATCCAAGGGTTCGGGGTCGATTTTGGTGAGAAATATTTTCTGGTAAGAGGTATCGGGAGGGAGGGCTAAGGCTTGAATTTTTTCCTCCGCACTCGTGTTTTCAAGATAATAATTCAGAGAAAAACGAAAGGCTTGGGTCTGGCCGAAGATAAGCATCACCTCTTTTTCGCCTAACTGGTTTTTAGAAAAAGTGACGATTTGTCTTTCTCCTTCTTCTTTTTGAGTGTAGTTTTTGGGAGAAACGAAAGAGGCTGGCCCCCAATTTTTTGGGGCGCTAATGTTAATGATTAGCTCTTCCAGCTCTTCCATCTTGTTGATTTTAGGAATTAGCACCCGCCAGGTTTGCCCCTCTTTTTTGGCGTAATCCGGCAGGAAATACTGCAGGCTAAACTGGCGTTTTTTCCCCAAGCCCGCCACCGGCTGGTCAAAAAAAACGGTTACCTGGGTGAGATTTCGCTGGGGCTCTTTAATTTCGGTCCGAAGATTTTGATCACCTTCTGTGGCCTTAATGTTTTGCACCGCTCCGCCGCTGATGGTTATTTGGTATTGGGTGGCGTGAATGTTGGCCAGTTTATTCTCGAGGGCGATTTCCTGAAAAACTTGGGCGTTGCCGTTTTGGTCAAATTGATAGGTAATGGTTTGGGAAAGGCCAAATTCACCGGCAGCCCGGACAGGCGAAGTAAAGAAAGAGAAAAGAAGAAGAAAGAGAAAAAGAAAAGGCATAAGTTAAGATACTAAGAGATTAAGAAATTTTCGTAATGCGCAATAGGTAAAAAAAACTCAAATCTCAAAACGCAAATATCAAAGATTAAAGCCTAAATCAAAATTCAAAATTTAAAATTCAAAAGTAGAGCAAAAAACTTTTAACTTGAAATTTTGAATTTTGACTTTTGAATTTTGAATTATTTTTGCACCAATTATTCGCTCATTCGTGCCCATTCGTTTTTAATTCGTGTTAATTCGCGTCCTTTAGAAGTTTAGCAATTCTTTAAGATATTTTCCAGTATAGGAGCGGGGGTTTTGGGCAATTTCCGCCGGTGAGCCCTGGGCAATAATTTCCCCGCCCCGCTCTCCCCCCTCGGGTCCCAAGTCAATAACCCAGTCGCAATTTTTAATTAGATCTAAATTGTGTTCAATAACCACCACCGTGTTTCCTTCGTTAACCAGCTGGCGCAAAACTTTAATTAATTTTTCCAAGTCGGCAAAATGCAAGCCGGTGGTGGGCTCATCTAAAATGTAAAAGGTTTGGCCTGACCCTTTTTTAACCAGCTCATGGGCAATTTTAATTCTTTGCGCCTCGCCGCCGGAAAGATTGGGCGCCGGCTGACCAAGCTGAAGATAACCCAAGCCAACATCCATCAAGGTTTGTAGTTTATGGGCAATGGGGGGGATATTTTGGAAAAAAGAAAGCGCCTCTTCCACCGTCAGGGATAAAACTTCGGCGATGTTTTTTTCCTTATAGCGGATTTCCAGGGTGTCGCTGTTGTAACGCTGACCCCCGCAAACTTCGCATTTAACAAAAATATCCGATAAGAATTGCATCTCGATTTTTATTTCTCCAAAGCCTTGGCAGGCTTCACAGCGGCCGCCGCGAACATTAAAAGAAAAATGGCCGGGTTTTAGGCCGCGGATTTTTGCCTCCGGCAGCGAGGCGAAGAGCTGGCGGATGTCGGTGAAAACACTGATATAGGTGGCCGGATTGGAGCGGGGAGTGCGGCCAATGGGCGACTGGTCAATTAAATAAACACGGCGGATTTTATCCGCGCCCTCAAGGTTGGTAAATTGTCCCGGCTCTCTTTTTAAGGCGTATCCCAAGGACTTGGCAAGAGCCGGATAAAGCGTTTCCGTTACCAGTGTTGATTTTCCCGAGCCGGAAACGCCGGTAACGCCGATAAATTTTCCCAAAGGAAAGGAAACGTCAATATTTTTAAGATTATATTGCGAACAGCTCTGAAGTTTGATCGCTCCCCTATTCTGGCCGGCACTTGCGTTTTCAAGAATTTTAATTTTCTTTTTGTTGGCAAGGTAGGGGCCGGTGACCGACTGGGGATTATTTTTAATCTCCATTGGTGTTCCTTGGGCAATCACCCGGCCGCCATTTTTCCCTGCTCCCGGGCCAAAGTCGAGAACATAATCGGCGCTTTCGATGGTTTGGCGGTCATGCTCCACCACCACCACCGAGTTGCCCAAATCGCGCAGGTTTTTGAGGGTGTCAATTAGCCTTTGGCCGTCGCGGGGGTGAAGGCCAATGGTGGGTTCGTCTAAAACATACAAAACGCCGGTTAAACCGGTGCCGATTTGGGAGGCAAGCCGAATTCGTTGGGCTTCACCGCCGGCAAGGCTTCCGGAGAGGCGGTTTTGCGTTAAATAATCAAGGCCGACGGCTTTAAGAAAAGTAAGGCGGCTTTTGATTTCTTTCAAAATGGGGGCGGCAATAATTTGCTCGCGGGAGGAAACGGGAAAATTATCAAGCCAGGAAAGCAATTGCTCAACATTAAGCTGGCTTGCCTGATAGATATTTTTCCCTAAAATGGTTACCGCTAAGGCTTCAGCTTTAAGCCGGGTGCCGTGACAAGTGGGGCAAAGTTGGTAGTTCATGAATTTTTCCAAGGCCTGACGGATAAAGTCGGAATCGGTTTCTTCGTAGCGGCGCTTAAGTTCTGCGAGAATGCCCGGGAATTTTTCCCGGATGGTGGTTTCTTCCCCAAAACGATTAGTGCCGGAAACGCGGTAAATTTTTTCACCTGTGCCTTCAAGAATTTTCTTAAGATCTTCTTTTGGCAGTTCTTTTAAAGGCCGGCGCAGGTCAATTTTTTCTTCTTCGGCAAATTTTTTAAAAATGCGCGCATACCAGTTGTCCTGATAGTAAATTTTCCCCAAGGGCATAATGCCCCCTTCGGAAACGGATAAGTTAAGATTCAAAACCAATTTGGGATCAAATCGCAAAAGGGCACCAAGACCGTTGCAGGTGGGGCAGGCGCCAAAGGGAGAATTGAAAGAAAAGGTGCGCGGTTCCACCTCGGGCAGGGAAAGGCCGCAAACCGGACAGGCAAAAAGCTCGGAGAAAAGATGGTCAATGGTTTCTTTGGGCCGGTCGGGCATTTCAAAGCTTGCGTCATTGGCCTCCATTAAAATTACCTCGCCATTGGAAAGAGTGAGAGCGCTGTTAATCGCTTCGGCCAAACGCTGCCACTGGGGGCTTTTTTCGTTTTTCAGGTCTTTTTTTTCAAAAGAAAGGCGATCCACCACCGCCTCAATGGTGTGGCGGTTGTTTTTTAAAATCGTAAAATCCTCGTCAAGGCGGAAAAATTGGCGGTCAAGGCGAATAAAGCTGAAGCCTTTTTTAATAAGGTTTTCAAAAAGACCGGCAAGCTCGCCTTTTTTGCCGGAAACTAAAGGCGAAAGGATGAAAAGCCGGGCCACCCCTTTCTGGCCCACTTTTTCCCGAATTAAAGCTTTGGCAAGATTTAAAATTTCCTCCGGCGACTGGCGGCTTATTTCCCGGCCGCATTTTGGGCAGTGGGGATGACCGATGCGGGCGAAAAGCAGGCGCAGGTAATCATAAATTTCGGTTACCGTGCCCACGGTGGAACGAGGATTTTGGGAGACGCTTTTTTGGTCAATGGCAATGGCCGGCGATAAGCCTTCAATGGCGTCCACATCCGGCTTGTTCATGATTCCCAAAAACTGGCGGGCGTAGGTGGAAAGCGATTCCACATAGCGGCGTTGGCCTTCGGCATAAAGGGTGTCAAAGGCAAGTGATGATTTACCGGAGCCGGAAAGGCCGGTTAAAACCACCAGCTTGTTTTTGGGAATGGCAACATCAATATTTTTGAGATTATGCTGGCGCGCGCCGCGAATAATAATTTCTTCCATGGCAATCTTTTATTATAGCCTAAAGAGAAAAGAAATGGAATAATCCGTAATATTTTCGTTAGTTAAAGAGCCTCAATGAATATAGGCTATAGAATTTTAAAAAGAAGACAGAGGGGAATATTTGAACAAACATCTTGGCAAAAGCAGGCTTGATAAGAATTTTCTTAGTATTGTATAATCATTTACAAAATGAGGGGCAAGAAGGGAAGAAAGATTTTAGGTTTCGATTGGGATGAGGTAAATAAATATAAAAATGGGGAAAAGCATCGCGTTAGTTTTAGAGAAAGCGAAGAAGTATTTTTTGATAAGAATTTAAAGCTGTTTTATGATTTTCACCATTCCCAAAAAGAGAAAAGATTTGTCGGCTTAGGAAAAACTAACGAGGGGAGAAAATTATTTCTTGTTTTTACCCTAAGAGGGGAAAAAGTAAGAATCATTTCGGCTCGTGATATGAGTAAAAGAGAAAGAAATCTTTATGAAAAAAAATAAAAAAACCCTATCGGAATTTAGAACCGAAGAGGAAGAGAGAAAGTTTTGGGAAACTCATGATTTTACCGATTATTTAGAGATTTTCCAGCCTGTCAATCTCGACTTATCGGAGCTAAGGCCATCGACCAAGTCCGTGACAATCCGTTTACCGGAGAGTTTGCTTAGTGCTCTTAAAAAACTTGCTCACGAGAAAGATATTCCTTATCAGTCTTTGATGAAAATTTTTCTCGCCGAAAGAGTAAAAAAAGAGTATAAAACAGACTGACCGGCAAGCCTTTCATCCAAGAGTAAACGAGGGAGCGGTAGCTTTTCCTTCGGCGGAAATGGTTCCTTCTTTGCTCTCCTCTGCTTCTTTTTTGGTAGTGCCGACCGCTTCTTCCTCTTTTCCTCTTCACCTAAAAAAAATAGTTCCCTCCGCGCCGGCGGGAGCGGGGGTGGCGGTTACCGCTGTTGTAATAATAGTAAACTTCACCGGCAATCACTTTTCCGGGCGCGTCGGTGACCAAATCGGAAAAGTTGCCGGCCAAGTATGGCCCTTAAAGCGTAGTAATAAGTGCTGTCTTTTGCCAAGCCGCTGTTTTCAAAACTTAGTCAAAGGTTTTTTAAAAGAAGCCCCTTTTAACCTCCACAACATTTACTTTTCTCGGCCCAAATTCGCGAATTAAAAAGTCAATCGCTTTTTGGGGTTGGGCTTTTTGGCCGCAGGTAAAAAAGTCAACGGTGGCCCAGCCATATTCGGGCCAGGAGCTTAAGATGAGATGTGATTCTTTAATTACCACCACCGCCGTTAGCCCATGGGGAACAAGGGTGTAAACGCGGCTGCCTACAATTTGACTGCCGGCAATTTTGGCAGCTTTTTTAAGCAAGCTTTCTATTTTCTTGCCATCATTAAGAAGAACGGGCGAACAATCGTAAAAATCAATTAAAAAATGGCGGCCGTGGCTTTTCATTGGCTTTATTTTAACACGAGAGAGAGGGAGGACAAGGCCAAGAAAAAGGAAAATAAAGTTGATCACGCCATTGTGATCATTTTCCAATTTCTTGGACACTTGACCTCCCCAGGGCCGAGTGGATAGTTATCCGACGAGAATGATGGTAATGCCGCTGCCATCGCTTTCTTCAGACAAGACGACAATGTCGCCTTCCGCGATGGTCACCTTTTGCAAGGTATCGTTCCAGACACCTTGCTCATACTCAGCAAGATTAACGGTTCCCTCTAGGCTAACCGTCTTTTCTGCTTCAATAGTGTCCCATTTGCCGGGAGGTCCCCAACGCTGGAAGAGAAATTCCGCCGTCCCGTCGACGACGATGAGGCTAACAATGCTGTTAGCCTTTCCGTCCCAATCAGGGCGGTCGTTGAGGATGGTCACCCCCTCCTGTTCCCTTAAGTTAAGGGAAAGATTAAATTCCCTTTTTTCAGGAAGAGGAAGAGGAGTGGGAGACGGTTCCGGTAGAGGTACCGTTGGCTGTTTTGGCGAAGCGGCATTAAGAACAGCTGGCAAAAAGACATGATACTGACCTTGAGCTTGAACTTCATCGTTCTGGCTCCAAAAAGGCAATAACAATACTGCCAAGACTGTTCCCACTATTCCAATTGTTCCAACGATTCTTCGGCTATTCATTTTTTTTCTCCTTTCTTTTCTCGGCCCCGCCAAAAGGCAAAATTTTTTGCCCCTTAGCGGGGACGAAAAGCTAAAAGGAGATTCTTCGGCCCTCTCTTTCAAAGTGCTCATTCATTAAACAAGAGTTAAGGCTAATCTTAACTTTTTAATGAATTGGCCGAATTCTATCATAAATGATAGTAGTAATCAATAGTTATAGGATATAATATATTGAAGAAGGAAAAAATCTGATTTATAATAGAAAATGATATAATTAGAATCAAAATGAAATTTAAACTTCAGGCTCCTTTCTCCCCCACCGGCGACCAGCCCGAAGCAATTAAAAAGTTGATTGAGGGAGTTAGGGGAGGAATGAAAGAGCAAGTGCTTTTGGGCACCACCGGTTCGGGTAAAACCTTTACCATGGCTTCGGTGGTTGAGGCGGTTGGCCGGCCAACGCTGGTTATTTCCCATAATAAAACTTTAGCCGGCCAGCTTTATCAGGAGTTTCGCGATTTTTTCCCCAAAAATGCCGTTTCCTACTTTGTTTCCTATTACGATTATTACCAGCCGGAGGCTTATGTGCCGACCACCAACACTTATATTGCCAAGGAAACGGAAATCAACGAGCTAATCGACAAACTGCGCCTTGAGGCAACCAATAATATTTTAACCAGAAGCGATGTTTTAGTGGTGGCTTCGGTTTCTTGTCTTTACAACCTTGGTTCTCCCCAAGTTTTTCGTCGCCATATTCTTACCTTAAGAAAGGGCGACCAGCTACCCCGCGAGGAGATTTTGCGCCAGCTGGTGGAAATTGGTTACCAAAGGCAGGATTACGAGCTTCGCCGGGCCGGCTTTCGGGTGCGGGGAGAAAATCTTGATATTTTCCCCTCCTCCGGCGACTACTTAATCCGCCTAATACAGCCTAATGAAGTCATTGATACAATAGAATGTATTGACCCGCTAACGGGGAAAAGAATTAAAGACTTATCTCTTCAATACAATGAAGAGGTAAAGATTCCTCCCGCGCGCCATTATTTGGCGGGCAAAAACGACGAGGAAATTTTTCGCCAAATTAGGAAGGATTTGGAGGAGCGGGTAAAATTTTTTAAAGAAAAAAAGCGTTTTATTGAGGCGCAAAGAATTGCCGAAAGAGTTAACTATGATTTGGAAATGATTAAGCGTGTCGGTTATGTTAACGGCATTGAAAATTATTCCCGTTATTTTGACAATCGCGCCCCGGGCGAACCGCCCTATACTCTCCTTGATTATTTCAAAGAGGCCTATGGTCAGGATTGGCTTTTTTTTATTGACGAATCGCATATGAGTGTTCCCCAAATTCGGGGGATGTATCGGGGCGATTATGAGCGCAAAAAAACCTTAGTGGATTTTGGTTTTCGCTTGCCCGCGGCTTTTGACAACCGGCCTCTTCGTTTTGAAGAGTTTTTAAGGCGCACCCCGCAAACAATCTATGTGAGCGCCACTCCAGCCGATTGGGAATTATCAAGGGCAAAAGATGGTGGTCAGGTGGTGGAACAATTGATTCGCCCCACCGGCCTTTTGGACCCGGAAGTAATTATTCGCCCCACCGCCAATCAAGTTCAGGATTTAATTGGCGAGATTAAAAAAAGAGTGGCAAAAAACCAGCGGGTTTTGGTTTTAACTCTCACCAAAAGGCTGGCCGAGGATTTAACGGATTTTTTAAAAAAGGAAAACTTGCGCGTGGCCTATCTTCATTCGGAAATTGAGACCTTAAAGCGAAGCGATGTTTTGGATAATTTACGTTTGGGAGAAGTGGACGTTTTGGTGGGGATTAATCTTTTGCGGGAAGGTCTTGACTTGCCGGAGGTTTCCTTGGTGGCGATTTTGGACGCCGATAAAGAAGGATTTCTGCGCAGTAAAACCTCCTTAATCCAAATTATGGGTCGGGCGGCGCGTCATGAAGAAGGCCGGGTGATTCTTTACGCCGATACGCTGACCGGTTCAATTAAGGGGGCGGTGGCGGAGGTGAACCGCCGGCGGGCGATTCAAGAAGATTATAACCGTCGTCATGGGATTACCCCCCACTCGATCAAAAAACCGGTGCGATCAAAATTGATTGTGGGTGAAGAAGAGGAGAAAAAAGAAGAAGCCCTAAACCGCCGGTTGCGAGAAGTAAAATCGCTATTGCCAAACGAACGGCGGAAATTAGCCGCCGATTTACGGCGAGAAATGAAAAAAGCCGCCGATGCCTTGGATTTTGAGATGGCGATCAAATTACGGGAAAAGATAAGGGAGATAGAAGCGAAATAATTATTGTTAAATTGCGATATTGCTACGGATACGCGAATGGACACGAATGAGCAAATGACTGGCGCAAAAATAATTCAAAAGGCAAAATTCAAAAACAAAAGATAAACTCAAATCTCAAATCTCAAAACGCAAAACTACATGTTAAAACTCAAAACTAAAAAAACAACTTTAAGTTTTAAAAAGTTTTAACATTTGCCATGTAGATTTGCCATTTGCCATTTGAGTTTTGAGTTTATTTTTCGTGTCCATTCGCGTATCCCAATGTGAAATGCATGAGACGTTTGAAACGTAAAAACGTTAAACGATTCAAACGATTCAAGCCTCAAGCGCTTCAAGCATCAAGCTTTAAAGCCGATCCTGACTTTCGTCAGAATGACGGACGGGGCGGTTACAGGTTCTGACTTTCGTCAGGGTGACGGCCACGATTAGCGTCATTCTGAACTTGATTCAGAATCAGTTAGACCCTGACTTTCGTCAGAGCCTGTCCTGAATTTAATTCAGGAATGACGACAGCCGTGCCGTCATTCCGGACTTGATCCGGAATCTGTGTTATTGTCAGAAAACGGCAGATCCTGATTTTCGTCAGAGCCTGTCCTGAATTTAATTCAGGAATAACGGTTACGGGGCGGTTACAGGAATAATTTTATCCGCCAGCTGACGAATAGAATTTTTCTTGTTTAGTAGGATAATACTAATCCAGAACCCTGCCCGAGACGGATCTTTTTATAGCATGACAGGTTTATGATGACATTTATTTTTTAGCCACGAGTTTATTATTTATAATATGATATGACAAATTTTTAGGCGATCGCCTAAAAATTTGTCATATTTGGTTAAAATTAGTATATTTTATAAAGTAACCCTATGCCAGAATTCGGAGTTGCCACCAAGGCGATTATCTTTAACACTCGCTCGAAAAAATATTTGGTTTTGAAAAAAAGTGATGTCGAGGATATTAATCCCGACACCTTTGATATGCCCGGGGGAAGAATTAAATTTGGAGAAAAGCTTGGAGAAGCGGTGAGGCGGGAATCTAAAGAAGAAACCGGTCTTAATGTGAAAGTTGAACAAGTTTTTAATGCCTGGACATTTATTAAAGCTGATAGGGGTTTACAACTGGTGGGAATTGATTTTTTATGTGTTACGAAACAAGAAGAAGTTAGGCTAAGCGAGGAGCACAAGAGTTTTGAGTGGAAAAGCATGGAAGAGATAGTCGGCAATGGAAAATATCCCGATTGGCTTAGGGAGACGATTAAAAAAGCGGATAAAATATGCAAGATCTATTTATAAAATATCCTAAAAAATCCATACTAACTTTTACCAGAGGGGTATTTTTAATTGATCCTGAATCAAGTTTAGAGCCTGCCCTGAATTTAATTCAGGGATGACGATGATCGTGGTCGTCATTCTGACGAAAGTCAGAATCCGTTTCTTAAGACGATCCTGAATCAAGTTCAGGATGACGTTTTTAACAATTTAGCAATTTAGTTTTCTAATTTTGAATTTTGAATTTTGACTTTTGAATTTATTTAGTTAATATCTCGTGCCCCTTGGCGGTGATTAAAACCGTGTGTTCCCATTGGGCCGATAAAGCGCCGTCAACGGTGCGTACCGTCCAGCCGTCATCGGGATCGATTTTAACCTTCCAGAAAGTTGAAGCGTTAACCATTGGTTCAACGGTAAAAATCATTCCCGGTTTCAACAGTGGCCCTCTTTGACCGGTATCAAAGAAAAAAACCGAAGGCGATTCGTGGAATTCTATTCCCACCCCATGGCCACAAAGTTCGCGCACCGAGGCATAACCAAAAGGGCGAAGATATTCTTCAATCGGCCGCCCCACACAATCATTAAGATATTTCCCCGGCCCTAAGTTTTTAATCGCCCGCATCATCGCCTCATAAGTTCGTTCTACCAAAAGTTGGGCTTCTTTCCTAATTTTACCGATTAAAAACATCCGCGACGTGTCGCCGTAATAGCCATCTAAGATGGTGGTAACGTCGATGTTTAAGATATCGCCATTTTTTAGAATTTCTTTTTCGGAAGGAATCCCGTGGCAAACAACTTCATTAATGGAAGTACAAACGCTTTTAGGAAAACCTTGGTATCCTAGGGGGGCCGGTTTGGCTTGGTGGTCAGTAATGAAACGATGGGTTAGCCGGTTAATTTCCTCAGTGCTCACCCCCTCTTTAACAAAGGGAGTTAGATAGTCAAGAGTTTCTGAGGCCAGCTGGCAGGAGCGGCGAATGCCCTCAATTTGTTTATCGTTTTTAATCATTGCTGCCATATTATTTTTCTTACCTAAATTAATTATCAATGAATCATGCTATTAAAGAGGAAGGAGAGTTTCTTTCTACTTTAAAAGATAATAACTTCCTTTTGTTGTTCCTCTTTTTCTCAAGAAGTCTTTTTTTACCAAAGAACTAAGTAAATTGTGAGCTTGTTGGCGGGAAATTTTTAAAATTGTCGCCAATTCTTGGGAGGTTATTTCTTCTCTTTCTTGAACAAGAACCAAAACCTCTTTTTCTTTTGGGGTGGGTTTTTCTTCGACTCTTAATTTAAATAATGCTTCTTCTATTTTTACTAAAGCTCCTTGGAGAGAATATAAAACACCGTCGGAAAAGTATTCCAGCCATTCGGTTTTATCGCCCAAATCGGCGCGATGCAACTTGTCGGAATACAAAATTTTGTCAATATCATAATAATCGTCTAAAACAAAATATTTATTAATTTGGTAATTATTTTTCAGGAAAATTAAGGCCGTTAAAAGGCGGGCCGTTCGGCCATTACCATCAATAAAAGGATGAAGATAAACAAAATGGTGGTGAAAAATGCCTGCTTGTATTACTACCGGTAATTGTTTATTACGGTTAAGCCAAGATATTAATTCTTCTAGTGCTTTAATGATTTGCCTTGACTGGTGAAAAGGAGGCTCATGTTTAACTTCTAAGGAAAAGCCCCCCTCTTTTCCGTTATGGGCATATTTTCCTACGACCACTCTTTTGTTTCTAATTTTGCCGGCAATTTCGTCTTTTACGCCTTTCATTAGCTGTTGATGAACAGCCATAATTAGAGGTAAATCAAGTTCTTTCTTGGTATAATTTTTTAAATTTTGCAAAATGTCAAAATAGTTCTTCACTTCTTTTTCTTCCCGGTTAACCGGAACTCTTTCCCCCAGAAGCAGGTTGGTTACTTCTCGCAAAGACAAGGGATTCCCCTCAATACTATTGGAAGCATAAGAAGATTGGATGAGGTTATCCCGATGTAAATTAAGCTCTAATTTTTGAGGAATTTTTAGGCCCTCTATTTGGCCGTATAATCTTTCTATTTTAGTTATATTGCCAAGCAGTTTTGGCGTTAATTCAAACTTAGGTTTAAACATTATCATTAGTATAGAACCAAACTAAAGAATTGTAAAGCTTTTTGTAAAGTTTATCGTCAAGTGTTGCCTTTTGTTGGGGGCGGACTCATTTTCTCTTGGAGAGCTGGTTAACATCGCGGCGTGTTCTTTTTCTTCGCCTAAGCTATAGGGAACGATGCTTTTTTAAGGTGAAATTTTGTTTGTAAAAATTATTTAGGAGATTAACTTGCGCTTGGGCAGTTTTTCCTTTTACCCAAGGGATAAATTTATCTAAATGATCTTGCTTGACGAATTTTCGTTCTCTGGTTTCAAAGTCAGCGGTGAATTTACTGATTTTTTTAACCAAGCAAATATATCGTAATTGGTGATGGGTTTTCCCTTCTTTAAGATAAGGTTTTTGCAGGCACTCAATTTTCTGATAGCCAATCAAACACTCTTCTTTAATTTCAACTTTCGCTTCTTCCCAAATTTCTCTTTTCAAAGTTTCGACTGGCGTTTCTTTTTTTTCCGGATGACCGCCGGGGAAATTCCAATGACCATTTTTATTTTTGACGATTAAAACCTCCCCTTTTTTATTAAAGCAATACCCGCTTACTTGAGTTACTCGAGGGGGGATTTTCTTCCCGCGGGGAAACCAGCTTATTTTTACTCTTATGCCTTTGATGACGATTATTTCCGAGACCATCTTTAATAAATAATTAAAAATCAACCAAACAAGACGAAGCCGTTTTCTTAATTGATTTTAACAGCTTTTTCCTTAAAATATTTGCTTAACAAATTGCCCGCCCGACTAAATTACTACATAGCAATTTAGTTTTTGAAAGCGGGGAAAGTTTTAATAAACGATTAGATATTTAGATATTTTTTGGGTAGAAAAATAAGCAATTCGCCGGTTTTTTCTCTTGACTTTTTGGGTTTTCTTTGGTAGCATGATTTTAATGCCGGTAACTTTATATAAACGTCAGCGCCAGATTTTGGATTTTATTAACCAGTATATCCAAAAGTTTGGCCACTCCCCTACCCTGCAACAGATTGCCGAAGCTATTGGTGTTTCCTCGCTGGCCACCGTCCATGAACATTTAGGGCGCTTGGAGGAAAAAGGAGTTTTGCGGCGTTATCAGGGCAAGGTGCGGGGAATTGAAATTTTGGATAAAGATTTAATGAGCGTGCCTTTTGATAATCAAGTAGAAGTGCCGATTTTAGGCTTTGTTGCCGCCGGCGCCCCCATTGAGGCCTATCCTGACCCCAATGCCACCACCAGTATTCCCGCTTCTTTTGCCTCCGGCCGGAAACGAACTTTTGTGCTTCAGGTGAAAGGCAATTCGATGATTGATGAGGGAATTTTAGACGGCGATTTTGTGGTGGTGGAGGAGCAGAATGAAGCCCGTGATGGCGACATTGTGGTGGCGGTTTTGGACGATGGCATGGCGACAATTAAGCGCTTTTTTAGGCAAAAAACACGGGTAAAGCTTGAACCGGCCAATCGCGCTTATAAACCAATTTTTGTCCGTAATGTGCAAATTAAAGGAAGGGTAACCGGGGTTATCCGCCGGTTTGAGGGAGAATGAAAGCGCAAGACGGAAATTAAGAGAAATTCGCTTGCTTCTGTTCGCTGAAATTAAGAAATTAGAAATTAATTTAAACCGTCATTTTGACGCAACCGTCATTCCTGAATTAAATTCAGGACAGGCTCTGACGAAAGTGTCATCCTGATGAAAATCAGGATCTGCCTTAAAGTTTGAGGCTTGAAATGTTTAAAGTTTGAAGCGGGTGATGTTTGGTTGACGTCTCAAGCGTTTCACGCATTTCACGCATTTCAAGCATGATTTTGCCTTTTGGACTTTGAATTTTTCATGATACACTTAGCGCTCTTGTCTTTTTATCATTTTTTCTTCAAAAACCGTTCTCTTTTCTTATAGCCCCAAAAAAGAAGGGCAATAATGATGGCAAAAATAGCGATAGTTATGATACTTTCCGCTTTGTCTAAGCCGGAGGCAATGGCCTGATAAGCCTCGCCGGTTTGCCAACCGATAAGCCCCAAAATAAAACTGCGGATTAAAATGCCGATAAACGAGGCAAGATAAAATCGGGGAATAGAGAAACGAATAACGCCGCAAACGCCGGAGATAACGGAAATAGGAATAACGGGAATGGCGCGCAAGGCAATAATTAAAAGCTCATCTTTACGACTGCCGGAAAATTTTTTTTGTAAATTCTCAATCTCCTGCCAGGAAAAGCCCAGCCAGCGGCTGAATTTGTCAATTAAAGGTTTGCCCCCGAAATAGGCGATAAAATAAACAATTCCCAAGCCCAAAATAGCGGCTAAGGTATAAGGCAGGGTGATTTTTAAAAAAACTTCTTGGCAAACCTGAAGGAAGGCAAGCTCTTGGGGAATAAGCAAGAAACCGCCGGCCATGGCAATTAAAGGTGACGGGAGGGGGATAATGACCTGCTCAATTAAACCGCCCAAAAAAATTGCCAGCGGCCCCTGATCACCGATAGCGCCAATCAGCCAGTTAAGGATTTGGTCAATAAAAGAAAACACGATATAATAAAAATAATCGCAAATCTCAAATCGCAAAACTCAAAACTACATGTTAAAACTCAAAACTAAAAAAAACAACTTTAAGTTTTAAAAAGTTTTAACATTTGCCATGTAGTTTTGCCATTTGCGTTTTGATCCGCCAGCTGGCGGATTGCGATTTAATATTTGCGTTTATTTTTCGTGTCCATTCGTTTCTCATTTGCGTTAATTCGCGTCTTTTAGCAGTTGATTTCTACTGTGCCATTATATCTTGTTTCCACCCCCATCGGCAATAGGGAAGATTTAAGCGCTCGGGCGCAAAAAACGCTTCTTGAGGCGGATTTAATTCTTTGCGAAGATACACGTCGTACCGGTTATTTCCTTCAGTCTTTTGGGGACAAAAAAAAGCCCTTTCCGCCTCTTTTGGCTTTTTATGAAGAAAACGAAAGAAGAAAAACGCCGGAAATTATCAGACGTTTGAAGGAAGGTCAAAAAATTGCTCTTGTCTCCAGCGCCGGCACCCCGCTTATTTCTGATCCGGGATTTTTTTTGGTGCGGGAAGCCATCAGGGAGGGGGTAGAAATAACGGCTATCCCCGGCCCCTGCGCGGCGATAACCGCCTTAATTCTTTCCGGCTTGCCGCCGGATAAATTTTTCTTTTTGGGGTTTTTGCCTAAAAAAGAAGGCAAAAAGCGAAAGATTTTTGCAGAAAGCGCTAAAATTGCCCTTTCTTCCCTTTCGTCAACATTTATTTTTTACGAATCGCCCTATCGTTTGGAAAAAACGCTTTCCTTAATGAAGGAGATTTTGGGCAATCCTCAAGTGGCCGTTGCCCGGGAATTAACTAAAGTTCACGAAGAAGTAGTTCGTGGCAGCTTAGAAGAAGTTTTTCCCAAAATTTGCGGCCGAAAAATAAAGGGAGAAGTGGTTGTTTGTTTCTGTCTAAATTAAACTGCGGCCGGTCATCACCGTGGGCGGGGTGATCCCCATAAGTTTTAAAACGGTGGGCGCCACATCGGCTAAGATGCCCTGAAGGAGGGTGTGTGGTTGGCCTAAAAATTGCCGGCCGGCGATAATGAAAGGAACGGGGTTAACAGAATGCTGGGTGTCAATTTCGCCGGTGGCAAGATTAATCATCTCCTCCACATTGCCATGATCGGCGGTAATCACCGCGGTGCCGCCGTTGACAAAAATGCGGTTGACAATTTTGCCTACGCATTCATCAACTACCTCGCAGGCACGGATGCCCGCCTCCAAAACGCCGGTGTGCCCCACCATGTCGGGATTGGCAAAATTAATCAAGATAAAATCAAGATGATTTTGGTTAATTTGTTTTAGGGCTTCGTTGGTAACCTCGTAGGCCGACATGGCCGGTTTTTGGTCGTAAGTTTTTACCGGCGGCGAAGCAACTTCATACCATCTTTCCAAATTAAAGGGCCTTTCCCGAAATCCGTCAAAGTAATAAGTGACGAAGCGTTCTTTTTCCGTTTCCGCAAGGTGAAACTGACGCTTTTCTTTTTGCGCTAAAACTTGGGCCAAGGGGAAAACAATAAAGCGAGGGGGAAAAGCCACTTTGGTCGGCAGACCTTTTTCATATTCGGTCATGGTGACAAAATAAAGATTTTTTAAAACTTTTTCCCGTTTGAAAGTTTTTTCTCGTTCAATAGGTGCGTAAAGCTTTTGGCCGTAGCGTTCTGCGTAGGGGTCAAAAGAGGCTTTTTTAGGCCGGTATTCTTCAAAGTCGGGCAAAACAAAAGCCTTGGTTAATTGCCGCGGCCGGTCAATGCGAAAGTTAAAAAAGATCACCGCGTCGTTATCATTAATAGTGGCGACCGGCTTTTTTCCCTTTAAGATTACCGTTGGCTCAATAAATTCATCGGTTTTACTTTCGAGGTATGATTGCTCGATTGCTTTTTCCGCGCTGGGGGCGGTTTTTCCTTTTCCTAAAACCAAGGCTTCGTAGGCCTTTTGGGTGCGATCCCAGCGGTTGTCCCGGTCCATCGCCCAAAATCGGCCCATAATGGTGGCAATTTCGCCCACTCCTGCTTCCGCCATTTTCTCCCTAATTTTAGGAAGAATGCTTAGGGCGGCGGTGGGAGGAGAATCGCGGCCGTCGGTAAAAAGATGAAGATAAACCGGGTTAATTTTTTCCGTCTTGGCAAAGTTTAAAAGGGCGAAAAGATGGTTAAGGCTGGAATGGGTGCCGCCGGCGCCAATCATTCCCAAGATGTGCAAGGCGCTTTTGTTTTGGCGAACAAATTCTGCCGCTTCCTTAAAGGCAGGATTTTTAAAAAATGAGCCGTCGGCGATGCTGGTATTGATACGGACCAAATCCTGAAAAACAATCCGGCCGGCGCCTAAATTTAGATGGCCGGTTTCCGAATTACCCGGCTCGCCTTGGGGCAAACCCACCGGTTCGCCGGAGGCGATTAATTGGGTATGGGGAAAAGAAGCCCAAAGCTTATTAATGTTGGGAGTTTTGGCTTGCAAAACCGCATTCCCTTCTTCATGACGGGAAAGCCCCCAGCCATCCATGATGATAAGAACAACGGGAGAAGGCATGATAAAAAGTCAAAAGTCAAAATTCAAAATTCAAAAGTAAAGTAAAAAACTTTTAACTTTTGACTTGCAATTTTGAATTTTAACTTTTAAATTTTGAATTAGCGAGTTATTATCTCCTCAATTTCCAAAAGCCGGTTGTATTTGGCCACCCGCTCTCCCCGCGCCGGGGCGCCTAATTTGGCAAAATCAGCCCCCACGCCCACGGCAAAATCGGCGATAAAAGTATCGTTAGTCTCCCCCGAACGATGGGAAACCACTACCTGCCAGTCAGCTTCGCGACTGCGCTTTATTACTTCAAAAGTTTCGCTGATGGTGCCTACTTGATTGGGTTTAACTAAAACTGCGTTGCAGCTTTTTTCGCTGATCGCTTTTTCCACCCGTTCGATATTGGTGCACAAAAGATCGTCGCCGACTAAAATAGTCTGATCGTTAGCAAAACTGGCCGCCAGCTGGGCCCATCCTTTAAAATCTTCTTCATAAAGGGGGTCTTCCAAAAGAAGCAGGGGGTATTGGTTTCTTAAGTCGCGGTAGTAATCAATAAGAGCGCTGGCCTCCATCGGAGCGCTGCGGTCGCGAATTTTGTAGCGGTTATTTTTATAAAAAAAATCAGCGGCCACGTCAAGGCCTAAATAAATATCTTTATGGAGAAGATAGCCGGCTTTATTAATGGCGCGCACAACCACCTCAATGGCGTCCAGATTGGTAAATAAATTGGGGGCAAAACCGCCTTCATCACCCACCGAATGGATCGCCTGATTTTCTTCAAGAATTGCCTCAACTTGGTGGTAAACCTCGGTAGCCGCCCGCAGTTGTTCGTGGTATTCTTTAATTCCCCAAGGAATGATGTGAAACTCCTGAAATTCCAAGTTGCCGGCCCCATGCTTGCCGCCGTTAATTAAGTTTAAAACCGGGATGGGAATTTTCTCTTCTTCGGGAAGCTTTAGGCCGGCCTCCTGGGCTTTTCGGCGGCAATATTCAAAGAGGTGCTGATTTTCGTTTTGGGCGGCGGCTTTCAAAACGGCAATGGAGCAGGAAAGAATGCTGTTGGCGCCTAAATTCTTCTTGTTTTTCGTGCCGTCGGCTTCAATCATTACCTTGTCAATTTTTTCCTGCTCATAAGGATCAAGGCCGATAATTTTTGGGCCAATTTCATTTTCTACGTTATAAACAGCTTTAAGCACCCCCTTACCCAAATAGCGTTTGGGGTCGTTATCCCGCAGTTCAAGTGCCTCGTTGGCGCCGGTAGAAGCCCCTGAGGGAACCGAGGCTTTTGCCCAGATATTATTATCCAAAATAATGGTGGTTTCCAAGGTAGGATTGCCGCGGGAATCTAAAATTTCCCGAGCTTCCACTTTTTTAATTTTAGACATAAAAAGATAAATTGCTAAAGAAAGTCAAAATTCAAAATTCAAAAGTACAAGTTAAAATTAAAAAGTAAAATATAAAAGGTTAGTAACTCGTAATTAAAAGAATAATCCTGTCTTTGATAATTACGTATTACGAGTTACCTATTACGGATTACTGATTTTGCATTTTGATCCGCCAGCTGGCGGATAAGTTAAAACTCAAATCTCAAAACGCAAATGGCAAACCTGCCTGCCGGCAGGCAGGTCTACATGGCAAATGTTAAAACTTTTTGAGGCTTAAAGTTGTTTTTTTTAGATTTAAGTTTTGAGTTGTAGTTTTGAGTTTTGCGATTTAACATTTGAGTTTATTGAGTTTATTTATTGTCTTTGAATTTTATTTCTTCCCCACGACCTCTTTCTCCGCTTCGGCAATGGTCTGGCGCACTTTACCAATAGCGTCGGGGTTAACGGAGATGCTGGTAATTCCCCAACGGACAAGCTTTTTTACTAAAGAAAGGCTGTCGGATGGCGCTTGGCCGCAAATAGAGGAAGTAATTTTATTTTTTTGGCAGGTTTTGATGATTTTTTCCAAAGCCCATAAAACCGTCGGGTCTTCTTCATCATAAAGATGAGCGACGTGGGGGTTGTCACGGTCAATACCCAAAAGGAGCATCGTTAGGTCGTTGGTGCCTACGGAAACGCCGTCAATACCCATCTTAATAAAATCTTCCAATAAAATAACATTGCTGGGAATTTCCACCATCAGCCAAAGCTTAAAACTTGGGCTGCGGATTAAGCCAAAACTGGCCAAAAGTTTTTTGGTTTCCCGCAGTTCCCCGGGAGTGCGTACAAAAGGAAGCATCACCCAGAGATTTTTTAAACCTTTTTTATTACGAACGGTTTTAATCGCTTCTGCTTCAAGTTTAAAAACTGCCTCGTCGGAAAGATAGCGGTTGGCGCCGCGAAAACCCAAAAGCGGATTTTCTTCTTCCTCCTCAAATTTCTCCCCGCCCTTAAGATGGCGATATTCATTGGTTTTAAAATCATTGGTGCGATAAACCACCGGCCGGGGATAAAAAGCCTGGCAGAATTTTTCTATTCCTGCCGACAGTTTTTCTACCAGCTCTTTTCCTCTCTTTTGCTCAATTAAAAGGCGGGGATGGGTGCCAATTTGAGCAAACATAAATTCGGCTCGTAAAAGGCCGACGCCGTCAACATTTTTGCGGGCAATTTCCTCGGCTAAATCCGGCTCGCCCAAATTAACATAAAGCTTGGTGGCGGTTTTAATTTTAGGACCATTATCTTCCTCAAGCGCCAATGTTTTGGCAGTCTCTGCTTTGGCAAAAACTTCCAAATCGGTTTTTTTGGCGGGGTAAACCTTACCTTCGTGGCCATCAACGATAATAAGCTGATTATCTTTTAGCTTGCGGGTGGCATTTTTGGTGCCCACCACACAAGGAATACCCAACTCCCGGGAGACAATCGCCGCATGGGAGGTAATTCCCCCCTGATCGGTAACAATCGCCGCCGCCAGTTTCATCGCCGGCACAAAATCAGGAGAAGTCATCGGCGTTACCAGAATATCGCCCTTTTTTACTTTATTAATTTCTTTGGCTGATTTAACTTTTTCCACCGGACCAATGCCTAACCCGGGGCTGGCGGGGATACCGGTTAAAAATGGTTTGAGGTTTGAGGTTTGGGGCTTAATAAGGTGGGAAGTTTGTTTTTTAGAAGATTTGTTTATCGTTGTGATCGGCCTTGTTTGGACAATATAAAACTTGCCCTTTTCCCGGGCCCATTCTAAATCCTGCGGGAAGAAATAATGTTCGTGGATTTTTTTGGCCATTTTGGCCAATTTTTTCACCTCGCTGTTAGTAAGCTTTGGTTTTTTAATTTTGCTTTTGGGAACCAAAGTTTTTAACGTTTTTTCGCCCTTTTTAATGAGTTGAATTCTTTGAGGATGAATTTCCTTTTCTAAAATTTTAAGCGTTTTAAAATCAACCACGTAAAGATCGGGGATAATCTCGCCCTGAACAATTAGCTCGCCCAGCCCCCAGACGGCTTCGATTAAAATAACATTTTTCCGTTGGCCGGTGGGGTCGGCGGTGAAAATCACTCCCGAGGCGTCTGATTGAACCATTTTTTGCACCGGCACGGCAATGCCCACCTTAAGATGGTCAAAGCCATGCTCTTCGCGATAAAAAATTCCCCGGCCTTCAAAAAGTGACGCCCAGCAACGATGAACGCTATTAACCACGTTGGCCTCGCCCTTAATGTTAAGAAAAGTCCGTTGCAAGTCCCCAGCCGTGGCCGAGGAGCGTACCGCCACCAACGGTTCTTGAATACCCTTGCCCAATTTAAGATAAGCCTTCATAATTTGTAAGGCCAAATCTTTGGGCATGGGCGAGTTGATAATTAACCGTTGGATTTTTTCCGCCACTTCCTGATAGCTTTCCGGTTTGGAGGGATTAACTTGTCGCAGCAGAACGCGGATTTTTTCCTCCAAGTTGTTTTCTTTTAAGAAGTAAAAGTAGGCGGTGGTGGTGACAATAAAACCGTCGGGCACGGCGGCGCCAATTTTGGTCATCTCGCCCAAGTTAGCGCCCTTATCGCCCACCAAGGGAATATCTTCTTTGTCAACTTCGTTAAACCAGAGAACGTAGGGAGAATGATTTTCTAAAGGCACGGCTTAAAAAATTCAAAATTCAAAATTCAAAAGTCCATCCGCCCGCTGGCGGATTCGTCAGAATAGCAGTCACGATCAGCGTCATTCTGAACTTGATTCAGAATCGTTATTGATGTCTGAAAAACGCAGATCCTGACTTTCGTCAGAATGACGGTTTAAATTAATTTCTAATTTCTTAATTTCAGCGAGCATGGCGAGCGAATTTCTACTTTTTTAATTTCTTTATTTTATTTTTTCCGTTCCTCTTTGGTAATCGTCTTCCAGCCGATAAGTAGTGCCTCTTTCCGGCGAGGAAACCTCAAAAATAAAACTATCCTCCAAGGCTTCCAGGCGGTGTTTTTGACCCTTCAAAACAGTGTAGCCCATTTGCGGCTTCATGTAAAGGGGTTTTATTTGGCCTTTTTCATCCTCCAGCCAGATTTTGGCTTTTCCCTGAAATAAACAGAGCGTTTCTTCTTTCTGATCATGATATTGAAGGCTTAACCGACAGCCTTTTTTAATAAACAAAATCTTCCCCACCCTTTCTAAATTCTTGGGAGTGAAAACAACTTCATAGCCCCAGGGCTTGTTTATTTTTTGGGAATAAGGAGAGATAGGCATGGGAAAAATAGTATATAGTATTAAGTTAAGTATGATGTATTAAGTATAAAAACTGTGTTGTTTCATCGTTTAAAGACACGAATTGACGCGAATGTAAAACGAATAAACACGAAAAATAATCTCAAAACTCAAAACGCAAATGGCAAACCTGCCTGCCGGCAAGGCAGGACTACATGGCAAATGTTAAAACTTTTTAAAGTTTAAAAATGTTTTTCCAGATTTGAGTTTTGAGTTTTAGTTTTGAGTTTTGCGATTTGAATTTTGAGTTTTTTCAACTTAAGCTTGAATTATCCGCAAGATGCTCACCTCTGCTTTTAGAATAATATTGTTTTTCATATTCTCCCCCCTACCCCTACCCTTGCCAGCTCTTCATTAATAATGGCGCGGATTTTTTCCAATTCTTGGGGAGTTTTTCCCTCGGCGCGGCCGGAGAGAAGCGGTTCGGTGTTTGAAGCGCGAATTAACCCCCAGCCGTTTGGGAAAGAAAAACGAACGCCGTCAATGGTTAAAATCTCGGCTTGGGGATAATTTTTTTCAATTGACTGACCGATTTTTTCTATTAATTCGTATTTATTTTTCCCCGCTGGTAAACTTAAGCGAAATTCGGGGATTTGATAATAATGGGAGAAGCCTTCTTTTAATTTTTCCAGGCTCCCCTTCTCTTCGATTAACTCCAAAAGTCTTAAAGTGGCGTAAACGGCGTCGTCAAAGCCAAAATAACGGTCGGCAAAGAAAAAATGACCGCTTATCTCGCCGCCAAAAAGAGCTCCCGCTTCTTTCATTTTTTGGGAAATGTTGGGATAGCCGGTTTTCCAAAGCAAAGGTTGACCGCCGGCTTTTTCGATTGCCTCCAAAACCACCATGGTGGTCGAAACATTAAGAACAATTTTTGCCCCCGGATTTTTTTCGCAAATATCACGGGCAAAAATGCCGGCTAAAAGGTCGTTTTCGATAAATTGGCCGCTCGAATCATAAACACCCAAACGGTCGCCGTCGCCGTCAAAAGCTAAGCCTAAATCATCGCCGCCCTTTTTAAGTTCCCCGATTAAGGCGGTATAAAATTCGGTTTTCTGGGGATAGGGTTGATGGTTGGGGAAGGAACCATCGGATTCGGCAAAAAGGGAAGTCACCTGACAACCCTCGTTTTTAAAGATTTTTTCGGTAAAAAGGCCGGCGGCGCCGTTGCCGGTGTCAATGGCCACCTTAAAGTTTTTGGTGATTTTAATATTTTCTTGAAGATAATTAATATAGGCGGGGGCGATTTCTCTTTTTTTCTCGCTTGCCTGCCCGGAGGAAAATTTTTTCTCAAGAAAAATTTTCTTTACTTCTTCTAAATCTTTTTCAAAAATTGGTTTTTGGTTAAGGCTTGCCTTGAGGCCGTTATATTCCGGCGGGTTATGGCTGGCGGTAACCATAATGGTGGCCGGCGCCTTAAAGTGGTGCCAGGAAAAATAAATCATCGGGGTAATAATGATGCCCAAATTAATCACCTCAACGCCACTTTCCCGCAGGCCTTGGCTTATTTTTTTGGCAATTAAAGGAGAGGTGAGGCGGTTATCGCGGCCTAAATAACAGTCGTTAACTCCTCTTTTTTTAAAAAAAGTGCCAAAAGCGCGACCTAAATTGTAGGCATCGTTTTCGTCCCACTGCTGAGGCACCACTCCCCGCAGGTCATAAGCGGAGAAAATGTTGGGATCAACCACGAAATTTATTGCTAAATTGCTAAACTGTTAAATTGAAATTTTAAAAGAAATTTGCTCGCAAGGCTCGCTGAAAATTAAGAAATTAATTTAAACCGTCATCCTGACGAAATCGTCATTCCTGAATTAAATTCAGGACAGGCTCTGACGAAACCGTCATCCTGACGAAAGTCAGGATCTGTCCTTTATCCCCAAAGCAGATTCTGAATCAAGTTCAGAATGACGTTTATGTCAGAATGGTACTCCTCGCTCATTCGCGTCTTTAAGCAATATAGCAATTTAACAGTTTAACAATATACCAATTTAATTATTAGTTTACATTTTTGCCAGCAAAAGTTCAAGGCCAAATTCGAAAGGATAGGAAAGCTGGCCGCTTTTTTGCTGATAATCAAGCCAAATAAGTTGGCAAAGAAAATCGGTGAGTTTTTCTTGAGAAAAATCCTGCGCCTGTTTTTTTAATTTTTCTTTTTGCCAAGCCTGTCGGGCGGAAACTTTTTCTTCATGGTTTTCTTTGATTAAAATTAAATCGCTTATTCGTCGCGTAAGAAAATAAAAAACCAAACCTGTTTCTTCTTTTTTAAGAGCTTGGCCTAAAAGGAAAATAGTCTTTTGTTTATTTTTTGGCGAAAGGGCATCCAAGAATTGAAAAAGAATAGGGCTAGGCTTAAAAAGACGCGCCTGGCCTTTGGGGAAAGGCTTAAAAAAAGAAGCGGGGAGGGTTTTTGCCTCCCAAAGAAAAAGTATTCCTTCCGGGTGTTGCTTGATAATTTCTGTCGCTTCTTTTTTTGGGTTTGGTTTAAGGTGGGAAAACGATTCAAAAACAACGACTTTTTGCTGGCCAAAAAGATCTTTTTCCAAAGCGGCCACTAAATTTTCGGGGGTAAAGTTTTTCTCGTCTAAAAAAAGCACCTCCTGGCCCTTTTTTTTAAATTGGTCAATTTGGCTTAAAAGATAATTGCGGCTGGCAACCACATTTTCGCCGTGGATGATGGTAAGCATAAGGGTAAATCAAAACGCAAATATCAAATATCAAAGCCTAAATCAAAATTTAAAAACAATAAATAAACTCAAATGTTAAATCGCAAAACTAAAAATTACATGTTAAAACTCAAAACTAAATTCGCCAGCTGGCGGACAAAATTATTCCTGTAACCGTCCCGTAACCGTCATTCTGACGAAAGTCAGAATCTGCGTTTCTGACAATAACACCGATTCCGGATCAAGTCCGGAATGACGGCACGGCTGTTGTCATCCTGACGAAAGTGTCATTCTGACGAAAGTCAGAATCATTCCTTAAGACGATTCTGAATCAAGTTCAGAATGACGCTAATCGTGGTTGTCATTCTGACGAATCCGCCCGCTGGCGGACAAAAGTTAAAAGTTTTTTGCATTACTTTTTAATTTTAACTTGCAATTTTGATCCGCCAGCTGGCGGATTGACTTTTAAATTTTGAATTAAATAGGAATTTGAGATTTTTTTGCCAGACGGACAGAAAAAATTCGCTTTTAAGTATCAATTTTATCTTTCTCTTTATTTTTGTATTCTTGATACATCTTATTAACCGTTCTCTGGCTAAGTTTAAAAGTGCCGGTGCGGTGCGGCAGGAGAGCGCCGGAAAAAGTTTTGGGGATGTGAAGCAGTTCGTGAATTAAAACCTTGGCTTGTTGTTCGGGATCAAGTTTATCAAACTTTTCGCTAACCACCTCAATAATATAGTACGAGGGCAAATTAAGGGCTTCTTGCCAAAGGGAGGGAAAAGACCAGATACGAGCTAAGGCGCGAGTTTTGGAGGAAAAACTGCGGTAGAAAAAAAGGCGCTCTTTTTTAATATGGGAAAAGTTAAGGGAAAGAATAATTTTTTCCGCCAAAAGCCGGACATCTTCCGCTTTTTCAACTTTCATTTTCAAAAAGAGAAAATTAAGCCGTCACTTTATAAACCTCGTCGCCTTCTTTTACTTCTTGCTCCACCTTAAGCCCCACCTCTTCGCCTACTTTAGCTTCAGGAATATTTTGATGCTCTACCTGCATGGAGGTAACTTCTTGGGTGAAAAGTTCGTTGCCTTCATTGTCGGTAATTTTAATTGTTTCTCCTGTTTTAAGCGGCGCTTCGTTCACGGCCAAAACCGCCACGCCGATTTTATCGTAATAATGAGTGATTTTACCAACTTTAACATCCGCCATTTTTTCTCACCCCCTTTTAAGAGAGTTCTTCCCTTTCTTGATTTTTTCTATTTTCGCACATCGGAAGATGACAATCAAGAGCAAGGAAATTAGCTTCCAACTCCCGGCGTTAAATAGCTTCAAACCTCGGGATTTTTTTAGCTTCAAACTCCCGGCGTTAGCGAGCCTTCAAACCTCGGGATTTTTGATTTTTAGTGCCCAAATATTGAAATTTTACGCTGTCAACAAGAGGTGCTAAAATAAAGTTAATGGAGCCCCGAGAGGAAATTGAACAACTTGAAAAGGAAGACTTTTCGGCAGATTCTTTGCCTAAAATGGCCAAAGCCACGGCGGCGATGCTTGATCAGGGGGCGATTGGTTTTGTGGCGAAAGTGTTTAACGACCCAAAATTTCAAAAGTTAGCGGAATTTGATAAGCGGGAACAATTAGAAAAAGATCGTATTTTCAATGAGTTGATCATTGCTCCCCTGACGCTTTTCATGCTTACCTTAGAAGCGCCCGACATAAGACAGCCAGAAGAATTTCGTGATTATTTGCTGATGGTTCGAGACGAAATTCCCAAAGCCCATGTTGGATATCTTAAAAATCTTGGCATTGAGAAAAAACATCTTGCCGATTGGGAGAAATTAATTAAAATGCGCTACGAGGAATATCGCCAAGATAAACTGGAGGCAAGAGGAGCAATGATGGAGTTTGAATCAGGAGAGAAAGGGAGAGATTTAACCTCTGCCGATTTGGAGGAGATTAATCTTTTCCTGCCGGCTTTTACAGTGGCCGTTGGTTGCCATCAGCATATTTGCCGGGGCAAAACGAAGGGAAAAGACGAACTTTTTAAATACTTGGTTAAAAACTTATCTCGTTTTTATACCGAGTTTCGTGTGGCGGTTGAGGGTGGTAAAATTACTCCTTGGCAAAAGACAAAAGTAAAATTCCGTCATTTTTGGAACGACTTAAGGGAGAAATGAGGAGGAAATATTTTTTAGCTTCAAACCCCCGGAGTTAAATAGCTTCAAACCTCGGGATTTTCTTTAGAGCGCTTAAGAGAAATGGGGTAAGCGGCGAGAGGGTTTAGTTTTGGCGGTTACCTTTTTTGAGAATTTCGCTGGTAATGACATCCGCCACTTTAGCGCCTTTCCCGTAAGTTTCTATTAATCTTTCCAAATCTTCTGGTGTTAGTCCCAGCATAAATTTTTTACCCGTCCCAAAAGGGCCGGTGGTGCCAAAAAAAGGCCCTTCTTCTGGTGGGTTTTTTTCTTTATTCATAAAGATGAATAATACCATAGGTTTTATTAATAGTAAAGTTGGCATTTCTTTCTCTTTTTTGGTAAAATCATTTTATCTTGGCTCCATCGTCTAACGGTTAGGACACCACCCTTTCAAGGTGGTAACATGGGTTCGATTCCCATTGGAGCTACTAAGTAGCGACAATGGGTTTATCGAACCCATCAAATACCTCTAATAATAGGGCTTCCGCCGGTGAATCGTGATTCTGAGATGGGAATTTTCGGGCTAAATGATGATAATCGGCGCGTCTTCGATTCCCATTGGAGCTACTAAGTAGCGACAATGGGTTTATCGAACCCATCAAATACCTCTAATAATAGGGCTTCCGCCGGTGAATCGTGATTCTGAGATGGGAATTTTCGGGCTAAATGATGATAATCGGCGCGTCTTCGATTCCCATTGGAGCTACTGCACTCCGTTCTTCGAAGAACTACGAGCAGTAAACCACACTCCGTTCTTCTTCGCTAACGCTTCGAAGAACTACGAGCAGTAAGCCGCATTTATTTTTCGCAATCACTTAGAAAAACTACGAGGAAGCCAAAATATGCTAATCAACTTGGGGGTTAATTAGCTTATAATCTCGGGAAAAGGGCCGATTTGGTTTAGTAAATTTTTAAAATCCTCTTTCTTTGGGAATTGATTTTGGCAAGAAGAGGGTCAATAAAACGCCATGAGGAAAGAATATCCTCCGCTTGGGGAAAGGAAAATTGGCTGTTTGCCAAAATATCGCTTAAAACCTGCTGATAGGGATCTTCTTGATCATTACCGATTTTTATTTTTAACTCCTCTGGAGAGGGAATTGCCTGGTTGTTTTTAAAGCGGGTGTTAAGCTGTAGGGAAATCGCCGGTGAGGCAATATCAATCGTCAGGCGATTGGAAAGAAGACGATTGCATTGTCCTTGCCAAGAACAGGTAAAATCTTTTTTAAAATAAATTTCTATCACCGTTTTTTTTCGGGCCAATTTTTTTCCGGTGGTAATTTTGATGGGAATGCCAGCCATTTTGGGGGAATTAATTTCCAAATTTAGGCAAGCGTAGGTTTCGGTAAGAGAATTTGGGGCAACATATGGTTCTTTCTGATAACCTTGGTATTGGCCAATTTTAACATTGCCGGCAAATTTCCCCCCAAAGAGGCGAACTTTTTGTAAAACCTCCCGGCGTTTTTTAAAAAATTCCTGCTCCTCAAGGCTTCTGGGCTCGTCCATACCAATGAGGCTTAAAAGCTGCAGGCCGTGGTTTTGGACAATATCGCGAATGGCGCCGCTTTGGTCATAATATTGCCCCCGCCGGCCAATGCCTTCTTTTTCCAAAATATCAATGTTAATTTTTTCCAAAAATTGGTTGTTCCAAAGACTTTTAAAAATAGGGTTGGCAAAACGGAGAGCGATAATATTGCGAACCATGGTTTTGCCAAGATAATGATCAATAAAGTAAACATTTTTTAAGCAAACAGTTGCTTTTAAGAATTTAATAATTTCCTGCGCCTCTTTAAGATTCTTGCCCACCGGTTTTTCTAAAATTAATTTGTCCTTATCTTTAAGCAAACCCTCTTTTTTTAAGCCGCTGATAAGGGGAATGATAAAATCGGGGGAAACAGGCAGGGCAAAATAATAAAGAACAGGCTTTTTGGCAAGAAAAGGTTTAAGTTTTGAAATTCCCTCGGGCGAGTACGAACCGCTTAAATAAGAGACTTTTTGCCAAAACTGATTTTTTTCTTCCCTGCCACAATAAGCGCTTTTTAGACTTTTAATAAAAGTTCTGGTGGTTAGGGGGGTGCGGGCAAAACCAATGATTTGGGAGAAACTTTCCCCTTCTTGGTTCAACCTTAAAAGAGCCGGAAAAAGCTTTTCCCGAGATAGGGCGCCGCTAGCACCAAAAATAACTAAGGTTTGCTTGGTGTTCATTTTTTAAACTGGCCGTTTTGGTAAATAATTTTCTTCCGGCCGTTTTTAAGGCAGGCGGTAACGACGCGGTTTTGGGTGGAAACAAAATCAAGATGTAAAGGCGAGCGGTTAAAGCCTAACTTTTGCCAATCTTTTGCTTTTAATTTTTCCTTGTTGCTCCCCTGATAGCATTCCTGATAAGCCGAGCCCAGAGCAAGATGAAAATTACCGTTTCGGCCGCCCCGATTCTCATCATAAAGTGTTTCCGCCATGAAATGGGTAATGCGCGAAAGGCGGCCGTCGGTTAAGGAAAACTCCCCTACTCTATTGGCGCCCGGGGTTTTAATAATTTCTTCAAGCGCCTTTTGGCCTCTTTGGGCTTGGGCCAAAACCACCCGGCCGTTTTTAAATTCCAAATAAATGTCTTTAATAAGCTGGCCAAAAACATAAAGCGGCTGGTTAAAATAAACCTTACCGTTAATCAGCCGACAGTTGGGGGCGGTGAAAATTTCAAAGCTGGGGATATTGGTGCCCGAGCCGCCTCTCCATTGGCGATTGGCGCCAATACCGATGGTCAAATTAGTATCTTTGGCCTTAACTTCAATTTCTTCAATTGCCAGTTGGTTAAGGCGATTTTTGGTTTGCTCAATTTGGGCAAAAACTTCCCGCCACTTTTTGACCGGGTCGGGAAAGTCTAGGAAACAAGCGCGGATAATTTGCTGCCAATATTCTTTTAAGGTAAGGCCGGCTTCCTTGGCTTCTGCCGGCGTGGCGTAAAGAGCGAGCGTCCAGGAGAGTTTTCCCCGGCCTTCTTTTTCCTCCCGCCAGCGTTTATAGGGAGCAAAAGCCCGGCTTCGCTGGAGAATTTTTTGGGGCGCAATTCCTTCAAGCTCGTATTTATTGGTTTCCGATAAAACGCTGATGAAATGGTCGGCTTGTTCCACTATCCCCTTAAGATATTTTTTGGGGAAAAAAATAAGCTGGTCTTTTTTAGCCAATTCGTAAAATTCACGCTCCAGCCCTTCGGGCAAATATTGAATAATCGGGTAAGCGCCGGCCAAAAGCGCTTGGCGTCTTAAATGAATAAGCAGTGGTTTAGCCGCTTCGGAAACTTGGAGAAAAACCACCTCCCCCTTTTTTATCCCTTGACCATTATTTAGGGCAAAGTTAACCAAAACCTGGGCGTATTTTTCTAAAATTTTCTCGGGAGGACGATAGGGCATAAAAAATAAAAAAAATTTAAATCTCAAAACTCAAATCTCAAATCTACAACTTAAAACTCAAATCTGAAAAACAAATTTTAAAAAAGTTTTTAGATTTACCATGTAGTTTTGCCATTTGCGTTTTGAGATTTAGCTTACAAGTCCTTGTGAATATCGCGATATAAGCGAAAAGAAATTTGGCCGTTTTCCTTGTTAATGGCCAAAACATCCACTCGTAATTCTTGGGGCAGTTCGGGATGGCAGGAAGCATAATATTCGCCCACCCTCATAATGGTGGCGATTTTTTGGGGGTTAATGGCCTCCTCCGGCCGGCCAAAAGAATCATCTTGCCGCGCCTTAACTTCCACAAAAACCAGGCTATTTTTTTCTTGGGCAATAATGTCAATTTCTCCCCCTTTGACGCGAAAGTTTCTTTCCAAAATCCGGTAACCTTGTTTTTGAAGAAAGCCAGCGGCCAAGGTTTCTCCTCTCTGGCCTATCCGATGTCGATCTGGGGGCAAGACTCTATTTGTCATGCTGAATTTAATTCAGCATCTTTTAAGATCCTGAATCAAGTCCAGGATGGCATTAAGTATGTCCTTTGCTGCTTATTTATTATAAGCTTGGCGTTGGTAGTAAAGCTTGGCCCGTCGTGTCCTTTTTTTAGGCTTGCTTTTTGTTTCGATTTTAGTGATTAAAGGCGAGTAAAGAGGAAAAATTCTTTCGATGGCAATTTTGTTGCTACCGATGCGCCGCACCGTGATTGTTTTCCCATTCCCCTGCCCCTTTTTGGCGATTAAATCGCCTTCAAAGAAGGTTTCCCGCGTTTTATCGCCCTTTTCCCGTATCTTAAAGTAAACTCGAACTGTCTCCCCTACCCTTGGTTCTTCCCTTTCTACTTTTTCTTCGCTTTTTTCTGGAATTTCCACTTTTTTGGTTTTAGTCATTGGCGTTTATTATAGCAGAGGAATTGGTATTTAACAATTCTTGAATTTTTCCCTCTAAAGTGGAAGTGAAGTCAACCCCAAAGTTAAGGGCTAAAGACTTTTCCCCATTTTTTTGTTGAAAAATTAAAAGCCCCTTTTTTTCTCCCGGATGAGTTTTAAGAAGTTTGTTTAAGGACATCAGTTCTTGAGGGCGGGTTTTCTCGGGGATAATAATGGTAAAATCATAGTCTTCCTCGCCGTTGAGAAAATTTTTCTTTGCCTCATCAAGAGAGTAGACTTTATCAACCAGAAAGGACTTTTCTTCCTCGCGTTCATCCAGCTTTCCGACCAAAGCCACCGCCTGACCGGCAACCAGTTTTTCGCGCGTTTCGGCAAAAATTTTGGGGAAAACCACCGCCTCAATTTGGCCGGTTTCATCAACAATTTTTAAAAAAGCCATTTCGTGATTGCCGTTGCGGGTAAAAACCGTTCTTGCCTGATCAATAACCCCTAAAATTTTGGCCCGGCTTCCCGCCGGCAGCCCTAAAACATCGGCAATTTTCTGGTCAAATTTTTGGGCTAAATTTTTATCCCAAAGAGGGCCGCCATTTAGGGAAAATCCCAAAAGTTCTTCTTCAAATTTTTTAATCTCCTGCGGGGAAAATTCGGCCACCGGCGGCAATTTGTCGCGGGTAATTTTTACCGCTTCTTCCTGACCAAAAAGACTGGCCTGATGATTAAGGCGGTTTTTTTGCTCTTGCTCACCCCGTTTTCTAATCTCTTCCAGCGCCGTTAAAAGGGCGGCTCTTTTGCCGAAGCGATCCATGGCGCCGGCTTTAATTAAACTTTCCAAAACTTTTTTATTAACTTTTTGGGTATCAACGCGCAGGCAAAAATCGGTTAGCGAACTAAATTCTCCTTTTTCTCGTTCTTTCAAAATCGCCTCAATCGCCGCCTCGCCGACGTTTTTAATCGCCGAAAGGCCAAAGCGGATCGTTTTTCCCTCAAGTGAGTCGGGGCTTTTTTCGATTGTAAAGGCGGCCTGGGAGATGTTAATATCGGGAGGAAGAATTTTAATGCCCATCCGCCGGCATTCATCAATGGCCAAGACCAGCCTCTTTTCCGATTTGTCGCTTTCAGTGGAAAGAAGGGCGGCGGTGAATTCTACCGGATAGTGGGTTTTCATCCACGCGGTTTGGTAGGCAATCATCGCGTAAGAAGCGGAATGGGCTTTATTAAAGCCGTACTGGGCGAATTTTTCGATAAAAGAATAAACCTGCTCGGCCGTTTTTTTGGGATACCCCTTGGCCACGCAACCCTTAATAAAATCCTCTTTTTCTTTAGCCATGAGCGAGGCTTTTTTCTTGCCCATTGCCCGGCGCAAAATATCCGCCCGGCCCAGGGAAAAACCGGCCATCTCGTGAGCAATTTGCAACACCTGTTCTTGATAAACGATAATGCCGTAAGTTTCCTCCAAAATTGGTCGCAGGTCGGGATGAGGGTAGTCAATCAGGCGGGGGTTTTTCTTGCGGTTAACAAAATCGTCGATAAACTGCATTGGCCCCGGGCGGAAAAGAGCGACCATGGCGGAAAGGTCGGAAAAACGCGAAGGCTGAAGATTGCGGGCCAAACGTCGCATTCCCTCGCTTTCAAGCTGGAAAACACCGGTAGTTTCGCCCCGCGAAATCATCTCGTAAACTTTTTTATCATCTAAAGGAATTTCGGAAATATCAACTTTTTCCCCTTCTGTTTTTTCAACAAAATCAATCGCCTTTTCCAGAATGGTTAAATTGCGCAATCCCAAGAAGTCCATTTTTAAAAGACCAATGGCATCGTCGGCCACATTTAAATCTAAAGAATACATGTCGTATTGGGTGGTAATCCGCTCTCCTCGGCTTTCTTTTTGCAAAGGGGTATAGCAGACTAAAGGTTTATCGCCGATAACCACCCCGGCGGCATGGGTGGAAGCGTGGCGAGCCACACCGGTGATCCCCTTGGCCAAATCAATAATCTGCCGAGTTTCTTTTTCGGTTTTATAAGCCAGGGCCAGTTCGGGGTTAAGCTTGAGGGCTTCATCCAAACTTGTTTTTCTGCCTGCTTCGGCGGGGATCATTTTGGCCAGGCGATCGCCGGTGGCATAAGGATAATCAAGCACCCGGGCAATGTCGCGCACCGCCATGCGGGCCTCAATAGTGCCAAAGGTGATAATGTTGGCCACGCGGTCCTCGCCATACTTTTGGCGAACATACTCAATCACCTCGTCGCGGCGGTCGTCGGAAAAGTCGATATCAAAATCGGGAGTTGATTGGCGTTCGGGGTTTAAAAAGCGCTCGAAAGGAAGATGGTGTTCGAGAGGGTCAATGGAGGTAATTCTTAAAATAAAAGCAACGATGGAACCGGCGCCGCTGCCCCGCCCCGGGCCGACTCTTATTCCCTGTGCTTTGGCCCAGTTAACATAATCCTGAACAATTAAAAAATATTCGGCATAACCCATTTTAATAATAATTTCCAGTTCATAATTAATTCTTTCTTTAATTTCGGAGGTAATTTTCGGGTAACGCCTGGGCGCTCGTTCCCAAACCAAATCTTTAAGATATTGGGGGGCAGTTTTCCCTGCCGGCAAAGGGAAAGAGGGATAAATTTTTTGACCCAAGGGAATTTCCAGCTGGCATTTTTGGGCCACGGCAACGGTGTTGGTAATCGCCTCGGGGTAATCCGCAAAAGCCGTCGCCATTTCCTGCGGGGACTTAAGATAAAAATCGGGGGAGTCAAGCATGGAAAGCCTCTTGGGGTCGTTAATTTTTTTTTGGGTGCCGATGGCCAAAAGAGCGTCTTGGGCTTGGGCGTCTTCGGGATTAAGATAATGGCTGTCGTTGGTGGCCAAAAGCGGCAGGCCAATTTCGCGGGAGAGCTTGACTAAAAGCCGGTTGGCTTTTTTCTGGTCGGTAATTTTAGGATGATCTTGAAGCTCCAAATAAAAATCGTCGCCAAAAATTTCCCATAATTTTTGGGCCGCTGCCCGCGCTTCTTCTTCGCGGTTTCCCAATAAAAGAGAAGGAAGAATTCCCTGTAGGCAAGCGGTGGTGACCACCAGGCCTTGGTGATATTTTTCCAAAAGCTCCCAGTCAAGGCGGGGTTTATAATAAAACCCCTCCAAATGCGCCCGAGTTACCAGTTGCATTAGGTTTTGGTAACCCTCGTAATTTTTGGCCAAAACCAAGAGATGGTAAAGCTCTTTTCCTTCCTGCGCGCCGCCGCTTTTTTCAAAACGCGATTTGGGGGTAAGATACATTTCGCACCCGATAATCGGCTTAATTCCCGCCTGACGGCAGGCGTTATAAAATTTAATCGCCCCATACATGACGCCGTGGTCGGTTAAGGCAACGGCGTTCATCCCCAGCTCTTTGGTTTTACCGACTAATTTTTCAATTTTTGACAAACCGTCAAGCAGGGAATACTCGCTGTGGACATGAAGATGGACGAATTCTGGTGTGTTGTTTTTCGGCGAAGACATACCCTCTTTCTTAGTATAGCATTATCTTCTGGTGTTGGGGGAATAAGGCGTAACTTGTAATGGGTAATGGGCAATGCGTAATAAAAAACGCCATCCGCCAACTGGCGGACAGGATTATTCCTGTAGTTCCGTAACTGTCATCCTGACGAAAGTCAGGATCTGCGTTTTCTGACATTAATAACAATAACGATTCTGAATCAAGTTCAGAATGACGCTGATCGTGGCCGTCACCTGACGAAAGTCAGAACCTGTAACCGCCCCGTCCGTCATCCTGACGAAAGTCAGGATCTGTGTCTTTAGACATTAATAACAATAACGATTCTGAATCAAGTTCAGAATGACGCTAATCGCAACCGTCATTCCTGAATTAAATTCAAAAATCCCAAGGTTTGAAGCTATTTAACCCCCGGAGTTGATTAGCTTCAAACCCCGGGAAAAATATGATTCTGTCTGCCAGCGTAGCGGAGAGAATCGAATAACTAAAAGTTAAAAGTCAAAATTCAAAAGTCAAAAGTACAAGTTAAAGTTCAAAAGTAGAGCAAAAAACTTTTAACTTTTGACTTGCAATTTTGAATTTTGACTTTTGCCTTTTGAATTATTTTTGCGCCAGTTATTCGCTCATTCGCGTCTATTCGCTTCTCATTCGTGTTAATTCGCGTCTTAGCATCTCTTGCGCCTGGCGGACATCGGCCTTTCCCTTAGTTTCTTTTTGCACCTGGCCGATTAAAAAGCCGAGAGCGTTTTCCTTTCCTTTTTTAAAATCGGCCACCGCCTGGGGATTTTTGGCAAGCACTTGGTTAATGATGCTTGCCAATTCCCCTCCCCCCACCAACTCCTGCTCTTTTTGGCTTTTAATTTTTAAAATTAGCTCTTGGGGAGAAAGCTTTTCCCAAGGGAGGCGCTTATTAATGATGGTGTTGGCGATTTCTTGGGGACCGATATTTTCCTTTTGGCCAAATTTCACCGCTTTTTCAAAATAATCAAGAGCCTTTTTGCTTTTTGAGAAAATTTGCGCGTCGGCAGCGGCTAATTGATAATCGGTCTCCAACCGCCTTATTGTTTGCTCGGGCAGTTCGGGAATTTCTTCCTTAAGCTTGTCAAAGTCAAAAACCTCTTCAAGATTTAATGGGGGAATGTCCGGTTCGGGGAAATAACGGTATTCATAAGCTTCTTCTTTAGTCCGTTGGGAAAAAGTTTTCTTGTTTTTGGCGTCATAACCCCGGGTTTCCTGAATAATTTTCTTGTTGTTTTCAAGAAGTTCTTTTTGCCGCTTAATTTCGTAGGTAATGGCGTCTTTCAAAAACTTAAAAGAGTTGATGTTTTTCACCTCTACTTTATAATTTGGCAAGGGGTCTTGAGGATCTTTTTTTAAGGAAATATTAGCTTCCAGCCTTAACTGCCCTTTTTCCATATCGGCCGGACTGATTTTAATTTTTCTTATCAGAGTATGGAGAGTTTTGGCGTAATCAACTGCCTCTTCGGCCGAGGCCAAATCCGGCTCGCTGACAATTTCCACTAAAGGAACCCCCGATTTATTAAAGTCAAGCAGGGTGTGGCCGTCGCGATGGAGAGATTTGGCGGTGTCTTCTTCCAAATGGATTTCGCGGATGTTAATTTTCTTTCCCGAGGAAAGGGCTAATTGACCGTTTATCCCTAAGGGCTTGAAAAATTGGCTAATCTGATAGCCTTTAGGCAGGTCAGGGTAAAAGTAATTTTTGCGGTCAAACCAAGTATGGGTATTAATTTGGCAATTTAAGGCAAGGGCCAAAAGCAGGGTGCGACGAATCGCTTCTTTGTTGGGTACGGGCAAGGCGCCGGGCAGGCCAAGACAAACCGGGCAGGTTTGAGTGTTAGGCTCTTTGCCAAAATGATCGGCCGGGCAGGGGCAAAACATCTTGCTGGCCGTGGTCAGCTCCAAATGGATTTCCAAGCCGATTACGGGTGAGAAATTATTTTTTCTTTCCATTGTTTTTAAATTGGGCAAAAATTGCTTGCTGGTGTTTTTGGAGGTAAAGGCCTGCCATTAAAATGGCCGCCCCGGCAAGAGCCAAAAAAGTTTTTGCGCCCAAAAATTCGACAAAAATGGTCGTTAAAAGGACGGGAATGGCGGCAGCAATGGTCACCAGTACCGAAAGAGCGCCGTAAACCCGGCCGCGAAGATTTAGGGGGGAATTTTCCTGAATTAAAGTTTGGGCGGGGACAAGAAGGAAAACGAAGGCAAAGCCGCCCAAGAAAAGAAGAGGAGAAGCGGCGAAAATTGGCCGAGGTAAGAAAATCGCCGCCAAACTTACTAGAAGAATAATTAATCCGCAGGAAATAAGACTTTTAATAATAAGGGTTTTTTTCCTGATTGTTTTCTCCCGAATGACTTTGCTTACCAGGAAACTACCGCTAATTGCCCCCAAAAGAGCGGGGGTAATTAAATAAAAGGAAGCGTCAGCAAACTGAATTTTAAGCGCTTGAGCGATAGCGGGAAGGGCGATAACGCCACTGCCGGTGACCATTTGGGTTAGGGCGATAAGAAGGAGGGGGAAAAGAATGGCTTTTTCTTGGCGAACAAAGTGATAGCCGTCTTTAACCTCTTGAAGAAATTCTTCAAAGTCTACCGGTTGGCGGTTTTGCCTTTTTACGGTTGCCAGCTTTGGGGAAGATTTAAAAAGCAGGAGAGAAAAAATTACTCCCGTAAAAAGGACAAGGCTAATAAGAGGATAAATTGCGTAAAGGCTGGGGAGAATTTTTAAAAACAAACCGGCGCCGATTGACCCTAAAATTACCGCTCCCTGCGAGGAAAAAAGCCAAACGCTGTTGGCTTCACCCAGATGTTCTTTTTTAACCGTTTCCGGCAAAAGGGTGCCGATGGTGGGATTGATAAATTCATCAAAAGAAGAATAAAGGAAAACAAGGGGGTAAATAAGAAAAGGACGTGTTTTTATTCCTAAAAAAAGCCAGACAAAAAGGGCTTGAGCAAGACTGGAAATAACTAAAATTTTATTTTTAGGGAAACGATCTACCACCGCGCCGCTGAAAAAACCTAAGATAACGGTGGGAAGATAATAAAAGAAGGTTAAAAGGCCGACGGCGATAGTTGATTGGGTGTGGCTAAAAATAAAGTTAATGGAGGAGAAAAGAAGGATATTGGCGCTGACAACCGAGGAAATTTGCACCCCCCAGAGCTTTAAAAAACTGCTGCTGCCAAAGACGGTTTGGGAAAGTTTTCTTTTCATTTTTTAATTTTCTGATATCTTTTTTTCCAAAAAGCAGGCAAAATTGAGAATTTTTTCCTCGCTTTTGGCCGGGCCGATAATTTGCGCTCCCACCGGCAGGCCTTCTTTGGTAAAACCGGCGTTAAGGCTGATGCCGGGAAGGCCGGCCAAAGAGCTGGCTTCCACCAGAATATCCTGCTTTTCACCAAAAAGCGGCTCTTTTTCCTGCCCGCCTTTTTCAATGGCGGCGCTAGGCGAAGTGGGGGCAAGGATCAAGTCAACTTCCCCAAAAGCTTGGGCAAAATTTTGGCTAATTTTGGTACGCGCTTTTTGGGCCCTAAGATAGTACTGGTCAAAGTAGCCGGCGGAGAGAACGAAAGTGCCGGTGATAATTCTTCTCTTGGCCTCCAAACCAAAAAAAGAGCGGTTTTTCCCAAAACGAATGCCGTCATAGCGGGCCAGGTTGGAGGAAACCTCGGCGCGCTGGACAATGGCGTAAACGGCCATGCTGATTTTCGGGTCAAGCAAAGAAATAAACTTAATTTTAATTTTTTCTTTCTCAAGCCGGCTGATAATTTTTTCTATCTTTTCTTGAATTTCGGGAGCGGCGATTTCCAAGTATTGGCGGGGAATGCCGATAGTGAGGGAGGAATCAAGGCGGGGGTTAGGTTTTATTTCAAGGCTTGGCTCCTGAATGCTGGTGGCATCATGAGGGTCTTGACCGCTGATAATTGCCAAAAGCAGGGCGGCGTCGGCAACATCTTGGGTGAGCGGTCCGGGGCAGTCCAAAGACGAGGCCATGGCAATCAGCCCCCAGCGGCTAGCGCGGCCATAGGTGGGTTTTAAACCCACCACTCCGCACCAGGCGGCCGGTTGGCGAATGGAGCCGGCTGTTTCCGAGCCGATGGCGGCGGGAGCCATCGCCGCGGCCACGGCGGCGGCCGAACCCCCCGAAGAACCGCCGGGAACGCGGTTAATGTCGTAGGGGTTGCTTGTCTCGCCAAAGTCGGAAGTTTCCGTGGAGGAGCCATGAGCCCAGGCGTCCATATTGGTTTTTCCCAAAATAATGGCGCCCGCTTTTTTCAGGCGGCTAACCACGGTGGCCTCATAGGGAGCTTGCCAGTTTTCTAAAATTCGGGAAGCGGCGGTGGTGGGCAAATCGAGGGTACAAAAATTATCTTTAATGGCCAAAGGCAAGCCCAAAAGCGGCTTTTTTTCAAAAAGAAGCTTTTTATCAGCGGCGCCGCTTATTTCCCGATCCGCCTCGCGGGCTTGATCCAAAGCTTGGGGATTAACGCTTAAGTAAGCATTTAAAACCCGATCTTTTTCTTTAATTTTTTCCAGGTAAAAAGAGATAATTTCTTCGCTTTTTACCTCTTCTTTTTGGAGTTTTTCCTGCCAGGCCAAAAGAGAAGGGCTTTTTTCGGCAAAATTTGTTTTGGGCTTCATTTTTTGGTTAAAACGGCTTTGGTGGTAAAAAAAGTATTTTTGCCAAGAATTTTTGGGCGCGCCAGGGAGGGTTGAACCTCGTCGGGCCGGAGAATATTCTCGTTTTGGCCCACCTGAAAAGTGGGGGGAAGTTTTTCCAAAGCCGAAACGCGGTCCAAAACCGAAAAAGAGCCCACCACTTCCTCAATTTGGGGGCCGATTAATTTTTCTTCTGGGGAAGAAAGATGGAGGTTGGCTAATTTGGCCAGATGAGAAACGGAGATTTTAGCCTGAACCATATAAGAATAAATTCAAAATGCAAAAATCAAACCTGTAGCTGTCATCCTGACGAAAGTCAGGATCTGCGTTTTCTGATAATAACACAGATTCCGGATCAAGTCCGGAATGACGGCACGGCTGTCGTCATCCTGACGCTTTCCGTAACCGTCATTCTGACGAAAGTCAGAATCTGCGTTCTTTAGGTATTAATAACGATTCTGAATCAAGGTAGCTGTCATCCTGACGAAAGTCAGGATCTGCGTTTTCTGACAATAACACTGATTCTGGATCAAGTCCGGAATGACGGCACGGCTGTCATCATTCTGACGAATCCACCTGGCGGGAATCATCCCCGTAACCGTCATCCTGACGAAAGTCAGGATCTGTCTTAAAGCTTGATGCTTGAAACGCTTGAGGCTTGATTGTCTGAGCCGTTTAATGTTTTTACGTTTCAAACGTCTCCTGCATTTCAAGCATTTCACGCATGATTTTATCCGCCCGCTGGCGAATTAAGCTTTAAAAAGTTTTAACATTTACCATGTAGTTTTGCGTTTTGAGATTTGAGATTTGAGTTTATTTTTCGTGTTAATTCGTTTTTCGTTCGTCTCAATTCGCATAAATCACCCTCAAGGTAATTTTTTTACTTTACCGGACTGCCCGGGGTTACTTTGCGATCAGGGGTGAGCAGGGCCACTTCCGCGCCACTGTCAACGGCCAAAAGCATTCCCTGGCTTTCAAGGCCAAAAATTACTCTTGGTTCAAGATTGGCAAGAAGAATAACCTGTTTGCCTAAAAGTTCTTCGGGCTGGTAAAAGCCGGCCAAACCGGAAACAATTTGGCGTTCTTCTTTACCCAGGCTAACTTTTAAGAGGAAAAGATTTTTACTGCCGGCCACCGCCGCGGCTTCTTTTACCTCCCCTACCCTGATGTCCAACTTTTGAAAGTCTTCAAGAGAAATCATTTAAGTTTCTGGCTGATTAATTGGCGATAACGGCAATATTCGCAATCGGGGTCGGCGGCGGGCACTTTGGGGGAATCAAGGCATTTTTTAATCTCCTTAAGGGTGGGCTCTACCCACGCGTCATTGCCCTCGTAGGTGATAATTTGCACCTCAAATTCCAAACGGCCGTCAAAGCGGGGGCGGTTTTTGCTGGCGTTGGCGTAGACAAAATAGGCGGTGTTGGCAACGCTAAAGCCCATTTTTCTAAAAATCCACTGGTAAACCTCGATTTGTTTTTTATAACCTTGCTTGTATTCATCTTCAAGGGAAATCTCCGCTGTGGTGCTGGTGGATTTGTAGTCCACAATGTAGAAATTATTTTTCCGGTCTACCCAGATGTCGTCAACAATGCCGCTTATTTCAAAATTGGTGGGCTGGTGGTGAACATGGGCCCCTTCCCAGCGGTGGACATCGTCGCGCCAGAGGGGAAGATCGGGATGATTTAGGGGAATGGCCTCAATGCGGTATTTTTCCATCAGCCGGTGGGGTTTGCCTTCTTGGCGCAGGAGGTCAAATTCATTTTTTAAAAGCTGGTCAACGGCGGAGTTTAGGGAAAAAGAAGGCATGCCGGGACGGCTCAAACCCAAGCGGCGGTCAAGGTAAAAACAGCGGGGGCATTCCAAAAAAAGATCAATCTTGGAGCGGCTTAACCAAAAAGGTCTTTCCTGGCCGGGCTGGTAAAGATTGGTTTCCCGTTGGCGGTAGTGATTCATGGCGAATTTTAATTTCCAAAAGCGATTCTTTTATCTTTCTTCATTTTAGCACAAGATTTTTGGACCAAAGACACGAAGCAACGCGAATGGGAAACGAATCAACACGAATGAGCGAATAAAATTATCCTGCCGTGGCCGTCATTCCTGAATTAAATTCAGGACAGGCTCTGACGAAAGCGTCATCCTGACGAAAGTCAGGATCTAACTGATTCTGAATCAAGTTCAGAATGACGCTAATCGTGGCCGTCATTCTGACGAATCCGCCTGGCGGGAATCATCCCCATAGCTGTCATCCTGACGAAAGTCAGGATCTGCGTTCTTCAGATATTAACACCGATTCCGGATCAAGTCCGGAATGACGGCACGACTGTCGTCATCCTGACGAATCCGCTTGGCGGGAATCATCCCCGTAGCCGTCATCCTGACGAAAGTCAGGATCTACCGTTTTCTGACAATAACACCGATTCCGGATCAAGTCCGGAATGACGCTAATCGTGGCCGTCATCCTGACGAAAGTCAGGATCTGCGTTCTTCAGATAACCGTCATCCTGACGAAAGTCAGGATCTGCGTTCTTTAGGCATTAACACCGATTCCGGATCAAGTCCGGAATGACGGCACGGCTGTCATCATTCTGACGAATTAAGCTTTAAAAAGTTTTAACATTTACCATGTAGTTTTAAGTTTTAACATGTAGTTTTGAGATTTGACATTTGAGTTTTGAGTTTTAACTTGTCCGTCGGCTGGTGGGCAGGGTTATTCCTGTAGTCCCGTAACCGTCATTCTGACGAAAGTCAGAACCTGTAACCGTCATCCTGACGAAAGTCAGGATCTGCGTTTTTTGACAATAACACAGATTCTGAATCAAGTTCAGAATGACGCTAATCGCAACCGTCATCCTGACGAAAGTCAGGATCTGCGTTTTCTGACATTAATAACGACTCTGAATCAAGGTAACTGTCATTCCTGAATTAAATTCAGGACAGGCTCTGACGAAAGTCAGGATCTGTGTTTTCTGACAATAATAACGATTCTGAATCAAGTTCAGAATGACGCTAATCGTGGCCGTCATTTTAACGAATCCGCCTGCCGGCGGACAAGTTAAAAGTTAAAAGTTTTTTGCTCTACTTTTGAATTTTGACTTGTACTTTTGACTTTTAAATTTTGAATTTTAACTTTTAGCTAACTGATTCTGAATCAAGGTAGTTGTCATCCTGATGAAAATCAGGATCTGCCTTAAGACTTGATGCTTCAAAGCTTGAGGCTTGAATCGCCTGAACCGTTTAATGTTTTTACGTTTCAAACGTCTCATGCATTTCAAGCATTTCACGCAAAATTCAAAAGCTAATCAACTCCGGGGGTTAAATAGCTTCAAATTTATAGTTAAGTTTCTTTCTTTTTTTAACCTTGTTTGCCTAGTTTTATCAATTTTTGATAGAATAGTCTTATGTCTAAGATTACAGTAGGCAAGTTTTTAGCCTATTTAATTTTTATCCTTTTAGGTTTTGCGATTGGATATTTTTCAAGAAGTACAAAAATTAACGTTCCTGCTCAAAAAGAAAAAATTGTAAGTCAAGAACTTCCGGAATGTTTTTTAGGAAGGTGTCCAGAATACTTTAGTATGGATGTGGATGGAGATGATTTGTCAGAAAGTTTAGTAATAATTCCTGTAGCTATGACTCAAGGAGCAGGTAAGCTGTGGGTTATTGATGAAGGCAGGGTTGTTTTTGAAAGTGATGAAAAGATGAGGATTGGAGTTAAGCAATCCCCAGAGGAGGTAGAAGTAGGGAATGGTTTTACTTTGCTTTATGCAGAAGAAGTTAACTCAAACGACCTGACTGAAGTGAAATATGTATACGAAGATGGACAATTTAAGCCTGAAGAAAATTAAAGTTTTATTTGAGTTAAGGTTATCAAGCTAATCAACTCCGGGGGTTAAATAGCTTCGAATTCTTGGTTGAGCTCATAGAGCCTAGCAAAAAATTGGCTACTCCGTTTTTTATGCCTGCAAGCTTTTATTTTTCTAATAAAATTTTTTATTAATTATAGTCGTTAGGGCCCTTACGCCTTCGTTTTAATAGGTTACTTAGAAGCAGAAGGGAGCTTGGGCAAATGTCTTCTAAAATAATCTTCTGTTTTTTTATCCATAAAATAAACATAAACTCCCATATGGGCACGAGACATTAAAACACGGTAAACATGCTTTAAGTGATTTTCTAGATTAGGGTTGTTTCTCTTAACCTGTGTGTCATAAGAATTTTCAGGTATTGCTTCCCATTCATTTTTTTGGGGGTTATAAACAAGGTCGTTACCAAAAATTACCGCGATATAATCAAACTCCATCCCTTGAGCAGTATAGACAGTGCCAACTTGCTCCATGCCTGATTTATCTGTTGCCCACTTCCAAAATTGATTCTTTTTTTCCCAAGGCATTTCGAAATCTCCAATTTTTACATCATTCACTAGCGATCCGTCTGGCCGAGGGTTACTCCATGGCCAGCAAAAACCAGCAACTATACGAGCAGAGTTGGGCTTTTCCTTATTCCTTTCCCTAATTTCGTTCATCATTTTTTGAGGATTTTCAAATATTTTAAACTCCATTTTAGTATCAAATTCGGTAATCCCTGTTTCTCTGATCCCTAAGACATTATCAAGCCATTGAAGGTAAGCATCGGAGCCGGAACAACGAAACTGTGTTTTCAGCTCAAATTCGATAATATTTTTGGTTTTGATATTAAATCTTTTAGCTGCGTTCTTAATCATTTCGATGCTACCCACTTCATTTGGTCTTACAATTTGATATTCATCTATAAAAAAAACACTGAGGTTGGCAACTCGTAGCAATTCATCTATTTGGGGGTCATTGGTCCTTAGCTCTTTTGGGGTGTATCTATCCGCACTTGACTCCCTTATCCGATGAGCTTCATCACAAATTAGAACATCAAAACAATTAGGGTTCGCTCTTGTGAAGCTGTTAAAAAATTTGAAAAGATTTTTAGCCCTTAAACCAACAAGACTCCTTAATGTATTAGTAAAAGCTGATGACCCAGTAGCATGAACCACCTTTTTACCCTGTCTTAAAAGCTCTCCCATAACTTCCAAAGCGATAACCGATTTGCCGGTACCTGGGCCACCATTAACTAAAATCACTGACTTTTCTTCTGTTCCCGAGAGCTTTTTTGCTTTGTGCATTATTGCATTATAAGCAGCGATTTGGTCGTCAATTAAATTAAAAACTTGTTGCTTATTAATCATTTCTGAAGTATGTGCGAGAAGCTTTTTAGAGGGGCCAATTTTGCTTCTAGCAAATCGTTCGTAAAGAATTTGTCCTCTCCCTTTACTTAGCCGATCTTTTAAGTAGTTTGCTAACTTAATCGAATCTTCTTTTGCAAATAGAGGAAATTCCGCTAAAGCAGATTGAAACTCATCAGAAAACAACACGCCCCCTCTTTCTCGGGAATAATTATGAGCATATGCCAAAGAGTTAAGGTTGGGAGCATTCTTTTCAGTAAAAAGCTTTATAAAATCCTTGAGATAAAAATGGTATCCCTGAACTTTCAAAGAGGGATGAGGTTCTTCTTTTTTAAATCTTCCGTAATTAACAATTACATTTCCTTTTGATTCTGCGGGTGACACATTATCATTGGACCATTGTTTTAATTCGATCACGACAACATTTTTTTGGTCCTGATAATTTTCTCCGAAAAGTATAACATCTATTCTTTGTGAGGAGTATGGAAGCTCATACTCAAGAAGAACATAATTGTCTTTAAGATTTGCATAACGGAAAGAATTGTTAAGTATAGCCAGAGAGTAAGCCCATGAACGGTACTCTGAATTGTTGGGTCTTCTATTGTAGTGGGCTTGATATTTTTCGGCCGCCCTGTCAGCGATGCAGTTTTGGATAACATCTTGATTAAATTGTTCAATTGTTCCTTCGTAAAGAATCATTTCAGCCTATATGAAATTATGTTCCTTCATGCTTAAGTATTCCTTGTTGGTAACAATTATATGATCAATGAGCGGAATGCTTAAGATTGAAGAAGCTTCTAACAATTGCCTAGTTAAAGCAACATCTTCCGGAGACGGCTCTAGGCTACCCGAGGGATGATTATGGGCTATAATTATTTGCGTTGCTAAATTTTTAATGGCTGCTTGGAAGACTTCTCTAGGGTGCACAATGTTTGCATCAACAGTTCCTAACGATATTTTATTAATTTTGACTAATTGGTTTTTTGAGTTTAATGATATAACCACAAAGCTTTCTTTTTTCTCTTTTCCAATAAGATTTTTAAGGTAATCAAATACTGCCTTAGGGTTATTGAGAATTTCTTTTTTTTGAATTTTTTCGCCGGTATATCGCTCTGATATTGCCTGAAATAATTTTAAACCAAATATGTTGTTAGGGCCTACGCCATATATTTCTTGCAGATCTTCCGGAGAAGCATCAAGAACGTTACATAAATTTCCAAATTTTTTAATTATTTCTTTAGCAATAGACTTGCAATCCCTGCGGGGGGTTCCTAGCGTCAAAAGTAATTCAACAACTTCGTAATCGAGGAAGGAATCGAGTCCTCCTTGTAAAAATCTTTGCCGCAATCTTTCTCTATGTCCCTCTTGCAATTTCTTTTTTGCTACGAGCTTATTTTTTCTTTTGGAGAGCATTTTCTATCGAAAACATCAAAAAGCTAAAGATCTGTATATTTTGTATGTCTTCCCTTTGCTTTTTCTACAGGATATTTTTCTTTATTTTTCTTTATTTTTTTTTCTAAAGCTTCGAGAATGTTTATATTAAGGTCGTGGCTTATAAGCAAAATCCAATATAAAACGTCAGCAAGCTCTTCGCCAATTTCATCTTTATGCTCGGTAACATATTTTTCCATCTCTTCTCCGTTTTTCCACTGGAAGTGCTCCATCACTTCTCCTGCTTCCAGAACTAGAGACAAAGACATGTCTTTCGGGTTATGAAATTGTTTCCATTCTCTTTCGTCTCGAAAAGAAACAATCTCTTTTGTTAAATTCTCGATTTCTTTCATTTTTTCATAACTTAATTCTTTTATTTTAGATTTTATCATGAATTTTAAATTTATGCGTATTGGCGTAAATTATCGGTAGTGCCTTGAAGTATTGTACAAGTATACTCGATAGGAGTGCCTTAATCAACCCTTGGGGTGATTAAGGCTAGGTTTTTCAGCTACCTGGCCAGGTGGTTTTGGCGCCCGTGCCGGAGAGGCACGTTCAAAATTACATATTTTTCCCGAGTTTTGAAGCTAATCAATTCCGGGGGTCGAATAGCTTTTTTTATTCATGATTTTTGGCTTTGTTTAATGACAATATTTTAACCCACTCGCTACCCATTGGGTCTCTGATAATGGGATTAATGGCCATTGAGCTTGTAAAACTTAGAATTAGAATTTTAGGTAGATATTTACCAAATTTTTTTTGGATCATTTCATAACGCTCAGTACCAGGATCATTAATGAACGATAAGAAATAATTTAAAAATCTGTAGATTTTAGATTCATAAGAAAAAATATCATCAATTATAACTAAGTCAGCTTTTTGTTCATCTAGAGCCTTTTTAATTTTATTTTCAAGAAAGTTTTTAAAGACATCTTCCTCTAATTCTATTGCGTTTTCTGTTTTTTTAAGTTGAGGTTCGAAAGATTTAACTTCACAAAGCGTTGCCTCATTTATTTCTAAATCAATTAATTTTCCATTTACTTTTTTCTCAAAGGCGGTAATACTAACCCCTTGTGTTTGTAGATAATATGCACATCGAATTTGAGAAAAATAATTTAGCCATTTAATTGAATCGTTTTCATTTAAGTTTTTTGATATTGATTTAAGAACTTTAATATATCCAGGAATTTTCCCAAATGCCTGATTGCAAATTCTTAAGAGTTTTATTATTTCTTTTTTCCCTTTAGGTTTTTCTTTTGCCCACGTGTTAGTAGCTAACTTTTCTTGAATTTGCAAGAAATGTTTGTGACAGATTTCGGTTTTTGTTTTTTTATTGTTGCCAGTAATGCCCATTTGTATTGTAGTAGAAACTTTACAGCTTTTCTTCAAGCGCCTCTTCGAAGACATGTTTCAGGCTTCCATTATAAAAGCTAATCAACTCCGGGGGTTAAATAGCTACGAAATAACAGGGTTTCCCTCTAGATGGCTAGGTGGTTTCTTGGCCTAGGTTACTTTTGGGGCCTTTACTTCAAAGATAGTTCCATCTCGTATTCTATGTGTTTTTTGCCATCACCCAATCGCTCGGGCTTTTGGCCAATAATTTCAAAACCAAATTTTTGGTATAGCTTGACAGCGGGAATTTGCTCTTTGTTTACAGATAGAACAACTTTTTTAATGGTCGGGTCTTTTTTTATTTTCTCTAAGACGGCATTAAGCAACTTTTTCCCAACACCCCTACCACGAGCTTCTTTAAGAACAAAAACACTAACGACATGGGCAACTTTGTTGTTTTTTTCTTCGGTAATATAGGCGCTGATTATTCCTATCGGTTTGTTGTTTTCAAGAGCCAGTAGACTGTAGTCATTATTTACTCGTTCTAACCATTTTTCTTTGGAATATGTTTTTTCTTCTTTAAAAAAGCGGCCAAAGGCTTGCGGATCTTCTTTTAAGGCCGCTAATCGAATCTTTCTATACATTTTCCACTGATTGGGCTGGGGATGAATAATCAACATGAGTAATAAGGATGATTAAAAATTTTTTAGCAAGCCAGAAATCCCTCTTAGCCTTTTTATGCTACCATCAGCTTTAATTTTCAAACAAATATTTGGTTTTTCTTCGGTTTTCTCTATTTTAACAGAGTTTTAAATTTTTGTCTACCTGCCCAGTAGTTTTGGCGCTCGCGCCGGAGAGGTAAGTTCAAAATTATATATTTTTCCCGAGGTTTGAAGCTATTTAACTCCGGGGGTTAAATAGGAACGTATATTTTACCATAGCAATTTTTGGATTTGGTAAAGCCAGCTTTTTCAGCTTCTTTTTCTGAACAAAACCAATCTTCGCCTAAGTCTTTTTCTACCATTACTTGGGGATAACCACTACAACCGGGGAAATGATAGGTTTTTTGGCCATAATGGCGGTCGACATTGCCTTTAATTAGGCATTTGGGGCTGGGTGGCTCTTCGGAAAAACACAAGGGGCTGAAAATCCCTAGCCGGTTTTCAAAGGCATAATCATAAGCTTGTTTTAATTTTTCTTTTTCCGGCGAAGGCGAGCCGTCATAGCGAGCCCAGCCCTCTTTGAGAACGATTTCGTTAACCAGAGTATTGTCAACATAAACTAAAGAAATCGAGCGGTTCAGGTTGTCGTGGCCGATTATTTCCAAGCGGACAGTCTTATTTAGAGTGAGGGATTCAAGTTTATTCTTCGCTTCAATGCCGCCGCAAAACTCCAATTCGGGAGCATCAAGATTGGCCAGGCGAACTCTTTGTTTGGAGGCTAAGGTTAGAGAATCGCCGTCAATAACTTCGATAACTTTGTTTTGGGCGGTTAATTTTTGAATTTCCTGGCGAAGATTAAGGTTATTAAGACCTAGAAAAAGAGCGATGAGGCCAAGAAAAGGCAGAAAGAACTTTTTCATAAATTTAGTTTAACATAGGGGTTATGCTCCTAATAATTTGAATAAATAGCTTCAAACCCCCGGAGTTAAATAGCTTCGAACCTCGGGATTTTTGCGCCAAAGGCAGATAATATTAACTATTATTAATTATTCGCAGTAAAAGCGCTTTCCTTGATAGCTTCAAACCCCCGGATTTAAATAGGCACACTAATCGTAGCTGTCATTCCTGAATTAAATTCAGGACAAGCTCTGACGAATCCGCCTGGCGGGAATCATCCCCGTAGCTGTCATCCTGACGAAAGTCAGGATCTGCGTTCTTCAGATGAAGCTATTTAACCCCCGGCGTTGATTAGCTTCACAATGACAGGTTAAAAATTGCCTTATTTCAATTTTTTAGGTAAGATATTGTAAACCTTTGAGCAATTAAATTCTTCCGGGAAAACTAAAAATGGACATAAAAATAAACAAAAAACCAGTTAAATCATTTGGAGTAAAATTCTTTATAGAAAAAGACGGAAAAGAAGTTGCCCGAGCCTTTTTGTATGTAATGAAAAATGACCTAAAGAAAGAACCATTTGGCTTGTTAGAGGATTTATTTGTTGATGAACAACTTAGAGGACAGGGCATCGGCACTAAATTATTAAATATGGTTATCACCGAAGCTAAAAATCTCGGGTGCTACAAACTTGTCGCTACCAGCCGTTATGAAAGAGAAAGTGTCCATAAGATGTATGAGAAGAACGGATTTGAAAATTTCGGCATTGAATTCAAGATGTATTTAAATAAATAAAAAAGCTATTTAACCCCCCCCGGCGTTGGTTAGCTTATAAACGCGGTTTCTAAATAGCACTTTTTATTTTACCCTTAGGAGCTTTTTTTTCCTCAAGAGGAGCGGGGATTGGGGTTATTCGATAAAGGTCAGCGCTAAGCCCTTTTTACCCATCCGGCCGGTTCGGCCGATGCGGTGAACATAATCATCATAAGTAGCCGGAGGATCATAATTAATTACCTGGGTAACGTTATCAATATCTAGGCCTCGAGAAGCCACATCAGTGGCCGTTAAGACCTGAAGCTGGTTGTTTTTAAATTGCGCCAGGGCTTTTTGTCTTTGGTTTTGAGATTTATTGCCATGAATAGCGGTGGCCTTAATGCCGTATTCCACCAGGGAGCGGGCCAGCCTTTCCATGCCCCATTTGGTTCGGCCAAAAATCAGCACCTTATCAAAGCCCGGTTGGGCCAGTAATTTTCTTAAGACGTCGATTTTAGTGCCCCGATTGGTAATTTTTATAATATCCTGATCAATATTATCAAGAGTGTCTTGGTGTTTTACCGAGACCCGAATCGGTTGGTGAGCAAAGTTTTGCAAGATTTGCTCTGTTTTATCATCAACTGTCGCCGAAAAAAACAGCCCTTGGCGGTTTTGGGGTAAAAGCGAAACTAAGTACTTAATATCTTTAATAAAGCCCATATCGACCATGCGATCAACCTCGTCCAAGACAATATTGCCAAAAGAGGCCGGCTCGATCTTTTTGCGGCCAATTAAATCTTTTAACCGACCCGGGGTGCCAACGATAAAATTGGGATTTGATCTTAAAAGACTTATTTGCCAGCCGATATTGACGCCGCCGATAATGGTAGCGATATTAAGACCCATTCCTTTGGCAAGATGGTTAAATTCTTGGCCAATTTGCAGGGCTAATTCCCGGGTGGGCACGATGATTAATACTCTTTGATTTCTGTCTAAATAGGCTTTATTAATGAGGCCGGTTAAAAAAGCGGCCGTTTTACCGGTGCCGGTGTTAGCCACGCCAATAATGTCTTTACCGGCCAAAACCTGAGGGATAACCTGGTCTTGAATTTGGGTGGGGGTTTGATAGCCGTGTTGGGCAATGTTGGTTTTTAATTGGTCAACCAGGGCGTAGTCGGCAAACTTGGCTCCTTCGGCAAAAGGTTTTTCAACCGGGCCGCCTTTGGCTTTTTTAATAAACAGGCTTTCGTCGAGTTTTTTTCCTGAATTTCGAAAATGTCTTTTGTTGGCCCAATTGCCGGAGCCAGAAGTTGGCCGGCGATAATAGTTTCTTTGTTTGAAGTAGGCCATGAGTTATTTTCGGTTTTAAGTTGAGGGGGGAATTGCGCCCAGGTAGATCTGCTTAAAGAAATGAAGTCGTTTTTAATGTGAAGATACTTGAGTAGAAAGCTTGAGGTATCTTTATCTTTTAAAAAACTAAATCAGTATAAGCAGATGTACCAAGGCACAATCTGCATCAATCAAAAAGTATTATAACACGAAGGTCGGCTAATAGCCAGTTTCCCCCCAAAGTCTATTTGTTTTTGGGCGAAAAAAGGGCTTTATTTAGGGCCTCGCGAATGTTTTTGCCGGCAAACCAACCTTTAAGGTAGAGCAGGGTGTGCTTGCTCTGATTATTATCTTGAAGATAGTATTTGTCGATCCGTCCACCTCTTTTTAAAAAGATTTTAATTAGTTTGTCGACGGAGGGTTGATTAACGATAAGGTTATTATAGCACAAAAAACTAAGTAGCTTCAAACCCCCGGAGTTAAATAGCTTCAAACCTCGGGATTTTTGCGCCAAAGGCCGCCTTGACAACGAGAAAAAAAAGGATTACTCTCTTCTTAAGATGAAGAAAACGATAGTTCTTTTGGCGGCGGGTTTTTTCTTTCTTTTAAGCGGCGCGCCTCTTTTTGCTGCCGGTTTTCAGCTGAAGAATATTGGCGGGTTGTCAACGGCGGGCAAGCTTTATGATCACTGGTGGTATTCCAACGGCAACATTACTTTTACCGGCGAAGGAGTGGCCGGCAGTCAGGTGGAAGCCACCATTGACGGCGCCACGGAAACGGTGAGTGTGGATGAGGCGGGCCAATGGTCTTATACTCCCGCGCCGCTGGCAAATGGCGATCATCAGGTTTCTTTTGCCTCGCAGGGAAGCACGGTTGCTTTTACCTTAACTGTTGGCGGGGAAATGCCGGCCGGAGTGGGCGCGCCGGCAGAGGCCACCACGCCGGTGGTGGGTAATTTTGCTCCCACCCAAATTCTTTTCATATCGGGCGGTTTATTTTTGTTAACTTCTTCCCTGCTTTTGTGGGCAAAAAGAGAAGAAAAATCTTTCTAAAAAAGAAGCTTTTCCAAGTAAGTTTTAATCTTCAATTGTTCTTCCAAAGAGTTTTCCAGTTCAATGGCAATTAGGGGAGCAAAAAAATTAGCCGGGTAATTTTTAAGATAGTCAAGCTCGTTAAGGCTTTTAAGAAAATGAGCGCTTTTAACCAAACCAAATTCAGGATGACGGAAAACTTTTTTCCTCACGGCGCTAATATGGTTAACGCCCACCGGATATTTTTTAATTAACCTTAAATATTTTTTATACCGCTTTTGCTTAAGGTAGCGGTCATCTTCCAAATGGGAGAGGTCCAAACAAATTCCCGCCCATTTTTTTAATTCCTCCTCGCCAAGAAGAAGATCGGTGTTTTCCAGATAAATCCGGTTAGCCCAAAAAGATAAATCATCTTTTAATGGAAATTCCCTTTCGCTGTGAATATTAAAAACTTCGGTTTGGTAATTTTTGATTAAGAATCCTACCTCCTCGGCGCTCATGTCGGAACGAAGATGGACAAAGGGAATTTTTTCCAAACCGGTTTTGGCAAGGGCGCGGTAGCATTCTTCTCTTTCTTGCCGGTTAAGGCAGGTTAAAAATAAAGCAATTTCTTTAAGTTCTAGATTCTTAATTTCTTTAATTTTTTCCTGCCAGGAAGAATTGGTGGTGGTAAGGGTAACGAGGATTTTTTTCAATATTGCCTAAGCTTTAATTAAGAACTGGCCGTTTTGGCGTTTGCTTTGATAACTTTTTCTGTGTTTCAAAAGACGGAGGCTGATTTTCATAAGCGCTGATGATTTCTTCTAAAGTTTTTCCTTGGTCAATTTGTTCTTTTATTTTTTCAAAAAGAGCCACCGCGGCGTATTTTGGCTTGTTAATTTTATCAAAGTCTAGCAAACCTAATTTTCTTAAATCAGCAAGAGAATAAAAATCAGTTCCTCCTACGAATAATAAATCGGCAAGACCGGCTTTTTCCAGTTCTTCGCCAATAATTTCCTGCTCGGTGTAATGGAGAGTTTTGGAAGACGGCAAGTAGCCACTGGTATCGTCAAGGGGTGTTTCCTCGCGGAAAATTCTTAATGTTCTAGGATAAGCGTACCGCCACGCTTCTTCAAACTTCTTGTTATCACCTATGATTTCTGTGAGAGTTTGCCCCCTTTTTTCAGCGAATGCTTCCATAGCAGTTTGAAAACATTCCTTAAAGCTGCCGCCGTCTCTTTTTCTTTTCAAAATTAGATAATAATAACGGCTAGGAAGCCTTTCTTTTCCTACGGTTTCCCTTAAAGTTTTCTTTTCTATATAAATTGCTGCTGCTTCAGAGAGAAGATTTTCGCGGCCCGTGGTTAACTCGCTAAATAAGCGCATCCCCTCCTCCTCTTTTGCCAAGAAGGTTTCTTAATTTTGCCACCTTAGGGCGTGGCCCTCGATTTCGTGGGCTAAAGCTTTGAGAGTATCTATCAGGCCGCGATTATACTCTGGGGGAATTTTAATTTGTTTTATTTTCTTTTCTTCTCCTTCAAAAGCTTCTTTATAAGCACAGGCTAAAGATTTTTGGTGGGGATCGATATAAATAGTCCATCCCTCCTGATCGAGGTGGTAAGTCCGAAGAATAATCTCTCCTAAAAACTTAGCCTGTTCGGCGTTTACCCTGACAGCGTTGTATTTTTCAAATTTTTGGTTTTTTGAATCCTTTTCTTGCCCAGCTTTAGCAATAATTTCGTCAATTTTTGGAGAAATTGTTTTGTAAAGTCCGGTGTTGGGGTTGATTACCTGGCTGGCGCCAACAAGGAAATGGTCAATGTGCTCCATTGTTCTTGAAACTTTTGAAGCGCTAAAGCGGTCCTCGGGTAGTTCGGCCTTGGTCCCTTTAATGGCCTGATAAGCCTTTTTTTCCTCCGGGCTAGGCTGAGGAGAAGAAGCGATTACCCTCCCGGTAGAATATTGTTCAGCAATAGAGACATTAAGTCGTCTTAAATAAATGTTTAAAACAGCCACTTTGGCTTGGCTAAGAGGGTCGTCGTTTTCTAACAATTTTCGTTTTAGTTCTTTCCACTCTTTCTTGAGGCTTCGGTAGCCTTTAATTTTTTCCAGCAGGCTTTCCGGGTTAACGACTCTGCTTATTATGACAGGATTGGTAATCTGGCCGACGTTGCCGCCAGCTTTCTGAAATTCTTCCAGGAAACGATCTCTGGCCCAATCGCTGGAGGCTGTTTCTACCCCTTTCTGAAGCTGTTTTTGAATGTCTTTCAAGCTTTGGTTGGAAGTTTGATAAAAAAGCTTCTCGGCTTCCTCAAGGGTAGTGGGTTTTGCCAAAGCGGTGATTTCCCCTGGCAATGTTAACGATGCTTTTTCACCAAGAGCCTTTTCCCTCTCTTTAAACGGCCATCCTTTTTCTTGATATTGGGTAAATTTTTCTTCATCCTCGGCGACTGTCAAAAGATCCTTAAAAACCGTGTTCCAAAATGTTTTTTCTGTCTGTCGGCCGGCAACACTTTCTTTGTCAAATTTTATTCCCTGCTCTTCTAAGATCTTTTCTATTCTTTGGCTAAGGCTTGAGTCTTGGTAAACCATTTGAAACAAACGCCACCCCGTGTCGCTGAGAAAATATTGGGGATAAACAGCGTGTGTTTCCGGGGCAATGTTTTCAAGAGGGAGATATTGTTCAAAAAGTTCGCCTTCAAATTCGCCGACTCTTTCCCTCTCTTTCTCTGTTAGTTTTATTGGTTTTGTTTCTAAAATTTCCCCAAGTTTTTCCTTGCTGATTTCTACTTCTCTTTGAGGATAAGGAAAAGCTGGCGACAATTCAGCTCTATTTTCCATTTTTATTTATTTCCACCTTTAATTATTTTAAGTCAAAAAACGACTTTTTGGGGAAAAATAATCCCTGTTTTATTAATTAACTATGCTTTAATTAAGAACTGGCCGTTTTGGGCCTCCACCTTAATTGTTTTTCCTTCTTTTATTTTGCCCTCAATAATCATTAAAGCGATTTTATCCAAAATATTATTTTGAATTACCCGCTTTAGGGGTCGGGCGCCAAATTGCGGGTCATAACCTAATTTAGCGATAAGCTCTTTTGCTTCTTGGCTTATTTCCAGCTTTAGGTTACGGTTTTCTTGGAGATTTTTAGCCACTTTCTTAATTTCCAAGTCAACCACTTGGGAAATTTGCTCTTTGGTTAATTGGTTAAAGATAATAATCTGGTCCAAACGGTTAACAAATTCCGGCTTGAAAGTTTGCTGGATTAACTGCCAAACTTCTCTTTCTTTTTCTTCTTCGCTTTTCTCTTTTTCCTGGATGATTGGCGTTCCCAGGTTGGAGGTCATAATAATGATCGTGTTTTTAAAGTCAACCGTGCGGCCCTGCCCATCGGTAAGCCGGCCGTCGTCAAAAATCTGCAGGAAAAGATTAAAAACATCAGGATGGGCTTTTTCAATTTCGTCAAATAAAATCACGCTGTAGGGTCGGCGGCGCACCGCTTCGGTGAGCTGGCCTCCTTCTTCATAACCGACATAGCCAGGGGGAGAGCCGATCAAGCGGGCCACACTATGACGTTCCTGGTATTCGGACATATCAATTCTAATCATCGCCTGTTCGCTGTCGAAAAGAAGGAAAGCTAGGGTGCGAGCCAGTTCAGTTTTGCCCACCCCCGTGGGGCCCAAGAAAAGAAAAACGCCAATCGGCCGGTTGCCCATATCCAATCCCGCCCGATTGCGGCGAATGGCATTGGCCACTTCCCGCACCGCGTCTTCCTGATCAACAAAACGTTCGTGAATCTCTTCTTCAAGATGAGCTAATTTTTCCGCTTCGGAAAGAAGCAAGCGGGAAACGGGGATATGAGTCCAGCGGGCCACCACCCGAGCCACCGCCTCCTCATCAACTTCGTCCTTAACTAGCTTTTCTTCTTCCGGAATTTCCTGCCAAAGTTTGAGGTATTTTTTAAGTTCCCCCTCGGTTTTGGGAATTTCATCATATTTAATTCTGGCCGCCTTTTCGAGGTCTATTTCCCGTTCCGCCCTCTCCTCTTCTTGTCTTAGCTTTTCTAACTTTTCGCGGTTTTCTTTAATTTTTTGCAAAATATCTTTTTGCTCTTTCCATTTGGCTTCCCAACCGCGCAGTTTTTCCTCCAGCGAGGAAATTTCTTTTTTAATTTGTTCGAAACGCTCTTTTTCCTTTTCTTTTTTAAGCGCCTCCGACTCAATTTGCAATTGGCGCAGGCGGCGGCGCATCTGATCAATTTCTTCCGGCACGCTTTGGGTTTCAATCGCCAAAGCGGCGGCGGCTTCATCAATTAAATCAATGGCCTTGTCGGGCAAAAAGCGGTCGCTAATGTAGCGCACCGAAAGGCGCACGGCGGCAATCAGGGCATCGTCGGCAATACGGACATTATGGTGAAGCTCGTATTTTTCTTTTAAACCGCGCAAAATTGCCAAGGTGTCCTCCGGCGTTGGTTCTTCAATGAGAATTGGTTGAAAACGGCGTTCTAAGGCCGGGTCTTTTTCAATATATTGGCGGTATTCGCTCACGGTGGTGGCGCCAATGGCATGAAGGCTTCCCCGGGCTAAGGCCGGCTTTAACATATTGGAGGCATCCACTGCCCCTTCGGCGCCGCCGGCGCCAATAAGGGTATGCATTTCGTCGATAAAGAGGATATAACGGCCGCCGCCCTTTTCAACGGCGTTAATAACCGCTTTAAGCCGTTCTTCAAATTCTCCCCGGAATTTAGCGCCGGCCAAAAGCGAAGCCAGATCAAGCATTAAAATTTCCTTGTTTTTAAGACTTTCCGGAACATCGCCGCTGATAATCCGCTGGGCTAATCCCTCCACAATGGCGGTTTTGCCCACGCCCGGATCGCCTAAAAGCGCGGGGTTATTTTTGCGCCGCCGCGTTAAAATTTCCATAATGCGGCGGATTTCCTGATCGCGGCCGATCACCGGATCAAGCTTTCCCTCGCGGGCCATTTGGGTTAAATTAAGGGTGTATTTTTCTAAGGCTTTAAATTTTCCTTCCGATTCGGGCGAATCGGCGCGTTCCCCTCCCCGCTCTCTTTTGAAATATGCTTCAACTTGGCTTTTTTGAACACCCGCTCTTGAGAGAATTTCGCCGACGGGGCCGGGGACAGCTAAAAGAGCCAAAAGTAGATGTTCAGTGGAAAGATAATCGTCGCCAAAGGCGCTTCTTTCTTTTTCTGCTTGCTCCAAAATCGAGGCAAGGCTGGCGCTGATATAAATTTTTGCTTCTCCCGCCACCTGCGGCATTTTTTCTAAAGCCTCTTTTACCTCTTGGCTGATTTTTCCCAAATCGCCGTTTTCTTTTAAGGCGCTGGCCACAATTCCCTCCGTGTCATTAATTAAAGCGGCCAGCAAATGAAGGGGCTCAACGGCGGGATGATGGCGTTCTTCGGCCTCCCTTTGAGCGTCAATTAAAGCTTTTTGGGCGCTGCTGGTTAGTTTTTCCGGATCAAAAGGCATGATATTAGTTTAATTAATTTATTCTTGGTGGTAATTTATTTATTGGCATTTAATGCCATCTGTCTCATCTTGAAAAAACTTAAAACTCAAATCTCAATCCGTCAGCTGGCGAATTCGTCAGAATGACGGTCACGATTAGCGTCATTCTGAACTTGATTCAGAATCAGTTAGATCCTGACTTTCGTCAGAGCCTGTCCTGAATTTAATTCAGGAATGACAGCTACGAGAATGATTCTGCCCGCCAGCTGGCGGGCAGAAGTTAAAAGTTTTTTGTTCTACTTTTGAATTTTAACTTGTAATTTTGACTTTTAACTTTTAGTTATTCGATTCTGTCCGCCAGCTGGCGGATCAAAACTAAAAAACAACTTTAAGTTTTAAAAAGTTTTAACATTTGCCTTAAGTTTAAATAGTTTATAGAGAAGACATATTTAGCTCATTTTTTTCAATGCCGCAATGCGTTCTTCCAAAGGAGGATGAGTGTTGAAAAGCTTAGCGATTCCCTTAAGGGCCCCTTTGGGGCTAAAAGGATTGGCAATGTAAAAATGAGCGTTGGCGTTTTGGGCAAAGCGCAAGGGCTGGCTTTGGCCAATTTTTTCCAAAGCGCCAATTAAACCCTCCGGCTGGCGGGTTAATTTTACCGCCGAGGCGTCGGCCAAAAACTCTCTTTGTCGGGAAATGGCTAGTTGGATTAATTGCGCCGCCAGAGGAGCAAATATGGCCAAAAGAAGGCCGATGATTGTTAATAAACCCCCTCCCTGCTTTTCACTGTCACGATCACGCCAATAAAAAGAACGAAGGAAAAAATCTGCCAAAATAGAAATCATGCCGATAAGCAGGGCCACGATCGTAAAAAGGCGGGTGTCAAAATTGGTAATATGACTTAGTTCATGGGCAAGAACCCCCTCAAGCTCTGTCCGGCTAAGTTGGTCTAGCGCTCCTTGGGTAACCGCCACGCTGGCGTGTTTGGGATCGCGGCCGGTGGCAAAGGCATTAATGGCTCGATCAGGGATAACATAAACTTTAGGCGTGGGGATTTGCGTCGCTAAAGAAAGATTTTCCACTACGCCCACCAGAGTGGGAAAATTTTTTTTGTCGGCCTCTTTGGCCCGGTTCATGGCCAAAACAATTTTGTCGCCCGCAAAATAGCTTCCTAAGGTGGAAAGGCCGGCAAAAAGAAGGGCGATAATTAACCCCCCTACTCCGGCATCAAGAGCTTGAGAGAGAAGCCAGCCAACGCCCAAAACAAAAACGATGAAAAAAAAGACAATAAACGTGGAGCGCCTTTTATTACGGCTTACTTGTTCGTAAACGTTAAGCATAGGAAAAACGGCAGCTAATTTATTTTACCTTGTTCTTTTATATAAGAGTTATGGGTAACATTTAAACTCTTTTTTGTAAATACAAAAGTCAAAACTCAAAATGTTAATCTAAAAAGACTACAACCAAAAACTAACCCTTGAAAATAGTCTTACATCCCAAAGGTGAATTACTATTTACACCTCTGGCATTAACGACTAAAAGTATACCCTTAGCAGACGGCTTTGTCAACTGCTAAAATAGTCTTAAAGCTTAACCTCGGGGTTTTTGGTTTCCTCAACGCTCACGCTGGTGATTTCCTCCACATTTTCTGTTTTCAAGCCTCTTTCGGTTGAGAATTTAAACATTTTTCCCACCAAATTGCTTGGGAAAGTGGCCAGCCGGGTATTATAATCCGCCGTCAAATCAATTAGCGTTCGTCGGGCATACATAATTTTATCGGCCGTATCCCGCAATTCCTCCGTTAGCTTTTGCACTGTTTCCGAAGCTTTAAGTTCCGGATTGTTTTCCACCACCACCTGAATTCCCCCTAAGGCTTGTCCCAAACTTTGGGCGGCGTCAACCATTTCCTGGGCATTTTGACTGCCGGCCGCTTGGGCCACTTTTTCCCGAGCTTGGGTGATTTTTTCATAAATTCCCTTTTCGTGCTCAAGATAGCCTTTGGTGCTTTCGATTAAATTGGGAATAAGATTGGCTTGCCTTTTTAATTGATTGCCGATTTCCTGAATAGAAGCGCCAATTCTGGTTTTAGTGGTGACAAAAAAATTATAGGTTTGCCAAATATAAATGCCGATAACGCCGATAATAATTAAAAGAATTAATAAGATACTCATTTTTCACCTCCTTTTTGGACACACGAATTAAAACGAATGAAAACGAATTAAAACGAATGAGCGAATAATATAAAAATAAATCAAATATCAAATATCAAAGCGCAAAACCAAGTTCAAAGACCAAAACCATAAACTAAAACTCAAAACGCAAATGGCAAATACAATTCTGTAGGGGCGGACCCATGTGTCCGCCCGTCAAAGGGTCCGTACTCAACCTTATTTAAAACCATTAATCGGGTCGACACATGGGTCGACCCCTACAAATTCCCTTGCGTTTTGCGATTTAACATTTGAGTTTATTTATTGTTTTTGAACTTTGATTTAGGTTTTGATTTTTGGTATTTGCGCTTTGCGCTTGCTTATTACGCATTACAAATTGTTTGCTAATTCAAGAGTATTTTTTTGATTTCCCCCACGCCTTGGGTATTAATAATATCCTCTTTTTGCGCCCAGCCACGGCGGGCAGTGGCCACGCCATATTTGATAAATTCCATTTGCGCCAAGGCATGGCTATCGGTATTAATGGCTAATTTGATTTTTCTTTTGACAGCCTCTCGGATCAAAAAATCGGGCAAGTCCAAGCGGTTGGGATAAGCATTCACTTCTAACATTTTATTGTTTTTTTGGCAAAAAGAAAAGAGCTTTTCCCAATTAAGCTCATAACCCTCTCTTTGGTTTAAGAGTCGGCCGGTGGGATGACCTAATATTTTTGCTTTGGGATGTTCAAGGCCTTTTAAAATTCTTTGGGTCATTTTTTCCCGGGGGAGCCCAAATTGAGTATGTACAGAGACGATGATAAAATCAAGAAGGCCTAGGGCTTTTTCTGGTAAAGCCAAAGAACCGTCGGGGCGAATATCCACTTCAAGGCCGTTCAGAATATAAAAGTTTACATTTTTTGCTCGTTTAAAATATCTCTTTTTAATTGAGTAATTTATTTGTTCAATTTGTTCTTTTTTCCTCTTTATTAGGTCAATAATTTCTTTTTCCCGGTGTTGGCTTAAGCTAGGGTTATGCTCGCTAAAAGCTAAATACTCATAACCATTGGCAATTGCCCAAGCCACCATTTCTTCCATCGTATTTTCTCCCAAATCATGGCTGGGTTCAATTTCAAAATTAGAATGGAGATGAAGATCGCCTTTAATATCTTTTTTTTCCACTAAGCGGGGGAGCTTTCCCTTCGCGGCGGCTTCAATTTCACCGCTTCCTTCTCGCAGTTCCGGTGGAATCCAACCTAAGCCTAAATAATGATAAAAATCTCTTTCGGTAGCAAAACTTTTGACTTTTATCCGCCGGCTGGCGGATTGACTTTTAACTTTTTTTATGCCGTGCTCTGACAGGCTTAAGCCTTTTTTCAGGGCAAATTCGCGCAAGGCGATATTGTGATGTTTTGAGCCGGTGAAGTATTGGAGCATAGCGCCAAAATTTTGGGGCGCCTGGGTGCGTAAATCAATTTGGCGATTATTTTCCAAGATAACTCGGCATAAGGCTTTCTCTCCCCTCTCCAGAACTTTTTTAATTTTGGAGTAGTTGGTAAAATGATGAATAACCTCTTTTGGCTTTTCGGTTTTGACGGCAATGTCAATATCGCCAATCGTGGCCACTTGACGACGCAGGCTTCCTAAAGGATAAGCCTCTAAAACGGCGGGTGATTTTTTAAGATAGTTAATAATTTCTTGGGCAATTCTGTCAGCATAGGGGAGGAGCATTCTTTTCTCCATGACACTCTTTTTTTCTAAGGCAAGAATGCCCTCAAGAATTTCTTTTGCCGATTTTTCGCCAAAGCCCGGGATTTGGCTAATTTTTCCCGTTTCGGCCGCCTCTTTAAGTTTTTTAAGAGCCCCTTTTTCTTCTTTTATTTTAAGCTCGCAAGCCAAACGGTAGGCAGTTTTTGGCCCGACGCCGGGGATTTCCAAAAATATAAAGACTGAAGCAGGAACGGTTCTAAATAATTTTTCAAAATGGGGAACGCGGCCGGTTTTAAAAAGGGTGTTTAAGTGTTGGGCTAAGTTTTTGCCAATGCCGGGCAGAGTATCAAGCTTTCCTTCATCCCAAAGGTCTTTTGCCTCCACGGCCGCATGTTCAATGCTGTCCGCGGCGCGTTGGTAGGCAAGACTGCGAAAGCGATCTTCGCGAATTTCGTAAACTGCCGCCACACGACGTAGCATTTGGGCGATGTCGGCGTTGGTAAAATCGGTTTTTTGCGGCATTGCTCTTTTCATTATATCCCAAAAACTAATCTTGCGGTTGACTATTACCTTATAGTTTGATATAAAATAGGAAGGAGAGGACCCGTGGTGTAGCGGTTAACACGTTCGCCTGTCACGCGAAAGATCGCCAGTTCGATTCTGGTCGGGTCCGCTTTCTGAAAAAAGTTACCTGCCCAAAGTAAAGAAAAAGGAGGTGAAAAGGCAGGTAAAATGAATTTAAAATCAATTTTGAAGAAAATTAAATCTTGGGAAAGGCCAATAAGTATTGTGCTGGGGGTGGCAGTGGTGGTTTTAATCGGGGTGCTAATTTTTAATTTTTTCCGTTCTCAAGGTGAGGAAATAGCAACAGGTGAAGAAGAGCTTCTTGGGGAAGAAACAGGGCAAATGGCGGCCACAGAAGAGGAGGTAAAACTCCCCGCTACTCATAAGGTGGCGCCGGGGGAAAACCTTTGGAAAATTGCCGAGCATTATTATGGTTCAGGGTATAATTGGGTGGATGTGGCCAAGGAAAATCAATTAGGCAATCCCAACTTCCTGGTGGTGGATCAAGAGTTAGCAATTCCTGATATGCCGGCGCGTCATCCTGAAGGTGGAGAAATTGCCAGCGGCAAGAAAGTGGCCGATATTAATGAATATACGGTGGAAAGAGACGACAGTCTTTGGAAAATTGCCGAGAAGATTTACGGCGATGGTTATCAATGGATAAAGATTTATCAGGCTAATCAGGAAAAGATTGGCACGAACCCCGGCTTAATTTTTTCTGGCACTGTTTTAACTATTCCCTAAGGAGAGCTTTTGCCTTAAAAAGAGGAAAGAGGTAAAATAAAAAGAGTTAGAGATTATTAATGGGTATAATATTACCTTTTTCTTTTTGCCAAAGCGGGGGTGCTTTGGGTGGCGAAATATCCCGCCAAGGTGGCAAGAGCGGAGGTTTGCCTTAATTATTTTCTAATCGCGGTGGTAGTTCAGTGGTAGAATGTCTCCTTCCCAAGGAGAAGGTCGGGGGTTCAAGTCCCCTCCACCGCTCAAAGATTGGCAAAAAGATAAGGCGACTTGCCATCTTAGCTCAGTGGTAGAGCAACTGTTTCGTAAACAGTAGGTCCTCGGTTCGATCCCGAGAGATGGCTCAAAGAAAGTCAAAATTCAGAAGCTTAAATTATTAAAATTATAGATGGTTAAATTTGAAAAACCAAAGCTTTTTTCCCGGAAAAAAGAAACCCGTTCATCATCTTCAAAAAAAATTGGCCCCATTGTTTTAGGGGCGCTAATTTTTCTTTTCTTGGCGGCTTTTGGTCTTTATAAATTTGGTGCCGATTTGGTTATCGGGTTTGTTGATTTAATTACTCCTAACGGTGAGGAAGGGGTTTTAGAAGCCGGTCGGGATAATCTTCCCCCCCCTCCACCCCAGCTTGATCCTCTTCCCGAGGCAACCAATAGCGCCTCGTTGGCAATTAGCGGTCAGGCGGAGGCAGGAGCGGAGCTGGCCCTTTTCCAAAACGGCGAGGAGAAAGGAAAAACCACGGTGGGAGAAGAAGGAAGTTTTAGTTTTAGCCAAGTAGAATTAGAAGAAGGAGAGAATATCTTTTTGGCGCGGGCATATGATCAGGCGGGGAATGAAAGCCAAGCCTCTTTGGCGCAAACGGTTATTTTTGACAAAGAACCGCCAGCGTTGGAGATAGAATCGCCCGGCGATGGTCAAACGATTAATGATAAAAAAGAAATGATTATTAAGGGAAAGACGGAAAAAGAAGCGGTGGTGATGGTTAATGAGCGGCAGGTAATTGTAGGACTGGAAGGAAATTTTGAAGCAGATTATTTTTTAACGGAAGGAGATAATGAAATTATCGTGGTGGCCAAAGATAAGGCGGGGAATAAAACCGAGAAAACGCTTAAAATTAAATATAAGCCTTAATCTTTAATAAAGAATAAACAAGGTTATTTTTTAGATTTGAGAAAGAAAGCGGTTTTTGGCCAAAGCCATTCCTAAAAAAGAGAGCAAAAAAGGAGCCAGCGGGGGGTAAGGAAAGGCTGTTATTGAAAAAAGAATGGATAAAAGCAAGAATAAGAGCTAAAACCGCTTGATTTTTAAGATTAACAGGAAGGAAAGAAAAGAGCGTTTCCAAAAGAGTCTTAAAAAAGAAGAAAAAATTGCCAAGTTTTAAGGTTCATTTGAAAAAGACTTTTTTTGACTTGCCACCCAAAGCTTGCTTTCTACCAAGAAAACTTCAAACCCGCTTAATAAACTTAAAATCAAGCCAATAAAGCCATCCAGAAAACTTAGGCCGAAAAAGTTTTTAAGAATGGTTAAAAGCGGCTTGAGGCTAATTTTTAGCCAATTACTTTTTTTACCCTTTTTTAATAAAACTTGCGCTTGTTTGGTGGTTTGTTCATTTGTTTTGTGTAAGAAATCAGCTAAATTGATAAAAGGGCGCGCCAAAAGAGGATTTTCCAAACTTTTCTTGCGGCCGGGGAAATCCCAAAAAAGCTGACCGTTTTTTTCCTTCCACTCCCCTACTCTGCGGCCAACTCTGGTTTGCAAGGTTGGCCCAAAACGGCCAAATTTAATTTTTTTCCCCCAAATTTGGTTTTGGATCGTCACTTGGGCGCCGGTGAGAAATTTCTCATCCGCCTCGTTAATAAAGTTTTGGATTTCCAAAGACAATTCTTTTGAAGGCTCTTCCCAAGGATAAATAAAAAAGACCCAGCGGGTTTTGATATTTAAATTTAAAACCGGTGTTCCCGCGGCAAGAATGCCTTCTTTTATTTCCCGACACCAGCTTAATTGGTTTTTAAGCGTTTGGGAAATCGGCTCTTTATTATTATTAACGATAAAAGCGGTGATGTTGTTTTTCGGTAAGAGCATTTAAAAATTATTATACCCTTTTTAAAAGTTTTTGTTTTCTGCCGGCTAAACTACCGGCTATAATCGCCAAGTCGGTGGTAATTTGTAAAAGCGGCAGGAAAAAGAAAGCGGGCCATTTTTTGACGTAGCGATAATTTTTAAAAATGGGCCATAAAAGATAGGCAACAGCGAGCATTATGGTTAGCGGGGTTAAGAAAGGATAAAAAGGCAAAAGACAGATTAAGGCAAAAGCGAGAAGATAGCGGCTAAAAACAGTGGCCACTTTCGCATAGCGAAGACCGGCAAGAGCGTCTCCCCGGGCAAAGCGGAAGATCATTTTGGTAAAACTCTGAAGATTTTCCCGCGGATACCAGTAAAAAACCGCTTCGGGAACAAAAACGATTTTCGCCCCTTCTTTTTTAAGGCGGGTTGAAAAAACAAAATCTTCGTTATCCGAAAATTCTTCGGGAAAACCGCCAAATTTTTGCCAAGTTTTTTGGCGGATGGCCATGGAACGCGAAGTGGGCAGGAAATTTTTGGGGTCGACACGATGGGGAACAGTGAGGGTAAAGGTGGCCACACATTCTTCAAAAACATTTTTCCCTTTGCCCCTGAAATAGCCGGCCACCACCTCAACGCTTAAATCGTTAAATGGTTGGCTAATTTTTTCAAGCCACCGCCGGTCAAGTTCGCCACCGGCATCGGAGATGGCGATAACTTCATTTTGGGCCTTTTTTATGGCTAAATTTCTGCCCTGAGAACGGTTGGCGCCTTTTTTAACAAAAACTTTTATTTTAAGCTCCGGATGTTTTTTTTGAAAAGCCTTAATTTTTGCAACCGTTTGGTCGGTCGAACCGCCATCAACAATGATAATTTCTTCCGGTTTTTTGGTTTGTTTTGCCAAAGAGCTAAGAAGTGCGTCAATTGTTTTTTTCTCATTTAATACCGTGGCGATAAAAGAAGTTTTCATTTTTTTGGTGTTAATTATTCTTGAGTGTTGGATATTATTATAACCGGGATATAAATATGGCTAGATAAAGTTTAATTGCTACTCTAGAAAAAATAGAGTAGCACAATTTATTGCGCGCTTTTCTTGGCGCGGGTTAAAGTCTGCTACTTTGCTATAAATTGGATTAGCACGTTTTAGTGTGCGCTTGTTTTTTAGTGTGAACTATTTGTTTATCTCTTCGGGAGAAGATTTGTTATTCCATTTGCGTCTATAGTCATTTTCTTATTGTATTGTTCTACTTTTACTACCATTTTAGTTATCTAAGTTAATTATCTAAGTTAATTATCTAAGTTGTTATATAGCTGTTATATATTATAGGGTGTGACAAATTTTTAAGCGATCGCTTAAAAATTTGTCATATTAAACATAAGTAATTTATCGTCCGATAACGCGATAGTCCAATATTTAAACCTCATCTTGATGATAATTTAATTGAGTTTTTAAAAGCGTTTTAAATTCTTTAACTGCTTTTTCGCCAGCCCAATTGTCGAAGCAAAGTTCTTTAGGGAGAAAGGGGTCTTGGTAAAGAATTTCGATAAAGCGATTTTGAATTTCCTTAAATTGTTGATAAGTTCTATTTTTTTCTGGCGGAAAATTTGGCTGTTTTCAATCCACTCTTCGTATTTTTCTTCCAATTTTTCTAAATTCCACACTTCCCAAGCCAAGGCCCGATTACTTTTCCCAAAAATCCTTTTCGCCACCGATACAAAAGCAAAATCGCTTAAATGATTACTTTCTAAATATTCCTGGATATCTTCGGCAAGATCGTGAGGAGAAATATAGATGCTTTTTTGCATCATTCCAAAACCCAGGGTCTGAAGTTCTTGTTGAAGTAAATAGCGGGTTTTTTTATATTTTTCCGGAATATCATAGGCAATTATTCGCCAATAACCATCCCACGGTTTATTTTGGAGGGCGATGAGGGAAAAATCACGGGTAATGATCTTTTTCCCCCGGTTGCTTAGCCTTAAATAAGGCTGGCCGTTTTTAACTACTTTTTCTATTTCTTCCGTCTTTAACAGCCGGTAAATATTTCTTTTTAAATTACTTTTTTTATAATCAGGAGGCAGTAAACCAGCCCATCTTTCTGCTTGAAGCGGATATGGTTGGGTGATGTTAAGAAATTCATCTCCTAAAAAAGCTAAAGACAGAAGAAAATTATCGCGAAAACGAAAATTTTTGGCCATAATTATCCAGAATTAACATTAGAAAAGATTGTTGATATTTACGATGCTTACTTTTTGATTTTAATTTTATCTCGCTTTATTTTTAAACCATTTTAGACTAATTTATTCTGAACCATTTTAATTCAATTAATCCAAGCTATTTTTATATTATTTATATTATAGGGTGTGACAAATTTTTAAGCGATCGCTTAAAAATTTGTCATATTGCCAGAACAAAATTTTCTAAATTTTTATCAATTATCTTATTAATTATTTCGGGCTTTTTTTAGCGATAATTTTCTTTTATTAATTATTTTGGATTTGGTTACTTTTTTATGTTTCGTTTATATTTCCTTCTATTATCATTTTTGCCTTTTTAAGTAGTATTTTTTATTATCTTTTTGTAGATTTTAATGTTTTCTTCAATTGTTTTCTCCCAAGAAAATTTTTGGGCTTGTTTTTGGCCGGAAATGATTAGTTTTTGCCGAAGGGTTTTGTTTTGCAGGCTGATAATTGTTTGGGCGATGGCTTGGGGTTGATAGGGGTTAACAAAAAGGCAAGCCTTGCCCCCGACTTCTTTTAAAACCGGAAGGTTGCTGGTAATAACCGGTGTGTTGGCGCGGAAAGCTTCAATTAAAGGAAGACCAAAGCCCTCCGCAAGGGTGGGATAACAAAGGCAAAAGGCATTTTTTAAAAGTCCCCAAAGAGCTTTTTCTTCCAAAAAGCCGGTGAAAATAACTTTTTGGGTTAATTTTTTTTCTTCCACTTCTTTTTTTAATAAAGGAAGTAGTTGCGGGTTTTCTCCCGTGATGACTAATTTTAGCCAAGGCATTTTTCTTTCGGCTAAGGCAAAAGCGCCGATAAGGTTGGGCAAATTCTTGCGCCGGTCAAGGCCGCCATTGTTGATAAGATATTTTTTTCTTTCAAGATCAAACTGAAGATAAGCCTTTTCGTCAATTTCTTCGGGATAAGAAGAATCTAAGTAGATAACGCTAATTTTTTGAGGTGGGGTTTTAAAAAAATCAACGATCGTCTTTTTTGTCCAGTAAGTGTCGGTGATAATTTTTTGGGCCTTCATAATTGAGGTTTTAGCGCGCCAGTAATAAAGTTTTTGGGAAAAGACGGGAATTTTTGCGTGGTTGAAATAATCTTTTTGCAGGAGGGGGATAAGATCGTGGACGGTTAAAACGGCGGGAATGTTTGAAAAAAGAGGAACACCAAAGTTGCCGGTGGCATGATAAAGATCCACTTTTTCCCTTTTTAAGGCCCGGGGCAGATAAATTTGTTCCCAGAGATATTTATTACCGGGGAGAATAATAGTTTTGATCCCCTTCCTTCTTAGGACTGATTGGGGCTTTTGCGAGTAAAAAAGAATCACTTTAAAATGCCACGCCGCCAAGCCCAAGGCCAAGGCTTGGATATATTTTCCCACGCCGGTAAGTTTTCCTTGGGCAAAACGAGCGTCAAGGCCAATGGTCATTTCTTTAAGTAAAAATTTTTAGTTGGCCGTCATTCCTGAATTAAATTCAGGACAGGTTCTGACGAATCCGCCAGTTGGCGGACAGAATCTTTTTAATCGCTTTCTTTATTTCTTTTGGGCGACAACCCCAATACATTGATAAAAAAAGGGGCAATGTTCATTTTTTTTTATAATTTTCCCAAAATATAATATTATTTTACGTGATAGTCTGTTATTGACTATTTTTTTTGATTGAAGCCTTTTAGGAACTTCTCCTTTCATTATTTTTTTAATACCGGGGGGGAATATACTTCTATAATAAATTAGCTTTGGCTTTAATTCAGCATCTTCTAGCATTTTGAGTAAGTGTTTTTTTGTATATTCTGTCTCCCATGGTATCTCCCATTCTTTTTTTAATAACTTCCATCGTTTATAAACAGTGTAAGCATTATATCTTTGTGGTACGTCAATAAGAAGAATACCTTCTTTCTTTAAAACTCTTTTTTGCTCTTTAAGTAGCGGAAGAGGATTTTTAAAATGTTCCAAAAATCCCTGATGGAATATAATGTCAAAAGTTTCTTTATCGAAAATCAATTTTTTGGCATCACATTTTACTGCTTTTATCTGAACGTTATTTTTTTTGGCCAATTGCTTAATTTTTTTAAGAGAAGTCTTGCTTATGTCTATTGCTGTACAAATTCCTCCTAGTTTAGCCAGATACACTAAGTCCCCACCTAAACCAGCTCCTATCTCTAAAACTTTTTTATTTTTAGTTTCTGTTGTTTTAGTAATAGCTTCTATTAGTTCTCTGTGAACGATTGGGAGGTTATTTTTTTTGTCCCATATAGTAGCCCAATTTTTAGCGGTATTTTTGATTTCTTTCATGTTTCTATTGATATACTTGTTGTTGTAATGTTTATTATGATAGTATTTTAACATTGTAATAATGCTCTGTTTTTAATATGAGGCGAAAAGTAAAATGGCTTTTCTTTTTTCTTGCTTTTTTCTTCCTTATTCCTACACCTCTTTTTGCGACTAGTAATTTTTATTATGATTTTGAAAATGGCTCTTTTGAAGGTTGGACTGTTATAAATAAAAAGAGAGATTATTTGTGGAGTGTTGTACAAGGGGATAACGGTAATCATTATTTTGGTAGTAAAGTTAACGATAACTTTTCTTATACAGAAGTGCAAGCTGGAGATTTTTTATGGGATGATTATGAGTTTGAATTTGATTTGATTAGGAAATCCGGCCAAGATATTAATTTCTTTTTTAGGGTGAGAGACGAAAGATCTGCTTATGACGATGGCAATGGGCATGTTTTTAATTGGCCCCAAGGTTATGGTATACATGTTTCATTTAACACTGTTTATCTAGCTAAATTTTTTTCTGACCACTATATTCCCTTAACTCCTGGCAAAAATTTGTCGCCTCCAAGTAACGGAGTTTATCATTTTAAAATTGTGGCATATAAGAATATTTTTAAGATATATGAGAATAATAATTTGCTTATTGATTTTGTGGATACAAACGTAAATGATGCGTTTTTAAGAGGAAGAATAGCGTTAGGTGTTGGCACCGGGGCTGTTGCTCCTACTGAAGTCTATTTTGACAATATCAAGGTAACTAAAATTAAAGATCCTGTCGTTATTGTCCCCGGCCATGGGGCGTCGATAAATTTTGGAGAGATGTTTTTGAAAATTCGCTATCCGGATATTTATACCCCTGCGCATTTGGAAGAATCCCCTTTTCCTTGGCATATGATGCCGGGAGTGAAGATTTACAACCCTTTAATTACGGCGCTTGAAAATGCCGGTTACGAAGAAGGCAGGGATCTTTTTGTTTTTAATTATAATTGGTTGGAAAAAATTAGATCGGAAGATGGTAATAAGGGTTCAGCCGAAAAATTAGCCGATTTTTTAAATGAGAAGCTGGAAGAAGGCCAAAAAGCGGATGTGATTGCCCATTCAATGGGAGGATTAGTGGCGCGAACTTGCCTTCAGCAAGTATCCGGTTGCCCCATTGACCAGCTTATAACCGTAGGCACGCCCCACAAGGGGGTGGTTGACACCTATGGGGCTTGGGAAGGCGGGGAAGTTTGGCGGCCGGGACTTTCCAAATTTGCTTTTTCTTTAGTTCTTCATCTTGCCCGTCAGGAGGGAGAGAGCTTATACCAAACGGTTCAGCGTCTTGCTCCTTCAACAGAAGAAATGCTGCCGACTTTTTCCTATCTTTACGCCGGAGACGAGAACGAACCACTTTCCTACTCTTTTGCCTCCCCCGCTTACCCACAGAACACGTTGTTAAACCAATTATCGCCGCCAGAAAATTTAGGGGAGAGTTTAAAGCTAATTTACGGTGAGGGTAAAGATACCTTATCGGGAGTAAAAATTAAAGAGAGGTCTTGGTATGATCAAATTTTAGGAAAATGGTCCCATGGAAAACCTATTGAGAAAAAGTATTCGTTTGGAGGAGACGGGACGGTTTTAGTACAAAGCGCGCGTCCTTTTGAGAACTCTTCCGGCAATGTTGCTGGCTTTAATTTTGACCATGGCGAAATTATTAGTAAAAATGAAGCGTTAGGGAAAATTTTTTCTTTTTTAAATCTTCCCCCTCCGGCCGTTAATGGTGATGTTTTGTTTGAGAGAAATGCCACCGACTATCTTGCTTTTTATCTCCTTTCTCCTGCTTATTTGGATATTAATCTTATGGGTATTCTTAGCGAAAATATTTTTATTGGTCAGGAGGAGCAAGATAAACCAAAGCTAATTATTATTGCTAATCCGCCAAGCAACTGGCAAAAAGAGGTCGTTGTTAAAGGGGTAGATGATGGTGAATATGTTTTGGGGGTTGGTTTGGCTCGGGGTGAAGAGACCAGTTGGCGGGAATATCATGGTGAAATTAAATTAGGCGAGGAAGATAAGTTTTTAATTGAGGCCACCGATAAAATTAGCCTTAAATCTAAGGAAAGCAGTGGCGAAAAGCGGCAAGATCAGGAAATGCTTAGTCAGTTAAAAACCGGTTTCTCCTCTTCTTCTCTTTTGACAGAAAAATTAGAGCATTTGACAGCCTTAATGAAAATTTCCCCGGTTGAGGCTTTAAAATATGCTTATCGAATAAAAAATTTGGTCGCCTTAGAAGCAAAAGAAAAAGGGACGAGTCCCGACGATCTAAATCAAATGAATAAAAAACTTGATCAGCTGATTGTTTATCTTGAGGCGGCGGCAGAAAATGAAGAAGAAATTTACTCGGAGGGAAAAGCCGCTTTGGCCTATCAGGAAACCAAAGCTCTTCTTGAAGAATTAGAGCAACTTTCTCCCTCGCCTAATAATCCTTTTGTTATTTCTGCCGCCCAACGTTTAACTTTGGCGGAAGAAAGTTTGCCTTCAAGCCTGCCCCGGGATTTAGGAGAATTAATCAGGCTGGGCCGCGGCTATTTCTTGGGGATAAACAGCAAAATTTTGCTTAATTAAGAAGCTTTTTTTTGCCCTGCCTTAAGAAGGCGGGCACTTCATATTCTTCTCCCAAATCTTCAATCGGCGTTTCTTCCTTTTCTTCAAAATCACTTTCCTCTTTTTGATTGATAAAAGGCAAGGGTTTTTCTCCTTGTCTTTCTTGCTTTTCTTCAGGAATCTCGCTGACGATGCCGGTGGGGATTTGGAATTTAGCCATCTGGGCTAAGCGGCTTCGCTTTTCGTCAAAACCAGCGGCGATGAGGGTAATTTTAATTTCGTTATTAAGGTTTTCGTTTAAAGAAGCGCCAAAAATAATATTGGCATCCGGGTCGGCTTGGGAACTAATCATCTCGGCGGCTTGTTCTATCTCGCGCATAGTCATATTCTTGCCGCCGCTAACATTAAAGATTATGCCGCGGGCGCCCTCAATGGAGGTTTCCAAGAGTGGCGAGGCAATGGCCAATTTGGCCGCTTCAAGAGCGCGATTTTCTCCGCTTGCCTGCCCAATACCCATTAAGGCGCTGCCGGCGTTTTTCATCACGGCGCGCACATCAGCAAAATCAAGATTAATTAAGCCCGGTTTGGTGATTAAATCGGCAATACCGGTAACGCCGGAAATTAAAATCGAATCCACCATCCTGAAGGCGTCCACAAGAGTTACTTTTTCATCAATATTATCAAGCAGTTTTTGGTTGGGGATAACAATCAGCGTGTCCACCTTGTCTTTTAATTCCTCAATTCCTTTAATGGCGGCTTCCATCCGCCGCCGCCCCTCAAAATTGAAAGGTTTGGTAACCACCGCCACCGTTAAAATGCCCATTTCCCGGGCAATTTGCGCCAAAATCGGGCTTGCGCCGGTGCAGGTTCCCCCGCCCTCTCCTCCGGTTAAAAAAACCATATCGGTTCCTTCAAGCAAGCGCTTAATTTCTTCTTTTGATTCCTCGGCGGCTTTTTGGCCAATTTCCGGATTACCGCCCGCTCCCAAGCCCTTGGTTAATTTTTCTCCGATTTGGAGCTTTTTTGGGGCTTTATTAACTAACAAGGCTTGCGCGTCGGTGTTAACAGCGATAAAATCGATGCCCTCAATTTGATCGTTTTCCACCATATTGTTAAGGCAGTTGCCGCCGCCGCCGCCAATGCCTAGCACTTTAATTTGGGCAAAACGGGTAGATTGGGGTTTAACAAGAGCCATAAGGTTGAATTGTTAAAATATTATATTGTTGCGGGCAAAATAATTCGTAATGCGTAACAGGTAACAAACAAGCGCAAAGCGCAAATATCAAAAATCAAAACCTAAATCAAAGTTCAAAAACTATTTTTATTTTTTGTTTTTGGTCTTTGAGCTTGGTTTTGCATTTTGCACTTTGAGTTTTGCATTAATCCATTTGTTCATTCGCGTCCATTCGTTTTTTATTCGCGTTATTTCGTGTGCTTTGCCTCTTTTTACGGCAAGAATGATTTAACAAAGTTAACCACTTTTTCTAATGGTTCCCGCCAGTTAAAAGAGGGCATTTTTTTGCGGCCGTGGCCAGAATTTGAGCGAAATTCTTCGGGCTGATGCTGTTGGCCCCAAAAAATTAGACCAATAGTGGTGGCAAATTCAGGAGAAAGGATATCATCAACTAAGCCGGTAAGGCCAGAGGGAACTCCCTGGCGCACTGGTAGGGCCATTATCCGCCGGCAAGTTTCTTCAATGGAGACAGTTTGGGCTCCTCCGCCAGTTAAAACCACTCCTGCGGGGGCTAAATTCTGATAATCGTTGCGTCTGATTTCCTCATTAATCATCCCGAAAATTTCCTCAAGCCGCGGTTGGATAATTTCCTCGACAACCATTTTTTTGGTGATTTTTTTCTCGTTTGGCTGACGACTGCCTAATTTTAACTCAATTTCTTTGTCGTCTTTAATATTTTTATCGTTTCCTAAGGCCACTTTAAGGCTTTCCGCCTCTTCTAAAGAAAGCCTTAAACCAATTGCCAAGTCGTTGGTGATATTTTGGGCGCCAATGGGCAAAACCGAAGAGTAAATTGGCGAGCCCTCGGCATACAAAACCACCGAAGTTGTCCCTCCCCCAATATCAATTAAAATTACTCCCAATTCTTTTTCGGTGGGGGTAACCACCGCCGCGGCGCTCGCCAAACCATCAAAAACAATACCATCGGTGTGAGCCCCTAATTCATCCACGCATTTTCGTAAATTTCGTAATGCCGTTGAGGAGGCACTGATAATGTGGGTTTCCACCTCTAACCGAATGCCGCTCATGCCGCTGGGATCGGCAATTCCTTCTTGGGAATCAACGGTAAACTGGCGGGGAATAACGTGGATAATCTCGCGCGACGCGGGTAGAGAAATTGCCTGCGCCGATTCCAAAACCCGACGGATATCCTCTTCGTCAATTTCTCCCCCCGGATTGCCAACTGCCACCACCCCTCGCGAGTTTTGGGAAACAATTTGCGGGCCGCCGCCGGAAACCCAAAGATGGTTAACGTTCAGCCCGGCCATTCTTTCGGCGGCTTCAACCGCGGCAATAATTGCCTCCGTGGCCTCTTCAATATTAACAATTTGGCCTCGTTTTATACCGCGGGAAGGAAGGGAAGCGGAGCCGATAACGCTCAAAATTCCTTCTTCATTAGTTTGAGCGATAATGGCGGCAATCTTTGTTGAGCCGATGTCTAGGGCGGCTAAAGTTTTACTTCTGGTCATTTTTAAAAAGTAATCACCGGATTTTTGAAACGCAAATCGATTTTTTTTGCCTCTCCTTCTCCCATTTTATTATCATTAAGGATTAATTGCAAAGCCCTAATTTGATCGGTAATACTTTTATCTTTGCCCAAAATTACCTCCGTATTGCCGTTTGCTAATTTTAATATTATCATATCTGATTTAATTTCGGTAATCTTTGCTTTAATTCCTTTTTTTTCAAGCTCTTTGGCTATTTCCTCCTCAATAGCGATAACAGGAGAAGAGAGGGTTTCTTTTTGGGTATAAAAGGCTTTTGCCGATTGGGAGAGAAAGTAAATCCAAAAAATGCTGGTGATGATGATTAAAAAAAGAAGCCTTTTTTTTGCTCTCTCTTTTTCTTTAAGGTTCAACCGGGGAGTTTTCATAAAAGTTTATAAATTTCGGCAACGATTTTTTGGGCGCCGTTGCGGGGAATAGTTTTTTTTAATTTTTCCCCCGCTTTTTGATAAGAGGATAAATTGGCCATCATTTTTTCAATTAAGTCTTTTAAGTTTTGAGGATTAAGTTTTTCTTGGGGCAAAATTTCTGCCACGCCGCTTTTTGCCAAAAATTCAGCGTTTTTAAGTTGTTCATTATGCGTTGCCCAAGGGATGGGAATAATAATCGCCGGTTTGCCAAGAGCTGCTAATTCAAGAATAGTATTTGCCCCGCCGCGGGAGACAACCAAATCCGCTTTTTCAAAAACCCAGCCAATGGAATTATTATCCACGTAATCAACAGGAAAATAATCTTTCGCCTTTTTTTCTTTAAAATGAGGATAGTCTTTAGCGCCGCACTGGTGGACTACATTATATTGTATTACAAGGTCAAGCAAACACCTTTCTACTGTTTCATTTATAATACTGGCGCCCTGGCTGCCGCCGGTGATATAAATAGTTTTTTTCTTTTCGTTTAAGGGGAAAAGCGGCTTGCCGCTTTTAAAAATTTCTGGCCTTAAAGGATTGCCGGTGAAGACAACTTTTCCTTCAGGAAAAAAAGTTTTGCTTTCCGGAAAAGAAATGGCAATTTTTTGGGCAAAGCGGGCGCTAATTTTATTTGCCAATCCTACAGTAGCGGTTTGCTCATGGATTAAAATGGGAACGCGCCGCAAAAAACCGGCAATAACAACAGGCACCCCCACATAGCCGCCAAAGGAAACAATTACCTTGGGCTTTATTTCAAGGATAACTTTTAAAGCTTTAAAAAGACCAAAGGGAACGCGTAAAAGCGAGGGAATAGTCCAGCGGGTAAAGCGGCGTTGTAAACGGCCGGCGGGAATGGGGATAAATTTAACTCCCATTTTGGGAAGAATTTGCGATTCCGGCGAGGGAATTTTTTCTCCTTCTAAAGTGTATTTTCGGCCTAAATAATAAATTTCCCATGGCTCCTTTTTTTTAATCTCCTCAATAACCGCCAAGGCAGGAGTAAAGTGAGTGCCGGTGAAGATGATACGATTAGACATAAAAGATAGAGTTTAAAATTAGTAACTGGTAAAAAGCAATAAACAAGCGCCATCCGCCAGCGGGCGGACAGAAAAAGTTAAAAGTCAAAAGTTAAAAGTCAAAATTACAAGTTAAAATTCAAAAGTAGAACAAAAAAAACTTTTAACTTTAATCCGTCGGCTGGTGGATTCGTCAGGATGACATCCACGATTAGCGTCATTCTGAACTTGATTCAGAATCATGCGTGAAATGCTTGAAATGTATGAGACGTTTGAAACGTAAAAACATTAAACGATTCAAGCGATTCAAGCCTCAAGCGTTTCAAGCGTTAAGCTTTAAAACCGATCCTGATTTTCATCAGGATGACGCTTACAGCAGAATAATGTTATTCGCTCATTCGTGTCCATTCGTTTCTCATTCGCGTTAATTCGTGTATTTTAGTAATTTATTTTCTCTTGAAACTCCCAGCACTAATCCTAAGGCGGTTAGGGTGACCAAAAGCGAGGAGCCGCCATAGGAAATAAGAGGCAGGGGAATGCCGGTTAGGGGGATAAGAGAAACGATTCCTCCCAAATTAATTAGCGTCTGAATTCCCAGCCACCCCCCTACTCCACCCGCCAACAGTTTTCCCCTCAAATCGCCGGCTCTGGCGGCAATATTAAAACAGCGAAAAACCAAAAGGGCCAGAAGAATAATAACCGCGGTGGCGCCGATAAAGCCTAACTCTTCGGCAATAACGGCAAAAATAGAATCGGTGGCCACTTCCGGAAGATAGGCATATTTTTGTTTTCCCTGCCCCAAGCCTTGGCCCAAAAGACCGCCCGAACCTAAAGAAAGCAGAATTTGGTGGACATGATAAGAGGTTTTTTGTAAATCCTGATTAGGGTTTAAAAAAGTCAACATTCTCTGATACCGGTAGGGAGAAGTGAAGATCATAATCGCCCCTGCTATTAAGGCCGCAAGGGCAAGAAGAAAAATTTTAAAAGAAGAAATACCGGCTAAAAAGCAAATAAGCAGACCCGTGGAGGCTAAAACAACCGTTGTTCCCAAGTCAGGTCCGGCCATCGCCAAGGCGACCGCCAATAAAGTAATGAGCAAAAAAGGTCCAAAATTTTTCTTTTCTTTTTTTTCTTGTGAGGCAAAAAAAGAAGCGCCGTAGCAAACCATGGCCAGTTTGGTTAATTCTGTTGGCTGAAAGGTAAAGCCGCCAATAGCCAACCACCGTCGGGCGCCCAGCTTTTCTTGGCCTAATCCCGGAAGCAGGACGGCCGTGGTTAAAACAAGAGAAAGAAAAAGAAGGGGGAAAGCGATTTTTTCTAATTGTTGAGAAGTTAGGTGACTTGCCAATGCTAAAGAAATTATCCCCAAAACCCACCAAGCGGCTTGCCGTTTTAAAAAATAAAACTGATCGCCAAAATTTTCTTGAGCGATAATCGCCGAAGCGTTGGCAACCATCAAAAGGCCAAAAAGACTAATAACCAAAATTAGTACCAAAAGAATCTTATCGGCCTTTCCCTTTTTTTCTCTTTTCATAAAGAATTAACAATTTTTTTAAATTTTTCTCCTCGGTCAAATTCGTTTTTAAACATGCCAAAGCTGGCCGCGCCGGGTGATAAAAGCACTACCTCTCCTCCCCTCGCTAGTTGATAAGCTTTTTGAACTGCTTTTTCAAAATCATCAAAAGGCCCAAAGAAAGGGAAGGCAACTTTTGTTTTTTCTAATGCCTCTTTTATTTTTAAAGTAGCGCTTCCGTTCAGAAGAATGGCTGCTTTAATATTGGCCTTGGTGGAAGCGGAGGCCAATTTCTCAAATTTAAGATTCTTGTCGGCCCCGCCCAAAATCCAAATAATTGGCCTTTTGCCAAAGGAACCAAGGGCCGCGATGGCGGCGTCAGGATTGGTGGCGGCGGAGTCATTGTAAAAGGTAATGCCTTTAATTTCTCTTACCTTTTCCAGGCGATGGGGAGGGGGAGAAAATTGCTTAACCGCCCTGACAATTTTATCTGTTTTTATTCCTAAAATTTTTCCCACTGTTTCCATGGCGGCAAGATTTTCCAAATTATGCTCGCCTAAAAGAGGGTTCACTTGGCGGATTTGAGGGTTAAGACTTTTTTTCTCAAAGAAAAAATTTTGGCTTGGCGAGGTAAGGGCTAACTCTGGGGCATAGGGATTATTTTTATTAAGGACCTTATAATCGTTTTTGCCCTGATATTTTAAAATAAATTTTTTGGCCTCCACATATTTTTCCATCTTTTGATAGCGATTAAGATGGTCAGGAAAAATATTGGTAATAACGGCGATATGAGGTGATTTCTGACAAATTTCAAGCCCTTCTGTCTGCCAGGAGGAAAGTTCTGCTACCACCCAAGTGTCCTTGTCAATTTGGGGTAAAAGCTCCAAAAGGGAAATTTCCAAATTACCGCCGACCACCACTTTTTCTCCTGCCTCTTTAAGCATTTGGTAGACAAGCATGGTGGTGGTGGTTTTGCCTTTAGTACCGGTGATGCCAATTGTTTTCAAAGAAGGCAATTCTTCAAAAAAAATACTGCTTTCCATTTCAATTTTGGCGCCATGCTCGTAGGCGATTTTCAAAAAAGGCGAGTTTGGGGGAACGTCGGGATTGCGAACCACCACCTCGGCTTCAAGAAAATCCTCGGGACGATGTTCGCCTAAAGTAAATTTAATGGGTAAGGAGGAAAGTTTTTCAAGGGAAGAAGCTAATTGGGAGGCGGTTTTTAAGTCGGTTACCCGCACCTTTGCCCCTTTTTGGGCTAAATATCGCGCCGTTCCCACTCCTCCGCCATGAGTGCCCAGCCCCATTACCAAAACCTTTTTGTTTTTCCATTCCATTTTGAAGTTTTAAAAAGTAGCCAGCCAAAGGCCAAAAATTGCTAAAACCAATTGAGCCAGCCAAGCGCGCATAACAATCTTGGGCTCTTCCCAGCCGCGGTCTTGCAACCAAAGATGAACGGGAGCCGCTCGGAAAATCTTTTTGCCCCGCCAGGCCTTGGAAAGCATTTGGAGAAGACTGGAGCCTACTTCTAAGATAAAAATTCCCCCGATAAAAGCCAAGGCAATAATTTTTCCCAACATTAAACCTACCACTGCCATGAGCGCCCCAAAGGCCATGGCGCCGGTATCGCCCAAAAAAACCCGCGCCGGATAGACATTGAAATAAAGGAAGGCAATTAAAACTCCTATCCAAATGCTGGTGAGAATCGTTAAGGGAGTATCAAAAATTTGGAAAGAAAGGAAGCAAAAGGCGACTAAGCAGATAAGAAGCAAACCGCAGGCAAGGCCATCGAGACCATCGGTGATATTAAAGGCGTTGGTAAAAGCAACAATAATAAAAGCCGCCAAAGGAATGTAGCCAAGGCCAAGATCTAAAACTCCCCAAAAGGGGATGTTAATAATACTAATCCCCAACTGATAGTAAAGAAGGAAAGCGATGATAAAAGCCAAGAGCCATTGAAAGAGAAACTTGTCGCGCAACCTCAAACCAAAGACGCCTTTTTCTTCAAGATTAAAAATCTTTTTAAAGTCGTCAAAAAAACCCAAAAGGCCGAAGGAAAAAAGAGTGAAAAAAATAACGTTTAGTTCTCCTGTGATAGGAAAGACGCTGGTGATATAAACGCCGGTTGCTTTTGAAAAGAAAAAAGCGGCGGCGAAGAAAATACTAATCAAGACGATAAGGAGAATACCGGCGCCCAAGGGAGTGCCGGCTTTTTGCCGGTGAAACCGGTCAAAAATTTGAGTTCGCCTCCCCAAAAAGTCGCGGGTTTTTTGAGGACGGCGGGTAAATTTAAGCCGATAAAGAAGATTGATAAAAGGAACAATGGCGGCGCTGGTAGCCGCAAAGGAAATAAGGATTAAACCTAGGAAAAAACGCATAAGAAAGTTAAATGGCTAATTGGTTAAATTGTGATAGAAAGCACACGGATACAGCGGGATTTAAGACAGGATTGAACAGGATTTATCCTGTTTTATCCTGTAAACATCCTGTTTAATCCTGTGTGCTTTAGTCTCGGGCATTCCCGACAGTGATCATAATTATGACAGGAAATTAATCGGCAATCAACTCTTTCGTGATTTAAAAGCAGTAAAATTCGTTCCAAGTGGCGCAGGCGTGAGCCCTTAAGATACCAAAGGTCTCCTTTTTTGAGTAGTTTTTCCAAAATTTGGGCGGCCTCAACCACGTCTTTAGCCCAAAAAGCTTTTTTTTGAGGGAAGCCATTTTTGATTGCCTCTCCCCAGACAAGGCGAGTTAGGCCCCCTATCCCGATGAAAAAATCAATATCAAGACTTGCCAACTTTTGACCAATCAGTCGGTGCTCTTTTTCTTGATATTGCCCTAATTCTCCCATTTCCCCCAGAACAGCAATTTTCCTGCCCCGGTAGGGAATTTCAGCCAAGGTTTTAAGACCGGCGAGCGTTGAAGCGGGATTTGCTCGTAACGAATCATTAAGAAGAAGAGTGTCTTCAGGCCCTTTCTCCAAGCTCATTCTGCCCGGCAGGGTTGTTAGTTTTTCCAAGTTTCGCGCCGCTTTTTCTTCCTTTATGCCTAAAATTTTTGCTACCGCCAAAGCGGCCATAATCTCCTCGCTAAAGTGGCGACCAATTAGTTTGGTTTTAACTCTCACCTCTTTTTCTTTTCCCCCTTGTCGTAGGCCAACCAAGAAAGAAGTTCCTCCAAGTTTCACTTTGGCATCTTTAAGCCAAAAATCGGCGCCTTTTTGGCCATAGCTGACGATTTTTGCTTCTGTTTTTTTAGCCATTTGACGCACATGGGGATTGGCAAAATTTAAAACGGCCCAGCCGGTTTTGGGAAGAGCTTCCAAAAGCTTTCCTTTTTCTTCAATGATCCCCGAAAGCGAGCCAAGCAATTCCTTTTCGGCATGAACCGGACTGATGCCGGTTAAAACGCCAATTTGGGGTCGAATTAGGCGCAGGTGAGCTTCCATTTCTCCCCGGTGATCAACGCCATATTCTAAAATTAGGGCTTTATTTTTGGGGCGAATTTTAAGAAGAGTTAGGGGAAGATTAAAAACCGTATCCAAATTAATATCGGTGGTGAGAGGGGAAAATTTTTTTCCTAAGGCAAACTTAATCGCCTGGACGGTGCTTGTTTTGCCGTAACTGCCGGTAACGCCAATAACGATTAAACTGGGAAAAAAAGCGCGCCATATTTTAGCGGCGAGACGCTGAAGGCAATGGAAGAGATTTTTAAAAACGCCAATCATGAAAAACTAGATTCTTTTAATGTTGCCTCCTAATTCTTTAAGTTTTAAATCCAGCGCTTCATAGCCGCGGTCGATAATTTCGGCGTTTTCGATAATTGTTTCCCCTTTTGCCGCAAGGGCGGCTAAGGTTAAGGTGGCGCCATGACGCAGATCATCGGTTTTAAGATGGGCTCCTTTAAGCGGGACGGGACCGTAAATTTTAAGTCCATGACAAAGCCTGGGATCGCTTTCGGCGTAATTAAAGTTGTAAAATGTTTCCGGGTTTTTAACCTTAGGATTAAAATAAGCGAATTTTCCTCCCATTTTTTCAAGCTCCGGAACAAAACCGAAGCGCTGTTCATAAACGGTTTCAATTACTTTGCTAACACCTTGGGCTTGGGTCATTAAGGTGGTCCAAAGTGGTTGCCAGTCGGTTTTAAAGCCCGGGTATGGTTTGGTGGTCACATTGGTGGCCTGAAGAGGACCGGCGTACCAAAATCGGATCCCCCAAGAACTGCTTTCGTATTCGCCTCCCGTTTCTCTGATTTTTTTAAGGAAAGCAATCAAGTCTTTGGTTTTAGCCCCTTCGATGGCAATATCTCCCTGGGTTATTAAGGCGGCGCAGGCATAAGAAACAGCTTCGTTGGCATCAGGGATAACCCAATGAGTTTGGCCAGAAAGCTTGGGAACACCGATGATTTTGATTTTTCTTCCCGCCAGCCTTTTAATGTTGCCCCCGGCGCGATTCAGGAAAAGAATTAAATCGTCAATTTCTGTTTCCTGGGCGGCATTTTCTAAAATAGTAACGCCTTGAGCGCAAACGGCTAACATGATTAAGTTTTCGGTGCCGGTGTGGGTGTTTTTAGCGAAGCGATAAGTGGCGCCGTGGAGACCATGGGGGGCTTCAAGATAAAGGCGATTGTTTGCGCTTTTTGCTCTCACGCCTAATTTTTCAAAACCCAAAAGATGGCGTTCAAGGGGGCGCTGGCCAATTTTGTCGCCGCCGGGGAAAGGAATAATGGCTTTGCCAAATTTTTTCAAAAGCGGTGGAGCAAAAAGAATGGAAGCGCGTGAGGAAGGGCCAAAGCGATCGGGAATTTGATAAGAAGAGAAGCCGTTGGGATCAATAAAAACGGTCCGTTCACCGCAAGGGATAGTTTTTGCTCCTAAAGCCTCAATTATTTTCCGCGTTGTTTCCACATCGCCGATTTTGGCTAAGTTCAAAATCCGGGAACGACCTTCGCATAAAAGAGAGGCAATCATTACTTTAAAACTGACGTTTTTTGCTCCTCCTAAACGAACCGCCCCTTGCAATGGTTTCCCGCCGCGGATGATGAATTTTGACATAGAGTTAAATTACTAAACTGTTAAGACACACGAATTGACACGAATGAAAACGAATTAACACGAATGAGCGAATAACATTATTCTTCCGTAAACGTCATTCTGACGAAAGTCAGAATCATTTTTTCGTCGTTTCATTACTGAATCCCACCAGTTTTATTTCCAGTTCCAGATTAACATTAAATTTTTCTTTCACTGTTTTTTGGGCTAGTCTTATAAGTTTTAACACCTCCTCCGCTTTAGCGCCACCGGTGTTAATAATAAAATTAGCGTGTTTTTTGGAAATTTGCGCTTGACCAATTTTTTTACCCCTAAGACCGGCCTGATCAATTAGCCTTCCGGCTGAATCGCCGGGAGGATTTTTAAAAACCGAGCCGGCGCTTTTTTCTTTGGGCTGGTTTCCCCGCGCCTCTAAAAATGATTTAATTTTTTGTTCAATAACCTCTCTTTTTTCTTTCTTTAAGTTAAAAACAGCTTCCAAAATTACTTCTTGGGGATTATTTTTAAACCGACTCTCCCGGTAAGAAAATTTGCAGTCACGATTATTTAAATGAGCAATTTTATTTTTCTTGTCTATTATACTCACCTTGGCGACTTTTTGTCCAATCCATTCTTCGCGGGTGCCAGCATTACCGCAAACAGCTCCGCCGACGGTGCCTGGAATGCCAACACCGCATTCAAGGCCGCTAAGTAAGTTTTTTTGGGCAATTTCTACTAATTTTGCCAGCGGTAATCCCGCCTCAACGGCAATTTTTGTTCCCTTAATGGTTAAGCCTTCATTCTTAATCCTAATTACCAAACCGGGAAATCCTTGATCGGCGATTAAAATATTTGATCCTCCTCCCAGGATAAAATAAGGAATTTTAAGCTCGCGGCTTGCTTTTATTGCTTCAAGGATTTCTTTTTTGTTCCCGGCGGTGATAAACCAAAAAGCTGGTCCGCCAATGCCAAAGGTAGTCAAGGGAGCCAAAAGAACGTTTTCTTTTACTTTTTCTACTCCTAAGGCTTTTTTAAGTTTGACGGTAATTTTTTCTTTATTTTTTATCATTTTAGATAGTAACGCCGGGGGTTGTTTGATTAGTTATTTTTTAATAGTTCTTTGCCTATCTTCCAAATATCACCAGCGCCAATGGTAAAGACAATATCGCCCTTTTGAGCAATTTTTTTAATCAAAGGAGTAAGCTCTTTCAGGTTGTTTACAAAATATACTCCTTTCTGGTGTTTGCTAATTTCTTGGGCAAGAACGACGGGAGTAATTGACGGATCTTTTTCTTCGCGGGCAGAGGCGTAAATGGGAGCGATAACAACAATATTAGCATCTTTAAAAGCAGCGCCAAAATCTTTTAAAAGATATTTTGTTCGGGAAAAAGTGTGAGGCTGAAAAATGGCAATTAATCTTTTGGCAGGTCCGAACCATTTTCTGGCCGCCCTAAGGGTGGCTTTAATTTCGCTGGGGTGATGAGCATAATCGTCATAAACGGCAATTCTGTGATTCTCGCCAATTTTTTCAAAACGTCTTTTTGTCCCCTTAAATTTCTTAATTCCCTCCCCTACTATTTTATATGATAAACCTAAAGTTTTTCCTAAAATGATGGTAGCAGTGGCATTCAATATATTGTATTCTCCGGGGATAGAAAGGAAAAATGAGGCCTCTTTTTTATTTTGATAATAAAGGGAGAAAAGGCTTTTTCTTTCTTGGTAAATAATATTTTTTACTTGCCATTGATTTTTTTCTCCTCTGCCATAGGTGAAAACATTTCCCCGATAGGATTTTAAAACGTCTCGGTTGTTAGGATTATCGCCGTTAATAATTAAAAAACCGTCGGGGGGAATTTTTTGGAAAAAGCGAAGAAAAGTTTTTTTAGTGGCGGCAAGATTTGGGTAAATATCCGGATGATCGTATTCAATATTAGTGCAGATAATAAATTCCGGATTTTGCCAGAAAAAACGAGGCCGCGGATCGACGCCCTTGCAGGTGGCGTACTCGTCTGCTTCGGCAACGAAAAATTTACCTTTTTTTTCAAATCGCCCCGGAAAACCGAGGGGAAAAATTTCCGCCACCCCCACGGCGTAGGAAGGTGCGAGGCCGGCGTGATCCAAAACAGTCGCCGCCATCGCGCTCGTGGTTGATTTGCCCCCTACCCCGCAAAAAGAAATGCCCCTTTTCCCTTTCATTAGGAAGCCTAGAGCTTCGCCGTGAGTCATTATCGGAATACCTCTTTTTTTAGCCGCTTTTACTTCGGGATTTAAAAGGCCCCCATGAGCGCCGGTGGTAATCAGCAAATCAGGGTTTCCTAAGTTTTTAGCGCTAAAACCAATTTTAAAGCTAATTTGGCGTTTTTTTAAAACCTCGTCGGTAACAAAAACTTCTGCCACGTCACTTCCCGTTATTTTTACCCCCAAATCCTGAAAACAACAAGCCAGGGCGGTCATTCCCACCCCTTTGATGCCGGTAAGGTGAACAGTATGGATATTTTCCAGGATTAGGGGCTTAGGCATAATTTTATGATACACGATACAAGAGACCCGGAACATGATTGCTACATTGTTTCATTGCTTCATTGTTAAAGAAGTATACAGGATTAAACAGGATGTTTACGGGATAAAACAGGATAAATCCCGTTAAATCCCGTTTTTAATCCTGTTGTATCCTGTGTGCTTTGCCAGCCATTCGCTCATTCGCGTTTATTCGTTCCCTGTTCGTGTTAATTCGTGTTTGATCGTCTCCTCCGCCTCTTTTTTATCACTCCAGGGATATTCGGTGGCGCCAAAGCACATTGATTTTTCGTGCCCCTTGCCGCAAAGAACAATAATATCATTTTTTTGGGCAATTTTAACGGCGGTTTTAATCGCTTCGCGCCGATCGGGGATTTTTAAAAAATAGTGTTTCTTATTTTTTAGTGTTAGCAGGTTTTTCTCCGTGGCTTCTTTTGCGCCTCCCTTTTTGCTTCCCCGGCTAATTTGGTTAATAATGTTATTAACATCTTCAGTCCGAGGATCCTCCGCCGTTAAAATACTGATGTCCGCTAATTGAGCGGCAATTTGGCCCATTTGGGGTCTTTTTTGACGGTCGCGCAAACCCGCGGCGCCAAAAACAGCGATAAGCCGGCCGCCTTTTCTATCGGCTTCTTTTCGCAGATAACCAAGCACGTTTTTTAAGGCATTTGGGGTATGAGCAAAATCAACATAGACGGCAAAATTTTGGCCTTTTACAACCGGCTCTAATCTTCCGGTTACTCCCTCAAAACTGGCAATTGCCTCAAGAATGGTTTCTTTTTTAATTCCCAAAGAAGTGGCCGCCGCCGCCGCGGCAAGGCAATTGGCTAAATTATAGTCTCCGGGCAGGCGGGTTTTAACCGGAAAATTATCAAGATTAAAATCGGCTTCTTTTTTAAGCGAATAGGTAATAATTTTTGGCGGTTTATTTTGTTTTTCAATTAATGGTTTGATAATTTTAAAAGAATAATCGTCCTTGTTTAAAACCGCAAAACGGACATTTTTAAAAAGTTTGGCTTTTGCCTGAACCAGTCTTTCGTAAGTTTGATGGTAATCAAGATGCTCCGCGGTAATATTGGTAAGGATACCCCCATAAAAATAGCTCCCCCAGAGACGATATTGGTCAAGACCGTGAGAAGTGGCCTCAACAACCATATATTGGCTACCCTCCTTTTGCGCCTCGCGGTAGAATTTTTGCAAAAGCCTTGGTTGAGGGGTGGTAACGTGGAGCCCTGTATCGAAGCTTTTTTTGCCGATTTTGGCCTCCACGGTGGTAACCAAGCCCGCTTTTTTACCCGCTTTGCTAAGAATATGCCAGAGGAGAGTGGCGGTGGTGGTTTTCCCGTCGGTGCCGGTAACGCCGATGACGGTCATTTTTTTGGCGGGAAAACGGTAAAAAGAGGTCCAAAAAATCGCCTGGGGAAGATGGAAGAAAAGGTTAACCAACCTTTGGGGGAAAATTTTTCTTAAGAACGCTTTCGGCTTATAAGACATTAGTATTTATTGTAGCACAAGGGGGTAAGAAAGATATTGTTTCATTGCTTCATTGTTACATTGTTAAAAATACGCAAATTAACACGAATTAAAACGAATAGACGCGAATGAGCGAATAATTGGCGCGCAATAAATTGCGCTACTCCATTTTATTTTGGAATAGCGGACTTTAGTCCGCCCGGAAACACGAGTAGGAAACGAATAAACACGAATAAACGAATGATTGGCGCAGGATTTAACGGGATTTATTCTGTTTAATTCTGTGTGCTTCTTTAACAATGAAACAATATAACAATGAAGCAATAAAATTTTTATCTTTATTTCGGATTAATCCCCTTAACGGTAAAAATTTCGCGGGCAATCTCAAACCAAAGCGGGGCGGCGGTTTCTGCCGCCCAGGGAGAAGTGGTTGGCTCATTAAGAGTGACCAGCATTAAAAATTCAGGGTTATCGGCGGGGGCAAAACCAATAAAAGAAGCGACGGTTTTTTGGGGATCATAATGGCCGCTGATAGGGATTTGGGCGGTGCCGGTTTTCCCCGCGATTTTGGCTCCTTCGATTTTAGCCCATTTTGCCTCGCCGTTATCAACGGCGTTAACCATCATCTTGGTTATTTCTTGGGAAGTGTGAGAACTGATTACCGATTGTTCTTTTTTGGGAATTGCTTCTTGTTTCTCTTTTCCGTCAACGATTGAAGCAACCACGCGGGGAGAAACCATTTTGCCGTTATTGGCAATAGCGCCCATGGCCTGCACCATCTGGATGGGGGTAATGGCAATCCCTTGCCCGAAGCCTAAGGTGGCTAAATCAATTGGCGACCAATATTTTGCTTCTCTCAAAGCAGGGCTCACTTCTCCTTGCAGGTCAATGCCGGTTATTTTTCCAAAGCCGAATTTTTCCAAGCCGCTTAGGGTTTTTTCCAAACCTACTTTTTGGGCAACAAAAGCCATGCCGACATTATCGGAATGCTGGATAATTTCGGTCATCGTTGACTGGGGATAATATTGATTGTTCCAAGTACTAATGCGATACTCGCCAATTTCAAGCGGCCCTTCGCAGGGACAAATTGTTTCCGGCGTTACTACTTGGTTTTCTAAGGCAATTGCCATGATTAAAGGTTTAAAAATTGAGCCGGGTTCAAAAGTAGCCGAGATCGCCGGATTCAAAAAAAGCAGCGGGTCGGTTTGGCTGTATTCATTAGGATCAAAATCGGGGAAAGCCGCCATTGCCAGCACACTCCCTTCTTTGGGGTTGGTAATGATTACCAGTCCCTCTTTGGCGCCATATTTTAAAACCCCTTCTTCGAGTTTTTGTTCGGCTATCCACTGTAGTTGGCGATCTAAAAAAAGAATCAGGTCAGCGCCATTTTTTGGAGGAATTTCGTAATTATTGCCTAAAATAATTGGCCGGCCTAGGGCGTCATTTTCCTGAATAACTTTTCCTTCCTTGCCTTTTAATTTTTCCTCATAAAAACCCTCTAAGCCAAAATAACCTTGATCTTTTCCTTCTTCATTTTTACCCACAAAACCGAGAAGATGAGCCGCCTGGGAAGCTTCGGGATAAAAACGGCTGAATTTTTCCTCAAAGTGGAGGCCGTTAATCCCAAGTTGGTCAATGGCTTTTTTTTGATCAGGCTCGATTTTTTCGTAAAGGGGTATCCAAAGAGGTGCTCGGTTAAGCTTTTCCACCATTAAGTTTTCCAGTTTTTCTCTTTTTTGGGCGTCGGTTTCAAGAAGGGCGCTTATTTTCTCTCCTAGGGTGTGAAAATCAACTTTTAATTCGGGTTTAAAAGCGAAGAGGTTGTAAAAAGGCAAGCTTAAGGCAAGAGGGTGCTGGTCGGCGAAAAAAATTTCTCCTCTTTTAGCGGGAACATTTTTTTCTTCCCAACGCTGGTTCTCCGCTTGGGCCAAGAGAGGCTCTTTTTGGTAAATTTGCCACCAACCGAGGCGGAGAATGACGGCGAGAAAACCTCCAAAAAAAACCAAAAAAGTAAATTTTAGTCGCCTCGCTTCATTCATCTTTGCTATTATTGACGGTATTGTTAGTTTCTAAAAAACCAACTTGTTTGGTGGTCGAAAACCCTTGTTGGAAGGCTCTTTCCTGAAGTGTTTTAAGGGAAGTTTTTTGGGTAATTTCTTTCTTTAATTTTTCATTTTCTTCTAAGAGGGCGGCTTTTTTATCCGCCACAATCGCCGCTTCTACCCCCCCGCCGCCAAAAAGAAGCAAAATTGCCACTTGGCCCAAAACCAAAAGACCGGCGGCAATTGATAAAGCGATTAAAAGCTGGTTGTTGTAATTTTTAGTTTCTTTCATGGAAATTAAATTTTTAAAATGGCGCGCAGTTTAGCGCTTCGGGAAGCGGGATTAAGTTTTTTTTCCGTTTCTTCTGGTAAAACCGGTTTTGGTGTTAAAATTTTTACTTTTCCTTCTTTTTCCCAAGCGCGGAAAAAATTTTTTACCTCATGGTCTTCCCCTTCGTGAAAGCTAATCACCACCAATCGGCCGCCCTCTTTAAGAACTTCTAAAGCTTGGGGAAGAGTTTTTTTAAGATTATTAATCTCGTCGTTAACAACAATCCTCAAGGCCTGAAAAACCTTGGTGGCGGGATGAATTTTCCCTCGTTTCCTGCCTTTTTGGCGATAAACACTTTCTATAAGCCCAGCCAATTCTTCGCCGCTTTCTAAAGGTTTTTTTTGCCGCGCCTGAACAATGGCTTTAGCAATAGGGCGGGCCAGCTCTTCTTGGGAAAATTTTTCAAAAATTTGGGCTAATTCTTTTTCGGAAAGCACTTTTAATAAATCAGCCGCGGTTACCCCTTGTTTCGGACTCATCCTCATGTCAAGCTTTTGGCTCTTAAAAGAAAAGCCTCTTTGGGGAGCGGTTAACTGATAAAAACTTGCCCCTAAATCAAAAAGAATGCCGGCAAGTTTTCCTTTTAAGCCAAACTTGCCAACCACGGCCGCAAGGTTAACAAAGCTTTCTTGGACAAGAAGCCAGTCTTTATCGGGCCTACTCTGGTTCTTTCCCCCGCTGTTTCCAAGAAACGGCGGGGTTGGGCAGACTTCCCCGTTAGGGGAAAAAGAAGCCAGTGTTTTGGCCGCAAATTTAATCGCCTCCTTATCCCAGTCAAGCCCTAAAACATGCCCGCCTTTGGCGATAATTGTCTTGGCATGGCCGCCACCGCCTACGGTTGCGTCCAAATACCACTCCCCTTTTTTAATATTTAAAAGTTCCTCAACCTCTTTTAATAAAACCGGTTGATGAAAAAAACTATCAGCAGAACTGCTTATTTCCAAGCCTGATTTATTTTGTTTAGATGTTTTTTCCATAGGCTTTCTTCCCAAATTTCAAAGTGATCACCGGCGCCAACCACGACTAATTTTTCTGCTAATTGGGCATAGTCGGCTAACATCGTGGGGATAACAATTCTTCCCTGACGATCAAATTTAACAATGGCCGCGGCCGAGAAAAGATAACGGCGGATATCTCGTCCCCTTTCTTCGGTAATTGGCGTTTCTAATTCCCGGTTGACTGATTTTTCCCATTCTCTTTTGTCGTAGCCTAAGATACACCCTTCAAAACCTCGCGTTAAAACGGCTGCCTGACCGCTTAATTCATTTCTTATTTTGGCGGGCAGCGCCAGACGATTTTTTTCTTTTGAAAATGATATCGGGTAAGTGCCTAAAAACATAGATCTTTTTCCACTTTTCACCACTTTCATCCATTTTCCACCAAAAAGACCCTCCTTGTCAAGAGGTAAATAGGGAAAGAGGGATTTACTTTTTCCCGAGGTTGCAAGCTAATCAACTCCGGGGGTTGATTAGGCAGGAACCTCGGGATATATCCCGTTTTTACAACTCGTTATGGCTTGAAATAAAGTGGTGATAATGATAAAAAATAATCATATATGCCCAGAAGAGAGATTCCCTTAGTAAATGATCACTATTACCATATTTTTAACCGTGGCGTTGATTCGAGGCCAATTTTTTTAAATTCTGGTAAAAAAGACTATGAAAGATTTATTAAGCTAATGAATTATTATCGTTTTAATAATTATCCAGGGAGTTATTCAAAGTTTGTTGAAATGCCCAGAGAAGAGAAAGAAGAGATTCTTATGTCTTTGGAAAAAGAAGATAAAACCCAAGTAGAAATTATTTGCTTTTGCTTAATGCCTAACCATTTTCATTTTCTTTTAAAGCAAAGAGAAGACAATGGAATTCTTAATTTTTTGACTAATTTAGAAAATAGTCACACGCGGTATTTCAATAAAAAAAACGAGCGCGTTGGGCCTCTTTTCCAGGGGCGTTTTAAGGCAGTATTAGTGGAAACGGAAGAGCAGCTTCTTCATCTTTCACGCTATATTCATCTAAATCCTTATTCGGCGGCGATAGTCAAAGATCTTGACGAATTGGTTTTTTACCCCTGGTCATCATTGGGCCAATATTTAGACAGGCAAAAGGGGTTTTGCCAGACAGATACAGTGATGTCTTATTTTAAAGATTTTCAAACATACCAAGAATTTCTTTTTGATCAAGCTGGCTATCAGAGAGAGTTAGAAATAATAAAACACTTGGTAATTTAGTAATTAGTTTTTCCCCGAGGTTGCAAGCTAATCAACTCCGGGGGTTGATTAGGCAGGAACCTCGGGAAAGTTAGTTTTTTTGTTGGTAAATTTTTGTATTATAATAAAGAGCATGCGGAAGAAAAAATTTTCGCCGGTGGAGGCAAACCCCGATTTTGTTGCCCAAGAGCATCATTGGCTTTCCTATTGGGAAGAAAAGAAGGTTTTGGAAAAATATTTAAGGAAAAACCAGCACTCTTCGCGGCGTTTTTCTTTCTTTGACGGCCCGATTACCGCCAATAACCCCATGGGCATTCATCATGCTTGGGGAAGAACTTATAAGGATCTTTTTCAACGCTACAAAAATATGCAAGGATTTGCCCAAAGGTTTCAAAATGGTTTTGACAACCAAGGCCTTTGGGTAGAAGTGGAGGTGGAGAAAAAATTAGGCTTTAAAACCAAGAAAGAGATTGAGGCCTACGGCATTGATAAGTTTATTGAGGCTTGTAAAAACCACACTCTTCATTTTGCCCAAATCCAAACCGAGCAATCTAAGCGTTTGGGCTATTTTATGGATTGGGACCACTCCTACTACACGATGAGCGAGGAAAATAACTACACGATCTGGCACTTTTTGAAAAAATGCCATGAAGACAGCCTTATTTATAAGGGCGAGGATGCGGTTCCCTGGTGCCCGCGTTGCGGTACGGCCATTTCCCAACACGAAATCGTTACCGAAGGCTATAAAGAAGTAACCCATGAAGCAGTTTATTTTCGCCTGCCGGTGGTTAAGAAAGGCCGGCTGGTTAAAGATGAATTTTTTCTTGCTTGGACAACAACTCCTTGGACAATTCCTGCCAATACTCTTTTGGCGATTAACCCTGATTTTGATTATGTTTTGCTGTCTTTTGAGGGAAAGAAATATTGGTTAGGGAAAAAAATGGCGGGGAAGATTTTTCCGTCAGGAAAATATAAAATTTTGAAGGAGGTAAAAGGAAAAGATTTAATCAAGAAAGAAAAAGTTACTCATTATCAGGCGCCTTTTGATTTTTTGCCAATTTTGGAAAAAGTTGGGAAAAGCCCCCACTTTCATGAAGTTGTTTTTGCCCCCGATTTGGTTACTGAAGAGGAAGGCACGGGGGTGGTTCATCTTGTTCCCGGCGCGGGCACCGAAGACTATCATTTAGTAAAGAGAGTGCTTCAATACGGTGAAGTAATTTTCCCGGTGATTAACGAAGAAGCTTGCTATCTTGAAGGATATGGAGAATTAAGCGGCAAAAACGCTAAAGAAAATCCCCAAATAATTATTGAGAAGCTTAAGGAAATTGACGGCGGTCTTTATTTTTTTGCCACCGAAAACTATCGCCACCAATATCCGGTTTGTTGGCGGTGCGAAACGGAATTAGTTTGGCGTTTGGTTAACGAGTGGTATATTGCCATGGATAAACCCCGGCCAGCCGACGGCAAAACCTTGCGCCAGCGGATGATGGCGGTGGCCAAAAAAATAACCTGGATTCCCAGCTTTGGTTTGGAGCGCGAATTGGACTGGCTTAACAATATGCACGATTGGCTTATTTCTAAGAAGAGATATTGGGGGCTTGCTTTGCCTATTTGGGAATGTCCCAAATGCGGTCATTTTGAAGTGATTGGTAGTCGAGAGGAGTTGGAGAAAAAGGCAATCGAAGGTTTTGAAGAATTTGCTGGCCATACTCCCCATCGGCCCTGGATTGATAAGGTTAAAATCCCTTGCCCTGTTTGCGGCGGGAAAGCCGGAAGAATTGCGGATGTAGGCAATCCTTGGCTTGACGCGGGCATTATTTCTTTCTCAACACTAATTGATCCTAAAACTGGGCAGATAAGTTACTTAGGGGATAAAATCTACTGGCGGCAATGGTATCCGGCGGACTTAATTTTAGAGTGTTTTCCCGGGCAATATCGTAATTGGTTTTACTCGTTGATTGCGATGAGCACCGAGCTTGAAGATTCGCCGCCGACAAAAACAATTTTGGGCCATGGGCTGGTGCGCGATGAGAAGGGTGAGGAAATGCACAAAAGCAAGGGAAACGCTATTTGGTTTGATGAGGCGGCGGAAAAAATAGGGGTAGACGTGATGCGTTGGATGTACTTGCAGCAACCGCCCCAAAGGAATCTTAATTTTGGCTATCATCTGGCGCAAAAAACCCGCCGTCAATTCCATCTTTTTTTCTGGAATATTTATCGGTTTTTTATTACCTATGCCACCTTGGCTGATTTTTCTCCTCAAGGTAAAAGAAGCGAGCATGAGCTTGATCGCTGGATTCTTTCTCGTCTTCATCATCTTATTGGCAAGGTAAGCGCCAACTTAGATTGCTATCAACCTTATCAGGCCAGCGGCTTAATTCAGGATTTTATTAAAAATGACCTCTCTCTTTGGTATGTCCGCCGCTCCCGCTCTCGCCTTGAGCCAGCTAACGAAGACAAAAAAGACCGCCAAGCCTGTTTGGAAACGCTTTATGAAGTTTTACTGACTTTGAGCAAAATTTTGGCTCCTTTTTTACCATTTTTGGCCGAAGAGGTTTATCAGAATTTAGGAGAGGGTCTTTCTGTGCATCTTGAAAATTGGCCGAAAAAAGAGAAAAGCTTTTTGGATCAAGAATTGGAGAAAAAAATGGCTTTAGCGCGGGAAGTTTGTAATCAAGGCCACCGTTTGCGCAAAGAAGCGGGGATAAAAGTGAGACAACCGTTAGCGGCGGTTTATCTTCAGGGTGGTGGCGTTGAGTCGCTTGAGGAAAACCTCTCGCGCTTAATTAAGGAAGAGCTTAATGTTAAAAAAGTGGTTTTAGAAAAGGGCGGAGAAGAATTAAAGGTAAGATTGGACACAAGAATGACTCCTCTTTTGGAAAAAGAAGGTGAAGCGAGGGAATTAATCAGACTTTTGCAAACTGCTCGCCAAAAAGCCTCTCTTTCTCCCGGTCAGCCGATAGAAGCAACCCTTCCTTCTTGGCCGAAAGAGTTTGAGGAAGAAATTAAGAAAAAAACCGGCGCCCGGGTGTTAAAAGAAGGAGAAGAAATTGTTATTAAGCCTCTTTAAGAAACCCCTAAAATGAGAAAGAACAAAATTGACGGTTGGCTTTTGGGGCCGGTAGTTTTTTTAACCGCCTCCAGCTTAATTCTCTTAGGCGACATTAAAAGCGAGTCTTTAAAAAATCAATTAATTAGTGTGGCGCTCGGCTTTATGATTTTCTTTCTTGTTTCCTTTTTGCCGGGGAAATTGCTAAAAAAATTGGCCCCTTTTTTTGGGGTGATTGCTTTTATTTTACTGCTTCTCCCTTTACTTTTGGGCCAAAGGGTCAGGGGGGTGGCAAGATGGTTATCTTTGGGGTCTTTTTCTTTCCAGCCGTCAGAAGCAATTAAACCTTTAGCAATTCTTTTGGTTGCTTTTCTCCCCGGTTTTTGGTTTCCTTTTTTGGTAAGTGCTTTGATTGCCGTTCTCATTTTCATTCAGCCTGACTTAGGCAGTACTTTAACCGTTTTGGCGGGATGTTTGGGGGTAATTTTAGTTCGTCCTAAAGCGTGGAAGCCTTTTTTGGCAATCTCTTTAGTGGGGTTGCTTCTCTTGCCTCTTTTTTGGCAATTTTTGGCTCCTTTCCAAAAAGAGCGTTTAATTTCTTTTTTTAATCCTCAAGCCGATCCCTTAGGGAGTAATTATCAATCGCTTCAGGCCTTAATTGCCATTGGTTCGGGGAGGTTTTTGGGTCGGGGTTTGGGATTGCAAGTTCAAAGCCGGCTAGCATTTTTGCCTGAATACCATAACGATTTAATTTTTGCTTCATTTGTTGAGTCTTTTGGCTTTGCCGGGGGAGCCTTGGTGCTTTTGTCTTACGGGGTTCTTTTTTGGCATCTTTTGGATATTGCCTTTGCCCAAACTTCTCTTTTTGAAAAGGGAGTTGTTTTTGGTGTTTTTACCTTGCTTTTGGTTCAGACAACGATTAATATTGGCATGAATTTAGGTCTTCTACCGATTACCGGCATTACTCTTCCCCTTCTTTCCTACGGTGGCTCCTCTTATATAGCAACGATGGCTGGTTTGGGCCTTTGTCATTCCTTATGGCGCGAAGCAGGATTTCAGGCCCCAAAAGAAGCTCTTTATATTAGCGGGAGGGAATGATATAATGAAAAAGTCAAAAGTCAATCCGCCAGCTGGCGGACAAAACTCAAAACTACATGTTAAATCTTAAATCTTTTTAAAATATTGTTTTTCCAGATTTGAGTTTTAAGTTGTAGTTTTGCCATTTGACTTGTAACTTTAAACTTTGAATTTAGTTTATTTATGACCGGTCAACAAAAAGATAATCCACAATACGCGATTATTTCGTGGGGTGGCCAGCAGTATCGGGTGGCGGCGGGTGAGGAAATTGATGTTTTGGGGCTAGGCGATAAAAAGGAAGGCGAAAAAGTGAACTTTGATAAAGTTCTTTTGGCGAAAAATAAAGAAGTAAAGATTGGCCAACCGTTATTAGCAAAGGCAAGTGTGGAGGCAGAGGTTTTAAATCAATTTCGGGGAGAAAAAGTGCGGGTGGCCACCTATCGGGCCAAATCGCGTTATCGCCGGGTGAAGGGGTTTCGCCCCGATCTTACGCGGGTTAAAATTTTAAGTATTAATGTTTAATTTTTAGAAAATGTCTAAAACAAAAGCGGCCGGAAAGGCAAATCAAAAACCGCCTCGACCCGGGAAAAGATTAGGGGTGAAGATTTTTGGAGAGCAAATGGCGCAATCGGGCAATATTATTATTCGCCAGCGAGGGACAAAATTTCATCCCGGCAAAGGAACGGCCATGGGGCGGGATTTTACGATCTTTGCCAAAACTAAGGGCAAAGTTGTTTTTGCTAAAAAAGAAGGGAAAAAAATTATTGAGGTTATTCCCTTATGAGCCAGCAAGTTATTGAGATCCCTGTTGATGAACTCCAGCCCAATCCTCTTCAGCCGCGGGGAGTGATCACTCCCGAGTCTTTAACTGATTTAATTGAGTCTATTCGTCAGCACGGCATTCTTGAGCCGCTGGTGGTTGCCAAAACGCCTGCCGGCTATCAGATTATTGCCGGGGAGAGGCGCTGGCGGTCGGCAAAAATTTTAGGCCTTAAAGAAGTACCGGCGATTGTTAAAGAAACTAATCCGCGGCAAATGCTGGAATGGGCTCTCATAGAAAATGTCCAAAGAGAGGATTTAGGGCCCCTTGATCGGGCAAAAGCCTTTGAGCGCCTGGAGGTGGAATTCGGTTTGAGCTTGGCAGAAATTGCCGAGAAAATTGGGAAAAGTGAAGCCTATATTTCCAATTCCATCCGCCTGCTTTCTCTGCCGGATGCGGTTAAGGATGGCCTTCTTTCGGGATTAATAAGTGAGGGTCATGCGCGGGCAATTGCCGGTTTAAAGCCTCCGGAGAAAATTGTCACTGCCTATAAGCAAATTTTGAAGGAAAAAGCATCAGTGCGGCGGGCCGAGGAAATTGCCCGGCTCCTAAAAGACCAAGGCGAGGTGTTTATAAAAGAAAAGGAGAAGGAAGCAAGAGAAAATTTAGACCAGTATCAAGAAATAGAAAGAGAGATTAAGGAAAGTTTTCCGCCCACAACGCGAGTCTCCTTAAGCCGTTCGCGAACGCAGACTAAGATTACCCTTGTTTTTCGTGGGGGGCTAACCGAAACAGAAGAAGACTTAAAAGATTTTTTGAAAAGGATTAAAAGTTAGGGCGCAAAATTGTAAACTGGTTCGGGGGTAAAGCCAATTTGTTCGGGAGGCCAGTAACGCAACCAAGCCCGGCCCACAATCGCTTCTTTTTTAATCGGTCCAAAGTCACGGCTGTCGCGTGAGCCGTCACGATTGTCTCCTAAAAGAAGATAATAATCCTCCGGAATTTGATAAGGTTCATTTTCCTTTAAAAATGTCCCACTGCGGGTTTTGGTCGCGGCAGCAAGGTACGGCTCTTCCAGTTTTTGGCCGTCAATATAAACAGCTCCCTCGCGAATTTCTACCCTTTCGTCCGGCAAGGCCACAATTCTTTTAATATACTCGCACTCAATGGCGGCGCAACTTTCTGAAGGGGGAGCTTTAAAAATCACCACCTCGCCCCGCTTTGGTTCCCGAAAGCGATAGGAAATTTTTTCCGAGAGAATGTAGTCGCGGTTATGAAAATTAGGATACATTGACATCCCGTTAACCTGATGAGGGCGGAAAAAGAAAAGGTAGATAATAACAAAAATGGAGAGGGCAAGGGTGATATTTTGAACAACTTCCAAAAAAACCCGCCAGACTTTTTTAAGAGTGTTCATGACCTCTATTATAATCCTCTTTTTATTTTTAAAACAAGGGGAAAAATAATAAGCAATTTGTAAAAAAGTATTAAGGACGAAGTATTATGTATTAAGTGTAAAAAATAAAAATTAACTTGTGTTCCTGATATAGTCTCCTAGTAAAAAAAGACGGGTTTGTTGGTTTAAGATTAATTCTGTTAAGAAGATTAAAAAGCTTACTAACCCTGAGAGTTGCGAAAATTATTTCTTGCTTTTTCTTTTATTTTTACCGATGGTGTTGGCAAAAAAGGAAGAGTTTTTGCTTTTGAGCCAGATCCGGCCAACTTTTCCTGCTTAAAAAATATAGGCATTTAACGGTTATAAAGATATGATTTTAGTGCCTAAGGCGGTGGCTGGCAAAACAGAGAGGCATGTTTTGTTTAATTAAAGATAATCTGGGAGGCCATCGGCGGTATGATTCACCCCAAAGCGATCGGTTTTTAGAAGTTGAAGCGATTTCACTAGATAATTATTTTAGGGGAAATAACCTAAGAATTGACTTTATTAAAATGGATATTGAAGGGGCGGAAAAAAAGCCATTCGGGGAATGATAAATCTTTTAAAGAGGAATAGAAAAGCGAAAATTATTACAGAATTTAGCCTTTTGGGATTAAAAAGTTTTGGCACCAAACCAAGTGGATATTTAAAATTACTTGAAAAACTTGGTTTTAAATTTTAGAAAATAAATGAACAAGAAAAGAAAATAGAATCAATAGAAATTTCTAAATTATCCAAAACATATCCTCCTGAAGAAAGAAATTACCCTCACCTTTTGTGCTCAAGAGAAGAATTTGTGATTAAAAGAAGAATGACTTATGGTTAAAAGAAGAATGTTAGTCGATTAGGTAAACCTGTTTATTTATGACAAATTTTTAAGCGATCGCTTAAAAATTTGTCATAGCATATTATAAATAATAAACTTACAGTAGGAGTGATTTACGAATTGCCAGTTGGGAAGAATTTCCCCGTTGGAAATAATTCATACCAATATGCGGGCGGTACGTGTACGCCCCTATAAATTCGTGTCTATTCGTTTTTTGCTTAATGTCAATTCGTGTATTTTAACCAGCCTGCGGAGGTTATTTTAGGTATTTTAAAATAAAAAACAGATTCTGACTTTCGTCAGCCACGCCTTTGGCGGGGTCAGGATAACGCTGACCGTCATTCTAAGCTTGATTCAGGATCAAAAAAGATTTTGACTTTCGTCAGCCACGCCTTTGGCGGGGTTAGGATAACGTTGACCGTCATCCTGAACTCGTCCCGCCATAACGGGATCCGCCTCAGGCGGGATTTAGAATCAAAAATAGATCATGGCTTTAGTCAAGATGACACTTTTGTCAAGAATAATCAACTCCCGTGGTTGCGAAAGTTGTTTCCTGGTTTCTCTTTTATTTTCACCGATGGTATAATGTTATTAGTTTTTAAGTTTGCCATGCTCGCGTGGCTCAGCTGGCAGAGCGCATCGTTCACATCGATGAGGTCCTTGGTTCAAATCCAAGCGCGAGCACCAATTTTTATTAAGTTTATTTCACCAAAAGAGATGGGGCTGACTTAGTCAAAAAGGGGTTGTTTTGCGATAACTCAAAAGTAAAAGACCAAAGGGCAAAGTCAAACTTAAAGACCAAAACCATAAACTCAAATCTCAAAACGCAAATGGCAAACCTGCCTGCCGGCAAGGCAGGCCTACATGGCAAATGTTAAAACTTTTTAAAACTTAAATTTGTTTTTTTTAGATTTGAGTTTTGAGTTGTCGTTTTAATTCGCCAGCTGGCGGATAGGATCATCCCTGTAGCCGTCATCCTGACGAAAGTCAGGATCTAACTGATTCTGAATCAAGTTCAGAATGACGCTAATCGTGGTCGTCATTCCTGAATTAAATTCAGGACAGGTTCTGACGAATCCGCTAGCTGAGGGAGTAAAATTAAAAATCAGTAATCCGTAATGCGTAACTCGTAATTATCAAAGACGGAATTATTTTTTTTAATTACGAGTTACTGATTACCAGTTACGAATTACTAACTTTTTTTAAGAAGTTCTTCTTAGCTGTGTGGCTCTACTTTACCAGCACGTAGGTTCCCAGCGGCGCTTCTTCTTTCTCTGCTTCTACCCATTCATTTTCATCCCAATAAAGTAAACTCCCCTTTTCTGCCGTAATAGTAAAGAAGCTTTTTTGGTTCTCGCTGGCTAAGGTGTAAGGGCCGCCTAACAATTCTTTTCCTTCCCCGAGGCTTTCCGGCAAACCGCCACCTTCCAAAAGAAGAAAATTCCCTTTTTTGGCCGCCTCAACGCTAATTTTCCCATCTGGGGAAGCGCTTTCTTTTTCAAAAATGACAAAATTGGTGTGCAAAGAACGGATTTGGCTTCCTTGAAGAAGATTTAAGATTATCTGGCCGCCAGTTACCCCTTCGTCGAAACGGCAGGTGCCGCTAGAACAGGTGCCTAACATCAGCTCTTTTTCTGCCTCTTCCCCTTCTAAGTCAATTTTGCCGGAAATCCCCCGGCTAATTTCGTCCTCCAACTCATAAATTAATTCAAACTCCACCCCATCGGCGTTTTTAACTTTCTTAAGCTTAAGAACTAAGTAGTGATTATTTTCTTTGGGAGAAAGGACAACATAAGGCATCTCTTCAAGGCTAAGGGGGATAATGCGGTTAACCTGCGGGGTGGGAGAAATTGTCGGGGAACCCTCCCTCTCTCCTCTTTTTTGAAGAAAAAAAATAAGGCCGCCTAAGAGAATTAAAAAAACAACGCCGATAATAATTTTTTGTTTTTTGGAAAATCTTTTAAGTGTTTTCATTTTTTAATTTCTGCTCAAAATAATCATTCAAAGAATTAATTTTTACCCGCTCCTGCTTCATGGTGTCGCGATCGCGCACGGTAACAGTATTATCTTTTAAGGTGTCAAAGTCAATAGTAACGCACCAAGGGGTGCCAATTTCGTCTTGCCGCCGGTAGCGCTTGCCAATGTTGCCAATGTCGTCAAATTCGCTAATAAAAGAAGCGGCTAATTCCTTAAAAACTCTTTTGGCCTCTTTTACTAAATCCTCTTTATTGGCCAAAAGAGGGAAAACAGCCACCTTAACGGGAGCAATTGGTGGCGCCAGCCGCAAAACGGTTCTTTTTTCTCCCCTAACCTCTTCTTCGTGATAGGCGTCTAAAAGGAGAGCTAAAATAGTACGTTCCAGCCCAAAAGAGGGCTCGACTACATGAGGGAAAAATTTCTCGCCGCTTTTTGGGTCTTGATAGGAAAGATCAACGCCGCTTTTTTCGCTGTGATTTTTAAGATCGTAGTCGGTGCGGTAGGCCAAACCATAAAGCTCACTTTGGCCAAACGGAAAAAGATACTCAATGTCAACCGTTTTTTTTGAATAATGAGAAAGTTCTTCTTTGGGATGTTCGCGAGTTTTAAGGTGGTCTTTTTTAATGCCGACTTTTTGGGCAAAGGCAAGCATTTGTTCAAGCCAATAGTTAAAAGTTTCTTCCCAATCTTTTTCGTGGATAAAGTATTCAATTTCCATTTGCTCAAATTCGAGGGTGCGGAAAATGAAATTGCCGGCGGTAATTTCATTGCGGAAAGATTTTCCCATCTGGGCAATACCAAAGGGAAGCCGAGGGTGGCAAGCGTCAATAACGTTTTTAAAATTAATAAAAATCGCCTGGGCGGTTTCCGGTCGGAGGTAAGCCAGAGAAGCTTTATCTTCCTTGACGCCAAGATAAGTTTTAAACATCGGGTTAAAGAAAGTTTTTGGGCCTAAAGCCTGACCGCATTCGGGGCATTTTTTGGTTTCTTCCCCGATTTTGTCAGTTCGAAAACGCTTGTGGCAACCGCTGCATTCACGAACTGGATCGGTAAAACGAGCCACATGGCCTGACGCCTCCCAAACTTTTGGGGAAAGAATAATTGAGCCATCCAAGCCATAAATATCAGAACGTCTTTCTACAAATGTTTGCCACCAAAGATCCTTAATATTTTTTTTCAAGGCAGCCCCATAAGGGCCATAATCCCAAGAATTGGCTAATCCTCCGTAAAGGGAGGAGCCGGGAAAAACAAATCCCCGCCTTTTGCAAAGGGAAACGATTTGGTCTAAAGTAGCCATAGGGTTGTATTTAGTATTTAGTATAGAGGGTGAGGTATAAGACACAAATGGAATAGCGAACTCGTGCCCCGCACTGAATGGTGCGGCGGTTAGTTCGCGCTAAAAATCATTCGTAATATGTAATGAATAACTCGTAATTTGTAATGGGTATGGCAATTCGTCATTCTGACGATCCGCCAGCCGGCGGACAGAATCATTTCCGTAACCGTCATCCTGACGAAAGTCAGGATCTATCCTGATTCTGAATCAAGTTCAGAATGACGGTTTTCGACGAGACAATATAACATTTTATAACGATTTTTTTATCCTGTTTAACCTTGTGTGCTTACTAAATTTTTGCGCTTCTTATCTTTCCCTGAATAATTTTTTCAATATAACGGTCAATTTCTTCTGGTGCTATTTTAGCATCTTTTGGCCAAAAGCCGGTGGCGATTAAAAGACGCGCTTTAAATTGGAAAAGTAAATTATCGAAATTAAGAAAGGCAATTGGCTCGTCAAGGCGGGTCAGGCTTTCCAAAAGGAGGTCGAAAACGGCTTCATTTTCTTCTCCTTCGGGAATAAAGCGATCGGTTAACTCGCAAAGCTGGTAGGCAACATTAATTCGTTTTAAATCCTTTTTAAGATGAGGAAAAGTTTTTTTGCTTTCTGCTTCGGTTAAAATATCCCAAGTTTTTCCTCGAGTTGCCTCGACGCTGACAAGATTAAAAAATTCTATTTTAGGCCCTCGGCGGGAGGTAATTTTCCTCACCCCCGGCGCCAAAAGAATCGTTTTGCCTTGCTTTTTGGGGAAAATAGTGATGAGCCGATCGGCTTCGCCAAAATTACGGCGGTTAATCACCATGCCTTCAAGGGAATAAAACCGGCCGCTCATTTTTTATTTTACCAACGCAATGTTTTATCGCTTTTAAGCAAAAATTCTTCTCTTTCTTCCTGAAAAGAAATTTTATAGGCATTGTCCTTGGTGCCGGCTTGTTTTTGGATGAGCAATTGATATGGCTGGTTCTCGGCTGTCAACGGCGTTTCGTAGGTAATGCTCACCAGATTAGTGCCGCCGTTGGGGTAAAGAGGGAATTTTTCCCCAAAAAACCCCTCAAAAACCGTTTTCCCCAATTCTTCGTAAACTAAAGGTTCTTTCTCCGAACCTTTCATTTCCAAAAGCGCGCTTCCCTTGGGCACATAAAGCCGGAACCAGTTGCGGTAAAGGCCGTTAAGGCAGAGACCACCGCTTTCCAAGTTGCAGTCGGAAGCCGGGAAGGGATTTTGGTATTTAATTACCACCTCGTGTTTAATCCGGCCATTATCGCTAATGTTGATTTTATCTTCCACTGTTTGCTCAATAAACATATTTGATTTGGCGCCGGCAAAATTGGTGTCTACCAACAAAAAATAATCACCATCTGTTTCCTGCACCCTTCCCCCCAAATTAAGGGCTTCAATGGCCGCCTGTTTTTCTACCTTCGGGAAATAAAACAAAAGATGCTTGCCCTCAATGCCGGTAATAAGCGCCTCAAAAAGGCCGGGAATCTTGTCGGTAGAAGCGCCCATCACATGAAGAAGAATGGTGTGCATTAAAGGCCCTAAAACCGCTTTTCTTTCTGTCCGAATTGTCCCCAGCGGTTTATCAGCCATTCTTTCAAGTTCGTAAACCACTTGGGGGCAGCCATGACAACGCTGGTCGGCAACGGCGGAAAATTCTCCCCAACCGGGAACGCTAACCTCGCCAATAACTTTAAGAAGAGAAGTTAAAAATTGGGTGTCAACGGCAAAGATGCCCTCCACTTTTGGTTGGCCGGGAACTTGTTGGTAGTATGAGTAAAAAGTTTCCATGGAAACTTTAAAATCAGGAGAAAGATTCATATCGCGCAGGTTCCAGTAATAAACATTGGGGAGATAATCCCTGATGGGACGAGGTGCCTCAATTCTTTTGTTGAAGCGGGCGTCCAAGTCGTAAATATCATGGGAGGAAACAGGGGTGAATTTACCGTCCTCTACCTCCAGAATGGCATAAGCGGTTAAAAAGCCGCCGCTGGGACGCAATTCGGCATCATTTTGAAAAAGAACCAAATAGGTCATCTTTTCCGTCTTGCCTAAAAAATAGGGAAGATTTTCAAGCACCGGTTTTAACCCGCCGGTTATCGGCAGGATTTCTTCAAAAGTTTTTTTGATTTTTATTGCTTCTTCCTGAATTTTCAAGCCTTGAAATTCTTCCGGCAAAGCCCCGGGGTTAATCTTTTGAATTTGCTCATTGGCCAACTTTAATTGGGTGTTGATACCTTCAATTTTTCCGGCCAAATCGTGACTGCTTTGAAGCAGGAAAGCAATTCGGTCTTGGGTAGTTTCTCCCGCCGAGCTTGCCTCCTGGGCGGTTTCAAAACCAAGAATATCGGCATAAGGGTAAACGGCTTCGATGGTTAAATTAGCCGCTTCAAGTAAAGGTGAGGCGGCGGCAAGAGCAAATTGAGCGTTTTGATAATAATCGCCGTAGCGGGGTAAGATTTTTACCCAACCCAACCGTTTTGTTTTCTGCTGTACTTGGTAAACCAAATTTTGGGTTTCGGGAATTTTTTCGCGGATGAAAGCAAGATTTTTCTCTTCTAATCCTTGTTTTATCTGGCCGGCAAGAGCCTGACCGGCGGCAAGATCTTTTTTTAAAGCCAAAACCGGGCCAACGGCAAAGAAGTAAATAAGCCCTAAAAAGACGAGGAGAAAAATTGCCGCCCCGAAAATAACCTTCTTTCTTTTCTGAAAAAAAGTTATTTTTTTCTCGGGGACCGTTTCTTCCAAGTTGGGGATTTCGGTTATTTTTTCTTTCATTTTGCTCCCTTGCCGCTCAAGACCGCCCATGGCGACTTTAATAATATTACCACATCGTCTAAAAGATTGCGGCGTTGGGCATAACGGGCGTCTAAGGCAATTCTTTCCTCAAAATCTACCTCCGAACGGCCGGAGACTTGCCAAAGGCCGGTGATGCCGGGCTTCACCTCTAAAGTTTTTTTAATTAAATTTTTGGTGTGGGGATATTTTTTAGTTTGTTCGGCCAACTCGTCAGCATAATAGGGGCGCGGCCCAACAATGCTCATTTCCCCCTTTAAAACATTAATTAATTGCGGCAATTCATCAATGGAATACTTGCGGATAAAGTTGCCTACCCGCGTTACCCGCGGGTCATGATTTAGCTTATAGCTGTTATTTTTGTATTCCTCGTATAGCTTTTTAAAGCGGGGGTCGGTGCGCAACAGCTGGTGGGCGTTGGGAATCATGGAGCGAAACTTATAAATCTTGAAAAGTCGGCCATTTTTTCCGACGCGGGGAGGCACATCGGCAAAAACCGGACCTTCGGGCGATTCAATTTTAATGGCGATGGCGGTTAAAATCCACACTGGCAGAGTAAGGATTAAGAGGATAATAGCTAAGAAAAGGTCAAGCGCTCTTTTGACGAAGAAATAAAGGCGATCTTGGATTTTTTGGCTTTTATTCGGCATAACGAGGATCTTGTTTTTTAACTTCTTCCAAAAGATCTTTAACTTCCTGACTTTTATTCTTAGGGCAAATTAAAATGGCGTCTTTAGTTTCCACCACAATTAAGTTTTCGACGCCGCAGGCGGCGATTAGTTTTTTGGTTGACAAAAAGAGGCTGTTTTTAGCCTGCCAAAGAACAGTTTTCCCGTTGTTGGTTGGTAAAATCACATTGCCGTTTTTATCCTTGGGGCTTTTTTCCCAAACCGCCTGCCAGTCACCCACATCATACCAATCAAAAGTAGCCGAAAGCATAAGCATGTTTTTGGTTTTTTCCGCCACCGCTTCATCAATCGAAATAGGGGTAATTTCCTGATAAATTTTTTTAATTTCTTCCCACTCGTTTTCTCCTCCTATGGCCTTTTGGATTTTTTTCAAGGAGGCAAAAAGCGGCGGGTGGGTTTTTTTAAGCTCGGCAAAAAACACCCCTGCTGGCCAGGTATAGGTGCCTAAATTCCAATAAAAATTGCCGGCCGCCAAAAAGCGGGCGGCGGTTTTCTCGTCGGGCTTTTCTCGAAATTGTTTTACTTCAAAAATTTGGGGGGCAATTTCCCGACCGGTTTCAATATAGCCAAAGCCGGTGTGGGGAAAAGTTGGCTTAATGCCAATGGCCACGAGCGCCTTTTTTTGTTGGGAAGCTTCCATTGCTTTCTTAACATCTTTTTGAAAATTTTGGTTATTTTTTACTAATTGGTCTGACCAGAGATTGGTAATAATGGCTTCGGGATCTTTTTGGGCAATTTTAGCGTTGCCTAAGATGATGGCGGCGGCGGTGTGTTTTTTATCAGGCTCGATAATCAGGTTTTGGGGAGGCACCTGGGGAGCGCTTTTAAGAATATCGCCGGCATATTCCCGGCCGGCGACAAAGAAAATTCTTTGGGAGGGGACAACTTTTTGAGCGCGCTCGACCGTTTGGGCAAGAAGATTTTTTTCTCCAAAAAGAGGCAAGAATTGCTTCGGGCTTTTTGGGCGTGACAATGGCCAAAGCCTTGTCCCTCCCCCGCCGCAGATGATTAAGATGTAAGAGCATTGTTTCATTGTTTCATTGTTTCATTGTTTCATTGCTGCGGGCTGAACGTAACTGTCATTCTGACGAATTTGCCCACCGACGGATAAATGACAGTCATTGTCATTCTGACGAAAGTCAGAATCTGTTTTTGATTCTGGATCCCGCCCGATGCGGATCCCGTTATGGCGGGACAAGTTCAGAATGACAATAATTGTAGCCGTCATTCTGACGATCCGCCAGCTGGCGGACAAAACCAGAGCAAAGTTCAAAAATATTTTCAAGTTCTGGTTTTGGTCTTTGAGCTTGGTTTTGCGCTTTGCTCTTTGCGCTTTAATCTTTTAGAGTTTTTATTCTTTCTTATCGATAGCTTGCCCGATTATCTTTTTCCATTCCTTAATGAATTGTTCTTCACTATATTTTAACGCATTTTGGTAACAGGTGCTTTCATTATAACCAAGAGAGTCAAAATTTAAAAGGGCTTTTTTCAAGGCTGTGGCTGTTTGGGGAAAGAAAAAAAGGCCGGTTTTCCCATCAATAATTGTTTCTCGAGCGCCTCCGCCACGGAAAGCCACTACCGGCCGGCCGCAAGCTTGAGCCTCAAGGGGAACAAGGCCAAAATCTTCTTCTTGAGGAAAAATAACGGCTTGGCAATTTTGATAAAGAGAAACAAGTTTTTGATCAGAAACTTTACCTAAAAATTCAATATTTTTCCGACTTATTTTTTTTAACTTTTTTTCCTCACTTCCTTTCCCCACAATCTTAAGCTTCCAGCCCAAAGAATTAAAGGCGCTGATGGCCAAGTCGACTTTTTTATAAGGCTCGAGTCGGGAAACAAGAAGGAAATATTTTTCTCCTTTATCCCTTTTTTTGGTCGGGAAAAATTTTTGGGTGTCCACCGGCGGATAAATGATTTTTTCCGCCTCTTGTTGGTAGTATTTTTCTGTTCTTTTGGCCACTGTTTGGGAAATAGCGATGATCTTATCCGGCCGAAAAGCGGCGATTTTATCCCAGCGCTTTAAGTAGCCAACCAGAGGTTTGGCAAGGGTTCTCTTAAAAGGGGAGGAGAAATAAAGGGGATACTGGTGGTGCAAAAAGCGGGTGGGAGTAAGAAGATAGCCAAGATGACAGGTATGGGGCTTGGTAATAATTCCTTTGGCGGCAAAACTGGAGACGGAAATAACCAAGTCGTATTGGTCGAAATTAAAGGTTTCAAAGGCAAGGGGCAAAAGAGGCAGGTAAGCCTTTCTTTTTTTTGCCGCCCCGGGCATTTTTTGTAAAAAAGAAGAAAAGACGCGGAAATTTTTTGCCCAGGGTGCTTTTTCGGGGTTATAAATTGAGGTATAAAGAGGCGCCTCGGGGAAAATTTTTTTAAGGGAGAAAAGAAGGCGCTCTGCCCCACCCCACGAGTCAAGCCAGTCGTAAACAAGAGCGGTTTTCATTGTTAAATTGCTAAAATACGCGAATTAACGCGAATAAAAAACGAATGGACGCGAATGGTAGGGACGGGGTTTTCCCGCCCGCAATCAAACGGCTCGGGAAATCCAGCCCCTACGGATTCTAATTATAATCAAGATTTATAATTAGGTTTCGTAGTTAGGTTTTATAACCAAATTTCCTAATCAAGTTTTATAGCTAGGTTTTATGATCAAATTTTATAATCAAGATTTATAATCAAGATTATTATTTATAATACGCTATGACAAATTTTTAAGCGATCGCTTAAAAATTTGTCATAGCTAAAATTTCTCCCCCGAGTTGTTTGGCTTAATAGTTCTAATTAAAGACTTATCCTTTTCAATCCTGTTTTAAATCCTGTTGTCTCCTGTGTGTTTTAATGCCGCCTTTTCGTATCCGGCGATTGTTTCTTCGGCCATTTTTTCCCAAGAATATTTCTTCACCTGTTGATAGCCTTTTTTAATTAAATTTTCCCTTAGTTTTTCGTCCTCGCAAATTTTAATAATTTTTTCTGCCATATCTTGGGGATTGTGGGGATTAAAATATAGAGCGGCCGAGCCGTAAATTTCCGGTAAAGAGGTGGCGTTGGAAGAGACCACCGGACAACCCAAACTGGCCGCTTCAAGTCCCGGCAGGCCAAAGCCCTCCGAGAGAGAAGGAAAAACAAAAGCGGTTGCTTCCTGATATAAAACTTTCAAGTCTTCATCAGGAACAAAGCCGGTAAGGCGGACAAAGGACTCGCTTTGGGAGTTTTTAATTTCTTGCTTGAGCCGTTCCCAAAAAACATTACGGCCGCAAACAATCACCAAATTAAGGGCGGGAATTTTTTGGCGGGCTCTTTTAACCGCTTCTATAAGGAGGGGGATATTTTTATGAGGATAAAGATTACCCACATAAAGTAAATAGGGCTTGTTTAAGCGGTATAGGCTAAGAATTTGTCTTCGCGTTGTTTCATCAGTTTTCTCCGAATGAGCAAATTTCTCCCCTACCCCTTCATAGGTAACGATAATTTTTGAAGGGTCAACTTTGTACTGTTTAGCAAGCTGGTTTTTAACAAAATTGCTGGGGGTAAAAATAATAGCGGCTTTTTTAACTGCCTGTCGAATAATCACCTTGTAAGCTAAATATTTTAGATAATAAAACGGCAAAAAGCGGGTGGTGGCTTTTTGGCCGCCAAAAGAATGCTTCGTTAAATCATGAATGGTAACGGCAAAGGGCGCCTGATAAAAAAGAGAGACATTAAAATGGGGAAAATGGACTAAATCGCAATGGGCTTCTTTAAGAATTTTAGGTAAGAAAAGTTGTTCTTTAAGGCTGTAATGGGGAAAATCGGCAATTTTATAGTTAACTTTGGAGCCATATTTTTTTCTTATTGTTGCCAAATCCTCTTTTCGCACAAAAAGGATAATTTCTGCTTTAAATTTATTTTGGCTTTTAAGATCAATAAGCTGGTCAGCCAAATTTTCCACATAACGGCCAATGCCAGTATGCTTTGGCCCCCACATCCGGGTGTCGAGGCCAAGACGGAGTAAAGAGTCGGTATTATGTATTGTATTGTGTGTCATGCAGAAAAAGTCAAAAGTTAAAATTTAATCCGCCAGCTGGCGGACAGGATCATCCCCGTAGCTGTCATTCCTGAATTAAATTCAGGACAGGCTCTGACGAAAGTCAGGATCTGCGTTCTTCAGAGATTAATAACGATTCTGAATCAAGTTCAGAATGATGCTAATCGTGGCCGTCATTCTGATGAATCCGCCAGCTGGCGGAGCAAAACCAAGCTCAAAGACCAAAACCATAGCTTAAAACTCAAAACGCAAATGGCAAACCTGCCTGCCGGCAAGGCAGGTCTACATGGCAAATGTTAAAACTTTTTAAAGCTTAAAGTTGTTTTTTAGATTTTAGTTTTGAGTTGTAGTTTTGAGTTTTGCGATTTAACATTTGAGTTTATTTATTATTTTTGAATTTTGAATTAGGTTTTTATTTTTGATATTTGCGTTTTGAGATTTTTGCGCAATTTAGCCATTTTGTTTTTTTATTTTTCTCACCCTTGCTTTTTCAAGCAAACTAATTCCCCAAAAAACGAGTTTCTCAACGGGCTTAGGATATTTTCCCCGGTAATGTTTTTGGTAAAAAATCCGCATCGCCTGGGTTGAAGCAAGCATGGCCTTCTCTTGTGTTTTAAAGTCGGCTTTGCTTTTGGTTTTTTTAATTCCCGATGAGGCGCCTTTATAATGGATGATTTTTACTTTTGGTACAAACATCACCTTAAAACCCGCCTTTTTCACTCGATAACAAAAATCAATGTCCTCGCCATACCAAAAATAATCTTCATCCCACCAGCCGATTTTTTCGCCCACCAGGCGAGGGACTAACATAAACGCGCCGACGCAACTATCGATTTCGTGGGTGGTGTTAAGATCCAAATATCCTAAATAATAACCGGCAAAAAGTCGGGAATGGGGGAAAAGTTTTTCCAAACCCGAAAAATGGCAAAAGGCATTCCAGGGAGTGGGAAAACCCCGATGGCAAGCCTCGTCCAGCTTTCCATCAACAAGCTCTACCCGACAGGTGGCCACGCCTACCGCGGGGTTTTTTTTCATAAATTCAAGCATAAAAGGAAGTGTTTCGGGTAAAACAATCGTATCCGGATTCAAAAAGAGGACATATTTTCCTTCGGCTATTTTTATCCCCTGATTATTAGCCTTGGCAAAGCCAGTGTTATCGTTATTAACAATAATTTTCAATTTTAAATTTTCAATTTTCATTGAATTTTTAAGTTTCAATTTTAAATTTTCAAGCATTTCTACCGAATCGTCGCGGGAATTATTATCAACAACGATGATTTCGGCGGGCAGATCCTGTCCGCCAGCTGGCGGATCGTCAGGATGACGGTGAGAAGAGTCAGGGTAACGAACTTGGAAACTGTCATTCCGGACTTGATCCGGAATCTGTGTTAATGACAAGGAGAGATCCTGACTTTCGTCAGGATGACGGTTAGCCCCACCCTTGGCGGGGTCAGGATGACGACCAGAGGAGTCAGAATGACGGTTGCGATTAGCCTCATCCTGAACTTGATTCAGGATCTTTTCTTGGTTGCTTTTAAGATTAGAGCCGGCTAATGATTTGATCACGGAATCAAGGCATTTTTCCAAAAGCTCCCGGGTATTATAAGAGACGATGATGATGGAAAGTAAAACAGGCGATTGTTTCATTGTTAATGGTTAAAAGACACGAATTAACACGAATGAGCGAATGGTTGGCGCGCACTTTTAATCCGCGCCGCAATAAAATAAGTATGGTTAAATTGTTTCGCCACAGGCGGAATAAATTGTTAACTACTAAATTGCTATAGAAAAAATTACAGGCCTAACTTTATCTTTATCAGGTAAGGAATTATTTAAGGGGCGATCGCCCCTGTTTTAATTCCTTTTTAGCTTTATTAAGTTTTTGGTTAATTATTTTTCTTCTAAATTTTTACTGATATAGCAGTAAAATATATTTATACCGATAAGGCTAATATACTCATCACCTCATCAAGATTTATTCTGTTTTATCCTGTAAAAATCCTGTTTAATCCTGTGTGCTTTGCTAATGTTTTTCTTTCTACGCACTTATTTCCTTATTTTTTCTTCACTGTTTTCCGATAAACCTCCTCAAGTGCTTGGGCGCTTTTTTCCCAAGTATATTTTTCCAAAACCAATTTTTGCCCTTTTTTGCCGATTTTCTGGGCCAATTTTTTATCGCGGATTAAAAGAAGGCTTTTTTTAATTAAGGCCCGGTTGCTTTTGGCAATAATAATTTCCTGATTGTTTTTGGCTTTCAGCCCCTCTGCTCCTTCGGGGGTGGTAACCACCGGCAAACCGGCGGCCATTGCCTCAAAAAACTTCGTCCGACTGCCGCCGCCGCTTCTGATGGGCGCCACCAAAATCCAAGCTTTTTGATAGAAATAATTAACATCCTCGGCTTCTTTAACGGTTATTCCTTTTTTTCGGTCATCAAAATTACCAAAATAAAGCGGGGCGTAACGACCGATAATCCACGCTTGGGCGTTCTTGACTCTTTTTTTAATTTGAGGCCAAATTTCTTTAAGTAAAATCTCCGCCGCCTCGCGGTTTTGCACCCATTTAAAGTTAGCCACCCCAAAAAGAATCGTTGGCTGGCTGGCGCGTCGGTATGTCTTTTTAACAAATTTATCCGGATCAACGCCATTTTCCACCACGGCCACTTTTAGCTTGGGAAAATGTTTTTTAATTATTTTTTTGTCATCCTCGGAAACAGCCGCCGTTTGGCTGGCTTTTTTCCAAAAGCGCTTTTCCCAAAAATAAATCTTGGCAACATCAAAATAATAAAACGGTTTTAAGAAAAAAAGATGAGGAGGAAGGGTTTGGGCTACATGGCGATAAACCTCGTATTCAATGGTCTGGTCAACCAAAACAACCGGAATTTTCTTTTGTCCCTTAAGGTTGGGCATCAAATAAAAGCATTCCACATGAATTAAATCATAATGATTTTTTTTAAGCTCTTCCTTGATAGCTTTTTGCAACCGGCGGGAATAATAATTAGCAATTAAAAAAGGATAAGGAGTGAGGCCGGCAAAAAGGATTTTTTTGAGCGCCCAAGCCGGACCGCGATCAAAAGTTTTAATTTTTTGGCAATATTTTCTTAAAACCTTAACTTGTTGATTTTCTTCTTTTTGGCGGATAAAAGCAAAAAGGGTAATTTGATGATTTTTGGCAAGGTGCTTAATTAAGTTGTAGGAGCGTGTTTGCCCCCCCGACAAAGGCGGATAAGGAAGATAGGGGGTGATCATTAAAATTTTCATGTTTTTATCTTAAATCTTAAATCCAAAATTCAAAATCTTATTTTAAATCTTTAATCTTTTGTTCTTTTGCCTTTCATCGTTAAGATGCTGGCGCCAATCATTTTTGATAATTCATTAGCTTCTTGGAGAAGCTTGCTCGCCATTTTAATGTTACCTTTCTGGGAGTCTCTAATTAAACAGAGCCAAAATTTTGTTTCGTTGGCGCTTTTGAGAGCGATAGAATAAAACCTAATAAACTCTTTTTTACTTAAAGATCCAGTTGCCTCAACAATATTAGCACCAATGCTGGTAGCAGATCTTAATATCTGATCCCCAAGCGACCAATAGGCTTTTTTGTTTGGAAGAGTATCAATCAATTTTATTACCTCTAAAGCGAAACCATATGCTCGATATTTAATATTTTTTTTGTTTTCGACCATAATTTAGATTTAAAATTTAGGATAAGATTTTGATTTTAAGTTTTTGGTTTTAAGATTAATTCTATAATTACATATCTATTGGTTTCCTCCAGTATTTTATACTTTTTCATTATTTCCTTGGTATCTTCGTCAAAATTAACGGAAACATAATGGGTGGCGCCAAGTTTAATCATATCATCAATTGAGCCGGTCATTGCCGGCCAGCCCGGGCGATTGGTTTGGTACAAAAAAGCGGTATCGCCATCGTAAGGAGCGACTATTTTAGCGTCTTTTGGCAAAATAATGTCTGCCCGTTGCCCCGCCTCCATAATGGCGGGATTATTAACCTGATAATATCCTCGCACCTCAAAAAAAGAGAAAAGAAGGGTAAAAAGGAGGCAAACAGCGGTTAGGCAATAACGAAGAAATGGGGAAGACTTTTTTTCAAAGTTTTCCAGCAAAAGGTTGGCGCCTCGGCCTAAGGAAAGACAAAGAGCGGGGATAATTAATGCCTGATAATAATCGTGCTGAATATTGCCGCGGGCAAAAACAACCAAAAACAAAAGAGCGCCGGCAATAAGGGAGTAAAAAAAACCATCAGCGCGATGATTTTTTTTGGCGGTTAATCCCAGAACCAAAAAGGTGGCGCCCCACCCTCCCAAAATTAATTTGGCGATTCTTTCGTAAAAGAGCCAGCGCCACCAAACCGGCTTAAGGCGCATACCGCCGGCGTTGAAAAGCCATTCATTGGCCGGTATTCCCTCGGGAAAATTTTTCATCCAAGTTCGCCAGAGAAAAAAGGGGAGAAAAAGAAAAATGACGTACAAAATGGTCAAAAAAAGATCTTTCCTAAGGGATTTTTTGTCTTTTCTTTCTTTTAAAAGCTTTTCTAAAACAAGATAGGCCATTGGCAGACCCATAATAAAAACGGCATAGGGTTTGCTAAGCAGGGCCAAAATTCCCAAAAAGCAAGACGCCAACCAGTGGGCAGTTTTTTTATTTTCGATAAATTCAACAAAAAAATAAAGCGCTCCCAAAGAAAAAGCCACCATTAGCGGTTCGGGCAAAATCACTCGTGAGTAGTAAACATTAAAAGGAAGGGTGGCAAAGAAAAAAGCGGTTAAGAAAGCGGTTTTTTTGCCAAAAAATTTTTTAGAAAGAAGATAAAGAAAAAGAAGAGAAAAAAGCGAGGAAATCACCGCCGTTAGTCTCCCCCAAATTTCGAGGCTAAAATAATTAAATACTTTAAAAAGACCAGCGTGGATAAGGTTGAAAATGGGAAATTCCACAAAACGCCAGCCTTGGGGGTTTTCTTTCCCCGAGGGAATGGAGGAAAGATCGTCAAAACGGGGATAAAGAGGATTAAAACCGTATTTAAGAAAATTGCGACTGACGGCGGCGGTGTCGGCTTGGCGCCAGGAATGCCAGTCGGCGATGGGATTATCAATTTTGTAAAGCCGCAAAAGGAGCGCTAAGGAAAAAATAAGCGCCAGCCAGAGCTTTTCGTTTTTAAGAATTTTTGGGATGTTCATCGTTAAGGTAGCCAACGGTTAGGCCTAGTAATAACCAAAAAATATAAGCCACCTTTGAGGCTTCAAAGACATCAATAAAACAGGCATTAGCTAGCATCGCCAGCGCAGAAGCGCTCATTGCTTGGGCCTGCCAGCTTTTTTTGCCTTTTTCTAAAATTAATTTTAACCCTTCAAGGAAAATAAGCAAGAATGATAAAAGCCCCAAGAGGCCAGTTTCTCCTAAAGCGCGTAAATAATCATTGTCGGTGGCCAAACCTAAAGAAGAAAAACCGGTTCCCAAAAGCGGGCTTTTCTTAAAATGGTTTAAGGCTCGGGGCCATTCGTAATCAAAACGAATTCCTCCCGAGCGTTCTACTCCCAGCTCAACGCTTTTTTGCGCTTCCCAAAACTCTTCTTCGCTTGACAGGGGGGTTGGTGTTGGCGTTGGCGTTGGTGTTGGCCTACTCCCCCCGGGGGTAACTTTAGTAACGACGGTAAGAGGTGTTGGCGAAGGGGTTAAGGCAGGGGTGGGTGAGGGGATGGGTGTTGGGAAAAAAGAAGTTCTTGACGATCCTTGGGGAGAAAGAAAGTCAAGGGTTTTTTCCAGGCGGGCGGCCAGACGGGGCGCTTCAATCTTAATGGTGGCGGCAAAACGCTGGGTGATATCTTCGGAAAAAAGCATCCCCAAAAGGCTTAGGCCAACCACAGGAATAATCAGCCATTTTTTGTTTAAGAAAATAAGCAGGCAAAAAATAGCGATTAAATAGGCCACAAAAGAAACTCGCGAGGCGGTGTTTAAAAGCAGGTAATAAGCAAAAAAATAAAGAAAACCCAGAAGGATTTGCTTTGTTCGATAATGGCTTTTAATTAAAGAGGCCAAAATTAAAGGCAGAACCAGAGAAAGAAAAGCGGCCAAATCATAATGGCCGGCAAAAGTGCTGCTGACACGTACCCAAACATCAAGCCGCAAGAGCATCCCCTTGGAAAATTCTTCATTCATGGTGGAAACCACCGGCCAGCCAAAGAATTTTTGCCCTAAGCCATAGATAAAAACCAAAAAAGTGGCTAAAAAAAGGCCGTTTAAAAAAACATCGAATTCTTTTTTCTTTCTTAAGGCAAAAAAACCCAAGAAAAAAAGCCCCATATATTCGATTCGCCTCAGGAAATGGAGAATGGCCAGATGGGGAAAAACCAGCTGGAGGGAAAAAATTGCCCCCAGAAGCGAAACGCCGCCAACAACCCAGTAGAGGATAATCGCTCGATTTATGCCCACCTTCATGGCTTTTTGCCGGTTAATGAGGAATTTAAGCAAAGTAAGGAAGAGGGCGGCGGCCACTAAAAAATCGTCAACGCGAATTTTAACATAGGTGCCGGGGACATCAAGGGCGGGAAATTTAGGGTAAAGAGGGATAAAAACCAGCAAAACCAGCGCTGCTATTGGCAAAGCGTGATCAAGAAAGGAATTTAGCAAAGCAAAAAATTTATTTTTTAAAAGAGACATAATAATTAATTATTACAAGTTGCGTATTACGCATTACGTGTTACAAGTGCCTACTTGCTTTCCAAAACTTTTCGATAAATTTCTTTTTTTTCTTTATTTCCCCCCAAAATTCCTAAGAAAAAAAAACGGTTAAAAGCGGCCGCCTTAAGGAGGAAATTTAGGAACGGTTTTTGCCAGGCCGGCTGGTGTTTCTGGTAAAAAAGTTTTAAGCCTTTAAATTCACCTATAACAGTATTAAAAGCGGTGCCGCTTTTCCCGCCGTAATGAATAAGTTTCGCCTGAGGATAATAAATCACCTCAAACCCCGCTTTTTTAGCGCGAAAACAAAATTCCAGTTCTTCCACATACATAAAAAAATCCTCGTCAAGCATTCCTATTTTATCAAAAACTTCCTTTTTCACCCAGAAACAGGCGCCGGTAACCCAGTCTTGCCTTTGAGGTTTTTGACAGTCCTTAGGGTGGGGATGGTAGGCTTTAATTATTTTTGAAAGGCCCGGTAAATCGTCCAAGAAAAAAGCCCAGGCAAAGAGGCGACCTAAAGTAGGAAAATAACCACCCGAGGGTTGAATTTTACCGTCTTCCCAAATTAGTTTTGGTCCTAAAATTCCCACCGCAGAATTTTTCTCCAAAAAACTAATAATTTTTGGGAAAAAATTATCTTCAACAATTTTAGTATCGGAGTTTAAAAGCAGGACATATTTTCCTTCGGCTATTTTTATCCCCTGATTATTAGCCTTGGCAAAGCCAAGATTATCGTTATTAATAATAATTTTCAATTTTAAATTTTCAATTTTCATTGAATTTTCAAGTTTCAATTTTAAATTTTCAAGCATTTCTACCGAATCGTCGCGGGAATTATTGTCAACAACGATGATTTCGGCCAAGGGTAGATCCTGTCCGCCAACTGGCGGATCATCAGGATGACGGTGAGAAGAGTCAGGGTAACGAACTTGGAAACTGTCATTCCAGACTTGATCCGGAATCTGTGTTAATGACAAGGGCAGATCCTGTCCGCCAGCTGGCGGATCGTCAGGATGACGGCGAGAGGAGTTAGGATGACGGTTACGATTAGCGTCATTCTGAACTTGATTCAGGATCTTTTCTTGGTTGCTTTTAAAATTAGCGCTGGCTAATGATTTAGCCACGGAATCAAGGCATTCTTTCAACAGTTCCTTGGTGTTATAAGAGACGATGATGATTGATAAAATGGGTTTAGATTGCTTCATTGCTAAAAGACACGAATTAACACGAATGAGAAACGAATGGACAAGAAAATAAACTTAAAATGCAAGCTAAAATGTTAAAACTCAAATGTTAAAACTCAAAACTACATGGTAAATGTTAAAACTTTTTAAAGCTTAAAGTTGTTTTTTTTAGATTTAAGTTTTGAGTTGTAGTTTTGAGTTTTGAGATTTGAGATTTGAATTTGTCTATACTCATCACCTCATCAAGATTTATCCTGTTTTATCCTGTAAAAATCCTGTTTAATCCCGTGTGCTTAGCTTCCTCCAGGTCTCCCCTACTGTTTTTATTATCCCCAAAAAAACCACCGGCGTGATTAAGAAAATAAGACAAAGCATTAAAACCCTTATCGCCGGTGGGGTTTTAATCTGATAAACAGTTATTTGAAGATGATATTCTTTGCCGTCTTCAGGTTTAAAACTAATTATTTTCTTAGTGTCTTTTTGACTTATTTCTTCGGGGTTAGTTTCCCCATATCCTTTGATAACCAAGGATTCTCGGCCGGGTTGGCGAAATTCCACTAAGAAATTGGTATTTTTGGCGCTGTGCATATCGTTTATAAGTTCATAGGCCTCTTGGGGGAAATAATCGGTTTTTTGAACCAAAAGAGGAAGGTTTAAAAGGGGGCTGTGAGAATATTTTTTTTGGAAAAACAATAACACCTCTTCTTGCCCTTGGTTGGTGTAGAAAGTGGCCACCGGCTCGCCCATCATTTGGCTGATAAAGCCTATTTCAAAAGGGAAATTCTCTCCTAATTGGGGAACAGGCGGGCCGGGCAGGAAAAGATAAAAAAGACTGACCAAAAAAAGCAGGCCATAAAGAATTTTAGCCTTTCGTGGCCAATTTAAGAAAAAAAATTTTTTCATCTCCTAATTTCTTAATTTCCGTCCCGCCAAAGCAAGGCGAATTTCTAATTTCTCTTTTTACTGAAACAATCTTGCTCTTCCCAGTCGGTAATTTAGGGGGATTTCTCTCTTGCCGATTTCCCGGGCCGGCACGCCGCCCACAATAGTTTTTTCCGGCACGTCTTTGGTTACCACTGCGCCGGCGGCCACCACCGCGCCATTGCCAATTTTTACCCCCGGCAGAATAATTGCCCGGGCGCCAATAAAAACATAGTCGCCAATTTCCACCGGCTCTTCAATGGCGGCAAAATGCGGGTCGTGGACATTATGCTCGGAGTTGTAAATTAAAACTTGAGAGGCAATGGCGGTATGGCTGCCGATCTTTAAAGGAGCGCGGCCGTCTAAAAAGCAATGGTCGCCAATAATCGTGTCTTGGCCGATAACAATATTATGAGTTTGGAAAAAATTAGCCCACATATGAAGAGTAGAACCCTTCCCTATTTTTACTCCCGCCAGCCGATAGATAGTTTTTCGCAAAGCGTGCGAAGGAATATACCCCGTCCAGCGCAAAAGCATTAATTTAGCATCTAAAAAAATAGCCCCCACTCTTTTCCACCCTTTTTGAAGGGCTTGGGCAAAAGTTAGCTTTTGGCCGGTTTTATCGGTTAAGTTAATCATTTTAAGTCTTGCCAGAGAGCGGCAATATCGTAAAAAGCTTTAAAAATAACGCGGGGGTTAGCGCCGGTTTGTTTGCCTGCTTTGCGGGGGTAATGGCTCACCGGCACCTCCAAAATTTTATAGCCTTTTTTCTGGGCCTTAATTAAAAGTTCACTTGAAACCAAGGCGCCGTCGGATTTAAGCGGCCCAATGTTGTCAACCACCTCTTTCTTAATTAGCTTGAAAGCGCAGTCAACGTCTTTCACTTTTAAGCCAAAAAGCAGGCGAATTAAAAAATTAAAAAGCTTGGCGTTGGCAAGGCGGATAAAAGGATCGGCTCGCTTTTGCCGGTAGCCGATAATTAAATCGGCCTCCTCGCTTTTCTCCACCAGCTTGCTTAATTCTTTTAAGTCAAATTGACGGTCGCCGTCGGAAAAAAAGATCCACTCGTATCGGCTTGCTTTTAAACCGGTTTTAATGGCGGCGCCATAGCCGCGGTTTTGGGAATGGCTGACGGCGTGCACGCCGGGATATTTTTTGGCTAATTCTTGGGCAATTTTACCTGTTTTATCCGCTGAGCCGTCGTTAACCAAAATAATTTCCCACTTTTGGGAAAATTGGGGAGCAACTTTTAAGGCCTCTTTGGTTTGGGCGGCAATATTGGCCTCCTCGTTGTAGAAGGGGAAAAAAATTGAAAGCGAGGGGAGCTTCTTAACCATTTGGGATAATTTTAGCATAAAATGGTAAAATAGAAAAAATCGATTGGTGATTTTCTCTGCTTTCTCGTTTATTTTTTAGGTGCATATTTCTTCCCCCATAGGGAATTCAAAAGTTAAAATTAAAAAGTGAAACAAAAACTTTTGACTTTTGACTTTAAATTTTGACTTTTGACTTTTGCATTTTGAATTTTTAGTAATTAAGCTATTTAATAGTTTAATAATTTTTTTTCCGTGACCATTGCCGTTGATATTTCCCAAATTGTTTACGGTACGGGGGTAAGCGTTTACGCCAAAAATTTGGTGGAAAACCTTTTGGTTGTCGATAAAAAAAACCGCTATCTTCTTTTTGGCGGCTCCCTGCGGCAAAAACAAATCCTTATCAATTTTGCGAGGAAACTACAAAAGAAATATCCCGGTCGGGTAAAAGCCAAAATTGTTCCCTACCCCCCTACTCTCTTAGACTGGTTTTGGAACCGAACCCATCTTTTGCCGGTGGAAACGCTGGTGGGAAAAGTGGATATTTTTTTTGCTTCCGACTGGACCCAGCCGCCGGCAGAAAAAGCCAAGTTGGTTACCGTTGTCCATGATTTAGTTCCTTGGCAATACCCGCAAACTCTGCCTGAAAAGATAATTAACGCTCATAAAAACCGGATGAAATGGGTAAAAAAAGAAGCCGATTTGGTTTTTGCTAGTTCTCAAAGCACGAGGCGCGATTTGGAAAAAATAATTGATCTTAACAAAGAGAAAATTAAAGTGGTTTATCCCGGAGTGGATCATCGCCATTTTTGCCCCCAAGGCGAGGGGAAAATAAAAGCGGTGAAGAAAAAATATGGGCTTGGTGATTATTTTTTGGCGGTAGGAACGCGGGAACCACGCAAAAATTTGCCACGTTTAATTGAGGCTTTTGACGGTTTGGAAAATAAAAGAGGGTGGCAATTAGCAATTGTCGGCAAAACAGGTTGGGGCGATCAGAGTTTAAAGTCGGCAACTAAAAATTTAAAACTTTTAGGTTATGTGCCGGATGAGGATTTGCCTTCTCTTTACGCCGGCGCTCTTTGTTTTGTTTATCCTTCGCTTTACGAAGGCTTTGGCTTGCCGATTTTGGAAGCAATGGCCTCTGGTGCGCCGGTTATTACCAGCAATGTCTCCAGTCTTCCCGAGGCGGCCGGAGAGGCGGGAATTTTGGTTAATCCCGAGAAATCCGAGGAGATTAGGAAGGCGATGGAAAAAATAGCCAATAATCCTAAATTAAGAGGGGAAATGATAAAAAAAGGTCTTCAACAGGCGCAAAAATTTTCTTGGCAAAAAACCGCCCGAGAGGTTTTGGAAAGTTTGGAGGCGTTACCCTGACGCTTTTCTGTCATTCTGGCGCTTCCCCTAACCGTCATCCTGACGAAAGTCAGGATCTGCGTTTTAGTTTTTTTAAAACAGATCCTGAATCAAGTTCAGGATGACGGTCAGTATCATCCTGACGCTTTTTTGTCATTCTGACGAAAGTCATAATCTGCGTTTTCTGATAATAACACAGATTCCGGATTCCGCCTGAGGCGGATCCCGCTATGGCGGATCAAGTCCGGAATGACGGCACGGTTATTGTCATTCTGACGCTTCCCGTAGCCGTCATCCTGACGAAAGTCAGGATCTGCGTTTTAGTTTTTGAAATTAAAAATGGAAAAGCAAGCTGTTGTTTATATTATGGGTAACGATCGCCCCACCCTTTATATTGGAGTAACTGCCGATTTTTATCATCGGATTAGCCAACATAAAGAGGAGTTAGTTGAAGGCTTTACTAAAAAGTATCATCTTAACAAGCTTCTTTATTTTGAAGTTTTTGACAACATAGAAGAAGCGATAAAGAGAGAAAAACAGCTAAAAAGTTGGCGAAGAGAATGGAAGTTGGAATTAATTAGAAAAAGTAACCCTGAGTTTAAGGACTTGTGGCCAGAATTATTTCCGTAACCGTCATCCTGACGCTTTCACTAATCGTCATCCTAACGTTTTTTTTGTCATCCTGACGAAAGTCAGGATCTGCGTTTTCTGGTAATAACACAGATTCCGGATCAAGTCCGGAATGACGGCACGGTTATCGTCATTCTGACGTTTTTTTTGTCATTCTGACGAAAGTCAGAATCTGCGTTTTCTGGTAATAGCACAGATTCCGGATCAAGTCCGGAATGACGGCACGGTTATCGTCATCCTGACGCTTCCCCTAACCGTCATCCTGACGAAAGTCAGGATCTGCGTTTTCTTACAATAACATAAATTCCGGATTCTGCCTGAGGCGGATCCCGCTATGGCGGGACAAGTCCGGAATGACGGCACGGCTGTCGTCATCCTGACGCTTCCCCTAACCGTCATTCTGACGAAAGTCAGGATCGGCCTTAAAGCTTGATGCTTGAAACGCTTGAGGTTTGAATCGCCTGAATCGTTTAATGTTTTTACGTTTCAAACGTCTCATACATTTCAGGCATTTCACGCAAAATTCTGAATCAAGCTCAGAGCCTGATCCTGAATCTAATTCAGGGGTGACGTTACTTTTTAATTTTGACTTGCACTTTTGACTTTTGAATTTTGACTTTTAACTTTAAATAATCAACTCTGACTCCAAATTTAAGGCGAGAACAATAGTTACGTTGTCTTTTTAATAATTTCCAGCGTTTCTTTTGCGCATTTTTCCCAAGAAAACTTTTGGGCTTGCTCCAAGCCTTTTTTGGCAAGGCTTGCCGCCAAATCGCGGCTATCAAGAATTTGCCCCACTTTTTGGCTAATTTCTTGTAAATCCTCGGGGTTTTCAAGATAAAGGCCGGCTTCTCCCACCACCTCCGGTAAAGAAGAGTTTTTGGAAACCAAAACCGGCGCGCCGCAGGCCATCGCCTCAAGAGCGGTGAGGCCAAAGCCTTCATACAAGGAGGGAAGAACAAAGAGCCTGGCGCCGCTTAAAAGATAGGGCAAATCCTCGTCGGCAACAAAATCGGTAAAAATAACCTTTTCGGTTAGCTTTAATTCTCGTACCGTGTTAAAAAGATTTTCATAAAGCCAGCCCTTTTTGCCGGCGATCACCAGCTTCAAGGTTTTGCGGCGGCGCTGATCTTGATTTAAGATAAAAGGGAAGGCTTTAATTAAGCTGATAATGTTTTTTCGGGGCTGAAGAGTGCCCACGTAAAGAAGATAATCGGCGCCGGTTTGGTATTTTTTCCGCACTCTGCCGATTTCTCTTTTATTTTTTTTGGGGGAAAATCTTTCCCGGTCATAGCCGTTGTAAACAACGCTAATTTTTTCCTCCGGCAAGCCATAGAAACGAATTAAATCATTTTTGGAGTTTTGCGAAACGGCAATAATTTTTTGGGCTTTTTTAACCGAATAAGCTGTCCAGCGTTTTAATTGCCAAAGATCGCGGGTTTTAAACTCTTTGGGGTAGTAAAAAAAGGCAAGGTCGTGGATAGTTAAAACGGTGGGTATTGGTGAAAAACGGGGAGAATAATGAGCGGGAGAAAAAAAGGCATGGGGCTTTTCTTTTTGGGAATAAAGTTTGGCCGGCAGAGCAAATTGGGTCCAAAACTTTTGGGGGCCAAAGGAAAGGTAGGAAAAATAAGGACAAGGAGGGGGAAGAACTTTTTGGTTAGCCGGGCCGTGAAGATAAACCCAAAATTGATTTTCCCTATTGGCCCACTTTTGCCAAAAGCCAAGAAGCGCTAAAGAATACTGACCCACCCCGACTCTTTTTTCTGTATTGGCTTCATTGCCATCAACACCGATAATCATTTGATTTTGCTAATCTTATTTTCTTTTTTTGAGTCGGTGGCAATAACGTCTCCTGATTTAATTTGCCAATAACGACCGTCGAAATATAAAGTGGCGTTATTTTTTACCACTATTGAGCCGTCAGGCAATTCGCGACTTGTTCCCAATAATTCCCAAAATAATAAACCTTTTTCTCTTTTTTGTTTTTTATCTTCAGTTTCTTCAAAAACCGGCGTGGCTAAGGCGCTTTCGATAAGCGCGCCGCGATAGTAGTTAATAATCCCCCCTTCCTTTTGGGGCCAAACAATCGTTCCTTTGGGGATTAAGTAGTAATTTGAGGCTTCTTTGCTTTCTTTGGCATCGCCGCCAAAATCAGCAAAGCTTTTTTGCTCCCAAATTTCTTTTTCACTCATAAGGCTATTATAGCACCATTATCTTATCGCTTCTTATCAGGATGACGCTAATCGTAATTGTCATTCTGACGTTTTTCTGTCATTCTGACGCTTCCCCTAACTGTCATTCTGACGAAAGTCAGAATCTGCGTTTTAGTTTTTTTAAGACTGATTCTGAATCAAGTTCAGAATGGCGGTTAGTGTCATCCTGACGAAAGTCAGGATCTAACTTTGCTAACCCCCGGAGTTAAATAGCTTCAAACCTCGGGAGCTTACTTTTCTAATTCCACCCGACTGCCAATTTTAAACCCCCTGATTTTTTCCACCGTCCCTCCCGGCAGTTCCAAAACATAGCGGGCAGGGGTTTTTGGGCGGTAAACAGGCAATTCCTCATCAGGGCGGCCTGCCTGCGGCTGGGCAAAGGCAACAAAATCCACCACCTGCCAATTTTTATCAAGCCAAATAATATCCAAGGGGATAAGCGTGTCTTTCATCCAAAAAGCATGGTTGCCATCGGCTTCAAAAATAAAAAGCATTCCGCATTGAGGGCAAAGATCGCTTCTTCCCCCCAAGCCTTTGGCTCGCGCCGCCGGGTTTTTAACTACCTCTGACTCAAATTCAACGTTTTCAACCAAAAGCTTAATTTTTTCACCGTCTTTAAAAAAGTTAGTTTCTTCTTTAGGCGGAAAAGCAGGCTGATTTCCTCTTGGAAAAGCTACCGCGGCAATCGCCGCGATGGTTATTAAAATCAAGGGAATAATAAGAAGATATTTTTTCTTCATGGTAAAAGGTTGTTTTTTCCTTTATAATAATTATAATAATGTCAGTATAGTCAATATAAGTCAATAAAATATTATGGCCGAAGGAGAAATTACGGTTGATAATAGCCCAGAGCAAACGCCCCAAAAAATAACTCTAATAGAAGAAGTAAGAGCTAAGGCGCTCGAGAAAGAAGCGCAGGGAGAAGAAATGGGGGATCAAAAAACAAGGGAAAATATTGCCGAAAATGCGCAAAATTTTTGGCGTTTTTTAAATAAGATTCCCGCAGAGGATTATTCCCAGCTTGGCACACCGGAAAAATTAATCGAGGCTTTAAATAAGGCGGGAGGCGATTTTACAAATAAAGGAGATAAGTTTAGTGTTAATAACGCTTTCTATCAAGTTTTTGAGGTTCATCCCCTTAGCGTCGCGAGCGATGAAATACTCGATCTTTGCGACGAAAAAAGATATTCCCCGATGTGGGGAACTAATTTTTGGGATAATCCTCCCAAGGAGGGTCATCTTTTTATCCCTGCTGTTTATCTGGTTAAGAGATTAGAGTAGTCTTCTTTTTAGTCTTGATAAACCAGAATTATCGCGGTAGCCGCCCCAACAACTTCCGGGGAACGGTTTGATTTCTTTTTTAGTCTCCTTAGGTTATAATATAGGTTATATTTATTCCCAGCCAAACAAGCTGGATATAAACGATGGGGTGGAAAGAGTATTACCAAATCTGCCCGGAGTCTTACTACTGCCGCCTTGGCCGTGGCTTACTTAAGAGGGTTTTAAAGGAATCCTCTTGCTCTCCTTTAGCTAAAAAAGAAAGTTTAAGGTTGGTTTTGGGCGGGTTTTCTCCCCACAGCTCCACCGCGGCCGCTTTTATTAACGACTGCGGTTATTTTCGGCCCCAAAAAAAAGATGAAATTTATCTTCTTGATTTTAATCGTCAGCCGTTTGAAAAAGCTAGCCTTCCCTTGCCTTCGAAGGAAAAAAAGCTTTTTCGTGTTCAAGCCGATTTGGCCAAGATGCCCTTTGCCAACGAGAGCCTTGATCTTATTTGGCTTGACGGCACCACCAGTTTTATGGATAACGAAAAATTATCTTGTTTTGGCAAAGAAGCCGGACGAACCTTAACTAAAGAAGGAGTGGTGGTAAGCATTTTTTCTGAACCTTTAGTTTCTTTTTTGCCTTCTTTTCGGTCTGCCCGCGAATCTCGCCGCAACCATACTCAAGTTTATTCTCGTTCTGTTCAAGAAAACCTCTCTCTTTTAAAAGATTTAAAACTAATTTGGCATTTTATGGGAGATCGGGAAACGGCTTTAGTTTTTGCCAAAAAGGATAGCCCCCACAAGCCCTTTTCCGGCCTTCCTTTTGCCTTAGAAGCGGTTAACGAAAGTTTCTAAAATTGGCTTCTTGATAATAAGGACGTTATCCTGATGCTTCCCCTAACCGTCATTCTGATGCTTCTTTGTCATTCTGACGTTTTTTTGTCATTCTGGCGAAAGCCAGAATCTGCGTTTTCTGGCAATAATACAGATTCCGGATCAAGTCCGGAATGACGGCACGACTGTTGTCATCCTGCCGCTTTTCTGTCATTCTGACGAAAGTCAGAATCTGCGTTTTAGTTTTTTTTAAAACAGATTCTGAATCAAGTTCAGAATGACGCTAATCGTAATTGTCATTCTGACGCTTCCCCTAGCCGTCATTCTGACGAAAGTCAGAATCTGCGTTAGTTACCAGTTACGAGTTACGTATTACCAGTTACTAGTTACGAATTACCAGTTACGAGTTACGAATTACCAGTTACTAGTTACGTATTACGAGTTACTAGTTACGTATTACCAGTTACTAGTTATGTATTACCAGTTACTAGTTACGTATTCCCCGATTAGTGTTATACTTTTCTTGTCATGTTTTCTTTTAAAAAATTTCTTCTCCCCAACCTGCTTGTGGTTGCCCAAACCATTATTTTCTACTTTCTTTTAATTATTCCTGCCGAATATCTTTTAACGGAAAAATTTTTGGTTTTAAAGCATATTCCCTCGTCTCAAAAAACTTTTTTGCTTTTGGCGGTTTTTTTAACGGTCTTTTTGGTTAACTATTTTTCCCGCCGGGTAAGGAAAATTGGCGCCAAATTTTGGCCGGTTTTTTTCACCGCCTTGTTGGTGGGTTTGGTGGTTAACCGTGTCTATACTGATTTTTACCAGCGTCTACAGGAAGAGCCAAAAATTTACCGAATTCTTTCTTCATGGGCCACGGTGGGTGAGCCAAAAGAGATTGATTGGTCAATGGTGGGAATGGAAATTATTATTGACGGTAAAAATTTTGGGCCCGCTTGGCAACCGGGAAAAGTTTTTGTTGACGGCCTTGAATTTCAAATCAAAGAATGGGGAGAAGAGAAAATTATTGTTATTCAGCCCCACCCGCCCCATTTTTTTAAAGGCGGCTTGTATGTTCAAAAATATAATGGTCGGGAAAGTAGCCGCCTCCCTTTCACCATCCGTGATCCGGGAGAGCTTGCTCCGTCATTCTGACGCTAATCGTAACCGTCATTCTGACGCTTCCCCTAGCCGTCATTCTGACGAAAGTCAGAATCTGCGTTTTCTGGCAATAGCACAGATTCCGGATCAAGTCCGGAATGACGGCGCGACCGTCGTCATCCTGGTGCTTCCTCTAACCGTCATTCTGACGAAAGTCAGAATCTGCGTTAGTTACCAGTTACGAGTTACGTATTACGTATTACCAGTTACCAGTTACGCGTTCCCCGATTAGTGTTATACTTTTCTTATCAATGGCTTTTTTTAAAAAATTTCTTCTCCCTAACCTGCTTGTGGTTGCCCAAACCATTATTTTCTACTTTCTTTTAATTATTCCCGCCGAATATCTTTTAACGGAAAAATTTTTGGTTTTAAAGCATATTTCCTCGTCTCAAAAAACCTTTTTGCTTCTGGCGGTTTTTTTGGCAGTCTTTTCGGTTAACTATTTTTCCCGTCGGGCAAGGGAAGTTGGTGCTAAATTTTGGCCGGTTTTTTTCACCGCCTTGTTGGTGGGTTTGGTGGTTAACCGTGTCTATACTGATTTTTACCAGCGTCTACAGGAAGAGCCAAAAATTTACCGAATTCTTTCTTCATGGGCCACGGTGGGTGAGCCAAAAGAGATCAATTGGTCAATGGTGGGGATGGAAATTATTATTGAAGGCAAAAATTTTGGGCCCGCTTGGCAACCGGGAAAAGTTTTTGTTGACGACCTTGAATTTCAAATCAAAGAATGGGGGGAAGAAAAAATTGTTGCCGTTCAGCCCCACCCGCCTCGTTTTTTTAAAGGCGACTTGTATGTTAAAAAATATGATGGCCGGGAAAGTGACCGCCTTCCCTTCACCATCCGTGATCCGGGAGAGCTTGCTCCGTCATTTTGACGATAATCGTAATTGTCATTCTGGCACTTTTCTGTCATTCTGACGAAAGTCAGAATCTGCGTTAGTTACCAGTTACGAGTTACGTATTACTTGTTAATAAATACGCTATAATAAAAACCAAATCTTTTTACAACTAGCGATGGACTTAAAAAAGCCTTCTTTTTTCCCAAAACTGCGCCGCTTTTTTAATGCTCTTGCCTTCTCTTTACTTCTTTTAACGCTTTTTACCCGCCTGGCCTCTTTTTTTTCGTTTTCTTTAGGTATTAGCCAACCGCAACTTAACCGCGCTGCTTTTTGGCTGGTTATTTTTGTTGCTTTAATTAATTGGCGTCAGATTGTCGCTTTTTTAGTTTATCTTTTCCCCCATTCTAAAAGCGCCAAGAAATTTCTCCTTCTCACCGGCGTCAATCTCCTCTTAATCCTAACTTTTTTGGTGGGCTACGCTATTTTCCAGTACGGCTCGCCACTGGTTTACGAAAGCCACCCGAAAAGCTTTAAAGCCGCCAAAGAAGTTCCTTTGGTGGAAAACACGCTCATTTCCCAAGAATTTACGGCCGATTCCAATAATTTGGGCACGATGGGAGTTAAACTCTCGGTTCAAGAAAAGGCTTTGGGCTTTAATGAAGAAGGGGAGATTATAGAGATAAAGCCGGAAGAGGAAATAGAGGAAGAAATAATCGACCAGGAAACCCAAAAAGAGCAACCTATCGGCCAAGACGATCTGGCCGAAGAAGAACCCCTTGAAGAAATCGCCTATTATGAACCGGCCGAAATCATTTTCCGCATTAAGGAAAAAGGTGCCGAGAACTGGTTTTATGAAAACACCTATTATTTTGACCAAGCCGCTCCTAGCCATCTTTACCCCTTTGGTTTTCCTATAATTGAAGAATCCGAAAGCAAAACCTATCTGGTAGAATTAGCCGGCAAAAAGCAACCCGACGAAGAAACCCCCGCCCTTTATGTTTTTGCCTCGGTTGATAAAAACAACCAACCTTATCTTTATTCAAGGTATGTTTACAATAAGGGGGAGCTGAAAAATAATATCGGATCGATTTGGGAAAATATTCTAAAAAAAGTAAGTAAGTCTATAAACAACGGCCTCTCTTTCTCTAGTCTTGCTACTCTTTTCTTAACGCTAGAAACTGTTGTCTACTTTTATGTTTCTAAGAATACAAAAACAAAAACAAGAATTATAAAAATAATGCCTTATCTTTCATTAGCAGCACTTATCATAATACCGTGTCTGAACTTAACTATCTTAAATCGAAAAATAATCATAGAGGGATTTTTAATAATTTTATTCTTTATTTCTTCATTTTTTCTAAAAAAGGGGGCGAAACAGCCCAATTGGATAATTATTGCCTTGCTTTTTCTCACTTTTATTTCTAATCAAACTTCTCAAATAACCACTGCCGATATTGGTTCCGACGAGGGACACTCCTTATACGCAATTAGAATGATGAAAGAAGAACTTAATTTATATGATGACTTTTGGTTTAGAGAACCCGGTTCTTTGCTTATGATAAGACCATTTTTTTCTTTCTTAAAAACAACCATAAAGAATCAAAGAACACTAGTCGTCTTTTACCAAATTCTTTTTTTAGCCCTAAATTATCTAATAATAAAAAAAGCAACTGATAAAAAAAGTGCTTTTTTATTTCTTGCGATATCTTCAATCTTTTCCAAAATAATTAACCCCATTAACCTTGGATTAGATAAAGTATTTTTTCAAATATTTTCAATTACTTCTGTTTCACTATTCTTCTTATACCTTAAAAAAAATATTCCGTCGGCATTTTTTATATCGTCCATTATCGTTGCAATAAGTACATTTACTTATAAGGGCGGATTGTTAATTTTTCTTTCTCTTTTTTATATAGAAGCAGTTAGATATCTTAAGGACGAAGAACGATTTTCGAAAATATTACTTTATTTTATTTTTTACTTTCTGTCTTCAGGTTTAATAATTCTTTTATTTAATCTGTTAGGATCCCCTATTAACAACTTAATTACCTATGTTTGGAACGATGTAATCCTATATCAAAAAATTTCTCTTGTTTTACTTGTAACAATCCCCGTTGTCAAAACGATCTCAAAAAAATTTAAAATTAAAAGCATAGTTTATCTAAGCTGGATGTTTTCATCCGTTGGCCTTTTTCTCTATATAGCAGTGACATCTCAATTATTTAAAAATAGTTTCATATCCTCTTTTTGGCCAAACACAGTATTAGAAAACGGCTATTTTTCTATATTAATTTTCTTTTTAATATTTTTAATTTCTAGAAAGAGATTATTAGAAAAATCGTCATTAATTTTATTATTTATTTATTTATTTTATCTTTCACTAATATCTGTCGGTACAGAAAAATTTGTTTACTATAACTTTTATTGTCATATTATTGCCCTGTTAACATTTTTATTAGCGCTTTTTCTCCTGTTGAAGGGGGAAATCTTGAAAAAAAAGAATGAAGCAATCAAAGACGAAAATATAATTTTTCTATCTATTATTCTTAATTTTTCTTATTTTGCCTACTATGTTCGGTTGTTAAGCGGTGGTAGCTCACCAAATGATATTAATCATAGCCCCGCCATGATGTCGTTTTTATTTCCCCTTGTAATATCTTTTTTGTCACCATTCCTGACAAAAGCTAAAACAGCGAAACCTTTTGCTTATCTGCTTTTTGCAAGTCTACTTTTTAGCAATATTATTTCTCAAACAAAAAAAGTAGATAATGCCGTTGTCTATAGCTACCAAGACTTACAGGAGGTTGTTGAGTTCGTAAACAAAAAAACATCGGAAACAGATTTAATTTTCACTGCCGATACGGCGCTGGCGGCGGAAGTAAGACCTACTAATATATTAAAGATAACTTCTCCCTGGGTTTATAGGGATACGGGGGTTCCTTTCTTCTGCCAAGAGGGTGATAATGCCAAATTTTGTTTTTCGAAAAAAGAAATAGCAGTAAACATTCAGGAACAAAGACCTAGGTATGTTGTAGGATCTGGCAGAATAACTTCATGGACTTTTTTAGAAGAAAGCTTTGATCAGAACAATAGCGAAATAAATCAAACCATAAAAGAAAATTACAGAAATTTTGCCACTATCAATAAATTCACCCTTTATGAAGTTAAATATCAAAACCAATAAAGCCCAGCTTACCATTTAGGCCATTAAGAAGAGCTTTACTCAAGGTTTCTATATATTTTGGTTGATGATAAACAAAAATTATTTCAGAAGTTTGCCATAATAAAAAAACCACTAAATACAAATAAAACCAAAAAGGCTTACAATATTTCTTTTTAATATAGAATTTATTTCTCCAACCATAATAATTCTTCCAACCCAATTGCTTCTTCTTTTGTCTCCCATAGTCGTCGTTATGAATGACAACCGCACTATCAACAAGATAAGTTTTAAATCCGGCTGTTTTTATTCTTAAAAAATACTCATAATCATCATGCCAAATAAATAGGTCTTTGTTTGGTAAACCAATTTCTCGTATAACATCTTTACTGAATAATGGACCAACAAACGAACTAAATTCAATTAATTTGGAAGACCTATTTGCTGGCTTAATACGCAAGAAGGGGCTAGAAAAAACGCCCACATGAGACCCTTGTTCATTACCGTTTATGCTAATCTTAACTGGAACTAATACTTTTGCCTTTTTACAGCTTTCTTTAGAAACAAGCAAATTCTTTAAACATTGTTTTTTTGGTGTCGCATCATCATCCATACACCAAACCCAGTCAAAACCTTTTTCGTAGGCTCTTTTGATGCCGGTATATTGGCCTCCCGCGCTACCGGTGTTCTCGTTTAGTCTCACATAATCAAAAATCGGATTATCTAAAAACTCTTTTTCTACCATTTCTTTTGTTCCATCAGTAGAATTATTATCAACGATGATGATTGAATTCGGTTTTCTTGTCTGCGCTAAAAGAGAATTAAGGCATTCTCTTAAAAGATCTTTTCTGTTGTAAGTAACCACATTGGCGGCGATTTTTTCTTTTTTAGGCATTTTTATTTTTTCAAATTATTAATTGCCTATCATTACCTGGATAAATGTATTCAGTATACAAAGGGTGATTAAATAAGTGTAATATATAGACCTGTTCATTCCACCCTTTTGGAACTTTCCTTTTATAAATAAGCCCGTTAATTTTACAAATCTTTTTACTCTTATTTTTTCTGTTAAATTCTTTAATAGCCAGAAGCTCTCCTGTATAACTTGAATGAAGCTCTTCATCTGGGCCAATAGTGTCGTCAAAATAGCAAAAAACCCTTGGCAGTAATTTCTCCCTGTTCGCATCAAAAATCTTAAAAGCCTCTCTTGTTGAAGAATAATAATCTAAATCAAAGGCAATAAATCCTATTGGGGCAATGTTCTTTTTGATAAACTTAGGAGTCGTTTCTTTCACGTCTCCTAAGATAAGCTTGGCCTTAGTTAAACATTCAGATAATTTTTTGTAATTCATTTTATAAAATCCCGATTTCCAAACATAGGGTAAATCACGAAAATCTTTAGGTTTAGGTAAGCCTCTTTCTAGATCAAAACCGTAAATATCAATTTTTACCTTCGTAATTTTTTCTATTTCGCTGGATAATTTTTCCATCGCCATTATTCCCTGCCCACCAGCCACACCAAATTCTATAGCACTTATTCTATTTATTCCTAAGGCCTTTGCCTCTTTTGCTGCTTGAAAAAGACAGTAAGCGTAGTGTGGGCGGCTAACGGCATCAAACTTAAGCCTTAGGGTAAAGGGCAAAAAAAATAAAGGCCTCATTGTTTTTACTACTAAGATCTTGGGGTTGGTCAACAATGTAAAAAGCAATGATAAAAATTTTTCTATTATGCTCATTCGTTTATTTTTTCATTTCTTCAAAAAATTCTAAAGCGTTTTTTATCACCTGATCCATATTCAAATACCTATATTGAGCCAGTCTTCCGATAAAATAAACATTTCTTATTTTTTGGGCTTCCCTTTCGTATTTTTGATATATTTTTTCATTATTTGGGTTGGGAACAGGATAATATGGTTCGCCTTCCCAAGTTGGGTATTCTTTGCTTATGGTTGTACAAGGTATTTTTTGTTTTGTAACATGCTTAATCTCGACAATCCTCGTAAATTTATAATCGTTGGGGTAGTTAATTTGCGCCCAATCTTGATAAAATTCTTTTTTATAGTTTTCAAATTTAATTTTCAGACTTCTATAAGGTAATTTACCATATTTATAATTAAAAAAAGCGTCTATTGGCCCCGTGTAAATAATGTTTTGATAAGAAATTTTATTTTTTATTTCTCGATAGTCGGTTTCTAAAAGAACCTTGCACTTCTCGAACATTTTTTCAAAAATCTTAGTGTAGCCTTCTTTTGGCATTGCCTGAAATTTATCGTTAAAATAACAATCGTTGGCGTTGGTTCTAATGGGAATTCTGGCGGTAACCGAAGCGTCAAGATTTTTGGGGTGGATACCCCATTGCTTAATAGTATAGTTTTTAAAAAAAGCCTCATAAATTTCTCTTCCGGCTAAGGATAAAACTTGCTCTTCGGCGTTTTGGGGGTTTTTAATTTTCTCTTTTTTTTCTTCCAAAAACTTTTCTGCTTCTTCTTCTGTTTTTAAATTAACCCTAAAAAAAGCGTTAAGAGTGTCTCTATTTATAGGCAAAGGGTATAATTCTTTTTTAACAAAAGCCCTTACTTTAAATTCTTGAGGCAACCAATCGGTAAATTGGGAAAGATATTCAACCACTTGGTCAGAATTGGTTCTAAAGTAATGAGGCCCATATTTATGAACCAAAACGCCATTTTTATCAAAAAAATCATAACAGTTTCCACCAATATGGTTTCTTTTTTCAACCACCAAAACTTTTTTACCAACACTAGACAATCTTTCGGCTAAAACTGCCCCCGAAAAACCGGCTCCAACGATTAAATAATCGTATTTCATGAATTTTTTATTTAAAAACTGCCTAAGTCTGCTCTTTTCTCAAAAAATTTTTAAAATAAAGAAAACAAAGGATTGTAACTAAACTTTCTGTTAAAACTACCGCAAGAGCGCTACCGTTAATTGAAAAGAGTTTTGTTAATAATATGAACATAGGAATGTGAAGAAATGAAGCGGTAATAAAAATTTTAGAAGCTTTTTGGGAAATACCAAAAGCAAAAAGACCTTGTACTCCAAAAACGTTGCTCATGGTAATTAAAAACGGTAAAATCGCCATAATTCTTATTATTAAAATTGAGGGCAAATACTCTTCTCCGAGAATAATTTTAACAATTGGAGAAGCAAAAAGAAATAAAGATAAAGAAACAGCAAGGAAAATCCCTCCCAAAAGAAACTCTAATTTTCTAATAAACTTTAAGCTTGCCTCTTTGGCTTGAATAAATAACCTGCTAAGGTGGGGATAAACTGCTTGAGAAACGGGAGCGATAAGGCCCGTGAAGGCTCTAATAATTTTCTCCGCGCCGGAGAAATAACCCACCATTTCATTGTTGGTAAGAAGCCCTAAAAGAAACGTGTTGGTATTGTTGGTATAAAGATTAATAAAAAAGCTGGAAACGAAAAAGTGCCAGCCGCCTAAAAATTGTTTTTTTATTTCCTCCCGTGAGGGAAGCAAAAACCTTATCTTAAAATTTTTAAAAATAAAAAATAAAGAGCATAAACCCGAAACAATTATGCCCAAAGAGTTTAAAAGGGGAACATAAATATAATCACTAGCCGATTTAATAACCAAAAAAACCAAAAGGGTGAAAAAAGCTTTGGCGACAATATTAAAGATGGTAATGTATTTCATTTTTTCCATTCCTTGGAAAAACCAAACCGGAAAAGCAATGTTGCCAATAATCGCCAAAAAGGAAAATAAAAAAAGGGGAAGCTCTGTCCTGAACTTTTGGAAAGAAAGAACTATTCCTAAAAAAATAATCAGGCTTAACAAGAACAAAAGAATCTTTATAATCATTACCGACATAAAAACCGTTGATGTTTTTTTCTCGTCTTCTCTGGTGATGGCAATATCTCTTACGGCTGAATAATTAAAACCATAGTTGGTAATAATCATAAAATAGCCGACTAAAGCGGCGGCAAAGGCAGTTAGGCCATATTTTTCTGGTCCCAAAACCCGGACTAAATAGGGAAGAGTAATAAGGGGGAAAATATAATCCAACCCCTGTAAAAGCGATAAGGAAATAAAATTCTCAAAAAGGGTTTTATTTTTTTGGATTATTTTTCTTGCTTCAAGCCTAACTTTGTTAATCATCTTTCTAAAACTTAAACTATTCAAATTTTGGCGGTTTAATTTATCTCTAAATGAATGGCATAACTTTTTGTATATAGAAAGTTTTCATAATCAAAAATCATCGATCTAGGACCAATGTCAACATCATCTATATGAAACCCTTGCGATTCATCAAAGCCACCAATATCTTCCCAAGCGTCTTTCTTAATAAAGAAAAAACCACCGGTTGGCCCAACAATTTTTACTAAACTATCTTTATTCTCTGTAATTTTCTTAATATCGACTTCTTTTCTGTGCATGTTTAATCCATATACGGAGTAATAGACGCCATAGTAGTGTGTTTTTGTTTTGTTTTTATCTAATAGAGGAATTTGAAGGAAACCCACCCCCTTTCTGCTTTTATACATTTTTAATAATTTTCCTAGAAGATATTTGTCTTTTATTAAAATGTCATTATCCAAAGAAAGAATATATTCTCCTTTCGCCAGACCTATGCCAATATTTTTCCCCTTTGAATAACCCAAATTTTCTTTATTTTTAATAATTTTTATTTTTTTGAATTTTTTTAAAAATTTTACGCTTTTATCGGTTGAGCCATTATCCACAACAATAACTTCATAATTGGGATAGTCAATATCTAAAAGTGGTGGGATAGTCTCCTTCAAAAAAAGCAAACCGTTCCAGTTCAAAACAACAATACTAATTAGAGGGATTTTTTGCTTCATTTTTTGTATTTTATCTTTGCTCTTTTTACAAACATTTTAGGGGTTAATACGATTGCTGATAAATGAGCTTTTATAACAATCAAAAACATTTTAATAAAACCAACCTCCTTTTTTAAACTTTCCACCGATTCATGTTTTTTGAAAAAATAAGATATTTTTAACGCAATGTTTCGTAAAGGGAAAAGCAGCAAATCTTTCAATGATAAATTCTTAATTGCTGTCAAAATAGAGTTCCTTTCCGAGTAAAATGCCTTAAAGGGCGAGGCCACACCGCCAGTTTGTGAATGTAAATGGATAAGGGTTGCCTTGGGCGATAAAACACTTTTATATCCCAGTTTTCTAATTCTAAAACCAAGATCTAGATCTTCGGCATAGGCAAAGAAGTCCTCATCAAAAATTTCACCGTCTCTTTGGTATATTTTTTCTAAAACGTCGCGCCTATACAATGGAGCTATACCTCCAGGAGCAAAAATTTCAATTTCTTTAGATAATTCTGGCGCTTCCTTATCAGCAAAACCGTATCCCAAAGAAATTCCACCCACCTTATTTATTCCGATTGCGGGGGTATAAATAAGCCCGGCGTTTTGAATAGTTTTGCCGTCTTTAAAATAAGATTTACTACAAACAGCGCCGATCTTATTGTCTTTTTGTGCTGTATTTACCAATTCTTTTAGCCAATTTTTACTAACAATCGTGTCATTATTTAAACAAATAATATATTTTACTTTTTTATCTTTGAATGCTTCCTTTATCCCTTCGTTAGTCCCTTTAGCAAAACCATAATTTTTGTCCAAGCTGACGATTTTTGTTTTAGGAAAGTTATTTTTAACAAATTCTATAGATCCATCAGTTGAACCATTATCAACGAAATAAACCTCAAAGTTCTTTTCTGTTTGTTCGTAAACAGCAGACAAACAATCTTTAAGGAATTTTTTACCGTTCCAATTTAATACTGTTATTGCAGATTTATTATTTTTGTTCATACCATTTGTAGCTACCGCCTCTCATTCTATCAGTAATAAAGCTTATTTTTTTAGTTATATTTTTCCTAAACCAATCGTTAAATAATAATCTGACAATAAAAGGGTTCTGCATCAAAAAACCTTCCAGCTTCACGAATGCGTTCTTATTGGCCATGGCAAACGGTTTATTTGAAATTTTATTTATCGGTTTGTAGGACAATATTTCTGTCTCAGAGAAATCTAGTTTTGCCCATTCGTTGGCTAGTTGCAAATGTTTGACTTCACTAGGGTCTATCTTCATCACCCTACAGGCAACATAGTCATTGGCTAGAGGGTTGCTAGAAAACATAATAATCCCCAATTTTCTGGGAACACCGTATAGAGGGCCTTGCCCTTCCATACAAACAACGCCATCAGTAATGGTGAAAATCTTTTGATAAAAAGGTTTATTTAAATCCGCTACTACCTGATGGATATTTTGATGATAAACAATCCTAAGCGGATCGGGGATAACTCCAAACATATTTTTAAGAGAACAGGTGATAGTAGCATATTTATGGGTCTTTATTTTAGGCAAATTAATTATTAAATCGGATTCTAAGAATGTTTTGCCAAGCTTTATTTTTTTAAGAAATTTGCCGTTAGGAATGGGTGTTTCTATCTGAATGTCTTCGGTGAGATTTACTATCTCAAAATCATACCTCTTTTGTAAATCTATTACTCCCATATTTTCAAGAGCATAGATTAATTTCCTTCCCTTTGTTTTTGTTCCCGTTTCACTTTCACCAAGATAAACTTTTAGATTAGGAAACTTATTCAAGTAGTAAAGAATGGATTCTATTATTCTTATGTCAGTATTAGAGCCGTTTTTAATATAAGAATCTACATCGCTAACCAAATTCGGTTTAATAAAAACTGTTTTTACATTTTTCAGCTTCTTTTGAAAGGAAAAGTCTTTTTCCAAAACTTCACTAACCTGATTCAAATAATTCTTCTCGTCAAATTTTTTAATCACCACTTTATTTCTCATAATCTCTATTCAACTAAGCTAATTGTATAAAGATATTTTCCATTTTTAAGAGACGGTATACTATTAACCACTAGCCATTTTATCCGACATTCACTGCCCATTGTTTTTCTTATTGATTGTTCTATTTCTGGTTTATCTTTTTCAAACTTACTTCTATTTGCCAAAACAACTTTAATTTCAATTAAATCATAATCTTTTTGGATAACCTGAAACTTAGAAATTGCATCCTTATTAAAAACTACACCAATAAAATGAATAAAAAACTCTCCAGGGATTATCTTTCCATTTTTAGTTTTAAAAACAGTTATCTCTCTACCCTCAATTTTTTCTAATAGCGGTAAATTTACGCCACAAGAGCATTTTTCTTTAGAAAAGCTACCAATATCTCCAATGTCATATCTAATAAGGGGCATAGAAAAATTATTCAATGTAGTTATAAAAACCTTGCCTATTTCGTCTGGCAAGCATGGTTTATGTTTCTTATCTAATATTTCTAAGTAATTATTGAAAACACTTAAATGCAGCCCTTTATTTTCTGTACAAGAACAAGCTACTGCGCCAACCTCTCTTGAGCCATAACGATTAAAAACTGAGCAATTAAAAACATCACCAATCAAATCCTTCATTTCCGGATACAAGGTTCCTGCTGAGGTTAATACTCCCTTGGGTGAATATATTGGAAGATTGTTCTTTTTTATAAATCGGGCAAATTCGTAAATAGATTGGACATAGGCCTCTACCCAAGTCGGTTTAAATTTGTTCCATTCCTGAACAAAATTTCTCATGTTGTTTTCCGACATCTTAAAAGAATTGAGTTCTTTCCGGTTATATAACCAATTTCTTAATCTAATTGATAGTTTTTCTTTGCCCTCTAGAAGATCTCTTTCTGATCCCCACAAACGAAGTTCTCTTTCGCCAATATCTTGGCCACCATATTTCTTATAACTAATTTTTGTAGCAATATTCCAATCGTCATATTCTTTATCTTGTAAAAACCTGACTGGCTCTCCAGTCGAGCCTCCAGAAGTGTTTTCATATGAACCATTTCTTCGTTTGACAGAATATAAATTCTTGCCCTCTTTTCTAATGATTTTTTTAGTTAAAACGGGAATTTTAGAAAAATTACTTAAATTTACCTTGTCGTTATTAACCACTTCTGTACTAGACAAAACATTATGGTAATAGGGCACATTTTTCCAAGCATAAAGCAAGACCAGCTTTAGTTTTTCCTCCTGATAAAATTTAATTTCTTTATCGGAGAATCTCTCTATTCTTTTTATCTCTTTAAAATATTGAGGAATCTTACTCCCAGATAAATAGAGAGCAGAATAAATAATAGGTTTACGATAATTAATCATTTTTTTTAAGTAAAACCTTAGCAATACCTATGTCTAAGAATTCTTTATGTTTGTTAAATTCTTTAAAGATTTTTTGATTGTTTAAAACCGTAAACCTTTCTAACTGTTGGTAAACAACGTTAAAATTATTTTCTTTAAAAATATCTAAATACTGATCATATCTTAGTCTGTTAGTATAAGTTCTTCCTTCTCTAGTTAAGGCTTTATTCCAAGTTTCCGGAGAATATTTATAAAACAGGAAGGGAGAGCTGAAATTATAATGATCTCTCAAATCTATATAGTGATAATTAAAACCGTTATTTTTGGTTATTTTGGATAATTTAGTAATCGTTTGCTTTATGTTTTTGATGTGTTCTAAAACGCTTTTAGTCAAAACAAAATCAACCTTACTATTTAAATTTAAGTCTCTGATATCTCCCTCAATAAACTCTATATACTGAGAATTAATGGAATTTTCTTTAATAAAAAAAAGTTTTTCCTCTTTATATTTCTTTTTTATAAATTCTACCTCTTTTTTAAAAAAATCTTTTTGTTTTTTTGTTTTTATTCTCCGAGAAAATTTATCAATTAAAAAGACCTTTTTTGCTCCATTCATTAAAAGATTATATGCGTTGATATAAGAATTGCCGGGCCCAAGTTCTAGGCAAATTTTATTATTAAAGTCAAAACCATTATCTTTAACTATCAGCTTCATATTTTCGAATTGAGAATCTAATTTCTCAAAATCTGATGAATAAAGTTTCCAAAACAACAATTTGTTTAAAAAAGGAGAATGAGAATAAACAAACCGAATAGGAAAATCTAACTTATTGTATAAAGAACTTAAAAGAAAATTATCTACTTTCATTTATGTTTTTTAAAAGCGAATTATAGAGATTTTTATAATCTTTGGCTACGTTTTCCCAACTCATTCTTTCAGCTATTCTTCTTGATTCCTTGCCATGTTTTGTTAAAAGACTTGGGTCGGCAAGATATTTTCTAATTGCGTCTAATATCTCTTCTGAGGAACGGGGATTAACAACAAAGCCGTTGCCCTTAATTAGTTCTTTTGATCCGCCAACGTTCGTAGTGATAATTGGTAAACCACTAGCCATTGCTTCTAGAACAGTATTACTCATACCCTCATTTAAAGATGGCAAAATAAATAGGTCGCTTTGAGAATAATATTGGGATATGCTTTTATGAGATACCAATCCTAAGAAAGAAACCTTATTAACTAAGCCTGCTTCTTTGGCCATTTTTTCCAAATACTCTCTTTGATTTCCATCGCCAATAACCATCAAATGAAAATTTTCTTGCTTTATTTGGGTTAAAGCGTCAAGCAAATAATTTATTCCCTTTCTTTTTATTAATCTGGACACTAAAATTATCCTTAGAGTTTTTCCTGCTTTTTTACGGTTTACCGGCAAAAATTCATTAGTATCAACTCCATTGTAAATGACTGCTATTTTTTGCTTGGGAGAAGTCTCTTTGGCCAATGTTTTTAAGCCCTCTGAATTGGCTACCACGGAGCTCGATTTTTTCCAAATAACTCTACTTAAATATTTAAAAAAATATTTGTCTACTACTCTAAATCTAGGGTTATAAAATGGCACATCAGAGCCCCTCAGGGCCACCAAAAACGGCTTGTGAAGAAACATTGCGATAAAACCACAGGGAATTCCAAACCAGGCATGAATTAAATCGTAATTATTCTTTTTATTTAACTTTATAGATTCTTTAAAAGCTTTTAGAGAAAAAAGTAATAAATCTTTATTAGTTTGATAATGAAGATTATCCTTATTTTTTCCTATATCTAAACGATAAAGATTAATGTTTTCAGAAAATTTGCTTTTTTCAAATCTGCCAACAGAAGAGGTGATAACATCTATTTCTAAGTCTTTATCTTTAGAAAATTCTTTCAAGAGATAATAGTTAGCGTTAGCTGCCCCGCCGCCCAAGGGGGGGAATTCGTAGTTGAGCATTAAGATTTTCATAGGGATCATTAAATCATTAAATCACAAGAACACAAGATCATTAAATCATGAAATCATGCCGATAACAAGAATACTGGCGCGGGACTGTTTATCCGTCCTTGCTGACCTGCCTGCCGGATAGGCAGTAAATAAGCCGCTTGACAAAAGGGAATAGTTTAAGTACTATTTCAGTAAAGATATAAAAGAGTATCTTTACTGAAATGAAGTACATAGAGATTTTAGAAAAATTCCAAAACAAAAAGATTAACTATTTTTCTTTGCAGGATTTTCAGGAAATTAGCGGCCTAAATTACGACGCCGCGCGGGCAATTCTTAAAAGATATAAAAAGAAAAATCTTGTTATTAACCCCAAAAAGGGATATTACTTCTTTAAAGATTATTCTCCCGATAGCTACGAGCTGGCCGGCAAACTCTATTACCCCTCGTATATCAGTATGGAGACTGTTTTGTCCCAAAATGGTATTATCCCGGAAATAATTTATTCCATAATTTCTGTTACTCCAAAGCCCACAAGAAGTTTTATCTGCCAGGGAAAAGAATATCGTTACCAAAAAATAAAACAAACAGCGTTCGGGGGATATTTTAAAAAAGAAAACTACTTAATTGCCGAAGTAGAAAAAGCCGTGGCTGATTATTTATATTTTGTTGCCCTGGGACAAAAAGAAATTAACTCTCGTCTTAATTTAAAGAAAATAAAAAAAGAAAAATTAGTTGACTACGCCAAAATGTTTAATAACCAAAAATTATTAAATTTAGTAAAAAAATATGCTCAATAAAGATTACTTGCTCAAGCTGGCGGGAAAAAATCAAACCACCCCCGACAACATTTTTCGCGAATATGCGCAAAATGTTTTTTTAAGCTTCTTGTACCAGAAAAAAGATGGCCGAAAAATGTTATTCAAAGGCGGCACTGCCTTAAAAATTGTCTACCAAAGCCCTCGTTTTTCCGAAGATTTGGACTTTACTTTAGAAGATATCACTTTCCCCCAAATAGAAAAAACGGTTCTTTCAGTCTTAGGTGATCTGGAAAAAGAAAATTTTCAACCCCAAATTATTGAATCTAAGAAAACTTCCGGAGGGTATTTAGCCGAATTGGCGGTAAGCATTCACCAGGAAAGAGTTAATCTCTCCTTCCAAGGCTCACAAAGAAAAGAGAAAAATATTAAAAAAGAGGTGGTATTAATTGTTAATGATTTTATTCCCAATTACACCGTGTATTTATTAGAAGAAACGGTTCTGATTGAAGAAAAAATATCAGCGGCGTTGACTAGGGCAAAGCCTCGGGATTTTTTTGACATCTATTATTTACTTAGAGGCGGTTATATTCCGGCAGGGCTAAGGGAAAAACTATTACCCATTCCCGAGCTTTTAGAAAAAAAACAAATAAACTTTCAAAAAGAGCTTGCCCACCTTTTGCCCTACAGTATGAGGGGTTTAGTTAAAGAGTTTCCCAAACCGCTTCTTAAGGAAATTGAAAAATTTAGTTAATTTGAGACATGTATCACGCCTCAAGCGCTTCAAGCGTCTCGCGATAGTATTTTATTGTTTTCTTCAGCCCCTCCTCTAATTAATGTTATTTCCAAAGAGATTAAAAACATTGTTTTTAAAGGGGCTATTAATCGGTCGGTCTAAAAAAAGATTAAAATCAAAAGATTTTCGGTGGCCTAATTGTAAAGCCAAAGCCGTGCCCCCACCCAAAACAGCTTCCTTTTTAAGTGGCGAGAGAATTTTAAGCGTTTTTTTTCTTTCAAGGTCGAGCGACTGGTCCAAGTATATTTTTGGCATAACGGTTAAAAGAAAGAGGCTTTTTTTCCTTAAGAATAAAGTTTTTAATAAAATCAAAACCTTTTGGGGTATAAATATTGCGGGGGGTTTTTAAGAAAACCCGACGAATTTCTTCGCGGGGATAAAGAGAAAAAAGAAGCTTGATATCTTCCAGCGATCCCAGGGCCAAAACTTGGTGAATAATATCAACTTTATTTTTGTTTAAATCCAGCCTTTCGGGGTCGGTGAATCAAAATAGAGGTTTGAGCTGGTTTGGCAGTTTTTGGGGAGCGCTCATAAATTTATTTTAACACGATTTTGCGGCCCGTAACGGCTAACCCGCAACTCTGGTAAAAGGAAAACGCTATTGCTTCCCACCGGGCTTTTCGTATTCTTTAAAGCAATGCTCCGATTTGGTGAAACCGGCCTTTATCGCTTCTTCTTCCGAGCAAAACCAGCGCTCGCCTAAATCTGCCTCCACCACCGTCCGTTCATATTCCGAACAACCCGGATAATGATAAGTTTTTTTCTCGCCGTGTTCGTGTTTGCCTAAATTGCCCTTAATGTTGCAGGCGGGGTCCACCGGATTTTCTTTTTGGTAACATTCCTCGCTCCAAACCCCTCTTTTATTCTCCTTTGCTTCCCGATCTTTTTCTTTAAGCAAATCTGTTATCTTCTCATTATTGCTCCCTCCGGAAACATATTTCGCCCAACCGTTTGTTAGTAAAATTTCATTAATAAACTGATCATCTAAATAAACCAAGGCAAGGAGGCGGTTGTAATTATCTTTGCCCACTTTTTCAATTCTAACATTTTTCCCTAAAATCATTTTTTCTAAAGCTTCCTTGGCCTCCCGGCCAAAACAGAATTCCAGGGGCGGGGCGTCGATGTTTGCCAAACGGATTGTTTGGTCAAGGGGGATAATAAAAGAGTCGCCGTCAAGCACTTCTTCTACCTTAAAGGTTTCTTTATCCTGAAAAGGCGCTTCTTTTTCCCGAAGAAAATAAAAATTAAACCCTAAAGAGGCCGCTAGCAAAAGGCCAAGAATAACCTGCCAAAGTTTTTTCATGGGTTAATTAAAAATCTTCCCTTACTTCTAAGACATATATAGCAACAACCCCCGGAGGGGCAATTTCGCCACTCCGGGGGCTGCGATACCCGTTACCTGTTACGAATTATTTCCCCTCTGCCCCCTGGTAATACTGTCGATACCAGTTAACAAACTTCCTTACCCCTTCTTCAACTTTAACTTTAGGCTGATAGCCTAAGAGTTTTTTGGCTTTGGAAACATCGGCAAAGGTGGCCGGCACATCGCCGGGCTGAAGGGGTAAAAATTCTTTTTTGGCTCTTTTGCCCAAGCTTTTCTCAATGGTTTTAATAAAGTCTAATAGATTAACCGAGTCGGCGCAACCCAAGTTAAAAACTTCATAACCAAGTTCGGATACTTTATTCAAAGAGGCCATTATCCCATCAACAATATCGTCGATATAGGTAAAATCGCGCTTCATTTGGCCCTGGTTAAAAACTTTGATTGGCTTATCTTCTAAAATTGCTTTGGTAAATAAAAAAAGGGTCATATCCGGTCGGCCCAAGGGTCATAAACGGGAAAAAACCTTAAGCCAATGGCATTAAAACCATAAAGATGATGGTAAATATGAGCATAAAGCTCGTTGGCGGTTTTGGTGGCGGCGTATAAGGAAATCGGCTTGTTAATCTTCATCATCTCGCTGAAGGGGATTTTTTTAATTGCGGGTCGTAGTAGGAATTTAAATTATCCACCCCCACTACTTCTTGGCCTTCCTCGAGAAGACGCTTGGTAAGATGAAAGCCGATAAAGCCGGCATTTCCGGTAACTAAAAACTTCATTTTTTAATAATCTCTTTAATACGATAAAAATGATGCTTTTTTTCTGTTTTAATAATCAGGTTAGCCAGAAGGCCGAAGATTAAAAGCTGAATACCGGTGATAAAACCGGTCACCGCCACCAGCGGCCAAATTTTGTCGGCCAAGGAATAGCCAAAAAAAGCCCTTCTTATTATCAAAGACAAGCCGAAGAGGAAAGAGAAAAAGATTAAAATTAAACCGACGCCGCCAAAAAGATGCAAGGGGCGCGATTGGTATTTTCGCCAAAACCAAACATCAAGCATATCCAAAAAACCCTTAAAGGTTCTTTTCCAAGAATATTTAGTTTTGCCTTTGGTGCGGGGGCGATGATTTACTTTTACCTCGGTTAAGCGAAAACCGTTCCAAACCAAAAGGGCGGGAATCATTCGGTGCATCTCCCCGTATAAATCCAAATCCTCAAAACACTCTCTTTTGCAAACCCGCAAAGTACAGCCGGAATCATGAACCTTATCGGCCACCAAAAAAGAACGTAGGAAACGGGCGCCTCGGGAAATAAAGCGCTTGGAAAAAGGGTCTTGGCGCTTATAGCGCCAGCCGCAAACAGCGTCAAAGCCATTAAGCTTGGCAAGCATCTTGGGCACATCAGCCGGATCGTTTTGACCGTCGCCGTCCATTGTTATTAGAATTTCTCCCTGCGAAGCCTTAATGCCGGCATCCAAAGCCGCCGATTGGCCGGAGTTTTTACGCAAAACCAAAATTTTAATTGGCGTTAGCTTTTTTAAGTTTTCTAAGGTTTTATCGCTTGAGCCGTCGTCAACAAAAATAATCTCAAAAGGTTTTTTTAAGGTTTTGGCAACAGCAACAATTTCTTTATGAAGCGGAACAATATTGTCTTGCTCGTTATAAACCGGCACGATAAAGGAAAAATAGGGCTTGGTAGTCATTGCTTTTAGATTTTAGCATAATTGATAATAAGTAATAGGTAATAAGTAATAAGTAATTGGTAATTGGTAATTAGTCATTTGTAATTGTGGCCAGATTCTGACTTTCGTCAGGATGACGAGAGAAAAAAGGCATGGGCTAAAGTCCGCTACCCCAAATAACACTAAACCGTTTTTCTATGAAATAATTATTGTTGATAGTAATTCAACTGATGGCGCCAGAAAAAATCTGCAAAAATTTGACTTTTTACCATTTTTATTTCATTATTGGGATATAATGTATGGCATATCTGGAATAAAATCTCAAGAGAACCTAGAAAAATTGGCGTTGTTTAACAAAAAAAACCGCCCAAATTCTTATTGGTAAAACGGGTGATAACCTCAATAAAAAGATTCAAAAACTGCTTAATGCTGGTTGTTTAGTTAATTTGAAAATGGGCTGGTATGTTTTTCAACCCTACATTAATAATCCGGAAAAACCCCACTAATTATAAAGAATATTTAGCCAACCATCTGCGCCAGCCCTCCCATTTTATCGCTTGAATATATGCTGGCAAAATATAACTAATTCCCAAAATGATTCACTCCCTGACCAGTATTACGAGAAAATCAACACGGAAATACAAAAACGGTTTGGGAGTTTTGTTTATAAAAATATAAAAGAAGATTTGTTTTGTGGATATGAAAAAAAGAGGCAATTTCAAAAGTTGTTATTAACAATATAAAAAATGCTAATTAACAACCTAAAATCCATTACCAGAGAAAATAGTAAAGACAGAAAAAATTTAAGAGAAGATTTATTACCGCATTTACTTATCTTAAAGGTTCTAGGGGTGTAGGCGCAGGCTCCGAAACTGCTCTTCCCAAAATAACAGAGGAAAACTATTATTGCGCTGTTTGCGGAGAAGCCTTAAAAAAACGATGATTCTATTCCGTTATCATTGTCTTCTATAATACCAAAGAACTGTTGGAACAGTGCTTAGAGTTTATTGCCAACAGTTTGGGGGATGAGCGCGGACGCTAAGTCCGCTAATCCAGTGTTTTTTGGAGTAGCAAACTTTAGTTTGCGCCAGAAATTGGCGTGGAGTACTTGTCCGCCTCTGGTGGAAACTCCGCTACTCCAATATTTATTTCAAATAAAGCTTGGCGCGCGGTTAAATTGCACTAGTCCAAATAAGAGGCGTTATCCATTTTATACAACCTTACCGGGCCATTTTGATAAATAATTTTTTGGCCCTCGAGGGGTTTGCTGGCGACAAGATAGTTTTGACAATCCGACTTTAGGGATTTATCCTCGCCAAAATAGTCTAATTCCCCCACCCGGGAATAATAAAGAATCGCCTCATAGGGGAAATCCTCTTCTGTCCATAAGCACTTAGGATAGGAAAGGCTTTGGAAAAATTGGCCAACATCTTTGGTTTCAGAGTGGATTGGCTGAGGAGCAGGAAAGCGGAAAAAGAAAAAAGTAAGACCCAGCAAGAAAGAAAGGGGGAAGAGAAAGTAATGAGTGATACGTAATACGTAACTGGCAACAGGAAACCGGTAATCGGTAATACGCGACAAGTAATTGGCAAGGGGCAGTTTTAAGATTAAGAAAACAATTAAAGTGGTGATCAGGCCATAGGCTAAAGAAATGGTGTTGGTTTGCCAAAGAAAAAGAGGCAAGGAGGCAACAATAAGGGCTAAAGAAAGATTAACTAAACCGTTCTTCCTCTCTTTTAGGTAATCGGCGATCGCCAGATAAAGATAAACGGCAAGCGCCGGCAAAACCGGCAAAACATACCACCAGACCTTGCTTTTAGCATAAGAAAAAAAGCCAAAACCGCCGAAAATATAAAAAAGCAGGGCAGTTTTTTGCCAAGAAAGCCTTTTCTGGATTAAGTCAAGCAAGAAAAAAGCTCCAAACAAAAAAACTCCCGGCCGCAATGTGTCAAACCACCATCTTAAATACCAAAAAATTGGTGCCGCCTGGGTGGGGTCGCCGCCGCCAATTTTGGTGGCGGAAGGGGCGCTTAAATAACCCTCAAAATAGGTTTTAAACCAGGAACCAAAGCCAAGGGTGGCGTCAAAAGCGGCTATCCAGGGAAAAAGAACCAAAAAGGCAGTTAAGCCAAGAAGAAGCGCTTCTTTAAAGTTTATCTTTCGGGTGAAAAAAAGATAAACTAACGGAAAAAGAAAAATCACCACCGGCTGGCCTTTAGAAAGAATCGCCAAGGCTAAAAAAAAGCCGCTTAAAAATAAAAAGATTTTATTTTTTTCTTGGGCAAAAATGATAAGCAAAAAAACAGCCAAGGCGGTGAAAAGAGAAATGGCCGTGTCCAAATGAGCCATTTGCGAGGAAAGCCACCAATCGTAAGAGGTAAAGGCCGCCAAAAGAGCTACCGCCAGAGCAAAAAAATTAGGTTTTTTCTTGGCCAAAAAGTAAGCGGCAATGATAATGGCGCCAAAAGAAGCGATGCCAAAAATTAAGCTTGGCAAACGATAGGCCCATTCAACATCACCAAAAAATCCGGAAGAAATGGCCATTAAATTAAAAACCAAAGGGGGGCGGCTTGTTTGGCCGTAAAGAGTTTTGGTTTGGTCAAGAGAATAAGAAAGAGAAAAAGAAGATTGTTGATAATAAGGACTGCCGACAAGGGGAAAAAGATAGAAGCCTTCCTGCCGCATATTGCGCGCCCCTTCGGCACGATGGGCTTCGTCATAATCGGCAAAGGGAATGCTGGTGATATTGGCAATTGTCTGAAAGAGGAAAAGGCCGAAAAAGATAACCAGAACTAAAAAAGGGAGCTTTTTTTTGTCCATTTATTTTATAGTAGCACGAAAAAATATTACCCCTGCGAAGTGATTTCCTTATTAATTGTTACGAGTTACTGGTTACGCGTTATCCATTACTTTTTTTCCCCTGGCTTGATCGCATCAGCTTTTTATATTGGTCAAGGGCCACTTTGGCCCAATATTTTCCCCGACTTTCTAAAGTAAGCTTTTGTTCAAAACCCTCCAAAAGCTTGGCCAAATCACCCAGCTCTTCTTTGCTTAAAACGGCAGCTGATTTTTCCAAGAACAATTTTGCCAAACAAGAATTTCCATGCCAGGGTTAACGCCTGAGTAAAATTTAACCGCCTCATTTTTTTCTGCTATTATTAAATCTAATGGAGAAGAAAATTGCTAAAAACGGTTTTTACCTGCTTTTGGGACAAGTGATAAGCCGGCTTATTGGCTTTTTTTACTTTATTTTTTTAGCGCGCACTCTTAGCGTTGAAAATTTTGGTATTTACGCTTGGGTGCTGGGTTTTGTTTATAATTTTTTGCCCGTGGCCGACTTTGGTATCGAACGCTACATTTTGAAAAACCTACCCCGCCATTTGGATAAAGCCGAAGATTATTTCCGCCATCTTTTGGGTTTAAAGACAATATTGGCATTTTTAACTTTGTTTTTAGTTATTATTCTTGGTTTCTTAATGGGCCTTTCGGGAGAAAAACTAATCTCTTTAATTATCTTCTCGCTTCTTTTTTTCCCTCAAAACATTTTCCACCTCATTATTTCTTTCCAAAACGCCCGCGAAGAGGTGCTTAGCGGTGTCTGGGCAAATATTTTCTTTTCATTATCAGGAGCCGTCTTGGGTATAGCGGCGGTGCGACGTGGCTTAGGGGTTCCTTGGCTTTTTGTTAGCTATCTGGCGGCCTTGCTTTTAACGGTTTTGGGTCTCCTTGTTCGGGCAAAAAAATTAAATTTGCCCCTCAAGCCTAAATTTGAGAAAAAAACGGCTCTTTTGGTTTGGAAAGAATGCCGCTTCTTTGCTCTTCTGGTAATTATGGGCAATTTTTATCTGCGCATTCCTTTAATTACCATTGGCCAAACTATGGGCGATTACTGGGCCGGCATTTATGGCTCTATCTCCAAATTTTTAGAAGCCGGGGTTTTAATCCCCCAAGCCATTTCTTTAGCTCTTGCCCCCGCTTTTTCCCGTCTCCTGCTTACCGATAAGAAAAAACTGGGCAAAATTTATCTTCGGGCGGGAGCCTTGGTGATTGCCTTAGGCCTTATCCCTTTGGTTTTTTTCCTTTTTGGCGGTAATTTCTTTATTAATTTAGTTTATGGAGAGCGTTATCTGCCGGCGGTGCCTTCCTTAAAAATTTTGGGTCTTATCTTTCCTCTTTTGTTTTTTAATTATCTTGCCGCCAACATTATTGAAAATTCATCCCGCGTCAAGCAGTTTTTGCCTTGGGCCGTGGGCCATTTTATTTTTGTTTTTCTCTTGGCAATTATCTTGTCGCAAAAGTTTGGTATCTTGGGAGGAGCCGCCAGCCTTCTTTTGGGAGAAATTTTGCGCTTTTTCTTAAACCAAAAATTTGTTGTTTCTATTTTGGCAAAAGCAGATTCCTGATTCCTCCCGCCGTCATTCTGACGTTTTTCTGTCATCCTGACGAAAGTCAGGATCTGCGTTTTCTGGCAATAACACAGATTCCGGATCAAGTCCGGAATGACGGCACGGCTATCGTCATCCTAATGCTTCCCATAACCGTCATCCTAATTTCTCTCACCGTCATCCTGACGAAAGTCAGGATCTGCGTTTTCTGACAATAACACAGATTCCGGATCAAGTCCGGAATGACGGCACGACTATCGTCATCCTGATGCCTCCCCCAACCATCATTCTGACGCTTTTCTGTCATCCTGACTCCTTTCACCGTCATCCTGACGAAAGTCAGGATCGGCGTTTTAGTTTTTTTAAGGTAGATCCTGATTCCTCCCGCCGTCATTCTGACGAAAGTCAGAATCTTTTTTGATCCTGAATCAAGTTCAGAGCCTGCCCTGAATTTAATTCAGGGGTGACTTTTCCCGTTGTTCTGCGCAACCACTTTTCTTCTGTTATAATTTTCCTTGCCGTTATTTTTTGGCTCTTTTGGAAATGGGTAAAGAAAACTCACCTGCTTTCATTTTGCGGTGGCACCAGCAGTGTTTAAACCCCTGCGATCCTAAAAAAGGCGCTTTTGGAAAAATTTGGCAACGCCAAAAAGAATATGAAGATCGCGCTGGTCGTCCCGAAGAAAAAGAAGAACCGGAAAAAATCAATATTCCCATCCTCGTGGGTGTTTTTGATACCAAAGAACAAGAGAGCTAATGGTTTGCTCTAAACTTCTTTTTGGCTCCCAAGAAAGCAAAGATTTTGCTTTAGTATTGTCGGCATAAATTTGGGCATATTCTCCCTTGCGCGCCTCGCCCTGTTTGACGGGAAAACTTTTACCGGTTACTTTTTGGACTGTTTTGACAATTTCCAAAACCGAATTGCCCCGGCCGGTGCCAAGATTAAAAATCTGGCTTTCTTTTTTTTCTTCCAAAAATTTTAGGGCGGCCAGATGGGCCTCAATTAAATCTTCTATATTAATGTAATCGCGAATGGGCGTGCCGTCGGGGGTTTCCACCTTCGGACAGGTAAGTTTAAACTCCTCAATTCCCAAAGCGCCGCGGACGGCATTTTGCACCAAAAGCTGGGAAGGTTTTTTGCTGTCGCCGATTAACCCGTCGCTGGCGGCGCCGGCCACATTAAAGTAGCGCAAGATGGCGTATCTTAGCCCATAAATTTGTCCAAACCATTTAATCATTTTTTCCGCCACGAGTTTTGATTCGCCATAGGGATTGGTTGGATTTAGGGGATGATTTTCGTCAACGGGCAAGTATTGGGCCTCGCCATAAACAGCGCAGGTGGAGGAGAAAACCAGCCGGTTAATTTTTTCCTCAATCATCGCCTCAAGCAAGTTAAGCGTTCCCAAAACATTATTGCGAAAATAAAGGCCGGGGTTTTCCATTGATTCGTTAACTAAACAAAGAGCGGCAAAATGAAGCACACCGGTCGGTTTTTCTTTTTTAAGAACCTCTTGGATAAACGGTTTATCACCAAGATCGCCTTGATAAAAAACTAAGTTTTCGGGGCTAAATTTTTCCTGCAAAACTTCGATTGGTTTTTTATAGCCGCGAAAGAGGTTATCAACCACCACCACCTTTTCCCCTTTTTCCAAAAGCGCCTTAACGGCATGGGAACCAATGTAGCCTGCTCCGCCGGTTACCAATAATTTCATTAAATTCATTCTAACACATTTTTTTCTCCCGAGGTTTGAAGCTGTTTAACCCCCGGAGTTAGCGAGCCTTATAACTTTGGAATTCTTCCTCAGCGGACGTCGCCCAAACCCTATTTGCTTAAAGAAAAAAATTTGTTATAATTTAGTTCTCCCAAAAAAGATGAGCAGTAGAGAACACTACTATCCCATCGATGAGGGAAGCCAAAAGGAGAAACATCTTCGTCGTCAAGAGAGCCTGCAAAAAATGATGCGGGAACGAGGACTTGCTTGTTATGCCAAAGCGTTGGGTTTTTATCACCCTTCTTCTTTAATCAAATTTCTTACTGAGGGTGAGGGCTTGGTAGTTGATTTAGGCTGTGGAAAAGGGAATTTTGTCAAAGAAGCGGCCCCTTTAGTTTCCAACCGTTATTTCTTGGGTGTCGACGGCTTTATTTCGGAAGAATCTGGTTCAAACTGGCAGCTAAAAAAAGCTTTTTTTGAGAATTTACCCCTGGAAGACAACTCCGTAGACGAAATGTTTTCTGTTATGGCCTTTGGTTATTATGCCGAAAGCCCTAACCAAATTTCACAGCAAATAAGCGAAATTCGTCGCTGCCTCAAAAAAGACGGCCGGTTGATGACCGTGGTAATGCCTTATCTTTTGGTTAAGCCTAACCATCTTTGGCTTTCTTGTGACGATATTCTCCCTGACGAAAAGCAATACGACCAGCTTGCACTTCAGACCGAGAGGCTTTGCCTGGAAGAGATTACTTGTTTTGCCCAAGAGGCGAGGGAGCAGACAAGTTTTTATTTGGATATCGATTTCTTCCAGCAAGAAGGTCTACGTTTAATTAAAAAGGAAAGATCAATTGATACCGAAAGCACCTTAGGGACTGTTGTCCTTTCCTGGCAACCAAAGGGCTAAAAATAACCCCCGGAGTTAGCGAGCCTTCAAACCTCGGGAAATTATGTCATTCTGAAGCTTGGCCTGCCGCCAGGGCGGCTTGATTTAGGATCGAAAATTCTGTCCGCTAGCTGGCGGATCGTCAGAATGACAGCTATGGTCAGTCTGCAACAGTTTAGTAATATCGCCTTTGTTTATTGTGCTAAACTTCAAAATAGGCTTTTTATGAAGGAAATTAAAGTTTGTACTGTTGGCGGCGGGTCGGGAATGCCGGTGGTTAATCAAGCACTTCTTTTAGCGGGTTTTTCCCAAATTTCTTCAATTGTCACCACCTTTGACAGCGGCGGCGATACGGGGCGAATGCGCACCGATGAACGGGGCAGAATTTTGGCCTTTTCCGATTATTGGCGCTCTCTTCTTTCTCTTTGGCCAGACGGTCGGCAAAAAAAACGTTGGGAGGAAATGCTGAAATATCGCGATGGTCGGGGCCGCAATTTTGGCAATCTCTTTTTTGCCTTTATGGCCGAACGGGAAAAAAATCTTAGTGGCGTTGATAATCTTTTTAGCCAGCTAACCGGCGCCAAAATTTGCGGCCAAGTTATTCCCGTTTCCCAAGAACCGGCCGATATTTGTTTTAAAACCCAGTCCGGGAAAACCTATCAGGGCGAACATCTTTTAGACGCCATGCGCATGTCGCGCGATTTAGTTGAGAAAATTTGGCTTAAGCCATCGGTTAAGGCTAACCCCGAAGCGCTTAAGGCTATTATTGATGCCGAGGCAATTATTATCTGCCCCGGAAGTATGTATGGTTCAATTTTGGTTAATTTTCTTCCTGAAGGCATAAGCGAAGCTTATCGCCAAAGCAAGGCGCTAAAAATTCTTCTTACCAACATTATGTCGGTGGCCAACGAAAACCATAAATTTTCTCAAGATGATTACGTCCGCGTTTTTGCCAAAATTTTAAAAACCAAAAAAGTGCTCGATTTGGTGGTGATGCCCGACTTAAAAAAGCTTAACCAGGAGGTTTTAAAAAAAGTTCTTAAGCTTTACGAATTGGAAAATTCTTTTCCGATTAAAACAAACCCGAAAAGTAAGAACAAAACGTTGGTAGCGGATATTGCCACCATTGAGGAAAAAAATTATCGCTTGCGTCATGATCCCCAAAAATTGGCGAAATTTTTTACTCAAACAATTTTAGAGGCTTAATCCTGACTATTTTTCTTTTTTTGAACAGTTTTTTTTATCAAAAAAATTATAATAGATTATTTCTCCCATTGCCCTAAAGCCGTCTTGCCATTTTATCTTTTTCCCTTCTTCATAACTTCTCCCCCCATAAGAAATGCCCACTTCATAAATTTTTATTTTTGGGATTTTGGCAATTTTGGCGGTAATTTCCGGTTCAAAGCCAAAGTGCGGCGATTTTAATGTCGGCGCAATTTTTCTGATCAAATCACCGCGGAAAGCCTTATAGCCTGTTTCCATATCGCTAAGGTTAAGGCCGGTGGCAACATTGGAAAGAAGCGTTAACCACTTGTTGCCTACCTGATGCCAAAAATAAATTATTCTTCGCGGCAGGCCGGTAAGAAATCTTGAGCCGTAAACCACATCAGCATCGTTTTTTAAAAATGGCGCTAAAAGAAGAGGATAATCGGCGGGGTTGTATTCCAAATCGGCATCCTGAACAATAACCACTTCTCCCGTTGTGTGGAGAAACCCGGTTTTAAGGGCCGCTCCCTTGCCCTTGTTTTTTGAGTGGTAATAAATTTTATAATTTTTTCTCCCCTTTAGTTTTTTTAGTATTTGCCTGGTGCCGTCAGAAGAGCCATCATCCACAATAATAATTTCTTTTCTAATCTGGCCGATTTTGGCCTCTTCGACTCTTTTTAAAATTTTCAGAATGGTTCTTTTTTCGTTAAAAAGAGGAATTACAATAGAGATTTTTGAAAGTTTCATCTGCCAAGTTGCTAAATTAACGCCGCCCAATATCGATTTTATTTTAGCATAAGAATTTGCTTAAAAGAGCCTTTAGAGTTATAATTAATATAGGTCTTTTATAGACCTAAAGAAGGGAAAAGAAAACCTACCAAAAGCGGTAACGATTTTCTTTTTTTACTTCTTTGCTCTTTAACAAGGCAGCAGGAAAGTAATTTTCTAAGTTCTCAATCAAGGAAGGAGAGAGATGAAAGGATTCTTGGGATTTATCGCGGTAATTCTGGTGGTAGTTTTTTTGACGGGGCTGTTTTTTAAGCCTCTGCCGGTGGAAACACGGGTGGTGGTTAATGGCGAAGGGTATTTTAACCCTTACTGCCATGACGAGACTCGTTATGAAAGGTGGAGCGCCATTGAATCAGCCCATCTTTGCCAACCGGTAATCATTGTTAATCAGGAGGGAGTTATCAGACAAGGGGGGGACTACCAAGTGTCGTTTCTCGATGGCGCCTATCGTGTTGTTCTTGATGATGGGGAGAAAGTCTTTTGGTTTAAGGCGGAAGATGTTAAAAAAATAGAATAAGTCGCTTGGGGTTGCGTTAAATCAGCCTTTTGGCGCTTTTAGCGCAACCCTTTTTTTCTTTTTTTAATTATCTTATTTTTCCTTCCCCATCCCCACTTTCCTGCTGCCTTTTTTTCCACCCCCTCAAGCTATAAAAAGCGCCAATCGCCTCCGTCTTGAGGCTTTTTTACTTCTCCGGTGAGAAATTAAATACTTTCTTACTGTTTTTATAGGCTTGGTAGGAAAAATCGTTTTTTAGCCGATAAAGGAAAAAGTAGGAAAAGAAATTGCCGGCCGAGGTATGTTGGTCCCAAGAAAGATGGAGAAAATAGGCTAAAACCGACCATTCCAAGCCGAGTATTCCCCATTTTTGCCCTAAAGCCCTTAAGGCTAACCAAAAAATAAAGATATATTCCCAACCGTGAAGAGGAACAAAAACTTTTCTGTTTTTCAAAACATAGAATTTAGGCTCAAAAAAATGTTTTAAATGAAAGCGAAAATTAAAAAAATTTTTCTTAATTATTTTTTTATCTAAATTAAAAAAGCAATAAAAATAATCAACTAAGTGATCAACATCAATAAGAAACCCCAAAAGAAGGCAAAGCGGGAAAAACCAAAAAGAACCAAAAAGGAAATAAAAAAACAAGGCGGAAAAAAAGCAAAAACTTAAATGGACTAACTCGTCTTTTAAAAGCGTCATCTTAAAAACAAAATTGCTAAATTGCCAAATTTGGAACTATAAATTACCAAGTTTGGAACTAAAGGCTTAACGTTAACGTTATCATCAACCCCGCTATGACAAATTTTTAGGCGATCGCTTAAAAATTTGTCATATTTAAATCTATCATATTTGAGCCTCTTAAGTTTTAAAATAACAGGTAGTAATCCCTCAAGTTGCAGAATTACACTTTTAAAAGCGCTATCTTAAAAGCAAAATTGCTAAATTGATACTTGAGACAGAAATACAAAGAAACCCGTAAAAAAATAAAATATGCCAGAGCGTTATTCTGAATTTGATTCAGAATCAAAACAGATTCTGTCCGCCAGCGAGCGGATCGTTAGAATGACGACTGCGGTTACAGTCATTCTGAACTTGATTCAGAATCGTTGTTAATAAGCAAATTTTTTTCCTCTCCTATTAATTTTACTCCCACTCCACCAAAAGCTTGGCTTTCTTCTGCCGGCGGAATGCTTACCAGCCAGATTTTTCTTTCTCCTTCGGTCGCTTTTTCCAAGCCGTAGTAATTTAGCAAATAGGAAAAACCTGCTTCCTCGCCTAAAGGAGTTTGATAGCGAACTTCCGCCGGTATTTTCCCGTTTTTTTCTACCAAATAAGCAATTGCTTTGTCTTTCGCCAACAAACTAACCGAAACAGGAACGGTTTTTTCCATCGTTTTTGGCAACCAGAGAAGAATAAAAAGAAGCAAAAAAAACAGCCGTTTTAATTTGCCAAAAGAGCTGATAAATAAGGCCAAAACTAAAATAAAAAAGGGTAAAAGAAAATTAAAATAATATTCCGACGGTCTTTGGCCATAAATGCTAAAACCCAACAAAACAATGGGGTAAAGAAAAAGAAGACTTTTAAGAAAGTTTTTGGAAAAATAATTTTTTTGCTTTTTAACAAGCCACAGGGTTAAAAGAACAAGCGCTAAAGTCAAGGGGAGCCAAATTTTTTCCTCCCCCCAAAAGCCAGTTAAAAAATTAGCCAGCACCGGCCGCCAAGCCAAAAAATTGCCCCCCTCGCCTCGCTCTTTTATAAACTGCCCCAAAAGCTTAAAATTTAAGAAGTTATGTCGTAAGTCAAAAAGAAGCAAGGGAATAAAGGGTAAAAAAAATCCCAACGCCGCTTTGCCTAAATTTTTTCCCGAAAGCTCTCTTTGCCAAAACAAAAAAAGTAAAATAAAAGGCGCCAAAAAAACTGCCTGAAAATGGAAATTAATCGCCAAAGAAAGGCTTAAGCCCAACCAAAAATAACTTTTTTGAGAAAGGGTAAACCAGATTAAAATAATCATTAAGGGGATTAGGGTCGGATTCCAGGCCACCGTTTCTATTGCCGCCGGATTAATCGTCCAAAGAAAAAGAAAGATTAGGGCGGTTTTTTCTCCCCAGATTTTTTTAACAATCAAATAGGCGGCCAAGAAAAAAACAAGGTTCAAGACGATTAGGAAATAAACAATCGCTTGGGGGTGGCCGCCGGTGAGGAAATAAAATGGCGCTAAAAGATAGTAAAAATAAGGGCCTAAGAAAAACCCTTGCGGCCCCAAAACACGCGGGCCGATAAGGCTTGGGTCGCCAGAAAGAATTTTTTGCACTTCAAAAGCATCCCTTTCCTGATCCCAATTAAAAATGGTTCGTTGGGGCAGTTGGTAAAAACGAAGAAAAAGAAAAATAACCAAAACTGCCAACAAAGTTAGGCAAGACCAATTAAGCTTTCCTTTTAATTTCATAGATTGGTATTAAAATCAACCAAAGGACTAAAAAACCCAAGCTAACACCATTAAAAAACCGCTCAATTGGCGACTGGACGATTTGCCAGCTAATAACATTTTCCCCTTCTTTTAAAGAAATCTCTTCTAAAGCTATTCTTCCTGAAAAATTGCTGATTTTTTTTATTTCTTCTCCATTGATCTTAATTTTATAGATCCCGGGAAAGTATTCTAAATTAAGATTAATTGTTGCACTTGCTTCTTGCTGGGGCCATTTAAAGTAAACCTCTCCAAAAGTATTGCCCCGATTAAGTTTATTTTCAATTTTTTCTTTATTAACTAAAAGAAAAGGGTCACCAAAATAACATGCCTTTTCGGCTTCTCTATTAAGAATATCATCTCCAAGAGTAGTCGTGCTATACCGATGGGGATGTAGCCTCTCAAAATCTTCGTATCTTTCTGGTTCTGCTAAGGGTTGGGGGAGAAGATGGTTGCGATTACCATAGATTGCCAAAAAAGAAATTAATATTGCCAAAGCATAAACAATTTTTTTGTTGCCAATCTGTGTTAACCAAAACCCCCCTAAGGCAGCAATAGTAAAAGAGGTTACTCCCAAAAAACGCCAAGGAAACTGAACTTCTTGCAATAAAACAAATAGCTCCCAAACAAACCTAGATTGTTCAAGCATCAGAAAAAGAGCGAAAACAGAGATTAAAAAGAAAAATAGCACTCCAAAATTTTCTCTCATTGTTTTAAGAAGTCCTGTTTTTACCGCCTTAATTACCAACCAAATTCCCGACAACCCCAAAACCGCCCATTGTGCATAACCTAAGGAAAAAGACATGCCATCATTTTCAACACCGGGAGCGGAATAAAAGTAACCCCAGGGGGAATGAATTAATTGTTTTAAAGAAGGAAAATGTTGCCAGTAGCTAATAACCTCCAACTCTCCGATTTTAACTTCCCCTTTTTCTAAAAAAACCGGTCCCCAAAAAAAAGCGCTCAAGCCAACAATAGATACCGCCGTTAAAAAAATAAGCCATAAAAAATTAACTTTTTGCTTGTAAACTTTTGTTTGCCAAGTTTTTATTACAAACCATAAAAAAATAATCGGAAAGAGCAAAAAGGCTATTAATTGATGAGCGGTAATTAAAGCCGCTCCCGAAAGAGAAGTTAAAAAGCCAAAAAGGTAAGCAGCGTTTCTTTCTTTTTTCTTAATTTTTTCAAAGAAAATACTTAAAAGATATAAAAAAACCGGTAAAATCGTATAAGCCATAAATTCGGGACTGGAGCGAACAAAAACAAGCAAGAAACGATAGGGAACAAAAAGATAAAGTATCGCCCCTAAAAGTGAGGCGATGGGGTTCTTAGTCTCCCTCTTTAGCCAAAGATAAAAAAACAAAGGAGCAAGCGTAAAGCTTAAAACATAAACGATTTTTAGCGAGAAAATAATATCGCCAACTAAAAGATTAACCAGAAAAATTAAATAGTAAAAAAGGGGGTAGAAAAAATTAAAAATAGGAATCCCGCAGAAATAATTTAAACTACCCGCCCAACGAAGCGGAAAATGTCCTTCCGAAAGCGTCTTTACGGCATCATAACTACGAGCAAGATGATGGTCGCCGTCATGAGTGCTAAAAAAATGATAAGTAAAAAGGCCTTTCGAACAATAAGCTCCTAAAAGCAAAATTAAGATGACAGGAAGAATTTTTTTGGTTTTTAAAAAAAATGTTTCCTTTTTCATTTAAAATATAGGGGCAACAGCCTTATGAATTATCTAAAATCTTCTGATAAACATTAAGTGTTTCTTGGGCGCATTTTGGCCAGGAAAATTTTTTGGCTTGGGCTAAGCCTTTTTGGGCAAGTTCTTGCCTTAAATTTTTATCTTCCCAAACCTTTTTTAAAACTTTTTCCAAATTGCCTTTCTTATAAGGATCAAAATAAGCAACTGCTTGGCCGCCAATTTCTGGTAACGATCCTTGATTAGAGCAAACCACCGGGCAACCGCCGGCCATGGCTTCCACCACCGGCATGCCAAAGCCTTCATAAAATGAAGGCTGGCAATAAAGAGTGGCTAAATTATATAAAGCCGCCAAGTCTTCTTCCTCAACAAAGCCTAATAAAAGCAGAGACTTAGAGTGATCGCGTTTTAGCAATTTAGATTTTTCTGCTTCCCTTTGCAACCAAACCAAGCCCTGATTTTCCGGATGGGTTTGGTCATAATCTTTGCTCACCGCCTGCTTACCCACAATCACCAAAGGAATACCTATTTTTCGGCAAGCTTTCACCAAACCGGGGAGATTTTTATTCCAATTAACATCACCCACATACAAAACAAAATTATCAGGAAGATGATACTTTTGTTTAATTTTCAATTTTAAATTTTCAGTTTTAAATTTTTTAGGGTCAAAAGAAGGGGCTAAGTAGACCACATGAACCCTCTTTTCAGGATAACCGACAATTTTAACAATGTCCTGCTTTGATTTTTGGGAATCGGTGATAATTGCCTCGGTTTTTTTTAGGTTTCTTTTTTGCCGCAACCAATTAATTTTCCCTCGTACTCCCGCCGGGTAATGCTCGGGAAAAACCAAGGGCGTTAAGTCATGAACCGTCACCACTGTGGGGATATTCTTTTTTTTGGGAAGAGTAGGAAAAAAAATATCAAAATAAGGGTAATGAAACAAATCAAAATTTCCAATTTCCAATTTCCAATTTTCAATTAAGTTTATTTGCCAATTTGAGTATTTTTTGTTTTCTTTTATTAGACTCTGTAACGATTCCACTAAATTCTTTGTATAAAAACCTACCCCTCGAAAACGGTTGGCATTTTTAAGAGGAGAAATATCAATCCCCACTTTAATTTTTCCCATTTTAAGAAAGGTTTTCTAACTTACTCTTTTTCTAATGTTTTCTTCAACTCCCCAATGTCATAAATTTCCGTGAGACAATGAACCTGATGACGATCGAAAATTCTTAAAGAAGCGGCTTGATAATAATTTTTTTGAGAAAGAGGAGTAGTTACAAGAAGGATCCGACCGTCCTCTTTAAAATCATAATCAGCTAAAAGTTGGTTAATATCAAAATTTCCTCGTTCATATTTACCCAGCTTAATTGGAAAAGTCCAACCATATTGATTTGGATCGCTTCTTTTGACATTCTGAACAAAATAAGTAGGATCAAATTGATTTAAAAAGGCTAAAGCCAAAAGAGCATCCTCCCGATAATCATTAAAAAGGACTCGGTCGTAATTTTGTTCTCTTTCAGCAATATAAGCCATTACCACCGGGATATCGGGACGAAACAAAGAATCGTTATTCTTAGTATGAATCAAAAAGTAGTCGGTTAAATAACGAGTAGTGCTAAAAAGAAAAATTAAAATTAAAGCAAGAAAAACTAAAAATTTCCCCTTTTTTTCAAAAAGCGAGAAAAAAAATTTCAGCCCAAAAAGAACAATAAGAAAAATGAAAATAAAAAACGGCAGGGCGCGATGTTCTGTCGGTTGGGAGGAAGCAACGCTCGGGAGAGAAGCAATAACCGCTCCGGCAAGGACAAGAAGAGCCAGTTTACGACGATCATTAATTGATTGCCAAACTAAAATAAAAAGGCCAACTAAATAAAAAGGAATAAAGATAAATAGAAATGGCCCATAGCCGGAAACTGACCGATCAACACTATTAGTCCCCTCAACAAATAAAAAATCAATCGAAAAATGTTTTAAAAACGAAGCGGCCGTGCTTTGAATTCTTGAGAGCGGCTTATTCCAAAAAAGATAACAAGCCTTCGTTATTATTGGATTTTTATTGCTTGATAAGTAACAAAGACCCCTTCTTTCATTAATCGTTAACTCCGCGCCAAAATTAACTAATTCCCCTTCTTGGCTTAACCTTTTAAGCCCCGAACCGGTAAAAAATTGCCAAAAAATAGGCAGGGTTAAAAGAAGATAAAGAAGTGCTAAAAGGCAGCCTTTCTTAAAAGAAATGCTCTTTTTGAGAAGAAAAAACAAGATTGTTAAAAAGAAGACCGCCAAAGAAATAACGCGGTGGGCAATATAAAAGTAACCGGATAACCCCAAAAAAATAATTGCCAAAATAATATTTTTGTTCCCTTTAGGAATTTTCTTTTCATTGATAGACCTTAAAAGAAAAAGCAAGCCGAAAATAAAAAAAGTATTGGCCACGTTACTTTCGTAAAAAAAGCGACTAACTTGGAAAAACACGGGGGAAAAGGCAAAAATTGCCGCTCCCAAAAGAGGCAAAAGCTTATCTTTTGGAAAAAATTCTTTGACTAAAAAATAAATGCCTATAATAGCCAAAAAACCGGCAATTGCCGATGGCAGACGAACCACCATTACCGAGGGAGGAAAAAAGTTAAGCAAAAGCGCCACTGCATAAATTAACCCCGGCGGCTTACTGTCGCCATAGGATAAAAAAACGGTGGGATATTTCTTGCCCCATTCGTCAATACCTGCTTCTTTAATTGAGTAAGCGTTATAGCCAATCGCGCTTTCATCGACATTAATTCCCGGTGGTATTTGATCTAAACCAACAAAACGGAAAAAACCGGCCACCGCTAAAATTATTAATAAGATAAACCAAGAGGGGACGGCTTTTTTAGTCTTTTTTTCTTTCATATCTTTTTTCCCAATACTTAATAAACGCCACCGGATAATGAAGACCTGAAAAAAGAGCGAAAACAAAACCCGCAAAGCCATCAACAAAGCCTTTGTGGCGTAGGTAGCGGGCTAAAAATGCCCCTGTTCCTTGCGCTTCCGATTTTAAATAATACCAAAAATTTGGTTTTATTTTTGGGTTTTTAAGATATTCTGCGGCGGTTAAATCGGTATAACGGTTAAATTTTACCAAATATTCATTAAAACTTGGATAGGGATAATGGAGAAGATGACCGGAAAGATTGCCTATTTTTCCCGATGGAACCATCATTTGTTCATGAACCGATTGGCAGGGCAAAAAGGCCTTACCTTTTTTGAAAAATCTGATCACCGTGTCGGGATACTGCCCCCCTTTTGAAAGCCAACGGCCCAAAAAAAAGTTTTTACGGGGTAGGGAAAAAGCGTCAAAGTCACTGCCCTTTTTAATTACGGCCAAAATTTCTTTTTTCAAGGCCGGTTCCACAATTTCATCAGCGTCTAACTGAAGAATCCAGTCGCCGCGGCAGGCGTCAATGGCCATTTGCTTGTTAATATGGAAAATCGGTTTGTTGGTGGTTTTAATCACCCGCGCTCCATATTTTTGGGCAATTTCCCGCGTTTTGTCCGTTGAGGAACCGTCAACAACAACAATCTCCTCTACCCAATCTTTCACCGCTTCAAGGCAAGAAGGCAAATTTTTCTCCTCATTATAGGTGGCTAAAGCAACGGAAAGAGTCATAATAAAAAAATTTAAAAGCCAAAATTTTTAATTTTAACTTGTGCTTTTGGCTTTTAATTTTTGGGCTTTGTTAATAAGGCAGATTTCAGGTTTTAAAAAAACGATATTATCAACCATGAATTTTTTGTAAGGCGACAATGATTCGTCTTTATTTTATCATTTCTTACGCCACCCAATAGCCGCGGAAAAAAAAGGCGGCCAAAAGAGTAAAACCCAAGATGCTAAAAACAAAATAAATCCTAAAAAGCCGTTTTTGAGAAAGCAATTTTTCCAAAACCATAAAAGCGGGAAAGCAAGCTAAAACATAGCGTGGTAGGGAAGAAAAAGTGCCGGTTAGGGTGGGAAGCAAATAAGCAAAGCTGGCAAAAGTGAGAAAGCTGGCAGGAATCTGATATTTTTTTCTTTTCCCCCAGCCCAAAATAAGCAAAAGCAAAAACATTAAGGCAACCAAAAATTCCAGCCAAACATTGAAATAAAGATATTGATGGGGGTCAACGGTAACAATCATTTTTAAATAGCGCCAAAAAACTTGGGGCAAGAGAATTAAACGGCTAGTAGTTCTTTGCGCCCCAAATCCCGCCTGAACGCTGGCAAAGCGGAGCCAGTCGCCGGTTTTTATTTTAAGATAAGCCGCATAAGCTAAAAACCCTAAAACGCTAACGCCAATTGCCGCTAATTTTGGCCAATGCTTTTTTTTCAAAAAAGATTTAAAAGACCAATGGTTTTGTTCTAAAAATTCTACTAAAAGAGCGGGGAGCATAAAGATCCCCACCACACGGGTAGCCGAGGCAAGAGCGGCTAAAATGCCTGCCCAAAGCCACTTGCCCTTTTTAGCCTGGAAAAAAGAAAGAAAAACAAAAGCTAAAAAAAGACTCTCGTTATAAAGGCAGGCAAAATAAAAACTGGTGGGAAAAAAAAGAAAAAGAAGCAGTAAGCGATCAAGATTCTTTTTTTTGCCTATCTCCATTAAAAGCTGAAAAGCGTAAATCATTACCAAAAAAGCAAAATTAACTAAGAAAAAACCGGCATTTAAATAGCCTTTAAAAAAAGGCGCTAAAAATCTTATCAATAGCGGGAAAAGAGGAAAAAAAGCCTCCTGAAGGTAACCATAACCACCACGGGCGATAGAAAGATAATGAAAACCATCAAAATTAGCCCGCGACCAAACTAAAGGTTTATTCGTTTGTTCACCAAAGCCCCGTCCCAGATAAGTTTCTTTTTGTGACGGTAATTTTTCTGAAAGAAAAAAAGCTATAACTAAAATTATCTGGAAAAGACAAAAAAATAGTAAAGTTTTCTTAATTTTCTCCATTTTAAAATTTTTTTTATTAAGGTTTGCCAATTTCAAAGGCCACCTTGCCATTTGGAAACCTGACCACTTTTTCTATCCATTCTTGAGGCAAATCACCGGATAAGCCGACAAAAAGAAGTCTCTCTTTTTCCCGGCGGGCAATTTCCAAAACTGAGCTTCCCGGTTCGCTAAAGTCAGGAAAATAAAATTTTTCAATCCGGTCTACCCAAACCCAATTATAACGCTCCACTCGTTCTTTGCTGGCTTGCTGATAAGCTTGGGGAGGGTATTTTGTGTAAAAAAGAAAGAAAATATATGGTTCCCCATAATCACGGGCAAAAAATACTTTGTCATACTGGTCGTGGTTTTCCCAAACATAAAAAACCGCTTCTTTATAACCATATTGCCAATCGTGAGCATATTCTTTGGGATACACTAAATAATACTGATGTAAATAATAGGCAAAGTTAGCTAAAAAAAGAATCGTCATCCCCACTCCTATTATATATTGAAGTAATGGTTTTCTAATTTTTTTAAGAAGAATGATCGCTTCGCCAACGCCTATAGCAATAATAATTTGCCAAGCCGGTAAACCACAAAAAGTTCGCAGGGCATGGGGGTTGGCGTTGATAGTCATTGCCGTGCCTACCGGCGAGACCAATATCTGTAAAAAAAGGAGTTTACTTGGAAAACTTTTCTTTCTAATCACCTTCTTGAGAGTAATTATTGTTCCCAGAAGCAAAAATGGCCCCCAAAACCAAAGAAATTGACCCAACCCGGGAACACTTTGCTGGGTGTGCTCGGCGCCTTCAATAAATAGAAAAGAGGGGGTAAAGTGAAGAAAATAATATTTAGAAAAACTCCAAACATAATGAGTGGCTTTATTATGAACCAAACGCGCCAAGGCCGGCGGCCAGCCTTTTTCTAAAAGTTCTCCTCTTTTTTGATTAATGGTAAGAATAAAACCCGGATCGCTTTGAATACTGATTAATTGATAACGGCCCTGAACAACAGGCTTGTGATAATTTAAAAGAAGAGGAACAGCAAAAAGCAAAATAATTACTGCGCCCCAAAAAAGCCCCTTTTTATTTTTTAAAAATAAGCGGGGCCTTAAAAGAAAAGCAAAAGCAAAAAAGAGAGGAATAAAGGTGCGGGAAGAATTATAAGTATAAACGGCAAGGCAGGCCATCAAAAAGGAAAGGGGCAAAAAAAACCATTTTTTCTCTGATTTAAGCAAGAAAAGAATGGAAAAGCAGATTAAAAGCTGGGCAAGGCCGGCTTCAAAGGCAACACGGGTAATTTGAAGATGCCAAATGTCAACGGCAAGAATAAAGGCGGTTAAAAGGGCAACTTTTTCTTTTTTAAACATCTCTTTGGCCAAAAGATAGGCGGCCCAAACCCCAACGACCCCAAAAAGCGCCGGTGCAAATCGCACCCCCAATTCATTTAAGCCAAAAATTCCCACTCCAGGGATAGTCGCGTAAATAAAAAGAGGCAACTTGTATTCTCCAAACGACTCAAAACCTAAAAGAGGAAAAGGCACGCCCCACTCATCCTTGCCGGTTTTTAAAATTGAGTAGGCATTATAGCCAATGGCCACCTCGTCCCAATTTAACGAAGGTGGCACCTGGTCGATTTTATAAAACCTTAAAAAAGCCGCTAAAGCCAAAATCAATACTAACCAGAAAACTGGTTTCTTAAAAATTCTCAATTTTGCCATACACCGCGTATAACACCTGATAATTAATATTTTTTACCCCCACCAATATCCTCGGGTAAATAAAATTACTCCCAAAGAAAAAACTAAAAAAATAATAACATAAATAATCCCCTGGTCGTCATGCTGAATTTAATTCAGAATCTGTCTTATAATCTGCCTTATCGTCAGAAAGAGGCAGATCCTGTCCGCCAGCTGGCGGATTGTCAGAATGACGGTAAGAGGAGTCAGAACGACAAACTCGGAAACCGTCATTCCGGACTTGATCCGGAATCTGTGTTAATGCCAAAGGCAGATCCTGACTTTCGTCAGGATGACGAACTCGTCAAGTCCCGTACCAAAATTATACGGGGCCAAGAGGCAAAATTACGTTTTGCCATAAAGATTTGGATATAACTCAAGTTAATTTTTTCTTTTTAAAGATCGTAATAAAAGAAAACAAAAAGACAAGCGAAGCAAGACTGATATAATCGGCCGCCCTTTCAAGATTAGTTTTCCCCCACTCTATCCTAACCTGATGATTTCCGGCCGGAACCAGCGCGGCTATCAAGCCTGTTTTTTCTTGAGGATAAAGCCTTAAAGGAAAGTCATCAATTTTTCCCTGCCAAGAAGGAAAATAAAATTTTCTGAAAATAACTTCTTTTTCTTGGTTAAAGGCAGTTGATGTTTCGCAGGAAAACTCTTTACACTCTATTGTATTGGTTAAATTAATATTTTGATAACTATCTTTTGGCGCCCAAATCGGTAAAATTTCATTGGCATTGGTAGTGGTTTCCCGCACTTCATTTGAATTAAAGATTACTTCTTGAGTAAGATAACTTTCCGGCCGGATATAACCAAAATAAGCAAAAAATGTTCCGATAAAAATAAGAAAAATAACTGGCAAGGCGATTTTTTCTTTTGAAAAAGATAAAAGCTGTTCTAAGAAAAAAGTAATTAAGAAACAAAGAGAAAAATTTAAAAATCCCAAAAACCGCCACGGAAACTGGACCCGGGAAAGAAAAGGAAGCGTTTGCCAGAAAAAAGAAGAGCGGTGATTCATTAAAAAGATAAAGGTAAAAGAAGAAAAGGCAAAGAAAAAAATGGCTAGATTTTTCCAGCTTTTCCAAAAATTTTTCTTGTCTTTGAAAAGCTGGATTAAAAGAAGTATCCCTGCCGATAGGGAAAGAAAAAGATGGGGTAAGCCAATTTGAAAAGACATTTCATCGCTTTGTCCCGGATAAGAATAACCATGCCCCCAAGGAGAATAAATTAACTGCCTAAGAGTGGGAAAATGGTCCCACCAGGAAAAAACTTCATCATAACCCAGATGAACATATTTCATTTCTCCCAATGCCGGTATCCAAAAAAAGGCGCTTAAAGCAAGCGATAACAAAAAAATAAAAATTGTTTTTTTAGCGGCTTTTCTATCCCTGATTAAAACTAAAAATAAAAAAATTATCAACCAGACAGTAGCTAGCAGGGCAATAATATTGTGGGATAAAATTATCAACGCCCAAGGAAGAGCGGCTAAAAGAAAATGGCGGTTTTTTTCTTTATTTAAAACCGCCTTGGTGGTGGCCCAGAAAATTGCCGGTAAAAGGCAAAGGGCCAAAATTTCTGGAAATTCTCCGCGCACAAAAAGATTAAGAAAGCTGTAGGGAGCATAAACCACTAAACTTGCCCCCAAGAAACTTGATAGGGTAGCAAAAAAAAGTTTAAAGAAAAGAAAGCTAAAGAAAAAAGCCGCAAAGCAAGAAAGAGCGGCCACCAATTTAAGAGAGGAAGCAAAAGAAAAGCCCAAAAGATGAAATCCTTCTCCCAGGTAATAAACCAAGGGATAAAAATAATTAAAAACTGGCGCTCCCAAACCATTGGCCAAACCCGGTGCCCAGCGAGGGGGAATAATACCTGCTTTGAAAGATCGGTCAAATTCAGCTAAACGAATAAGGTGAAAATGGCCATCATGGGTTTTTGGAAAAGCAGGTTTTAAAAAATATAAATGATGAACCGACCAGACCAACATTGCCAAAACCAAAAGGATAAGCGGCAAAAACTTTTTAGCCTGACCAAGGCGAATGATGGCATTTAAGAAAAAATGTTTTAGGCGGCCATGATATTTTTTACTGCTTTCAATAAGATGGCGATTAACTTTTTGAGGCTCTTTTTGGCCGCTTTGACCATGATAATGAATAATCTTAGCGGTTGGTAAATAATAAACCGCAAATCCCGCTTCTCTAACACGGCGGCAATAGTCTAAATCCTCATAATACATAAAATATTTTTCGTCAAACTCGCCCACCACATCATAAACGGCTCGGGGAATAAGCATCGCCGCCCCTACCACCGCTTCTGGCTTAACCGGATTGCCGCCACGGGGAAGATATTTTCCAAAAGCACCTTTTTCCCCTAACCAAAATTCTTTAACGGCTCCCTTAATTGCCGGCAAACGGTAGCAGGAAGGTTGGGAGGTTTTTCCATTTTTATCTAAGAGTTTGGGGGCAATAATGCCCGCGTCTTTTTTCTTTCTGGCAAATTCAATCATTTTTTCTAAAGTTTGAGGAGGAACAATCGTGTCGGAATTCAAAAGAAGCAAGTATTCTCCTCGGCTTTTCTTAATTCCCTGATTAACCGCCTTGGCAAAGCCAAGATTATCGTTATTAACAATAATTTTCAATTTTAAGTTTTGAATTTTCAATGAATTTTCAAGTTTCAATTTTAAATTTTGAAGCATTTCTACCGAATCGTCGCGGGAATTATTATCAACAACGATGATTTCGGTCAAGGGCAGATCCTGTCCGCCAGCTGGCGGATCGTCAGGATGACGGTTGCGATTAGCGTCATCCTGAACTTGGTTCAGGATCTTTTCTTGGTTGCTTTTAAGATTAGAGCCGGCTAATGATTTAACCACGGAGTTAAGGCATTTTTCCAAAAGCTCCCGGGTGTTGTAGGAAACGATGATGATTGATAAAAGAGGCTTAGACTGCTTCATTGTTTCATTGCTAAAAGACATGAACCAAAACGAATAAGAAACGAATGGACACGAAAAACAAACTCAAATCTCAAAACGCAAATGTCAAATGGCAAAACTACATGGTAAATGTTAAAACTTTTTAAAGTTTAATCCGCCCGCTGGCGAATTCGTCAGAATGACGAACTCGGAAACCGTCATTCCGGACTTGATCCGGAATCTGTGTTAATGACAAGGAAAGATCCTGACTTTCGTCAGGATGACGGTTACGATTAGCGTCATTCTGAACTTGATTCAGAATCGTTATTAATGTCTAAAGAACGGTAGATCCTGTCCGCCAGCTGGCGGATCGCGCTTTGCATTTAGATTGTTTTGACTTTAATTTTCATCATAAAAAACAATTACCGTTTATTATTTCTATCTCATCTTAAATTTATCAAATATTTCTTTATCCGTTAAAACCATCTCTTTTTCTTCAATCGCTCGTTTTCTTTTAATTTCCGGCCATTTTTTTGCCGCCGTCAAAAAAACCTTAAAATAAGAAGGCTTTTTGGCTAATCGCTTTATCAGGGCCTTTTTATGTTCGGCAAACATATTCTCATCGGTGATGTTTTTCCAGATAAAAATTAATTGGTTTCTTTGGGCAACAGAACTAATATGCCGGGGCGAAAAATTTTGACGAATCACGCTTTCCTCGTGCTTGTGTAAAACCGGCGCCTTGGGCTCCAAAAGCACTTTCCAGCCTCGTTTCCAGGCGCGGTAGCAAAGATCGGTTTCTTCAAAATAAAAGGGCGCGTAAAGAGGGTCAAGACCGCCTAATTTTTCCCAAAGATTTTTCCTAAAAGCGCTATGGCCCCCGGAAACCCAAAATGAAGGTTGCGCTTCTTGGCAAGTTTTTTTTATTTTTATGGGCGAAGAAATATCAAAATAACCGTTAATAAATTGGCCCCGCCCCACCAACCAATCGGCATTCGCTCCTACTCCAAAAACATCTTTTTTTTCAAAATGAGGCAAAATGTGCTCAAAACAACCCGTTTTCGCCTCCACATCGGTGTTAAGTAAAAACACAATATCATATCGCGCCGCCCTTACCCCCCTATTAACGCTCCCGCCAAAACCAAGATTCTTATTATTAAAAATAAGCCTAAGTTTTTTCTGATTCCGCATCTTTTTAAGATATCCTCTGGAGCCATCTTCCGACTGATCATCAATAATAATTATTTCGCTTTCCCCGTTAAATTTAGCCAATACATTAAATAATAAAGGCAAATTTTTCTTTAACTGTCGTTCGCCGTTCCAGTTGGGGATAATAATAGAAACGCTTTTCATTTATTTAATAGATAATTTTTTTAACATTTTCGGCAAAACTTTCTACCGAAAATTTTTTAGCTAAAGAACTTAGTTCTTTGTTTGAAGGCTGGTTTTCAATCACTGCCAAAGTTTTGGCCGCCAGTTCTTCTTGAGAATGCCATAAACAAAGATTTTTTTGGGGAAAAGAGGCAAAAATTTCCCGCTGGCCCCCGGCTTCATAAACTAAAGGCCAACAGCCGGCGGCGATAGCCTCAATGGTAGTCATCCCAAAGTGTTCCACTTTTTCCGGATTTTCTTTCTCATTAACACCAAACCCTGCCGCATGCCAAAAAATAGCCGCCTGCCAATAAAGTTTTTTCAGTTCTTGAAAAGGGATATTAACCATAAAAGAAACCGGATAACCATTGGCTTCTTTTTTTAATCTTCCAAGAAATTCATTTTCCCCTTCTTCTGAAAGAGAAGCTCCTGCCAACACCAATTGCCAATCTCTCAAACCGCTATCGACCATTTTTTTAAAAACTTCCACCAAAACATCCTGCTTTTTGGCTTGCATCGTTTGTTCAAAGCGGCCGACAGCTAAAATAACTTTTTCTTTTTGCTCGTGGTTATAAAAATCTTCTACCGCCACCGGCGGATAAAGCACCTGACTTTCTACCCCAAATTCCTTGTCAATAATTTTTTTGGTAAAAAAAGAGTTACAAACAACTTCATTAACCAATTTTAATTTTAAGCGGTTAGAAAAACTCCTTCCTCCTGTCTTCTTAAAAGGCACCTGAAAATGGAGCAAGTTCTTTTGGGCAAACATCAGGGGAACACTACCGTCGGAAAGATGAAAATAAAGCTGATAATCTTTAAAAAAATGATATTTTTGAGTAAGACTATTATTAAGAATTTCTAAAGGAAAAATTTCTATTTTCCCTAAGTTAAGATTAAATCTTTCTTCGGCTTTTTTCAAAATGTCGTCTTTTTTCCAAAGAAGAGAAACCTGCCAGCCTTCATCCAAAAGTATCCTGGCAAAAGTTAAAGTATAACGCTCACCACCGCCTAAAGTATCAAGATAGGGATCAAAAAAAACGGCCTTTTTCATTGATATTATTTAATGAATTGAAATAATATTATATATAATAATTAGATTATCACTTATTAATCACTACATAAGCGCGATTAGTAAAGCGGCGTGGTTTTTTGGAAAGGGAAAACGGATAATAAAAAACATTAAGCAAGAAGTTAATTAATTTTTGGAAATAAAAATAAAATCTTCCTAAAACTCTTTTTTCGCCTAAACTAAACTGGACTTTAAATAAAAAATTATTAAGGTTAAAGTTTTCCCCAAAGAAAATCTGAAAAGAATGGTTTTTTAAGATTTTTTCTAATTCTTTAAGCGTCGGCAAGCCATTGGCAATATGCTCTTCAAGATAGCCAACCTCTTCCCCCTTTTTTTCTAAAAAATCCTTGAGTTCTTTTTCTGCCCTAATATGAGTCTTTGTTCCTAAAGGAAAAGATAAAATCACTCTTTTTTTAGCGACACGTTTCAGCTCGCTTACGAATTTTTCTCGATCCTGAGGTGGAACATGTTCTAACACATCAATACTGGTAACCAAGGAAAAAGAATTATCAGCAAAAGGGAGGGCCCGCCCATCAGCCAAAACATCGCCCTCTTTTAAATTGCTCACCACCACCTTATTTTTAACAAAACGGTTTAGCCCCTTCACACCTCCACCCACATCCAATATTTCTCCCTCCTGATTACCAATTAACCTAGCCACTGTCTTATGCCGACAAAAAATATCAAAAGGAAGAAAAAAATTACTGATTTTCATGCTGTTTCTCCCAAAGAAAAATATAAGTACACATAACCGCAAAAGCCTGGTAAAGGCTTTGGATAATACCAGCAGTCTTATCCAAAACGCCCCCCTTCTTAATTCCTCGCCGGAAAAATTCCGCCAGCATTTTTTTAAGAATAGTTAAAGCGCTAACTTTTTCGCCGCCGGCAAAAATAAGATTTGCTTCTTTTTGAGAATAATTAATAGTTTTCTCCACCATTCCCTCAATATTCTCATTAGCCAAATGTCTAAAGGGATTATTTAATTTTTTCTGCTCGCCTTTAAATTTCGGAAAACTATGAATCGCCTCCGGCCAAACAACGAAACTTTTCTTTCTTAAAAGCCGAACTTGATAATCCGGCCACCAACCGCCATGCTTTAGCCAAACACCAAAATTATAATTGGCCCGGGGAATAGCAAAAGCGCCAACACTTTCCGAAGTTTGAGGCAAAGTTTGCATAATTTCGTTTGCCAACTCGGGAGTGATCCGCTCGTCGGCATCCAAAATAAAAATCCAATCGCCAGAACATTTTTTGATACCAAAGTTGCGCGCCGGCTCAACATAGCCTACTTGGGAATAAGAATAAATTTTATCGGCATATTTTTTGGCAATCTCTACGGTTTTGTCGTCCGACTCCATATCCACCAAAATAATCTCATCGGCAATCAAACGCGCCGAAAGAAGACACTCCTTAATTCGCTTTTCTTCATTACGAACAATAATGTTGACGGAAATCTTTAAAGAATTTTTAATCATTTCCTTTTATTTTATCAATTTCTTGAAATTCAAAGCGCCTTTTAAAAAAATCCCGTCCCGCCTCTTTTTCTATCTTGCTTCCCTGCCGCATTTTTTCTAAGGCCTGGCGATAAACCAAAAGTTTTAGTTTTAACGGGGCGTGTTTTTGGGCAAAAAGAAGGCGGTTGCGGGTAAAATAATAGGTTTGCAAAGCCGAACCGGCTGAGGATGAGCCGGCATTTTTATGCCAAACAATCGCTTGAGGATTAAAAACAAGCTTAAAACCAGCTTTGACAACTCGATAAGAAAAATCTAAATCTTCAAGATAAAGAAAAAATCGCTCGTCAAAAAGGCCAACATTCTCAAACACCGCTCTTTTGGCCATAAAAGCACAGCCGGTGGCAAATTCGTTTTCCTCCTTTTTTTCATACTGACCTTGGTCAACTTCATCTACTCCCAAATGGCGGCCTAAAACATTATCCCAGTCAATTTTTCCACCAGCATACCAAATCACCTTTCCTAAGTCTTTTTTTTGGTATCTTTTTTTATGAAACTCAAACCCCGGGGCATAATAAATTTTGGGAGAAACAATGCCAATTTTTTCCTCCTCCTCAAAAGTCTGCCATAAATTTAAAAGACAATCATTTTTAATCTCGGTGTCGTTATTTAAAATAAAAACAAAATCGGCTCCTTTTTTTAGCGCATAACGGATGCCCACATTATTCCCGCCGGCAAAGCCAAGATTCTCTTTATTAAAAATAACCTTGAAATTGGGAAATTTGCTTCGCGAAATCCTAATTTCACCCCGCCCTTGGCGGGATAAATTTCTTCTCTCTTGAATTTCTTTCAGGCGCTTTTTTGAGTTATCTGTTGAACCATTATCAATCACGATCGCCTCAATTTCAATTTGTCCATCGGCTCTAGACTGAAAAACTGATTTCAAACATGCCAGCGTTAAATCAATTTGATTCCAATTTAAAATAATAACGGCAATTTTTGCTTTTTCTTTAGCCATAAAAAATTTTTCTTCTTAATCTTAAAAAAAAGCGTTTAAAAGAGTTTTCTTCTTTTTCAATTAAATAAGTATCACGCCAATAACAAAATTCCTTTTTCTTCTCACGACTAATTTTTTGGATTTTTTTGTCAGAAAGTGGCTTCATGGACGCAAAACCTTCTTTTTGCCAAACTTTAAGATAAATTACCAGCGTATAAAAAGCCTGAAGCAGGGCAAGCGCCAAACCATGGAAACCGTCAAGCCAGCCTTTTTGGGCAAAAAAACGGCCTAAAAATTCCTCTATCGGTCGTGTTAAACAATCCTTTTGGGAAAAAGAATAGCCTTCTTTGACCAGCTTTTCTGCTTCAAAGCTAGTGTAACGATTAAGCCGGTCAATAAAGCCCTCTAAAGAATCATAGTTGTAGTGAATGAGGGGCGATTTTAGCTTCCCTACCCCTCCTTGAACATCTACCCTTTCATGGATTAAACCAGAGAATTGGCCAAAACCCTTAGCAAAGAAACGTAGTTGTTCATCCGGCCACCAGCCGCCGCCGCGAATTTTTTTCCCAAAAATAATATTTTGCCGCGGCACAAGATAGCCGTTGTAAGAAAGATCCGCCGTGGCTTCTTTAAGTTCTTTTGCCAACGAGGAGCTTATTTCCTCATCGGCGTCTAAGGAAAAAATCCAATCACCTTGCGCCTTGCTAATAGCAAAGTTTTTTTGATTTGAATAATTATCAAAAGGGCGGCAAAAAATTTTCGCCCCCACTTTTCGGGCTTCTTCCAAAACATTGCCTTTCTCACGGGAGCCAAGCACCAAAATAACCTCATCGCCCACTTTTTTGGCGCCCAAAAGACACTGCCTTATTCTTGGCTCCTCATTTCGAGAAATAATTACTACGGAAATTTTTTTATCTTTCCTCTTTTGTGGCTTTACTTCTTTCATATTTTGGTAAAAGGCTTTTTACTAAAGCAACTTCTTCCTTTATTTTACCCCGAAGAAAAAGGAAAAGAAAAAGAAAATAAAGAAATGCCCCAAGAAAAACAATCCCTATAAGACTGGGAATGCCTTTAACCCAAGCGACGGCTGGTAAAAGAAAAAGAGCCATCAGAAGAGAAGAAAAAAAAGGGATAGCAACAGCCTTCGTAAGAGAAAAATTTATTTTTGCCTTTTTAAGTTCATGATTGATTAAAATAACGCTAACAATTCCCACCACCACATTCGCCCAGGCAATACCCGAAAAACCAATTTTTAAAATTAAAGGAATGCCCACTCCCCACGTAATTAAAGTATAAATTACCATTACTCTTAAAACAGTTTTGGCTTGGCCTAAGGCGTAAATTACATTAGTGGCGGTGGTGGTAAAAACCACCGGCAACGATCCTAAAAGAAAAGGATAAAGGGCAGATAATGCCGGCAGCCATTTATCGGAACGGTCGGCATAAATATAGGTCAAAATTGGTCGAGCGGTAACCAAAAGCCCCAAAACAAGAGGGAAATATAAATAGGCCATTAGCCGTACTCCTTTTTCCAACCATCTGCCCACCCGATCACGATCATCTTGAATTTTGGAAAAAATGGGAAAAACCAAGCGATTAACAATGTTGGTAATTTCCATCGGCTTAAAAGCAATACTTTGCGCCAAATTAACATATCCCACCGCCGCCGGCCCATAAAAGAAGGCAATCACGGTGGGGGTAAGATTATCCTTTAAAAGCGACAGAAAGGAATTAAGCTGATAAGGCACCCCAAAAGAAAGAAGATTTTTAAGCGAAGCGCGCTTGATTTTTAGGCGAATTGGCCAAGGAGAAATAAAGAATAAAATAAGGGCCCCTAAAAAAGTCCGCACCAAAAGAGAAATGGTTAAACTCCAAACCCCAAAGCCGCGAAAGGCCAAAAAAACCGCCAAAATATTATAAGAAATAGTTTCCGCTATTTCGGGAATTAAAAGTTTCTCATACAAAAGCTCCCTTTCCAGTAAAACCGAGGGAATTGTTTTGAAAGAAGTTAAAATTAGGCAGAAAGCCGTCGTTCGCAAAAGCCAAATATGGGCCGGGGAAAGATTATAAACCTTTACTAAATAAGGAGAAAGCAACCAAACCAAAAGATTTAAAACTAAAACTAAAACCAACTGAGTGGTGAAAACGGTTGCCAAATCGTCTTTTTTAATCTTTTCCTTTTTTTGAATCAAAGAAGCGCCCAAGCCAATATCCGACAAAAAGCCAAAAAGAGTAAAAACAATAAAGTTAATAATCCCGAAAATACCAAACTCTTCCTGCGTTAAAAGCCGGGCCAAAAAAATCATCCCCAAAAGGTCAATCCCCTTAAGAATAATCCGCCGCGCCGTGAGGGTAAGCGTTCCCCTCACCGCTCTCCCTTTAACCTGATCAGCGTTTTCTTTTTTAACCATAGAAATTGTCTTATTAGTTGCCGCTGCTAATTATTAAAAGTTGTTGCTTTTCTTTCTCGTTTGGTTCGACTAACCCCTGATAAAAAACCGGTAAATCGTAATTCTGACAAAAATAGCGGGGGCCATCAGCAAACGAGAGAGCGATGGCGACTTCTTTTGCTGAATTAGACTTGGCATCAATAAAATAAATTCCCTGCCTCTTATCGCAAACCCCTTCATCCTTAAAAAATTCTTGGTATTTTGCCGCTATTCTCGGGCGGGCCGGCGCCCAATGAAGTTTCTCGTCAATTCTAACACAAAAGAAAGCGTTCGCTAAGAACAAAAAAGTAAAAACAAAAGCTAAAGTTAGCGTTAGTCCTTTTTCCCTCTTGACAAGAAGCCCAAAAATAACTAAAAATAAAAATAGAGCAAGATCAAGGTAGTGGGCAAAGCGGTGATAGGGCATAAAAATTACCGAAGCCAAAGAAATTATCATCGCCGCCAGCCCTAAAAGCAAAAAAAGAGCTACCTGCCGGCGGCCTTTCTTTTTGCGGCCTAAATTTATTAAAATTAAACAAAGAACGATAAACTCTGCTAAAAAGAGCCCGCCAAAAAAATAGGCCGAAATCCCCGCATCATTAGTAAATTTAGCTACCGAAAAATTAATCCCTCCTTGAGCATAATTAATGATTGTCTCCGGCGCTCCCAAGAGCCAAATTAAATACCAACGCAGAGAAGAAAAGAAGGTTTTTGGCGTTAAAGAAAGTCGGTATTCCTCACCCGGAGGCTGGGAAAAAGACAATAATCGCAACAAAGCGTAGGCAAAAGCTAAAAAAACGAAACCAAGCCAATAGCGTTTTTCCCCCCCAATCTCGCTTTTAATATTTTTAAAACTCTTATTTTTGTCAAAATAGACAAGCGTCTTAAAAATAAGCAAAAGAGCGGGAAAAAAAATGGCGGTTTCTTTTGCCAAAAGCGCTCCTAAATAACAAAAATAAACTGCTTTTTTCTTGTTTTTAAGATAAAGATAAAAGCCTAAAAGCTGGAAAAAGGCCGCCAAAACCTGCTGGAAAGCAGCCAGATAATAAAGGCTTAAAAAATGAAGCGGCGCGTTTAAATAAAGGGCGGCTAAAATTAAAGCCAACCAATCTTTCTTAAGAAGTTTTTTTAAAATTTTAAAAATAAGAAAAAAGTTAAAAAAATGAAATAGAAATAAAATCCCGCGCATAATATACGGCGAGGCAAAAGCGGGAAAAAGCTGGCCAAAGAAAAAATAAACTTGAGTGCCTAAGGGCCGATAAGCAGGAAAGCCCTGCTGGTGCCAGGGGCTAAAAAATTTAAGAAAGTCAAGAAAACTTTCCGCGCGGGAAAGACGCAAGAAATAAAAATCATCCTGAAAAAAATAGTTATCTAAGGCACCGTGGTAAATTAGCAGAAAAATAGCCGCCACCCCCAAAAAAGCAAGAAAGAAAAGCCGTCTATTTTTATTCATTTACGTTAATTAAACGAGGTAGGGATCCCGCCTGTGACGGGAATTGGTAGGGGTCGACCCATGTGTCGACCCGATTAATGGTTTTAAACATGCAAAACACAAGCCCTTTGACAGGCGAACACACATGGGGCCGCCTTACATTCGTGTTAATTCGCGTCTTCTAACAATGTAATTTTTAATAAAAAACCACCACTAATAAAAGTATTAATCCCAAAATCGAAAAAGCAATCCCTATTTTTTCCACCAAAGTGGGGGCAAAAAAAAGAGTAATTTCTTCGTTTTCGCCAACTTTGGAAGTTAAAACAATTCTTCCCTTCTCTTTTTCTGGTTCAAGAATTATTTTCTCCTCCGAAGCACTTTTGGCTTGCCAACCGGGGAAATAAAAACGATTGACAATAATCTCCTCTTCTTTTTTTCCCTCAACCCGAAAAGTGATTTTATAAGGAGAATCAAGAGAAATTTCCGTCTTCCCCTCTTCTGTCTCAACCGCCTGTGCCGGTTTTTCCTCCGGCCAAACGCTGGCCCAGAAAGGTAAATATTCCGGAATCACCTTTGCCGCCTGACTAATTTTCTCCGCTGTTAAATAAGCTTCGTCGGCTTGGTAAATCTTAAAACGGGGGGTAAAGTATTTTAAGTTAAAATAAACCAATCCTAAGGCGCTTGCCAAAACAATCGCCGCCATCCCGGCGGTCTTAACCGTTCTTGGCCAGCTTGAAAAAAATCTTAGCTGTGGAAAAAAAACAATCGCTCCACTAAAAAAAGAGACTGCCAAACTTAGGGGCCCTAAGAAACGCCACGGAAATTGAACTACCGCCAGATAAGGCAGGTTTTCCCAAAAAAAGGATGAATAAGAAAGACTAAAAAACAAAGAGAAAAGACCCAAGATAAGCAAGCAGGCAAATTCTTTTTGCCATTTTTTAGCCAAAAATAAAGCCACCAATCCCCCCAAGGCCAAAAGTAAATGAGCCTTACCAATTTTAAAAGACATCCCATCGCTTAAGCCAGCATCAGAACCGCCGAAGCCCCAAGGCCAATCCCAAAGCTGACGAAGATAAACAAAATGGTCGGCAAAAAAAGTTTTTTGCGCCTGACTAACGGCCTGAACATTATCCAGACCGGTTATCATGGGTAACCAATAAAAGGCGCTTAAAAATAGAACAAGAAAGACAACCAAAATTGGCCAGCGCCAGGGAAGACGATGGTGGAATAACTGCCAAAAGGCCAAAATTAAAAACGGCAAAAAAAGATAGGCGAAAATAATTATCATTAGGTTATGAGAAAGAAGAAGGCCAACGGTGGCTAAAATAAGCCCTAAAGCATTTTTCTTTCTTTCTTTTCCCTCAAAAAGGCCGAAGAAAAAATAGAAAAAAAACGGCAAGAAAGAAAGAGCGGCCAGTTCGGCCAAGGCTCCCCGCACATAAATATCCAAAGCCCGATAAGGAAGAAAGATAAAGGCCAAAGCGGCAATAACCCCTCCCTTTGTGCCAAAAAATTTTTTGGCTAAAAGAAACATCCCCCAAGTCCCCAAGAAATTAACGAAAATAATTGTTAAAACCACCGCCAAAGAATAAGAACCAACAATTTTCAAAAAAATCCAGGAAAGGAAAGTAAAAAGAGGTGCGTAATAAACAAAAATCGGATAGCCAAACCCAAAGGCCATATCAGGAGCCAATCGCGGCGGGATCTGCCCCAATTTAATCGCTCGGTCAAACTGCTGGAGGCGGATAATCCAGGTGTCATCATGAGAAGGAAAAAATTGGTTCTTGCCCAAAACAGGCAGCAAAAGAAGAATATTGGCCGCCAAAAATAAGAGGGCCAAAATAAGATTCTGGTGTTTTAAAATTTTATTCCACCACTTCATATAGTCGCAGGGAACCAGTATTGTTAATTTTAGAATATTCGCTTCTTAAAATAAAGTGGTCATTGCTAAAATCCCCCGGAGTGTTATTAACCACAAAAAAAACTTTTTTTTCTTTTGTCTTTTCTAACCAATCGGCAGGAGGCAATTTTTCAGGAAGAGGATAAAAACCAACAATTTCTACTTTGGGATCGTCGGCAAAATAAATTTCTAATCCCTGGGAAAGAAGGCCAAAAAAGCCTTCGGTACCGACTAATACCGGTAATCCCTCCTGACGCGCTTCTTTAATTTGCTCCACCGTTTCCTCAATCCCAAAGCCAGCAGTCCAGTCCTCAAGATACCCTCGATCACTTTTCAAGAAAGGAAAATTCTGGGGAGTAAAAATAAGCTGGTAAGAACGCCAAACGGGCAAGGCCAAAATAAGAATTATTAAAAGGATAAAATGCTTTTGGGGAATTTTTTGCCAGAGCTGGCCAAAAAAATAAACCGTCCCCAAAAGAAAAAATGGACTCAAAAAAGCCAAATACCGAGAGGTAAAAACTTGGGCAATTAAGGAGGCTCCCAAAAGAGGTGCTAAAATCCAGGCGGTCAGAAAAACCCCTTGACGCCAATTTTTCTTCAAAAGCCAGCCTAAACCCAGGAGAGAGGTTAAAAACAACGGCGGCGTTAAATACTGCCAAAACCAGCTTAAAGCTGTTTTTAAATTAGAAAACAAACGGTTAAAGTCGGCTAAGGCTTCTTTTAAGGGAACGGTAAAAGTTTGGCTTTTTTGGGCAATTAAGCTCATATAAGGAGAAACACGCTGAAGATTGTAAATTCCTAAAGAAAGGACAAAAACCGGCAAAAGAAGCAGTAAAAATTTCTTAAGTTTCTTTCTGTCTTTTTCTTTTAAAGTAAAAATTATTCCTAAAGGAAAGAGTAGCAGGAAAAAAAAGGCTTGGGATTTAACCAAAAGCGCCAGCCCTAACCAACCACCGGAAAGAACGGCCAAAAAGAAGCGTGGGTAGCGGCCTAAAAGAAAAGCCAGTAAAAAAGAGCCGGCGGCAAAACAGGTTAAAATTGATTCCGCCAAAGCCATCCGGTCAAAAAAAAGCAAATAAGGAGTAAAAACAATTAACAATCCCGCCAAAAGAGGGAAAATGGGTTTTTTAAAAAAGAAAAAAGCGGTTAGAGAAAAAATCAAGAAAAGCAACAGGCCGGCTAAACCGGAGGTAATCCGTCCCGCCACCAACGGATCGCTAAAAATTCTTAAGAAAGGAATCATTGCCCAAATATGTAAGGGGGGTTTGCCGTCAGTGAGGGAAATAAAAAGATGATCATGATTTTCATCGGCAATTTGCGCCCAGCGAATATAAATTGCCTCATCGCAAAAGATTGGCAATGCCTTAAGGTTTGAAAAACGGGTGAGAAGAAAAAGCAAAAGAAGAACCAGAAAAATTAGTTTTTGGTAAGGCTTAAAGGCCTTTTTTAAAACCAGAAACGGGGAGTTTTTTTTCATTCTTTCCCTATTATAACCTATTGCGACAAAAGGAAACCTATTCGTATTCCCCCCGCCGTTCCTGACGACGCACGTTTATAATCTGCTCCAGCATTTGTCGCGATTCTTTGACAAAACTTTTATTTTTTCCCAAAGCCACATCCTCATCGCGCCACAAAACCGGCACTTCTTTAATCCGGTAGCCCTTTTTCTTGGCCAAAAACAAAAGCTCTACATCAAAAGCGGTTACCCGCCAGCCGGAAGCTTCCTGCCAATTTTTCAAAACCGAAAGTTTGGAAAAAAGCTCTTGAGCCACTTTAGTTTTAAAAGCCTTAAAACCGCATTGGGTGTCGATAATTTCCGGTAAAAGCAGGAGACGGCGCACTTGCAAGAAAATAAAAGCCGCTATTTGCCGATAGAAAGGGGCGCCGGTTCGTTTCCAGCCTCTTGAACCGATCACTACGTCGTAGTTTTTCTTAAAATAAGGCAAAAGCTTTTCTATTTCCCTAATGGGGGTGGACTGATCCATGTCGGTAAACAAAACAATTTGTCCCCGCGCCTTCTTAATTCCCTGCCAAACAGCGTAGGGCTTGCCGCCATGCTGATTTTTCAAAAGCCTAAAGCCCTGATTACTTTTCGCAAATTTTTCGGCTAAATCCTTGCTTTTATCAGTTGAGCCATCATCGGAGATGATTACCTCCCAAGAATATTTTTGTTTTTGAAGATAGTCGTTAACTTCCCCCAAAACCCCTCTTTTTAAATTTGCCTCCTCGTTATAGCAAGGAATCACCACCGAAAGAAAAATCGCCGCCTCTTTCTTATTCATCTTAAAAATGATAATAACATAAAATTACCTTATTAGATTGCTTTATTGTTTCAATGTCTTAGCACAACGGGATTCCTGCCTCGCCGGTAACTGTGGCGCCTCGGGTTGGACTACGGACAAAACGCAACTGTTGTCCTGATGAAAATCAGTATTAAAAAAATACAAAAATCAAATATCAACCCGCCAGCTGGCGGAAAAGATTAGAACCTAAATTAAAGTTCAAAAACAAAAAATAAACTCAAATGTTAAATCGCAAAACTTAAAACTACAACTCAATCCGCCAGCTGGCAGATCAAAACAACAATTCAAAACTTAAATCTAAAAAAACAACTTTAAGCTTTAAAAAAGTTTTAACATTTGCCATGTAGATTTGACATTTGCGTTTTGAGATTTGAGTTCTAAGCTTGACATTTGAGTTTTTAATTCATACACCCACACCCCATAAGGAAGCGCTTTCTCGCTTACCGTTTTTAAAATCCCAAATTGGGCTAATTCCCAAAGAATGCTTTTCTCCGGTTGGCAAGGTTGATCATAGCAAACAGCAAAAACAGATGAGGGCTGTAAAGAATCGACGGTAAAATCCTGAAGATAAAGAAAATAGCGAGCCGGGTAGGCAAAAGGAGAACCGGTGAGGGAAGCGACGAAAATATTTTTATCCTCCGCTTCCTGGCTAATGTACTCGGCGGTCAGCTTCGCTTTTTCTATCTGATGATTACTGTCAGCGGTAATAATTTGCCGATAATCCCAACTCCCCATTTGGTAACAGGCCAAAAGCAAAAGAGCGCTATTTAAAATTACCAACGGCCAAAACCGCGCCCGACGCCATAAATAATCTCCCGCCGCCACAATAATAAAAACAAAAGGATAAAGAAGGCCAATATAATGAAGATGAATTTCGCCCCCAACCGCCCCACAAAGCAAAAACGGCGTTAAAACTAAAATCGCGGCAGAAGAAAAAATTATTTTCTTTTTTTCTTTTCCCAATTTTTTCCCTCCCACAAAGAAAAGAGAAAGAACGGTTAAAATAAAGTAAGCCAGCGGCAGAGGGGAAGGGCGGGAAAGACCCAAAAGTTCCTGAAAAAAACGATTAAGTAAAGCAAAAACGCGGCTTAACAAACTTTCTGCCAAAAGCTCTTCTTTATGACCGTCAAAAAGGAATTGCCACGCCGCCCGGGTGTTAAGAAAATAATTTTTAAATTCAAAAAGAATAAAGGGAATGAGGGGAATAATAACTCCTAAGATTAACCAGCCTAAAGGTTTCAAGAGTTTTGGGGAAAAACTTTCTTGGCGGCTTTTCTTAATCAGCCAAAATAATAAAGCCGCCCCGGTGAATAATAAAAGCAAGCCGGTAACATAATGAAGCTGAAGAAGAATCCCCAAGCAAATCCCCGCCCCAAGGGCCCATCGCCCTTTCTCCTCATCAAAAAATTTTAACATCAAGAGAAACCAAAGCAGGGTAAAAAGAGGCACCGGATTGGGGTTCCAGGAAAAACGGCTGTTTTGCAAAATTAAAGGCGAAAGAGCGTAAAGAAAACTAGCCAAAAAAGCGCTTTTTTTGTCAAAATAACGCCAAAGAAAGAAAAAAAGCAAAATATTGGTTAGCACTCCCAAAAGAGCCACCAAAACCACCGGCCCAACCGGATTAAAGCCAAAAAGCCAAAGAACGGGAGTAATCGCCCAGTAATAAAGAGGCCCTAAATAAACATTCCCCATTGAGGCCAAAGGGCCAATAAACGGTAGATCTTTTTCTTTTATAATTTGGGCCGCTTTTAAAACATCTCGTCCCTGATCATCAAGAAAAGTAGTTAAATCCTCAAGCTTATAAAAACGCAGGAAAGCCGAGAGAAAAACCAGTAAGACAAATGGAGCCCAACGAAGAAATTTTTCTTTATATTTAGCCATCGCTGTTTATTATCTTAACATAAATTTCCCCTTATCATTTCTGCTTATTTTCCCGAGGTTTGAAGCTATTTAACCCCCGGAGTTGGCGAGCCTTCAAACCTCGGGACTTTTTTAGCTTCAAACCTCGGGATTAGTCCCCGGAGTTGATTAGGCAGAATTATTCCCTTACTGTCATTCTGGCGCTTCTCTGTCATTCTGACGAAAGTCAGAATCTTTCCTTGGTAATAACACAGATTCCGGATCAAGTCCGGAATGACGGCACGGCTGTCGTCATCCTGACTCCTCCCGCCGTCATTCTAACGAAAGCGTTGTCCTGATGAAAATCAGAATCATTTCTTTAGGCATTAAACAACGATTCTGAATCGAGTTCAGAATGACGGCTTGTTAGTCGTGTCATAATTTAACAAAATAACAGTTTAGCAATTTTATCATTTTTGCTATACTAAAGAAAAAAGACGATGGCCAAAATTAAGAATTTCTTTTCCCACCTTGGCAAGTTGGCCCTGCTTCATCCTTTTTGGACTTTAGCGCTGGTTTCTTTTCTTTCCGCCGCCCTTCTTTATTTCCCCTTTGTTTTTCATCTTGAATCATTTTTCGGCTTAAACTACCCGGAAAAATTTAACTTCTCCACCGTTTTGCTTAATTTTGACAGCCTGAATTATATTATTGTGGCCAAAACTTGGTATGATCCTCAAAAAATTGAGGCTCTTTTCCCCAACACCCTGCCGCCTGCCTACTTCCCCGCTCATTTCCCCGCCTACCCGGCCCTAATTTGGCTTGCCGCCCAAATTCCTAAAATTGATTTCCCTCATGCGGCCATTTTTGTTACTCAGCTTACCAGTCTTGCGGCTATCTTTGCTTTTTACCAACTCCTTCTCTTGGTAACCAAAAGACAAAAAGCCAGTCTTTTTCTAGCCTCTCTTTTTGTCTTTTTCCCCGCCCGCTGGTTGGTGGTTAAAAATGTTCCCAGCCCCGAACCGCTTTTTTTGTTTTTTATTATCAGCGCCATCTACTTTTTCAAAAAAGGAAATTATGGTAAAAGCGCCTTAATGGCGATTTTTTCCCAAACCGTTAAAAGCCCGGGGGTGCTTTTAGCCGGCGCTCTGGGTTTGGCGGGCTTGATTGAAGTTTTAAAATCTTCTTCGCTCTTAAAAGATAAGAAGAAAATTAAAGAGGGACTAAAGAAGTTTTGGCCAATACTTTTAACGCCGTTGGGCATTATCAGCGTTTTCTCTCTCTATAAAATCACCACCGGCGATTTTTGGGCCTATTTTAAAACCGGCGACAACATTCATCTTTTTTGGCCGCCATTTCAGGTTTTTGATTTCAATGAGAAATGGGTAGGAACATTTTGGCTCGAAGACGTTTATCTTTACTATCTTTTAGGGGGAATTCTTCTTTCTTTCCTTTGGCAAAAATATAAAACTGATATTCTCTTTATTTTCCCGGTTGTTTTTTACTTTTCCCTCATTTTTGTGGCCCATCGCGACATTGCCCGCTACCTCATTCCCGCCCTGCCTTTTTTAATCTTAGGTGGAGAAAATTTTTTTCAAAAGAAGCAATTTTTAATTCCCTTCATTCTTCTTTTACCGGCTCTTTTTCTTTACGCCATAAGCTTTATCAGCTTTAACACCATGTCTATAAGCGACTGGACACCCTATCTTTAGCTTACCCGCTTTTTTCTTCTTTGTTGAAAATATGAGGAAAATAATCTGTAAATTGCTGGTAAGAAAAGATATTGTTATTAAGCAAGAAAACTTCTGCTAAAAGAGAATGGTCACCTAACTGCCAAGGGAAACCCTTATTATCTTGACTTTTTTTCTCCACCGAGGAAGGCGGAGGCATTAGTTCTCTTAAGAAAACATAAAGGCGTTCCTCTTGAGGAGAAGGAATAACACCCGCCCGGTAAGCACAGTGCCTTTCTGACTGAATATAAACTTTCTGCTGAGATTTTAGTTGTTGACCGTCTTTCAAAAACTCAAGCGCTTGGTTAAAAAATTCTTCATTAAGCTGCCCACCAAAAGAACGATATTCTTGATAGGAAGAAAAATAATGGCTTTCTGGAAAATGTTTTTCCGGACTACTCATTTTTTTTCTTTTTTACCTTTCTTGTCTACTTTCCAAATTACCCGATTATACATCAACCAGTTATATGGCAAAACCATAAAAACAATAATTAGGGGCAGATAAAGCTGGCGATGCTCGGGCCCAAAAAGAGAGGTTAAAAGCGTACCCATTACCGTTTGGATAACTAAGGCTCCGGCTGAAGTAAGGTTAAACTGGAGAAATTTCTTCAAAACTAAAGAGGGCTTGGTAAACTTTTCTTTAGCAAAAGTCCAAAGGTTGTTCCAGGTAAAATTAGAAATAATCGCCAGCTCGGTTGATAAAAGCCAGCAAAGAGCTTCTGGCCAGGAAAAAGAAGTAAAAAGCGCCAAAGAAAGAGCGTTAACCAAGTAACCCACAAATCCCACCACCGCGAATTTTAAAAAGCTTTGCGTTTTCTCGTCTTGAAGACGCAATTTTATCACCACTTTTAAAGAATCAGTTAAATTCTTGGGTGGCATTTTTGACTCCCCCTTCTCTCGATTTTTAAATTCAATGGGGATCTCTTTTACCCTTGCTCCCAGCTTTACCATCCGGTAAAAAATCTCAATTTTATAAGCGTAGCCTTTGGAAAGAAGATGGTCTAAATCAATTTTCTCCAAAAATCCTTTAACTTTGGTGGCCTTAAGGCCGGAAGTTAAATCGCGCGGGGCGTTTCTAAACTCAAAAGGAAAAAAAAGAATAAAACGGGCGACAAAACTGCCCAACGAGCTAATGAGGCGGCGGGAAAAATTCCAATCCTGCGGAACCTTGCCGCCGGAAACATAACGGGAACCAACTACATAATCGTAGCCTTGCCTAGCGGCGTTTAAAAGCTGAGGAATATAGGCCGGATCGTGCTGAAAATCGGCGTCAAACTCAATCACCCAATCGGCATTCATTTTTTGCATCGCGTATTTCATCCCCCGCGCGTAAGCCGCTCCCAAACCCTGCTTTTCTCCTAAGGAAAGCTCAATGTTGGGATAAATTTTCATTTTCTCCCGCACAATCTCGGCCGTGCCGTCGGGAGAATGGTCATCGACCACCAAAATGGCCATTTCCCAATCCTTAATCTGCGGGAAAATTTCTTTTTCCAAAACTTCAATCATCCGACCAATGTTTTCCCGTTCGTTATAAGTAGGGATGATAACGACGGCTTTTTCTTTAACCATTAATCTTAAAATACAACAATTATTTAAAAAAGACAAGCAAGATAAAAGTTAACTCCTGCCCACGCCTAAATATTCAAAACCCATCTTTTTAAGTTTTTCTTTAGGTAAAATATTGCGGGCATCAAAAATTTTCCTTCCCTTCATTAATTCCTTCACTTTTTTAAAATTAGCCTTAGCAAAAAGAGGATCATCGCTTAAAACCAAAAGCCAATCCGCATTTTTGGCTACCAAATAAGGATCAGGAGAATAATAAAGACGAGAGCATTCCCTTTGGGCATTTTCTTCCGCCAAGGTGTCAAAAGCAAAAACCATTGCCCCTTTTTGGGATAATTTATCCGCCACCAAAAGCGCCGCCGAACCTCGCACGTCATCGGTCCCCTGCTTACAAGCCAGCCCCCAAACAGCCACTTTTTTTCCGGCCGGGCTACCCCATTTTTCTTCAATCTCCGCTAATTTTTCCTCGGGACGACTTTGGTTATAATCATGCATAAAAGAAAAAAGCGACTTTTTTAACCCCTCTTTGGCGCCAAAAGAGGCCAAGGCGGCCACATCTTTGGGAAAACAAGAGCCGCCATATCCTAGCCCGGGGTACCAGTAGCCAGTGCCAATGCGAGGATCAAGTCCAATGCCGGCAATAACCTCCTCCACATCCGCTCCTGCTTTCTCAACCAAATCGGCAATTTGGTTGGCAAAAACAATCCGCAAGGCAAGATAGGCGTTAGCCGCATACTTGGTGAGCTCGGCGCTCTCAATTTTCATCATTAGGATTGGCGCCCCAAAAGGAACATGAAGTTTTTTAAGAAGGCTAACAGCCTTTTTGTCCTCACTGCCAATAATAACGCGGCTGGGGTGAAGAGTGTCTTCAACTGCCTTTCCTTCTCTTAAAAATTCCGGACAGAAAGCCAAACTAAAATTTGCTTTTTTGCTTTTATTTTGACTAATAATTTTCCCTACTTTTTTGGTTGTCCCCGGCAAAACGGTGCTTTTAAGCGCCACTGTTATCTGGCCAAGCCAAAGATTTTTCCCCAACTCTTCGGCTGTTTGAAACACGTAAGAAAGATCAATTGAGCCATCCTTTTGGGAAGGCGTGCCGACACAAATAAAAACCAGCGCCGGTTTTTCCCGAAGGTTTTTAAGAGAAGAAAAAAGGTAAAGCCGCTTGCTCTTAATTCCTTTTTTCAAAAGGGGCTCCAGACCGGGCTCAAAAAAAGGCGCCTGTCCCTTCTTAAGCTTGGCTAACTTTTCCTGATTATTTTCCACCAAAAAAACCTTATGGCCCAACGATGCCAGCACCGCCGCCCAGGTTAAACCCACATAACCGGCGCCCACAACCGCAATTTTCATTGTTCTTATTTTAATTTTAATGCCGCCGCTAACTTTTCCCCTTCCTCGTTCGTAAGCGTTGGCAATTTTTCTTTTGGGTAAAAGGCAATTTTTCCCCGCGAATTGGGGAAAAGATGAACATGAGCGTGGGGTACCTCAAAACCATAAATCCAGCTCATCACAAATTCTGTTTTAAAAACCTGCCGATAATGATTAGCAACTTTATTAACCACGGCAAAATACTGACCGACTAATTCTTCCGGCATATCCCAAACCCAACGGTAATGCTTTTTGGGGATTACCAAAGTGTGGCCTTCAACCCAAGGATTAATATCCAAAAAAGCCAAAAAATCCTCCCCTTCGTAAATTTTAAAACAGGGAATTTTCCCGGCCGCAATTTGGCAAAAAACACAATCGTTCATAATAAATTCAAAAGTCAAAATTTAAAAGTCAAAAGTACAAGTTAAAATTCAAAAGTAGAACAAAAAAACTTTAGGGGCTTAATATTTGTATTTCTAAATTGTAATTCTGTTTTTGTCTTTCAAGTTTTGAGTTTTGCGTTGTAGATTTGCGTTTTGCGATTTAACATTTGAGTTTATCTTTTGTTTTTGAACTTTGATTTAGGTTTTGTCCCGCCATAGCAAGACCCCACTGCGGCAGGTCTTTGCCTTTTACTCTACTGATTACTTGTTACGAGTTACTCGCTTTCATTTTGCAATATATCACAAAAACTTGATAGAATACAACTTATGATCATCCACATTTTAACCCTTTTTCCAAAAATGTTTGAAGGGCCTTTTGGGGAAAGCATTATTAAACGCGCCCAAGAAAAAGGACTGGTGGAAATTAAAATCCATAACTTGCGCCAGTGGGCCATTGACAAGCGCGGCACCGTTGATGACCGCCCCTATGGCGGCGGCGCGGGGATGATTTTACGCATTGAACCAATTTACAATGCCTTAAAAGATTTAACCAATAACTGGTCAAAGAAAAATCAAAAAATTATTCTTCTTACTCCGCGTGGAAAAACTTTTAACCAAAAAAAAGCCCGGCAATTAGCCAAAGTTCAGGAAATAATTTTAATTTGCGGCCATTACGAGGGCTTTGACGAACGCATTAAAAAGTTTGTTGACGAAGAAATTTCCTTAGGCGATTTTGTCTTAACCGGCGGGGAAATTCCGGCCATGGCCATCACCGACACCGTCGTTCGTCTTCTGCCCGGAGTTTTAAAAAAAGAAGAAGCCAACCAAATCGAATCCTTCTCTCCGGGATTGGAAAAAATCGTTGATTCTTCTCCCCAGCCCCAAACTTCTAATCTCAAATCTCAAGTCTATATTGAATATCCTCAATATACCCGCCCCGAAGAGTTTCTCGGGCTAAAAGTGCCCCAAGTTCTTCTTAGCGGCGATCCTAAAAAAATAAAAGAGTGGCAAAAAAAACAAATTATTAATAAAAAATGAAGCTAACAAACATTTTTAGAAAAAATAAAATTATTTTTCTTCTGCCTATTATTCTTGTTATTTTTTTTATCGTCTTTAAAATAAAAAACGCTTATCTTTATCATCTTTTTATTGCCGAAGACGGCCCAGTTGAGTGGCTGCAATTTACTTTTTTTCTTTTAGCCAGTATTTTTTCATTTTTAACCGCCTTAAGTTTTTTTAAAAAGAAAAACTTCTGGTTAGGAAGCGTTTTTTTTATTTTATCGCTTGGTTTATTCTTTGTTGCCGGCGAAGAAATTTCTTGGGGACAAAGAATCTTGGAAATAGAAACCCCAGAAAAAATTGCCCAAAAAAATGTCCAAAACGAAATCACTATTCATAACTTAGGCTTTTTCCAAGGAAAACTACCACAAATTTATATTTTAATTGGCCTTTGGGGTTCTTTTGGCTGGATAATTGTTTCAAAATTCAAAAAAAAGACCCCTTGGATTGAAAAATTTTTCCCCCAAAAAAATCTTTCTTTCTATTTTTTCCCTATTCTTTTTTATTATTCTTGGGTTCAGTATATAGATGAACTGGTAGCTGTTTTTATCCGTGATTTAAGCCTTCCTTCTGCTGACTTTCTTGGCAAAGACACCCTGCTTTGGCTCCAGTTCTGGCTCCATGAGGATCTCAATTTTTTTGACACTTTTATTGATGCCCGAGACCAAGAGCCTACCGAATTAATTTTTTCTCTTGGCGTCTTTTTATTTGCCATTAATAATTTTCTTACCGAAAAATCAGAAAAAAAATCTCTTTCTGTTTCTAAAACGAAAAACCTTTCCAAAAAATGATTGCCGCCATTCTTAACTCACCATTCCTTTTGCCGATATTAATCGGGCTGCTGGCTTTTTTTATCCTAAAATTTAAAAAAGAATATTTTCTACCCATTTTTGCCCCCGCCTTAATTTTTACCCTATTTTTTGGAAAAATAATTAAGGATTTAACCCAAATAAGCCGGCCTTTTGTTGAAAACCCCGCTGTTTTGGGAGTAACCACCAATATCCCCGCCGATTTTGCCTTTCCTTCTTTGCATACGGCGGTGGCCACCGTTATTGCCTGGACAATCACCGTTTTTTGGCCAAAACTTTCCCCCTTGGGTTTCTTTGGAGCTTTTTTAATTGCTTACTCCCGGGTTAGTTTAGGACTGCATCATCTTTCTGATGTTGTTGGCGGCTTCTTTCTTGCCACCGCCATTTTTTGGTTTTTTTATTTTCTTTCCCAAACCAAACACGCTTCCGACTGGAGTAAGGACGTTAACCTAAGGAGAAAAATTGTCCATCTTTTTTACGGCTTGTCTTTAGCGCTGGTGGTTAATTATCAAATTTTAACCCCCTACTACCTTGCCCTTTTTACCCTTCTTTTAACCATCCTTCTTCTCTTAAATCATCTTCGACCTCTTACTTTCTTAAATAAAATTATTATTTATTTCGAGCGAAAACCCTTGCCGAAATTTTTAGGGCTTGGCCCGCTTCTTTTTACCTGGAGCAGCTTAGCCGCTGTTTTTGCTTTTCCTCTTCCTGTTGCTACAGTAGCCATTTTAACCTTGGCAGTGGGGGATTCAATTAATGCGATTACCGGTTATTATCTAAATAATGGTCATTCTTTAAAGAAGCGCTGGAGTGCCGCCTTCGCTAGTGCCATTGCCGCCGCTACCGTTTCCCTGCCCTATGTGCCTTTGAAATTCTTAGCCCCAGCAATTATCACTACCACCATCTTGGAATTCAGCGAACCAAAAATTGACGGCCGGCGCCTTAACGATAATCTTTTTATTCCCTTAGTAACGGGAGGAGTTATTCTTTTAGCCAAAAGAATCTTTACTTAGCTAAGTTGTTCTTTCACCTTTTGGAGCGCAGCCGCAAAGGGAAGCATCTTTATCCCCAAAGAAGTAATTTTTTGATTATCAAGAGCTAAATTTTTTTGGAATGGCCGCGAACCAGCGGGAGCATTTTGCTCATACTCCTTTAAACTTCCCTTCTTCACTAATTTCGAATCAAAACCAAAAGTTCGCGCCACTTCCAACCCCACCGCGTAGGGGGAAAGGTGGTTTTCTCCCACCAAATGAAAAATACCAACCGGCTTTTCTTTTAGGAAAAAACCAATCCCCTTGGCAAAATCATCAATAAAAGTAGGGGTGATTATTTGATCGGTAAAAAGAGGATAAAGTGTTTGATTTTTTAAACCCTCAATTATCTTTCGTATCAAATCGGTTTTTTTCGGGAAAAAAGCCCGGAAGGGATAGGAAAGACGAACAATCGCCGCCGGCAGACTACTTTCCAAAACCGCTTCCTCCGCCCACCGCTTTGTTTGCCCATACCACTCAATCGGATCGGGAGTATCTTCCTCGGTATAAACACCATCTTTTTGGCCGGAAAAAACAAAGTCGGTAGAAACGTAAATTAAATACCGGCCATATTCTTGACAAAGTTTGATAATATTTTCCGTCCCCAAAACATTTAGACGATAACAAAGGCCACTTTTATCTCCCCGCTGGCTCCAGGCGGCATTCGTATCCGTAAAGGCCGCCAAATGGATCACCACTTTTGCTTCTTTATTTTCTAAAAAATGCTTTTCTAAAGACTTAATATCTAAAATATCCACCCCCGTCTCAAGAGAAAAATCAATAAATGAGTAGTTATTTTGGAGAATTTCCGCCAAGCGTGAGCCTACCAAACCGCTTAAGCCAGTTCCTATTATTTTTGTTTTCCCCATATCTTCTTTAATTCATCTTTAACTTGAGAAAACAACGGCCAACCCTTGTCTTTGGCTGATAAAATTAGCTCTTCTTTTACTAAAGGCCAGGAAATATTAATGCGGGGATCATCAAAAATAATTCCCATCTCGCTTTCAGGCGAATAAAAATTACTCACCTTATACTCAAAATCAACTACTTCGCTTAGAGCCAGAAAGCCATGGGCAAAACCTTGGGGAATAAAAAATATTTTTTTATTTTTTTCGGAAAGCACCACCGCTTCCCACTGGCCTAACGTTGGGGAATCGGGCCGAAGATCAACGGCAACATCGAAAACCTCCCCCCGCACCACGCGCACTAATTTATCTTGGGCAAAGGGAGCTTTTTGAAAGTGAAGACCCCGTAAAACTCCCCGCGAAGAGCGAGAATGATTGTCCTGAACAAAATTAACTCTTATTCCCTCCTCGGTAAATTTTTTCTGATGATAAGATTCCAAAAAAAATCCCCGCTCGTCACCAAAAACATCCGGCTCAACCAAGATTAACCCCGAAATCTTAAGTTTTTTGAAATTCATCTAAATTTTTTTAACGGCTAATTTTTGATAAAACTCCTCGGCTTCTTTCTTCTTTTCCTGCCACCATGATTTATTCCGGCAATACCAAGAAACGGTTTTCTCTAATCCCGATTCGATTGTTTCCTGCGGTTTCCAACCAAGTTCATCCTTAATTTTTCCCCAGTCAACCGCATAACGACGGTCATGACCAGCCCGATCGGCCACAAATTCTAAAAAATCTTCGTTTTTACCCATAATTTTTAAGATCATCTTTGCCAGCTCTAAATTACTAACATCTTTGGTTAAGCCGCCCACACAATAGGTTTGTCCCGGCTTGCCGTCAAGCAAAGACGCTTCAATTGCCCGTGCGTGATCCTCAACATAAAGCCAATCGCGGACATAGCGACCATCGCCATAAATAGGGATTTTCCTGCCCTCCAAAAGGTTCGTAATCATCCGGGGAATAAATTTTTCCGGATACTGGTAGGCACCATAATTATTAGAACAATTAGTAATGGTTACCGGCAAACCGTAAGTATAGTAGTAGCTTAAAACTAAATGGTCGGAGCCAGCTTTAGAAGCCGAATAGGGGCTATGGGGGGCGAATTTTGTTACCTCGTTAAATTTTTCCTCCGACTCCAAAGGAAGCTCGCCATAAACTTCGTCGGTAGAAACATGATGAAAACGTCTAATTTTATTTTTAAGCGCCGCTTCAAGCAAATTAAAAGTCCCCAAAATATTAGTTTTAAGAAAAACTTCGGGGTTTTCAATTGAGCGATCAACGTGGCTTTCGGCGGCAAAGTTCACTACCACCTCAACTTTTTCCATGAGTTTTTCTACCAATTTAGGATCGCCAATATCGCCTTTAACAAAACAGTAAGAAGAAGCGCTTTCCAAATCTGCTAAATTTCGCCGGTCACCGGCATAGGTAAGTTTATCAAGATTAATAACCTTGTCTTGGGGATGATTCTTAAGCCAATAACGAATAAAATTAGTGCCGATAAAACCCGCGCCACCGGTAACGAGTAGTTTCATCAACTTTATTCTAACACATAAAAAAAAGAAAATTAGAAGTTAGAAATTCGTCCCGCCCTGACGGGGCTGAAATTGAGAAATTAACTCGCTTGCGCTCGCGAAATTAGGAAATCAAAATAAAATAATCACCGGAATTATTTTATAGCTAACTCCCGAGGTTTGAAGCCATTTAACCCCCGGAGTTGATTAGCTTCAAACCTCGGGATAAAAAAATTTTCTCGCCTGGCTTTTTTCTGACTCACCTATATTTTACCGCTATATTTTTAAAAATATAGAAGAAAAATAATTAACTAAAAATTTTTAAATTTAAAAGGGAATTAAAATAGGGGCGATCGCCCCCTAAATAAGTCACTAGCGATGATGACGATATTAGACCTGTAATAATAACAAGACAATAATAGCAAGATAATAATAGCAAGATAATAATAGCAAGAGTAATGTAGCAATGAGGGAATGATTCTGTCCGCCAGCTGGCGGACAGAGAATAACTAAAAGTCAAAAGTTAAAATTTAAAAGTCAAAATTACAAGTTAAAATTCAAAAGTAGAATAAAAAAATTTTTAACTTTTGACTTGCAATTTTGAATTTTGACTTTTGAATTTTGAATTTACTTATTACGAGTTACTAACTTTTTATATTTAACTTTTGACTTTTAACTTTTGACTTTTTTTAGGTGTATTTATCCGCCACGCAGGTGGCGCCATATGATTCGGGTTTGGTTTTAGCCCGAAACCCGTTACTATTTACCATCGCCACCAGCTCGCGAATCATTTCCCGTGTTGGCCCGGCATTACCCACATCAATATGAATCTCCAGCTCATATTCATTACCATTAAGTTTTTGGTGCAACAAAGGCACCAGCTTTTGCGCTAAGTCCAACGAGGTAAGAGTTTCCTGATAAATTTTCTCCCGAAGATTTCGGGAATGAGGCAGCCTTTGCCGTCGCCAAAAATAACGGCCGCCATGGCCGTCGCGATAAATAACAATCGCCGAGACTAAATTAAGATAACCATTAACTTTCTCCAGTGCATGGTCTTGCGAATCGGTGCCAATAATTAAGTGGTAAAAAGATTGGGGGTCATGGTTAATAAAAGCCACAATCTCCTCCACCACTTCCACCAGCGATTTTTTCCCCAAAACAGGATTGTTGAAAAAAATTTTTTTATCGGGCATAATAAAGATAACAAAAAATTACCAAATCATTAAATCGTTAAATCAAAAAAGCAAAAAAGAAAGCGGCAGGCAACTTGTAGTTTGAAAACTTAAAACTCAAATGGTAAATGTTAAATCTTTCTGAAATATATGTAATTTTTAAGATTTGAGTTTTGCGTGGTAGCTTTCAGATTTGATCCGCAAGCTGGCGGATTCATCAGAATGACGGCCACGATTAGCGTCATTCTGAACTTGATTCAGAATCATTTAGATCCTGACTTTCGTCAGAGCCTGTCCTGAATTTAGTTCAGGAATGACAGCTACAGGAATGAACCCTGTCCGTCAGCTCTGTACCGTGCTGGTACAAGGCCAGCTGGCGGATCAAAATGCCCCGCCGCAACGGGGTCCCGCTATGGCGGGACAAAACCAAATTTAAAAATCAAAACCAACACATAAAAACGTTTTTGAACTTTGAGTTAGGTTTTGATCTTTGCGATTTAAGTTTTGAGTTTGTTAATATAGTTAAACTGCTTAGCAATTTAGCAATTTAACTTTCTTTATTATAACATTGCCGACAATAATGTTTAACCTTGAACCACTTTCTCCTCAAAAATGGCGGATCAAAAAAAGCGGGCCGATGCAAGCCGAGGTAATAATTTATGCCTCTGAAAAACTTTTGAAACCAATTCAAGAAGATAGAAGCTTGGAACAATTAGTTGCCGCTGCCTGCCTGCCGGAGGTTATCTCGCCGGTTTTGGGAATGCCGGATATCCATGAAGGTTTCGGCCTGCCAATTGGCGGCGTTATGGCTACGAATGGTTTAGTTTCCGCCGGCGCCGTGGGGATGGATATTAATTGCGGGGTGCGTCTTCTTCTTTCCCAACAGTTTTTTGACGAAAAGGTTTTTACCCCCTCTTTGCTCCGGCAATTAATTGAGAAAATTAGCCAGCTTGTGCCCTTGGGCCTTGGCGGGCAACACCAAAAAGGGCGTCTTGATCTGCCGCTGGAAAAGGTTTGCCGGGAAGGGCTTTCTTTTTTAGTAAAAAAGGGTCTGGCGCAAAAAGACGATTTGGAAAAAACGGAAGAAAATGGCCAAATGAAAGAAGCAGAATTTTCTTACCTCTCGACAAAAGCGATCGGGCGCGCTAAAAACGAATTAGGCACTCTGGGCTCCGGCAACCACTTTATTGAAATCCAAAAAGTAGACCGGATTTTTGACCCCTCAACTGCCCAAGCATTCGACCTTTTCCCTAATCAAATAACGGTGATGATCCATACCGGCTCCCGTGCCTTAGGCCACCAAACTTGCCTTGACTACACCCAAATTCTTTGGCGGGAAAAAGAAAAATACCGTCTGCAAATTCCAAATCAAGGCTTAGCCGCTCTCCCGGTTACTACCCCTGAAGGAGAACGCTACTTTGGCGCCATGGCCGCCTGCGTTAACTTTGCCTTTGCCAACCGCCAGATTATCACCCACTTTGTCCGCCAGGCTTGGCGGGAAACTTTTGGCAATAATGACCCCCTTGCCCTTCTTTACGATGTTGCCCATAACATTGCTAAGTGGGAAAGTCATTTTGGTCAAAAGGTTTTAGTCCATCGCAAAGGCGCCACTCGGGCGCTGCCGGCCGGTCATCCCCAAAATCCTCCCTCTTTTGCCAAAACCGGCCATCCGGCTCTTATCCCCGGCAGTATGGGCACTGCCTCTTATATCGTTGTCGGCACGGCCAAAAATAAGGAAACCTTCCATTCCGTCAACCATGGCGCCGGCCGACTGATGTCCCGCCGCGCTGCCCAAAAAAACATCAGCCTTTCCCAGTTTGAAAAGTCAATGGGAGAAATAATTTACAACCTTCCCTTTCATAAAGTTGCCGATGAAGCGCCGGGAGCTTATAAAGACATCGAAGAGGTAGTTGAAGTATTAGTTAAGGAAGGTTTAACCGAAAAAGTCGCCCGCCTTAAGCCTTTGGCGGTTATTAAGGGAGTTTAGCCTTGCTCATCTTTTTCTTGGCCCAATATTGGTTAGTACGAAAAAGGCTCTCAAAGGTGCCGGCGTCGGACCAAAAACCCTCAAGCTCAAACCAGTTAAGCTTGCCTTGTTCAAGATAGCCATTATTAACATCGGTTATCTCCAGCTCTCCTCGCGCCGACGGTTTCAAGGTTTTAATAATTTTGAAAACCTCATTATCATAAAGATAAAGGCCGGTAACGGCAAAATTTGATTGCGGTTTGGCCGGTTTTTCTTCAATCTTAATAATTTTTTTAGGGTTTTTTTTGGAAAAAACAGGTACACCAAAACGTTCGGGGTCGGGCACCTTTTTTAAAAAAACGGTCGCTCCAGCTTGAAAATTTTTGACCGCCGGGGAAATATCGGCATCGGTGGTGTTATCGCCTAAAACCACCGCCACCGCTTCTCCATCGGCAAAGTCCTCCGCCAAAGAAAGGGCGGCAGCAATGCCCCCTTCTCCTTCCTGATAAGCATATTCCAAATGCTTCAATCCCAACTCCTTGCCGTTTTTCAAAACCTGAAGAAAATGTCCCGCATGCGGCCCGCCGGTAACCACCAAAATCTCCCTAACCCCTGCCTTTACTAAAGTATTAATCGGATAAAAAATCATCGGCTGGTCAAAAACAGGCAGAAGATGCTTGTTGGTTGCCCAAGTGAGAGGATAAAGGCGCGTGCCTAAACCACCAGCTAAGATAATACCCTTCATTTTTTAAATTAAAATTAATAAAGCCGCCACGCCTAAAGCGGCCACCGCTAAATATTCCAAAATAATTTTTAAAACTAAATCGCCGCGACGACTATGATGCCAAATCCCCCAAAGAAAATAAAAAATGCCTAAGGAGAGAGCCACTATTTCCCTTTTCCCCGAAAGAGGAGGAAAATAAAGCAATAAAATCGCCGCCGAGGCCAAAATTATCGCCAAAACTAAATACTCGTAGGGAAAAACGGTGTTTTCTTTCTTATTTTTCATATTTCATAAAAAAATATGTAGAGGCGCATCACGATGCGCCCGCATATTGGCGCCAATTACCCTAACGGGCGATTCATGAATCGCCCCTATAGAATTCATTTTGGTTTCGGGCGGGGAAAAACCCCGCCCCTACAAATTCGCGTCCATTCGTTTTCCATTCGTGTTAATTCGCGTATCTTAAACAATCGTCCCCGCTTCCAAAAGAACCACTACTAAAATCACCAAAAGCAGGAAAATAAGATGGGCATTGTTGTCGGCTGTTAATCGCGGCGTTTGCCTTCTTTCCGCCACCACCTTATCTACCACTAAAACTCCTAAGAGTAACCCCAAGCAAAAAACCACCGCCAGTTTTTCTAAGGATAAAAGGTCAATCGTTCCTCCTTTTTCTCCAAGATTATTATTTTCCGCCGAGGGAAGCACTCCTCCTTTTTCCTCCGTTTTTGCTTTTATCTCTGGCGGCATTTCCTGAACCGGCGCCGGCGGCTTTTCTCCCACCAGCCTTGTCGGCGTCCCAAACATCTGCACCACCAGAGTAGTCTTCAAACCCCCAAGCTCGCCATCAACCACCGCCACCCCAATTTCCTGATAATTCTTACTTACAATATTTTCTTTATGAGTCGGCGAGGCCATCCACGCCGCCACCACTCCCGACGCGTCGGCAAAGTCACGGGCTAAATTTTCCCCAGCGTAAACATAATTATAACCAACTTCTTTCAAAAAATCCCAAGGGGTTTTTCCCGTAGGCGAGCGATGCGACCAATAGTCGCCGGCAAACATATCCTCCGCCTTAAGCCGCGCCGCTTTTTCCAAAAGAGGGCTAGGCGTTAACGCCGGCAGGCCATACTTCTGCCGTTCCGCATTTGTTAACTCTATAATCTGGGCGCTGGTAATTTGCGAAGAATAACCTAAAACCGCCGGATTAGTTAAAAGGTATAAAGAAAGGGCGGTTTTAAAAAAAAGGAAAAAAAAGAGAAAGGCGGCCAAAAATGGCAGATGGAGCAGACGGGCGCGAAAATTATTACTTTCGCCGGGAATAAAAAAATCTTTTAAACCTTTTTTAGCGCTCATTAAGACTAATTTAAGACTATTTTTCCTTCTTTGTCAAATGAACAATCCCTCCTCCGGCCAAAACCCCTAGTAAAAACAAGGCTAAAAAGCGAGGAAAATTGAATGGCTTTTCTTCAGCTAATGGTTGGCTTTGATCAAAAACTTCTTCTCCGTTTTCCTCTGGTGTCGGTGGCAAAGAAATGCTTGCTTCAGCGCTTGCCGCTTGGCCCAAAACCTTTTCTTCTTCGATTAGCAAAGAATCCGTTTCCAAAACATACTCGTCGCTGTAGGAAACCGGCGAGCCAAAAGCCAAAATGCGGTAATAATACCGACCAGCGGGAATTTGCCCAAAAGTAAACTGATGGCTGGTTTGCTTTTGCCTACTGGTAGGCTCACTTGCCCAAAGATAACCAAAATTGGGATAATTTTTCTCAACCCCCAAATGAGAAGCACGATCATAAATAATTCGGCCCAGGGTGGGTCGATCGGTTTGCCAAGAAAGAGTTCTCCCGGTTAAAAAAACATTAAAAATCCTCGCCCCTAAGCTCACCACTATTTCCGCGCTTTTTTCCTCGCCTTCCTCGCTGGTTAGTTTTGTCTGCAGTTGGTATTCTCCCAAGGGTAGATTTTCGGTTTCCCAAATATTTTCCGCAAGTTGCTGCCACGAGTTTTGGCCCAAAGGCCGCCAGAAAAAGACCTCCCGCAAGGTTTTCGTTTCTTCCCCTTCCTCCTCTAATCTTGCTTCTAAAATCACTTTCCCCGAAACCGTTTCCCCATCTTGGGGGAAAATCCAAACAACTTTATTTTCCTCAATGGTGCCAGTTGGTGTCGGAGTCGCTGTTGGGGTTAGCGTTGACGTTAAGGTAGGGGAAGGAAAAACCATAGGAGTCGCCGTTGGGGTGAGACTTAAGGCCAATGTTATCCCCAAGGTGGGAGTTAAAATCTCGTTTTGGTTACCCTTGTCAATAATCACTGCTTGGTCAATAGCGGGCAAAACATAGCTTGAGGAAACTAACGGCCCCACTTGTAACCGCACTCGCAAACCCTCCTTTAATTCTTCTTCTAAACCACCTCCCAAAACTTCTTTTAGATTAACTTCTTCCCGCCAGGGTTTATCGCCATAAAAAACCAAGCGGTCCTGGCCTACTCCACCCCAAACCATTTGCCAAGTGTCTTTTTGGTAAATTTCCAGCCGCGCCCAACCAAAAGTTTCCCCCATTGCCCGTAAGGAAAGGACTAACACCGGATTTTCTAAACCGTTTTCAAGGGCAGGAAAAACAAACTCTATCCCCCGATTTTGGCCAAAAAAAGCAAAATCATCTAAAACCAACTCCCAGCCGTCTTCTTCTTTTAAGGCCGCCAATTCCGTTTGCCCAACCTGGCAAAGCCACCGCCACTCTTGGCTCTGGCAATACTCACCATAAAAACTTAAATCTTGAGCCGAGGAGGGAGAAAAAGAGGCAAAAGACTCACTGGAAAAACCAAAAAGAAAAATTATTAAAGTTAGAAAAAAGGGCAGGATTTTTCTCATTAGTTTCTTTTAACTTCTATTCGTATTTTGGCAAAATAAAATCTTGAGCGTTTATCAGTTTGCCGTTAACCTTAATTTTTTTAAACCAACCCCAAATATTGGCAATCGTTATCCCGATACGCAAACCGGTAAAAGACCCCGGACCGGTGTTAATTTCTATCCCGCTAATATCATCTATTGTACAACCGCTTTCATTTAATAAAGTTTCTATCGCCCCCAATAAATCCTCACTTTTATTTATAATACTGGCTTTTTCTCCCAATTTTAGGAAAATCTTTTGGTTATTAGTAGTATCTATGAAAAGAATCATACAGAAAATAAATTACTTCATTATTGGAATAACGAAATTTAGTTGTTCGCGTTGATTTTTAGCGCGCCGTAAACGGCGCTACTCCAACCATTCCATTCGCTCATTCGCGTCCCTTCGTTTCTCATTCGCGTCAATTCGCGTCTTTTAACAATTCTTTCTAATAATCCTTATTCTTCTCTCTTTTTCTTTCTCCCCATATTCAAAATGAACCTCAATTCTTTTTCTCGGCAAGGCTTTAAGGGCGTTTTCGGCCCATTCTACCGCCACTACCGCTTTTGGATCAAGAAGATTTTCGCCAAAACCCGCCGCCAAGGCTTCCTTTTCTCCCTTAATCCGATACCAGTCCCAATGATAAAATCTTTCTATCCCTCTTTTTTGGTGGGGAAGTTCGTATTGGCGCATCAAAATAAAAGTCGGACTTAAAATTCGCTCCTTTATCCCCAAAGCCTTGGCCACTCCTTGAAGAAAGGTGGTTTTTCCGCCTCCCAGCTGGCCAAAACAAGCCAAGAGATCACCCGGCTTTAAATTAGCGCCAATTTTTTCGCCCAATTCTTTAGTTTCTTGGGCGCTTTTGGTAAGATACTCCATAAAAGCCACCAAAAAAATAAAATTCCGGCCGTATCAATGAGCATATCACGGATTGTCCCCTCTCGGGTAGGGACAAAAAGCTGATGAACCTCATCGGTTAAGGCCCAAAAAAAGCTCAAAAGAAAAGCCAGCCAAAAACGATTTTTATTGCCCAAAAAAGCGCGCGCCCAAAGCAGGAATAAAAACCCGAATTCTAAAAAGTGAAGGGTTTTAAAAACTAAAAAATTTAACCAAAATTTTGGCGAAACCGAAAAGGAAGAACGGGAAGAAAGATAAAAAATTAACGCCATTACCAAAATTGGCGGTAAAAAGCGATTTAAAAAAGAAAGGACTTTTTTCATTATTTTTCTTCAAAATTTAACTTTTCCATTATATCATTATCGTTTTTCCGCGCTAAGCGCCAGCCGGAAACGCCTAAATAAAAAGCGCCGACACCAAAATACCAGCTTGAACTTTTCTTTTCTTCTCTTTTTTCTTCTCCTAAAACCTGCCCCAAATTTTCCTCCAAAATTTCTTCTTCGCCCGTGATCTTTTTAGGAACTAAGGCAAAGTCAGCAAAAGGCAAAAGGGGCGAAGAAGAAGTCGGGCTTAATAAAAGAGAAGTTATCGCCAACGACGGGCTTGGGCTTATCCGCCCTGTTGGCGATAAACTAGAAACAGGAGTAGCGGTAGGGTTTGGTGTTGGCGAGGGTAAAAAAGCCATTACCGGATTAACCGAATAAGCATCTCCCGCCTTAATCTCCTTTGTTTCCTCCCAATCCTCGTAGCCGTTTTTTTCAAGCCTAATTGAATGCTCGCCGAAGCCGCAGGCCACTTTTTTATCATCATCGCAATAATAGCCGTCGCCAAATTCCAAGACCTCGGGCGCGTAATGATGAAGATACTGGTCGTCAACATAAATTTTAACACTGGAAAGAACCTCCCCTTTTTCGTTTTTTACCTCGTTTATTTGATAAGTTGCTTTCACTGCTGCAGGAGCGGGGGTAACGATTACTGTTGGAGTAAGGTCTGATGTCAATTGAGGCGATGGCGATATCGTCGCTGTGGGTATTGGCGTAAAGGCAATAAAAACCCCTTTTCCCGGTGTTGGGTTTTTCTGCTCAACAAAATCTCCTTGTCCTGTCGGTAAGCGCTCAAGAGAATAGCCATTGCCGACTGCCTTTATATTAAAATAAATTATATCAGAACCCCAGCTTATCTTATCTATCTCTTCCCCACCACAAGACAGCAAAAGACGATCTCCTCCATCAGCCAAACCGTTTCCTATTGGCCCATCCAACCAAATAATTTTCCCCGGACTGCCAACAGCTTCTGCAAGACTATTGTTTCCGATTTTCGCAATCACCAAAAACTCTTTAGCGTTAATTGAATAAGCACCAATATTATCACTACCATTATTATCTTCAAGCCGACAGTTCATTAAATTAAAAGAAGCATCACCATAATTATAAATTTCTACCCACTCCTTCGTGGAGTCTCCTTGATAATAAACTTCGTTAATTACCACCTGGCCAAAAACCACCGATGGTAAAAGCAGAAAAATAAACGCTCCCAATAAAAGAAAAAAGATTTTCTTTTTTTCCACCGTGTTTTTATTATCAAAAACTAACCTCTTTTTATCAAGAAGAAAATTTATTACCCAATTCCCCAAAATAGTCTGCTCTTTTTCACTAAATTACTATATAGTAATTTAGTTCCTATAGTATAATCGATAAAACAATAATGTGGCTGGATGTTAAATGAAATAGCGTGCTTTCCGCCAGCGGGCGGGCAGGCAGTCCGCGCCAATCCTCCTACAGTAGACGACCTGCCGCAAGCAAAGAAAATTAGAAATTAAGTATTGCTCCCGAGGTTGCAAATCTAATCAACTCCGGGGGTTGATTAGGCAGGAACCTCGGGATTAAATGCTTTAGAGCATTTTAAAATTCAGGCTCCAGCACTATTTTACTGAAGTTTCGCTATAGGGCTTTAAAGTTTGGCGTAGTTAACGTGAAGATAATAAGTGTCAAGACCGGAGTCAGCATGATCCACCCGCACATAAAATAAATTTCCTCCTCCGCATTTAATTGAACCATTAAATAAAGTCCCCTCCTTAACCGCCGAAACCGCGCTATTGTCGGAAACAATATCAATTCCCGTATGAGAAGGATAATTAGCCCCGCCGGAACGCACCCACCAGGTATTGCCAAAGCCCTGTGTTAGCCTTATTGTCCCCACTAATGGCCAAGACCAACTCCCCCCAAAAAAATATTCATCTCCACCAGAATCATTAATTAGCGAAGTTGAAGAAAGATAAGTAAAGGGATTTTTCAGGGCGCTTCCCTCTCTCACTTCGAAATGTAAATGTGTTCCTGTTGAACAGGCGGATTTACCTTGAATAACAGTGGCAATTTTTTCCCCTTCTTTAACTTGGCCTACTTCTTTTTCTTCCCCTCTGCCGGCCACAATTGCCTGAATTGCCTGAAGCTCTGCCAAGGCATTGGCCAGCATTTGCTGATACAAAGCTTCATTACTTTTCGTAACCGCCAAAAGACGTTCTTTGTCCGCTCTTTGCTGTGCCAAGGCATTATTTTGCTGTTGAAGCTGGACCCTTAATTTTTCCAACTCCGCCTGTTTTTCTTCTTTAAGGCTTTTTTGGGCGTCAAAATTATCCCTTGCCGCTTGCACCGCCAAAATTAAGGCTTTGTCATGCTTTTGCGCCTCCTGAAGATAACGATAATTGGTTAAAAATTGGCTCATATCTTCGGTGGCAAAAAGAAGCAAGGCGGGCTCAAGCTGGCCTTTTTTATAGGTTTCCACCACCCGGCGCAAAAGCAATTGAGAAAGTTTGTCCAAAGAAACATCAAGGCGATCAATTTTTAAGGAAAGATCATTAATTTCTTCTTCGAGGGCGCTTATTTGGGCTTGAGTTTGGTTAATTTTTAACTGGGCAATTTGAATCTGCTGATTCATGTAGGCAATTTGCGAAGAAAGAGTTTGCTTTTGCCCCCGCGTTTCCTCAAGCTTTTTCTCCAGCTCGCTGATTTGGTTTTGCAGATCGTTAAACTTATCGCTCACCTCATCGGCCAAAACCGTTGAGCCGGAATAAAAAATAAAGCCGACAAAAATAGCAAAAATAAACCAAAACAGCTTTTTTCTTTTTCCCATATTTTTTTAAAATATCAAAGAATATTATTGGCTTTGTAGGGGCGATTCACGAATCGCCCGTTAGATAATTTGTGTCAAGATGCGGGCGCATCGTGATGCGCCCCTACACTCTTTGCGCTTTGCATTTACACATTACGCATTACCTGTTACGCATTACGAGTTTAACTTTCTTTATCATTATGCCATAATCCCGCCTTCTTTTGCAAAAAATACTCCTTGCTGAAGAAACGCCGGCGAAGTTTATTTTAAATACCGTCTTGTTGCCGTGAAGCTGGCTAAAGCGCAAAGAAACGAGGCAAAAACAACCGTTCCTCCAAAAAGAGCGATCAAAAAAGAGAAAGGCAGGGGGAAAATGCCAATATTCCCTAAAAATTGTTCCGCCATTTTCCCGCCTTGGCTTAAAAGCAAATAAGTCGCCCCCGCCCCCAAAAGCGAACCTAAAAATCCATAAATCGCCCCCTCAAATAAGAAAGGCAGGCGGGCAAACCAGGAAGAACCTCCTAAAAGACGCACAATTTCCACTTCTTCGCGCCGCAGGGCAATTTTCATCGAGGTAATCACTAAAATAAGCAAAAAGCACTCGGCTAATAAAAAAGCGCCCAAACCTATTCCCACCCTTCTAATTGTTTGCGTCCATTGCCGCAGTGAAGTGGCAATATCCTTGGCAAAGTCAATCTCTTTTTTCCCGCTTTCGGAAACGGAAACAATGTCTTCCTTTTCCAAAATAGAAGCCAATTCCTCAAGATAGGAAATATTACTTGCGGAAATTTCCAAACTTGCCGGCAGAATATCGGCGGTTACCATTTCCAAAAGCAGGGGATTATCCTTGTTGGCCTCCTGATAAATTCTTAAAGCCTCTTCTTTGGAAACATATTTTATTTCCTTAACCTTGCCGGTGGCTTTAAGCTTATCAACCACCGCCTGCACCTGCTCAGGGGTGGCTTCGTCTTTTAAATAAGCAATCGCCTGCGGCTTGGCTTCAAAAAAAGTCAACACTTTTTGCGAAGCAAAGGCTAAAATCGCAAAAGAAGTTAAAAGGAAAAAGGAAAAAAACAAAACCAAAATAATTAAAACCGTTTGGTAGGGGGAACGGCGAATATGGCTTAAGGCCGTTTTTAAACTATTCATTTTGCTGAATAACCTCCTTTTTTCTCATCTCGCAACAACTTTCCCTGACCAATCTCGATCACTCTTTTTTGCAAAGAATCTACTAAATCCTCGTCGTGGGTGGCCAAAAAAACGGCAATCCCTTTCTTGTTAATCTCGTCCAAAAGCTTCATAATCTGCCAAGTGTTGGCCGGGTCCAAATTACTGGTCGGTTCATCAATTAAAAGAATTTCCGGCTCACCCACCAGCGCCCGGGCAATTCCCAATCGCTGTTTTTCCCCCTCTGATAGTTGGCTGGGGAAAAGATTCATTCTTTCTTCAAGACCAACAAGAGAAAAAATTTCCTCCATCTGGCTCTTTGCCTCCTTATCGTTCTTCCCTAAAATCTGAAAAGCCAGCATTAAGTTTTCCCAAGCCGTCCGGTCTTGAATAATTTTTAAATCCTGAAAAACTCGGCCAATTTTTTTCCTCACCTCGCAAAGTTTTCGCCCCGAAATTTTTGCCGAAATTTCCTCCTCGTCTAAAAAAATTTCCCCCGTTGTTGGCAAAAGTTCGCGGTAAATTAAACGAAGCAGGGTGGTTTTGCCTGAACCTGAAGGCCCCACCAAAAAGGCAAATTCGCCCGGAAAAAGAGAAAAACTAATTTCCTCAAAAATTGTTAGCGGCCCAAATTTTTTTCCTACCTTCTCTAATCTCACTACCGCTTTTTTTTCGTTCTCAACGGTTTCGTTTTCCTCGGCAGTTGTCATCATAAGAAAGCCTCTTTTATTCTAAAACTTTCACCTTCACCACATCCATAAACCAGCCCGCTTTTTGGGTAGCAAAAGTTTCCCCCCAAACCTGAACCTTGCGACCTATTAATTGGCTTAAATCCACGGCAGAGGAAGTGAGGTAAACATTCTGCGACGGCCCGCCTTCTCGCTCCAAATGATGAGTCCCCTCACCGTCAATCCCTCCTTCTTTCAAAACCCCAATCGCGTTATCCTTAAAAGTTTCCTCGGCGTCGAGAAGACCAAATTCCATTCCCCGCTTAATCTCCTCTCCTTCCGCCACGCCGGCACTAGCCGTTTTTGCCTCCTGCTCGCCGGGTTTGGCTAAAAGTTTCCCGCTAAAAACGCCCAAAATAATTGCCACCACCGCCACGGTGGCGGTGATAATTTTCCCCTTGGGAGAAGAAAAAAAGTTTTCTTCTTTTCCTTCTTCTTCCGGCGTTACCTGACTTTCCTCCAAGTCGCTGATAAGATAGGTTTCTTCTTCTGCCATACTTTTTAATAACTTAAACCACTATAACACAATTTTTTTATCTTGCCAAGATTTTAATTTCTTCCTCAATAAATCCGTCTAAATCACCATCTAAAACTGCTTCCACATTGCTTGTTTGATAACCGGTGCGCAAATCTTTAATCATTTTATAAGGGTGCAAAACATAAGACCGAATTTGCTGGCCCCAGCTGGGAGCATGATATTCGCCGCGAATTTGGGCTTCTTTTTTCTCCCGCTCTTCCTCCTTAAGCGCCCAAAGCTTTTGCCGCAACATATCCATTGCCAATTCCCGATTTTGGGGCTGATAACGCTGTGATTGGCAGGAAACGACGATGCCCGTCGGTTTATGGCGTAAACGCACCGCCGTGGCCACTTTGTTAACGTTTTGGCCGCCATGGCCACCGGCCCGAAAAGCCTCAAACTCAATTTCATCTTCATTAATTTCAAAATCCTCTTTGGGAAGAAGGGGAAAAACTTCCACCCGCGCAAAAGAAGTTTGGCGCAGTTTATCAGCATTAAAAGGCGATTGGCGCACCAAACGATGGGCTCCCTGTTCATGTTTTAGCATGCCGTAAACATTTTTCCCCTCCACCCTCATGGTGACGCTCTTAATTCCCGCCTCCTCCCCCGAAGAACGATCTAAAATTTCATAATGCCAGCCTTTTTTTTCAAAAAACCGCTGGTACATTCGTGTTAACATCCCCGCCCAATCCATCGCCTCTGTTCCCCCCTGACCGGCTTGAATAGTCACCATCGCTCCACCCCGATCATAAGGGCCGGAAAAGTAAAGTTCTTTTTCCGCTTGCGAGAGCAATTTTTCGGCTTCCGCCAGTTCTCCTTCTTCAAGAAAAAGAGCCGCCATTTCCATGGTTTCCATCTCTTTTTGCAAATCTGCCAGCTCCTTCATTATCTGGGCTGCTCGCTGGTGGTCTTGCCAAAGAGCCGGATTCTCACTTTCTTTCTTAAGCTCCTCAAGGCGTTTTTTCTTCACCTCAAGATTAAGCTTTTCTTCCAAAGTTCTTAAACGGCTTGATAATTCTTCTTTGGTCATGAATTTTTTAAATTGTTAAATTACCGGCGCGGACTAAAGTCCGCTATTCCATTTTTTGTAGTAGCGCACTTCAGTGCGCGCTAAAAACTTTTTAATTTTGAGTTGTAATTTTAACTTTTGAATTTTAAATTTTGAATTTTTTTTACCCGTACTTCGGATAACAGCACTTCTTGTATTTTTTTCCGCTCCCGTCCCCCGGTTCTTACTTTTCGCCTTTAGGTATTATTCATACACGGCTCAAAGAGCGAACCTTGGGGGACTTCGCTATTTTTTTAACTTAATCTATCCATATTTAGGGTAACAACAATGTTTATATTTTTTAGGGGTACCGTCAGCTTTCTTCGCTCCGCATGGGCAGGGATCGTTACGCCCCGGCGCTTTGGCATGTGATGGCGACGGTTGAGAAGCGCTTGACAATGGCTTGTTAAAATTTGCCGTTAAACCCATCCCGTCCGCGCGATCGGCGTTGGTAATTAAACCCGAAAAAGGAGAAACAAAAGCCGGTTCTTTTACCTCAAGGCGTAAAATCCGCCGGCTCACCTGATAATCAATTTCTCCCATTAATTTATCAAAAGCCTCAAAGGCTTCTTTTTTATAAGCCGTCAGCGGATTTTCCTGACCATAAGCCCGCAGGGAAATTCCTTCTCTTAAGGCCTCCATATTGTCAAGATGTTGAGTCCAAAAACGGTCAAGGGTGGAAAGATAAACCCATTTCCCTAAGGTTAAAAGATTATCCCTACCTATTTTCTCCTCAAGCGTCTGCCAGGAATTTTTGGCTAAATCCTTAAGAGCTTTCTTAACCGCCTCCCCCTGCCGGCCATAAATTTCTTTTTTTAGGCTTTCCTTATTCTGAAGAGGAATAATTTCTAAAACTTCATTCAATAAAGCATCATCGTCAATTTTCCCGATTTCGCTTTCGACATACTCAGTATGGCGTTCAACTGAACTTTCAAGCTCTTGATTAATCCTTCCCAAAAATGTTTTCTTGAAAGCGGCAAAATTCTTTTCTTCTTCCCAAAGCAAAACTTTATCCCTAATTTTATAAATAATTTCCCGCTGTTTGTTAATCACGTCATCATATTCCACCAAATAACGCCGAGCATCAAAATTCAAATTTTCCACCTTCGCCTGAATTTGGTCCAAAGAACGGCTGATTAAACTATTCTCAATCGGCACCTCATCGGGAAAATTAAAGCGAGTCATAAGAGAGGCGATTTGCTCTCCCCCAAAGACACGCATCATATCATCGTCTAAGGCAATAAAAAACTGGGAAGAACCGGGATCGCCCAAGCGGCCGGAGCGGCCGCGCAGTTGGTTATCAATCCTTCTTGCCTCATGCCGCTCCGTTCCCAAAACAAACAACCCCCCCAAACCGACCACCTCATCATGCTCCTTCTGCCATTCTTCTTTTTCTTTCCTACCATTTTTAATTTCTAATTTCGAATTTCGAATTTCCTTTGGCGGCTCTCCTCCCAAAACAATATCCACTCCTCGCCCGGCCATGTTGGTGGCCACGGTTACCGCCCCCTTTCTCCCCGCTTGGGCAATTACCGCCGCTTCCTTTTCATGGTTTTTAGCGTTTAAAACCTGATGAGGAATCCTTTTATGATCCAAAAGCTTGGAAACAATTTCGTTTTTTTCAATCGAGGTGGTGCCCACTAAAACCGGCTGACCTTTCTTATAAAGTTCTTCCACCTTATTAGCCACCGCCGTATATTTTGCCCGTTGCGTCTTAAAAATCGCGTCGGGGTGATCAACTCTTTTTATCGGCTTATAAGTAGGAATTACCAAAGTTTGCAGCCCGTAAATTTTCTTAAATTCCTCCCGCGAGGTATAAGCCGTTCCTGTCATCCCCGACAAAACCTCGTAAAGACGAAAATAGTTTTGGAAAGAAATGGTGGCTAAAGTTTTTGATTCCTGTTGAATTTTTACCCCTTCCTTTGCCTCGACCGCTTGATGCAGCCCCGCCGACCAACGCCGCCCAAACATTAAGCGGCCGGTAAATTCATCGACAATCACCACTTCACCGTCCTTAATCACATAATCACGGTTAAGGCGAAAAAGCTCTTTGGCTTTTAAAGCGTTTTCCAAATGATGGATGCTTTCAAAATCCTTTTCGTAAAGATTTTCCACCCCCAAACGCTTTTCCACCTTGGAAATACCATGGTCGGTTAAAAGGACATTTTTTGCCTCTTCGTCAACTTTATAATCAACGCCATTGTTAAGCTCCCGCGCCAAACGGGCAAACTGATAATATTTATCCGTCGCCTCAAGCTCCGGGGAGGAAATAATCAGCGGGGTTCTGGCCTCATCAATTAAGGCGAAATCAACTTCGTCCACCACGGCAAAATAATGGCCCCGCTGGACCTTATCGGACAAATTGAAAACTAAATTATCGCGAAGATAGTCAAAACCAAATTCATTATTAGTGCCATAAGTAATATCCGCCCGATAAGCCTCTTTTCTTGACACCGGTCGCAAATGCGCCAAACGCTCATCGTCGGCTTCCTGATAAAATTGCGGGTCGAACAAGAAAGCCTGATCGTGAACCAAACAGCCCACCGAAAGCCCCAAAAAGTGGAAAATCGGCCCCATCCAACCGGCATCACGGCGCGCCAGGTAATCGTTAACCGTTACCAAATGTGCTCCTCTTCCTTCAAGCGCCCGCAGATAAAGCGCCGGCGTCGCCGATAAGGTTTTCCCCTCGCCGGTTTTTTGCTCGGCAATTTTTCCTTCAAAAAGAGCGGCAGCAGCAATAAGTTGAACATCAAAATGACGCAAGCCAATGGTCCGCCGCGAGGCCTCCCGCACCACCGCAAAAGCTTCGGGTAAAAAAGAACCCAGAGTTTCCTTTGCTAATCTTTTTTTAAACTCCTTCGTTTTTAAGGCTAATTCTTGGTCGCTTAATTTCCCGATTTTTGCCTCCCAAGAATTAGCTTCGTTTACCAGTTTGGAAAGGCGCTTAATTTCCCTCCCCTGATCATCAAAAATATTTTTAAGAAATGAAAGCATAGTTTAATTATAAACCATCTTTGCTTTCAAGGCTAAGGCTGATGATATAATGGAAAAGATAAACTGCGATATTGTTAAATTGCTAAATTGATAGAGAAGCACACGGGATACAACAGGATTTAGGACAGGATTGAACGGGATTTTTTATCCTGTTTCATCCCGTAAACATCCTGTTTAATCCCGTGTGCTTTGCCAATTATTCGCTCATTCGCGTTCATTCGTTTCCCGTTCGCGTTAATTCGTGTTTTTTAGCCATGAAACCGCCTTCTTTCCTCATCCAAACCTTCGGTTGTCGGGTTAACCAAGCAGAAAGCAAAAAAATTCAAGAAGAGTTAATTGATAAAGGTTTTGCTCTTTTTGACACCAAAAATAAAACCGCTCCCGACTTAATCATTTTAAACACCTGTGCCGTTACTAAAAAAGCCGAGCATGAAGCCCGTCAGGCCATCAACCATTTTAAGAAAGAATTCCCCCAAAGTTTTTTAGTGGCCACCGGTTGCGCCGTTGAGGTCCAAAAAAAATTAGGAATAAACTTACCGGCGGCCGATCTTTTTATTGGTAATCCCGATAAAGAAAAAATTCCCCAAATAATCGCGTCTTGCTTTCCACATTTTCCGGAAAAGAAAAAAACTTTTCAAGGCAAAGAAGCGCCGGCTCGAGAATGGGTAAAAATTCAGGACGGTTGCCAACAATATTGTTCCTTCTGCATCGTCCCTCTTTTGCGCCCCAACTTTCAAAGCAAACCGCCAAAAGAAATTATTAAAGAAATTAACCAACTGGTAGGTCGGGGTGTTCAGGAAGTGGTTTTATGCGGTATTAATCTTTCTGCCTTTGGCCAAGACTTAAAACCCAATCTTAACCTTAACGATCTTATCAATTTAATCTTAACAAAAACGAAAATCCCTCGCCTTTCCCTAAGCTCACTTACCCCTAATTTAATTACTCCCTCTCTTATAGAAACTTATCTAAAAGACCATCAACAAGAAAAACGCCTTTCTATTTATTTTCATCTTGCCCTCCAAACCGGCTCGCCCCGTCTTCACCGATTAATGAATCGGCCAAAAACCGATCTAAATAAAACAAAAAAGCTACTACAATATATAAAACAAGAAATCCCTGAATTTAATTTGCGGGCGGACATTTTAGTTGGCTTTCCGGGAGAAACCGAAGAAGATTTTCGGCAAACGCTACAATATATTGAAGAGACAAGAATTGCCTTTACCCACACCTTTCGTTTCTCTCCCCGACCGGGTACTACTGCCGAAAAAATGATTGAAAAGGGTCTCTGGAAAGAAATCCCGCCGGAAATTAAAAAAGAAAGAAGCCGAAAAGTTCGCGCTCTAACCAAAGAAATTCGCCAAGAGGAAGGAAAAAAACTCATCGGCAAAAAATTAAATTGCTTAATTTTAGGAAAAAGGGGGAAAGCATGGCAAGGCTTGACGGAAAATTTTTGGGAAATAGAAATTGACACCTCTCAAAAATTAGCGCCCAAAATTATCCCCGTAGAAATTACCGGCCTGGCCGGCAATAAAAAACTTTACGGCAAATTACTTTTGAAAAAACCCGATAAAGACTTTTCCCGCTTTCTTGATCAAGAACTGCGGAAAAATCAAGATAAAAAATTCGCTCAAAGCCGCAACAAGTTAATTGGAGAAAAAATTATTTCTTATGGAGTGAGAACAAAAGAAATCAGAAAAATCATTAAAAAATATTGGAAAGAATATCCAGAGTTAAAAACAACCGCGGTTTGTTTTACTACCGCGGAAAAATTAATTTCTACCAAAAATTTAGATAGCAAGCTGGCGGGGATTTTTCTTTTAGGTTTATACCAAAAAAATTTGGCAATAAAAGATATTTCCTGGTTAGAAAAATTAATTACCAAAAATATTAACAATTGGGCCGTAACTGACACTCTTGCCGGCGAAGTTTTGGCTCCTGTCTTAAAAAATTCCCCAAAAAAGAATAATCTTCTTTATGATTGGCTAAATTCCGAAAACATTTGGCTAAAAAGAGCCGCTCTGGTAACCACCGTAAAGCTTAAAAATAAAGTTGAAAACTGGGAAGAGCTTGCTTTTAAGATGCTTTCTTTGGCTGAAAAAGAAAAAGAACCCCTTGTAAAAAAAGCCGCCCATTGGCTGGAAAAAGCAGTTACACCTTAGAGGTGGGTTGTCCCGCCATAGCGGGATCCGCCTTTGGCGGTCCGCTCGGGGCGGATCCCGCCACGGCGGGGCTATTTACACCTCTGGTTTCAAGACTAAAAAGACAGGTTTTAAAAAATTAGATTTGCTCCCCCCAAAAAAAATTTTCTTAATTTTTCACTAAATTACTATATAGCAATTTAGTGTCTATAGTATTTGCTTATCACGTCAAAAAAACAAGAAAAACCCCTGTCCTTTTTTCGAAGGATTTTTTGAGCTTGAAAGTTAATTAACACCGGGACTCAGCGGGCGATTTTTTTCTTTCCGACCAGTTTTTGTAAAACTTTGGGGATTAAAATGGAGCCGTCTTTTTGCTGAAAATTTTCCAAAACGGCAATTAAAATTCGCGGCGAGGCCAAAACGGTGTTATTAAGACAATGTACAAACTTTATTTCTCCTTTTTTGGTCTTATACTTAATATTTAACCGCCGCGCCTGCCAGTCGGTTAAATTTGAATCGGAATGGGTTTCCCCATAACCTTGCCGCGAGGGCATCCAGGTTTCCAAGTCATACATTTTCCTCTTTCCTGCCCCCATTTCTTTTTTCCCTACTTGAATAACCCGATAAGGAAGTTTTAAATCACGCAAAATTTCTTCCGAATAAATACGCATTTTCTCCAACCACTCGTCAGAAACTTTCTCATCGGCCGGGCATAAAACTACCTGTTCCACCTTCATAAACTCATGAATCCGGTAAATCCCTTGCGTGTCACGGCCGTAACTGCCCACCTCCGAGCGATAACACTGTGTCCAGCCGCAAACTTTAACCGGCAAATCCTCTTCTTTTAAAGTTTCGTTGGCAAAATATGCCAAAAGAGAGGGTTCGGCGGTACCGGCTAAAAACAATGGTTCGCTTATGGTTTTCCCGCTTTCAAGCTTACCGGGATTGGCAATCTGATAGATATCCTCCCGGCCAAAAGGAAAATGGCCGCTTCCTAAGAGAGCAAATTCCCGCAAAATTGTTGGCACTAACAGCGGAGTAAAGCCTTTGCTGATAATTTTCTGCCAAGCATAAAAAAGAAGGGCAAAATGAAGTTGGGCCGCTTCATTTTTAAGATAATAACCCCTAAAGCCGGCGGTTTGCACTCCTTTTTCAAGGTCAATAAGGTCTAACTTTTCCCCCAACTCAAGATGAGAAAGCGGCGGAAAATTAAATTTTGGCTTCTTACCCCAACGATAAATTTCCTTATCTTCCAGGGGTGTATCCGGCGAGGAAATATTGGGAACCAAAAGCATGAGGTTTTTATATTCCTCTTCTTTCTTTTTAAGCTCCGACTCAAGCTTTCCCAACTCTTCTTTTATCTTTTTCCCCGTCTCAATGTCTCTCTTTTGAGAAGCAGTTTTTCTTTGCTGACGCAGGACTTCTATTTTCTGAATTAGCTCCCGCCTTTCCTCGTCAATGGCTAAAAGCTGATCCACCACCTTGGGATCAAGCTGTTTTTCTACCGCTTCCTTTTTAACCAACTCCTTGTTTTGGCGAATAAAGTCGATAGAAAGCATAAAGATAATTCAAAATGCAAAATTCAAAAGTCAAAAGTTTTTTTTGTTTTAATTTTGAATTTTCTAAAAAATATAACAATTTAACAGTTTAATAATTTATCTTATTATAACCCTAATTCCCCGCTTACCTCCTGCATCGCTTTTAAGGCAAGGGAAACAAACTCTTCCAAGCTTAATCCCAGCTTTTCGCATAAAATAATATCTTCCCGCCGCGCCCCAGCGGCAAAATGCTTTTCCCCAAATCTTTTCAAAACACTCTCGGCTTTTAAATCGGCTAATTTTTTGCTCGGCAAAACCAACGTTGAAGCGACAATTAAACCGGTAATTGTTTCCCCCGCTGCCAAAGCGTAATCAAACTTGCTTTCTCGTTTAATATTATTAAAAGGTTGGTTATGAGCCTTAATCGCCTGCGCCATGGCAGGAGTGATCCTTTCTCCCAAAATGGCCACCGTTTTCAAACCATGCTCTTGGGGCGAGACAATTTGAGCGTCTAAATCATGCAAAAGCCCGGCCAAACCCCACTCCTCTTCATTCTCGCCCAAATAACGCGCCAAAGCGCGCATTACTGCTTCTGAAGCCAAACTATGCTTTACCAAATTTTGATTGGATAAATTTTCTTCCAAAAGTTTTAAGGCTTCTTCACGAGTGATCATAGATAAACTAAATTGTTATATTGTCAAATTACTAAGATACACGAATTGACACGAATAGAAGACGAAAAAATAATTCAAAATTCAAAAGTCAATCCGCCAGCTGGCGGATCAAAATTGCAAGTCAAAAGTTAAAAGTTCTTTTTGCTCTACTTTTTAATTTTAACTTGTACTTTTGACTTTTAAATTTTAACTTTTGAATTTAGTTATTCGTTCTGACTTTCGTCAGAATGACAGTTATGGTCAGCCCGCAATAATGAAACAAAATTTTTCCCCATTTTCAATTTCTTAATTTCAGCCCCGCCAGAGCGGGGCGAATTCCCAATTTCTATTTAACATTTTCATACCTGATACTTAATACTAAATACTCTTCTCTTCTTTCTTCGGCTTAAGCGTTGGGAATAAAATCACATCGCGAATATTTTCCTGCCCCGTTAAAAGCATCACCATCCGGTCAATACCAATTCCTAAACCCCCGGTAGGGGGCATCCCATACTCCATTGCCTCAAGAAAATCCTCATCCATGGGCGTGGCTTCTTCTTCGCCAGCTTTTTTTCTTCTTACTTGATCCGCAAAAAACTCTCGTTGAAGAAGGGGATCATTTAATTCCGAATAAGCATTGCCCACCTCCATGCCGGCAATATAAGGCTCAAAGCGTTCAATTAAATCCGGATTCCCGGGCTTTAACTTGCAAAGCATCGTTGTTTCCTTAGGATAATCATAGATGATCGTAGGCTGAATTAAATAAGGTTCTACTTCCTCAAAAAGAGCGGCAATTGCCAAACCCCGGTTAAATTTTCCCGGCAAGGTAATTTTCCTTTGCGCCAACTTTTTCTTTAACTCCCGATCGCTTATCTTTTTAGCGTCCCAACCCAAGTAGTGCTTAATAGCTTCGGCCATGTTTATTCTTTCCCAAGGCGCTTTTAAGTTAATTTTATGGCCTTGATAGGAAATTATCGTCTTGCCTAAAACTTCCTTGGCCAATTGTGAAAAAAGCTCTTCTGTCAGCGTCATCATATCCTGATAATCGGCATAAGCCCAGTAGCATTCCATCATCGTAAACTCCGGATTATGATGCTTATCAATGCCTTCATTCCGGAAATTATGGTCAATTTCAAAAACCTTCTCAATCCCCCCAATAATCAACCGCTTAAGATAAAGCTCGTCGGAAACCTTCAGATAAAGATCAACATCTAAGGCGTGATGATGGGTAACAAAAGGCCGCGCCGAAGCCCCGCCGTAAATTGGCTGAAGTGTGGGGGTTTCTACCTCTAAAAAGCCTCTTTTTTCCAAAAAAGAGCGCATGAAACTCACTATTTGGCTTCGTTTTAAAAAAACATCCCGCGAAGAAGGATTAACTAAAAGATCCAAATAGCGCTTGCGGCAACGCAATTCAATATCCCGCAACCCTCGCCATTTTCCCGGCAAAGGACGTAAAGACTTAGCTAAAAGCTGGTAAGAAGAAACTTTAATGCTTACTTCCCCTTTTTGGGTGGTAAAAACTTCCCCCTGAGCAAAAAGAAAGTCACCAATATCCAAAAGCTCAAGACGCTGATAATTTTCTTCTCCTAAATCACGACGGCTGAAAAAAAGTTGAATCTTGCCGCTCTGATCGTAAAGATCGGCAAAAGAAGAGCCGCCATGACCCCGCCAAGCCTTAATCCGCCCGCAAACGCTCACTTTTTCTCCTTCTTTTTTTCTTGCCTCTTCTATTGGTTCTCTCGGGGGGGTGCGGGGAGGAAAAGGATCAACGCCAAATTGGCGCCACTGTTGAAGTTTCTTAATTCTCTCTTGACGAATTTCTTCCAAACGCGCATTCATCTTAAGCCTTAGTTTACCACAAAAAATTCTCTTTTAACTAACTTTTTTAATCTTATAAACTAATTCTTCCCCCGTTGGGGTTTTAAGCACTGCTTCCTCGCCGGCTTTTTTCCCCAAAAGAGCTTGGCCTAAGGGCGAGGAATAAGAAATTTTTGCCGCCAAAGGATTGCCCTCATCATCGCCAACAACCGAAAGAACACTCGTTTTTTGGCCCAAAACCACCTCTACCCGGCTACCAATTTTTACCTGACCGTTTTTATCCTCGTCGCCAACCACTTGCGCTTGGCTAATTTTCTCTTCTAACTCGTCAATCTGGTGGTCCAAAAATTCCAAATCTTGCTTAGCTTGGGTATATTCGCTATTCTCTGCCAAATCACCCATATTTCGAGCATGTTCCAGCCGGTCCAAAATCGCCGGTCGCTTTTTTCTTAACTGGTCTAATTTTTCCTGAAGATCACGAAATCCTTCAGGAGTTAATATTTTTTTATCCATATTCAAAAAACGTAGCTAAAAATAACCCAGAAGAAGCCCTTTTTCTGCAGATTAAAAAACGTTTCCGCCTTGGAAAATTTAAAGAATGAAGGGATTATATTACTTTAACCTTCCCTTGTCAAGAAAAAGGAAAGAAGATATAATAGAAAAGTCAAAAGGCAATCCACCAGCTGGCGGATTAAATTTTCTGCCGACGGCAGAAAATTTTCCGGCCCTATCGTCTAACGGTTAGGACACCAGGTTCTCATCCTGGCAATTCGGGTTCAAATCCCGATGGGGCTACAAATTAAAACATAACATGGCCAGAATAGTAGAAAACGAACGATATATAGCCCGGCTTAGCTGGGGGAGAGCAAGAAAAGAGATGTTGCAGACACCCAAAAGCCAAAATTTAAAGCAAGGTAAAGAGCGCCTGGAAGAAGAAAAGCAATTATCCTTTAACCAAGATTTTCCCCTTGCCAATCCTAAGATTATCTACAGCGTTAATAATGAAGTAGAAATCATAGGAAACAAATTTCCTGAAGGCGTTCTTCCTTCCAACGCTGTTCCTCTACGCAAAGCAAATATTCTTACTAAAACACTTTTAGAAATTAAGCAATTACGGAAAAAATTAAGTCTTTAATTTTTTCTTTTTATTCTCCACCAAAGCCTCTTTAAAAACCTCATCTAAATTTTCGGCAAAAACAAATTTCATCTCCTTCCTGATTTTTGCTGGAATATCCTCCAAATTTTTCTTGTTATCCTTTGGTAAAACCACTTTTTTCAAACCGGCGCGGTGAGCGGCTAAAACTTTTTCTTTTACCCCGCCAATTTCCAAAACCTTCCCCCGCAGGGTAATTTCTCCCGTCATCCCCACCTCGCTTCTCACCGGCTTGCCGGTGAGCGCTGAGACCACCGCTGTGGCAATGGCCACCCCCGCCGAAGGACCATCTTTAGGCACTGCCCCCTCGGGAACATGGACATGAATATCCAAATTCTTATTAAAATCTTTTTTTAACCCCAATTTCTCCCAATGGCTACGGACATAGGAAATTGCCGCTTGGCAGGACTCCTTCATCACCTCGCCCAAATGGCCGGTTAAAAGAATTTGTCCTCTCCCCGGCATTAACGCCACCTCGATAAATAAAATTTCTCCCCCTGCCTGCGTCCAGGCTAATCCCGTGGCTCGTCCCACCTCTTCTTTGGTCTCTGCCGCCAAAGAGGAAAACTCCACCGGCCCCAGCAGGGAGTGAAGCTGAGCAGGGGTAATTTTTTTCTCGACTTTTTTTCCTTCCGCCACCTGACGAGCCTTTTTTCTGGCAATCCTCGACAACTCTCTTTCCAGCTGACGGACTCCCGCCTCGCGTGTATAAGAACGAATAATTTTATACAAAGCCGCCGGCGTAATGGTAATTCCCTCTTTTTCAAGACTATTAGCTTCTAATTGCTTCGGCCAAAGATAGCGTTTGGCAATAAAATACTTTTCCTCATCGGTATAACCGGGGAAATGGATAATCTCCATTCGGTCGCGCAAAGGAGGCAAAATATTATCTAAAACATTACCGGTAGCGATGAAAAAAACCTCAGAAAGATCATAAGGGACCTCAAGATAATGATCGGAAAACTCTTTATTTTGCTCCGGATCCAATGCTTCAAGCAAGGCGCTGGCCGGATCGCCGCGAAAATCCGCCCCCACCTTATCAATTTCGTCAAGCATAAAAACCGGGTTTTTGGTCCCCGCTTCTTTCATCCCCTGAATTATTCTCCCCGGCAGAGCCCCCACATAGGTGCGCCGGTGGCCGCGAATTTCCGCCTCGTCGCGAATGCCCCCCAAAGAAATTCGCACAAATTTTCTTCCCAATGCCCGGGCAATAGATTTGCCCACCGAAGTTTTCCCTACTCCCGGCGGCCCAATAAAACATAAAATCGTCGGGAAATTACTTCTTTTTTTCTTCCCACTCTCTTCTTTATTTTTCTCCCGTAATTGCATTACCGCCAAATATTCCAAAATCCGCTCTTTAACTTCTTTTAAGCCATAATGATCCTCGTCTAAAATTTTAGCCGCTTTTTTAAGACTGACATTATTCGGACTTTTTTGATTTTCCCAAGGAAGAGAGGTGAGCCAATCCAAATAGGTCCTTAAATAACCGCTTTCCGGATTCATTGGCGACATTTTGGCAAAACGATTAAGCTCTTCTTCCGCCTTTTTTTGCACCGGCCGGGGCATGCCCGCTTTTTTAATCTTCTCCCGAAATTTTCTTATCTCCGGATCCTCCTCCTGCGCGCCTAATTTCCCCAATTCCCGATCAATCATCTCCCGCCGTTGGCGCAAAACTGTTTCTCTCATCGAGCGGTCAAAACTATCTTGGGTTTTGGAATCAATTTGCCGCTCCAATTCTAAAACCTTAATTTCTTGAGCTAAATATTCGGCAATTTTTTCCAGCCTTTTCTTAAGATTATTTTCCTCCAAAAGAGCTTGCTTCTGGGAAGGGTCTAAGTCAAGCAAAGAAGCCAGTTGATAACTTAGTTGGCGCGGGTTAGCTCCCGACAGGCGCTCCAAAAAACGAGGGTCAAAACCCTTTCCCAACGAAAGCGCCCGCCGCAGCTGATTAACAAGCAGATTACCCAAAACCTGCAATTCTTTCTCATCCTCTGCTTTTTCTGCCGGCAGCTCAACCACAATTGCCTTCAAAAATGGCTTTTCGCCTAAAGGCCTGGCGATTTTTGCTCTCCTCAGGCCTCGGGCTATTCCATAAAGGGCCCCTTCCGCCTGAACAACATTTTCCAGTTTGGCAACCGTCCCCACTTCATAAATTCCTTTCCAGCCCGGCTTGTTAAGGCGGGGATTTCTCTGGGCCACCAAAAAAACCTCTTTGTTTTCTTGGTAAGCCTCCAAAACTGCCTTAACGGATTCTGGCCGGCCAAAAGTAATTGGCAGTTCATTATCGGGAAAAATCACCGTGTCCCTTAGGGCCACCACCGCCATTTCTTTCCCCTCTCCTCGTGTTTCCGGTTTTAGTAAAATAGGCATCTTTATTACTTTTAGCAGTCTACCACAAAATCTGCTAAATCGCAAGGGGGTAGTTCTTAAGCAGAAGTTTTCTTCCCTCCTTTCTTTACTTTCTGGTAATTCTTGTAGAGGTTTTCTCTTATTTCTCCTAATTTTTCGGCGCTCAACTCTCTTAACTCCTGATACTCTTCGGTTACCTCGTCAACAATCGCCTGATATTTTTCCACCGTCAGATCGCGCGCTTCCTCTGCTTTCTCTTTAATCTCCGCCGCGGCTCTTTCCACCGCTTTCTTGATGTCCCCCCGAGTTTCCTTGCCTGATTTAGGCGCAAAAAGAATACCGGCAATGCCTCCCGCCAAAGCGCCTAAGGCCGCTGCCAAAACATTCTTTTTTACCCCTTTATCTTGATTCTTTTGGTTCATTATCCTCACCTCCTTTATTCTCGCCAGTATCTTTGGCCTCATAAGTAAGTGTTCGGGTGTCAATAATAATCACATCATTTTTTTTAATAAAAAGAGGCGTTTCTACCTTAACATTCCCCTCAACTGTCACCCATTTAGTGGCCGCTGTCGCCGTATTGCCACGCACCGCTTCCGGCGCCTCAATCACCCGTCTTCTTATCTTTGGCGGCATCATCAAGTCTACCGGCTCGCCATCAACCAACCTTAGGCGATAATTTTCGCCCTCTTTAAGCAAAGGCGCTCCCTCGCCAATTTTATCCAACGAAAGGCTTAATTGCTCAAAAGTCCGGGGGTTGATAAAATAGGCTTCTTCCCCATCGGCATAAAGAAAATTGACTCCCAGAATTTCGCTTGCTACCTCCTCAAATTTTTCGGTGGGCCGAAAGGCCTTAGTCAAAATTGTTCCCTGCTTTAAATCGCGCATTTTTACCCGATAAATGGCTCCTCCCCGGCCCAAATGCTTTGACCGCACCTCCAAAACCACAAAAGGCCGGTTGTTAAAGTAAAAAGTATCCCCCTTGACTAGTTTACCGACGGAAATTTCAGACATATAAAAATAGAAAAATAAATGTAAAACGCAAAGAGCAAAGAGCAAAACCAAGATTAAAGTTTAAAAACATTATCTATCTTTAATTTTGGTCTTTGATTTTGACTTTGCTCCGCCAGCTGGCGGATTGATATTTGATATCTAATCTTATCTTTGTAATTATAAACTATCTACTTATAATAAACCGAAACTAAAAAAACGCCAATCCGTTGCCTAAGTTTTTTACTCTACCAGTTTTTCCTGAAAAATACCATCCCCAATTTTTAAATATTTTTTGGCTTCTGAGGTCACCACCCTTCCGCGTGGTGTTCTTTCCAAAAAACCCAGCTTCATCAAATAGGGTTCATAAAAATCGGTAATCGTTCGCACATCCTCCGCTAAACCAGCGGCTAAATTCTCCAACCCTACCGGGCCGCCGCCATATTGGGTAATAATCAGCTCCAAAAGGCGGCGATCGCTACGGGTGAGCCCTAATTGATCCACCTCCAATTTTGCCAAGGCTTCTTTGGCAGAGCTAAAATCAATTTTACTCCTATTTTTTATTTGGGAAAAATCACGCACTCTTTTTAAAAGCCAGTTGGCGGTGCGAGGAGTGCCACGCGAGCGCTGGGCAATTTCCCGCGCCGCTTTTTCCTCGATTTTCACCCCCAAAACCTTAGCCGAATTTAGGACAATTTGCTGGAGGCTCTCCTCATCATAATAATCAATCTGGTGGACAAAACCAAATCGTTCCCGCATGGGCGAGGAAATTAAACCGATTCGCGTCGTCGCCCCCACCACGGTAAATTTTTTCAATTTTAACCGCAGCGTGCGCGCCGAAGGACCCTTACCAACGACAATATCTAAAACATAATCCTCCATCGCCGGATAAAGCGTTTCCTCTACCGGTTTGGTTAAACGGTGAATCTCATCAATAAAAAGAATATCGCCTTCATCAAGAGAAGTTAAAATTGACGCCAAGTCGCCGGAGCGGGTTAAAACCGGCCCCGAGGTGGGGTGAAAAGCCGTTCCCATTTCTTTGGCCAAAAGAGAAGCCAGAGTGGTTTTTCCCAGTCCCGGCGGGCCGTAAAAAAGGACGTGATCCAATGGCTCCTGCCGCCCCTTCGCCGCGTCAATAAAAATTTTCAACTGCTCTTTAAGTTTTTGCTGGCCGATAAAATCCGCCAGCGTTTGGGGCCGTAATCCTTGGTAACTATTATTCTGTTCTTTCTCCATGATTGCTTTTTAATAAAAAATTAAGCGCCCAGGCCACTTTTTCCTCATCGGTTTCAAACCCGGCTGGCAAAGAGGCTAAAACCTCCTTAATCTCCTTCCTGTCAAAGCCCAGTTGCTTTAAGGCATTGGCAAGAAGAGATTCTTTTTCCCAAAAAGTTTTTTCCTCCTCTTCCCTTTTCCTTTCAAAAACCGCTTTTAAATCCACCACAATTCTTTGGGCGGTCTTTTTCCCTAAACCCTTAATTTGGGTAAAAAAATCCACGTCCGCCCGATCGATGGCCGCCTGAATTTCCTCTCCTTTTTGGTTATCAAAAATCCGTAAAGCCATCTTCGGTCCTACCCCAGAAACGGTTAAAAGCAGTCTGAAAGTAGCCACATCCTCGGGAAAGGCAAAACCAAAAAGCTCCACCCCTTTGTCGGTGAGGGAAAGATAGGTGTAAAAAGTTCTTTCCTCGCCCACTTTTACTTCTTGCGCCACTAATTTGGGCAAAAAAACCGAGAAAATAAGCGCGCCAGAAAGAATATCCGCCCGTTGGCCGTCTAAATTGGTAATTTGGCCGATAATGCCGCTAATCATTTTTAAAAATTACTTGATGAGTAAGCGCCGCCGCCAAGGCGTCAACGGCATGGTGAGAATTAATTTTTTCATTCAAAACTACCATTTGTTCTACCATTAACTCCACCTGTTTTTTCTCCGCCCGGCCATAACCCACCACGGCAATTTTAATTTGCAAAGGAGTGTAACCAAAAACCTGCACGCCGCTGTTTTGCGCCGCAGTTTTAATCGCCCCCATCACCTGGGCCACTTTCAAGGCTGTTTTGGCATTCTTGGCAAAAAAAATCTCCTCAATCGCCAAGTCTGCCACCGGCCAGCGGGAACAAATTTCCGCCACTTCCTGATAAATTTGGCTTAAGCGGCAAGAAAAATCATCTTTTTTGCTCGTTTTAATACATCCCGAGGCGATTAATTTATTTTTATCCAAAACCGCCCAGCCGGTGGAAGCCACGCCCGGATCAATTCCTAAAATCATCCTGATTATAAGTATAGCAAAAAACCGACGCTTTTCCCAAATTGCTTTTTCAATACTCCAAATTTACGCCATATTCAAGAATCGCCCGCCCCGATTTTCCACGCAGAGTGAATACCATATGCCCTATAAGCATTCTTGTTTTATACAAAACATCTTTATAGGTGATATAATTAGTTATTGTGAACGCTAAGCGTCTTTGTCTTGTCCACGGCTGGGGAGCGGGCAGCCAAAAACTTGAACCCTTACAAGAAGAACTACAAAAACTCGGCTGGGAAATCTTTTTACCCAAACTGCCTTTTTTTGACCTTCCTGAACCAAAAACTCCTTGGCAGCTAGAGGATTTCTGCCGTTACCTTGACGATAAGGCAAGAGAGTTTTTTAAAAACAAGCCTTATTCTCTTTTTGGCCATTCTTTTGGAGGACGAATTGGCCTGAAAATGGCCTTGGAAAATAAAAATCAAGCAAAACTAAATTCTCTTGTTCTTTGCGCCGCCGCCGGTATTTCCCGCAATAATCCCCTCAAAAGATTCTTTTTTAAAACCACGGCCAAAAGCCTTAGCCCGCTGAAGAATTTATCTCCCGACGCCTATCGCCTTTTAGAAAAGGTTGGTTACCGTTTGGCCGGCGCCGGCGACTATAAACAAATTGTTTCCGTAACAAAAAGAGAAACCTTTAAGAATATTGTCGAGGAAAGCTTAAAACCAAAAGCAAAACAAATTAAAATTCCCACCCTCATTCTTTGGGGCAAAAAAGACAAAACCACCCCTGTTGCTGACGCTTATTTTTTAAAAAAAACCATTGTTGGCTCAACTCTTAAGGTTTTTCCCAACGAAGACCACTGTCTCCCTTATAACCAACCCAAAAACCTCGCTCAAGAAATTGATCGCTGGTTTCTTAGTTTATGAATAAATTTTTACTCTTTATTTGGGCAATCGCCTTCTGCCGACGCCAATTATTACTAACCTCTTGGTGGCAAATAAAAGAATACCGTCTTGATCGCTTTTGGGTTTTTTTGAAAACAAAAGAAGGACAAAGGAAAACAGAAATTTTTTTGATGTTGGCAAAATTGCTTCTGCTGGCGGCGGTTATTTTTTTCAAACCACTCTCTTCTTTTTATCCGGCTATCTTATTGGCAGAGACCGCAAAACTTTCTTATGAATTACTTTCCCGCCAGCTAAAACGGCCTAAAATTACCTTCAGAAGTTTAATTTTTCTTTTCAACTCTTTTTTGCTTACCGTTATTCTTATTTCTCAATGGAAAAAGCTAAATTTAAGTCTTCTGATTTTGTTTGATCTTCTGGGGTTTTTTATCCTTCCGGCAAGCGCTTTTTTAACCAGCCTACTATTAAAAATCGTCTTAAGATTTAAACGTCGCCGGATAGTTTCAACCTTGAGCCAATATCATCCTCAAGTTATCGCCATTACCGGCAGCTACGGAAAATCATCAACCAAACATCTTCTTTTTGAACTTTTGAAAGACTATGCGCCAACAGTAAAAACACCGGCAAGCTATAACACCGAATTGGGAATAATGGAAGCGATTAAATCACTTAATCGCCAAACAAAATATTTTCTTTGCGAAATGGGCGCTTACAAAAAAGGAGAAATCAAGGCTCTTTGCCAACTTATTAAGCCCGATTTTGCCCTCATAACCGGTATCGCCCCCCAGCACCTGGCCTTATTCGGAAACAAAGAAAATCTTCTCAAAACCAAATATGAAATCGCCCAAAGTTTAAAACTCAAAGGGGTACTTTTTGTCAACGCCACCCATTCCTCCACCAAACCTATTATCCAACGCGCCCAAAAAGATAACTTAAAAATTATTACCTATGCCTTAAAGAATAATCAGCAAAAAGCCGATTTTCTGGGATTAATTATCAAAAAAAGCGAAAATAAAACTGTTTTCAAGATAAACAGCCGTCAGGGCCAAATTAAATTTACTACCAATAAAATTTTCCCCCAAGATTTAGAAAATCTAACTGGCGCCTTAGCCGTTGCCCTAACTTTGGGAGTCCCCCAAAAGCACCTTAAAAAAGCAGTTGCCAACCTGCCGGAAATCGATTCGGGGATAAAAATCAAAATCATTTCCCCTCACATCACCCTGCTTGATGATTCCTACAATAGCAACCCTGTTGGATTTGAGGCGGCGCTGGGTATTCTTGCCAAATCAAAGGGGTTTAAAATTCTTGTTAGCGATGGCATTAAGGAGTTAGGAAAAAACGGGTTTGCCATTCATAAAAATTTAGGCAAGAAATCAAGGTTTACTGATTTAATTTTAACTACTTCTCCCTCTTTGCTAAAATCATTTCAGGCCGGTTTAGGAAAAGACAAAGAGAAAATTCATCTTGTCAAACCAAACATTAAGTTTGAAGAGCTAAAAGAATTAATTAAAACGCCGGCGACAATTCTTTTGGAAGGCCGCTTACCCTCAAGCCTGGTTAAAACAATTAGCAGATTAAACTAATGATCCATATTTCTTTATCTCCCAACCTTGAGTCCGATGATGTCTTTCTGGCTTTAAGATGGCTTTCCTCTCCCTTCTCGTGGACCGGCAAAAAAAACCAAGAAAAACTTAAAGAAAGTCTGCAGCAGTTATTTCCGCAAACACAGGCGATTTTTCTTTTTAATGCCGGCCGTTCCGCTTTAATGTTGGGCTTAAAAGCGCTTAATCTGCCGCCGGGCTCAAAAATTCTTTTACAAGCTTTTACCTGTAGCACCGTTCCTAACGCCATTCTTTGGAACAACCTAACACCGGAATATCTTGACATCCAAAAAGAAGATTTTAACCTCAACCCTGATATTCTTCCCCAAAATCCAGTCGCCAAAGCCTTAATTGTTCAGCATACTTTTGGGCAGCCGGCAAACATGGAAAAAATCACCACCTATTGCCAAAAAAAGAAGCTTTACTTGATCGAAGATGGCGCCCACAGCCTAGGAGCAACTTATCGGGAGAAAAAAATTGGCAGTTTTGGCGACATTACCATGTTAAGTTTTGGCCGCGATAAGATTATCTCCTCCGTTTTTGGCGGAGCCCTGCTGGTAAACAACAAAAATTTAGTTAAACCGGTAGAAAATCTTTACCAATCCCTGCCCTATCCTTCTTTTTTTTGGACCGCGCAACAGCTTCTTCATCCTCCGATTAGTTTTTTATCAAAAAAAACCTATTCTCTTTATTTAGGCAAACTTATCCTTTTTTTATCACAAAAAACAAAACTAATTTCTAAAGCAATTTATCCTAAGGAACGCGACCAACAAACTCCCCCTTTCTTCCCCCGCCGCCTGCCGGAACCATTGGCTTCTCTGGCCAATCATCAGCTTAAAAAACTAACCCGCTTTAATCGGCAACGGCAAAAAAATGCTCTTTATTACCAAGAAAATCTTCATCAGCCAAAAATTACCAAACCTCCTTGGAATCAGGAGGGAATATATCTTCGCTACCCCATTCTTTTAGAAAAACCCGAAAAGTTAAAATTATATCTTAAAAAACACGGCGTTATTATTGGCAAGCACTGGTATCCCCAGCCGATTACTCCTGCCAATAATCTCTCTTTTTTAAACTATCAAAAGGGCCAATGCCCCATTACCGAAGAAACTTGCCAGCAATGCCTCAACCTACCTACCCAACCGACGATCGCCACCAAAGAAGTAAAATATATTACCAAATTAATTAACCAATGGCCAGCATAAAAGAAGTTAACGATCGCCAAAAATGGGAAGAGTTTGTTACTTCTTGCCCCGAAAGCAATTTTTTGCAGTCTTTTTCTTATGGCCAAACGCACGAAAGTTTAGGTAAAAAAGTTTATTATTGGGGAATTTTTGAAAGAAAGAAAATCATCGGCGTTTCCTTAGGGGTGGTGGAAAACGCCAAAAGAGGCCGGTATTTAACCATTGCCGGCGGCCCGCTTGTCAATTGGAAAGAGAAAAACCTAATAAAATTCTTCTTTGCGCAAATTTTTGAAATTGTCAAGAAAGAGAAGTGCGCTTTTGTCAGGATTCGCCCCCAAATTAAAGACAGCGAAGAAATCCGCCAAATACTTAAAGAAAACCAATTAAGACCTTCGCCCATGCACCTGACCGCAGAGCATACCCTCCAGCTTAATCTCAAACAAAACCCGGAAGCGATACTGGCGCAAATGCGCAAAACCACCCGATACGAAATTAAAAAGGCAAAAAAATTAGGGATTAAGATCGTTTCTACCACCGATATTAAATCTGTTGATGAGTTCTACCACGTTCAGGTCCAAACTGCCAAAAGGCAGAAATTTGTCCCTTTTTCTCTTCCTTTAATTCGCGCCGAATTTTCCTCCTTTGCTAAGCACCATCAGGCGCTTCTTTACAAAGCAGTCTTAGAAGGAAAGCCGCTCGCTTATGCCCTGATTATTCATTACCCCACCGAATCAAGCTACCATTTTGGCGCCAGTACCGAGGCGGGGAGGCGCTTACCAGCCGCCCCGGCTATCCTTTGGCAAGCAATTAATGACGCCCAAAAGTTAGAAATCCCCCGATTCAATTTTTGGGGGATTGTTGACAAAAATCAAACCAAACACCGCTTCTACGGCGTTTCTGTTTTTAAAAGAGGATTTGGGGGAGAAGAGGTAAAATATGTTCCCGCCCACGACCTTATTATCGATCCCTTAAAATATTTTCCTGTCTATATTTTGGAAACCATCAGAAAAAAAGTCCGTCGGCTCTAGTTTATGCTCCCAAACAGCCGGAATTGATTTTAATACGATAATTTCTCTTTTACTTTTGTTCTTGCATTCGTAATATAGTCTACTGATACAAAAGGTTTAAAATATAAATAAAGTCAGCGCCTACTAAGAAAAAATTGCTGCTGCTTAAAACAACCCCCGGGTTATTTTTCCTCCTTTATTAGGCTTTCAAATGTTTTCGAATATTAAGTTATCTTAACCTAACAGGATGGATACCAGGCACTCTACAAGCACTAAGAAATCCCACCAAGCTTTTGACTACCAAACACCTATCGGGTATGGTTGTTGGTATTCCTTCAGGTATTACCAATGACCCTTGTCAGCACAAACATTTTAATAGTCGTGGTAAAATAAAAAAGAAGATTAGAAAGTTTATCGGAAATGACCGTGAATCTAAGGGCTATAAGTTTCGAGTAGTCTATGTAGGGTCCCTTAATACTTTAAAAAATAAAAACTTAGCAAGACAACTTAAACTCTAAAAAATTATCTCTTGTAAAGTTAGAAAAAGGAGGAATTAAAAATGCACGAAAATTTAATTTATACATTAAAACAGGCAGAAACTCCTCCTGTTTTACAAAGAGAAAACCTAATTGTTAATAAATATAAAGAACTTTCTCTAGAAGAGACAGAAAAACTAAAATTAAAAAATATCATCCAAGTGATAGAAAGTCCCTCCTTTGCAGAAGCTATAGAACAAGGCTTTATTACGTTAGCGATGATAAAACCTGCGGAACTTAACTTACCCGGTCTAAGTGATGTCGAATTGGCCCATGCTATTAAAAAAGCTATACAACCTCCGCTCGAAATAATTTTTGAATTATCTCTTATTTTTGATGAAAAAACAATAAACGAATTTTATGATGGAGAGCCTAAGAGAAAACAGCAAGAACTATTACCATACGTTTATAAAAATAAATTTCAAAATCGTTGGGAAGAATTTGCTAATTTAATGATGTCGGGCCCAACTACTGTTTTATTGCTCTGGTCTAACAAAGGCGACGCTGTTTCTTTTTGGAGAACACAAATGGGGGACTGGAATGTTGAAGAAAGAAGAAATCCTAATACTATCCGCGGTCAATTTGCTCTAAATAATTACAACGGTATAGTTCATGGAAGTGACAGTATAGAATCGGTAAAAAGAGAAATAAATATTATGAATAATTATTTAAAACTTCTGTTTGAAAACTAACGGCGTTAAATTGAATGATTCACCTTCTTAAAAAGCCTGAGAGCCCATTCTCCACTCAAATCAACTTTCTGGCTCTTAAGTAATGAATGCCAAAAAAAGCAATATTCACTATTTAAGATCGCTGCTTGCGATTTTGGAAATATAGCGAGTCTATCCACTATTTCTGCGCCATTCTCTTTAATTTTTTGAGATAAATGTGTTAACGTGTAGCTAGAAAAGGAGCGATCAACCACCAAGACTCTTTTGCCGCATATATTTTTTTTAAATATAACTAGCTCTTTATTTGTATCGTTACCCGTATGATATTCCCAAAGGCAAACCTTATTAAGGTATTCTATTCCAACCCGATTTAAGAAACTAAGGCAATATCTAATCGCCGATTTGGGGATAAAAACATAAATATCATATTCTCCTCTAAATTTATCCCAAAAATCCATTTCTGGAATTTCAGGATTTTGGACCAACTCATAACCTATTTTACGATAATATCTTCTGATTTCTTGATAAAAATTTTTTACAAAAATATCCATCGCACTTAATTTATTAGGCAATTTTTTATTAGTAACAACATTTTTGATTCCCTTTGTTTTCAGATAATACTCAAAAATCAAACCCGGCACAACGTCTATTCTTTGATCTGATGCTGCTACTCTAACCTCGCTTGTAAAAATATGATTTGTTAGGGGAATAATTTCTAGGTCTTTAATGTGTTTATTTTCTCTTTTTATTTCTCTTATTAAAGACGCCAGATTTATATTTTTTAAAAAAGTATAGTAATCTACCAACAGATCTAAATTATCTGTAGGGTTAATTTCTCTCTCTGAAAGGTCACAAAGCACTTTCTCAGGAGAACGTAAAATATATTGATTCCTACCAGCATGCTTTTCCCAGCCTTTTTTTTAACAATGATAGTATTTCATCAATATCTGTCGTTAGTTTTAAAACTTCTCGCTTCTGGTGAGCTTGATTGAAACACAATAAACCCCATTTAAGTGGCGTCTCGACATATAGGTTTTCAAACGATTCGTACCTTAAATAATCGGGATCCATAGGCAAAATATTTTTCTCAAAGCAAATTATAAATATCGTTGGCAATACTAGTCCTTGAACTTAAATTACACGTAAAAGGTCTATAGTCATAGAGTTGATAAATTTTTACCAAATTTTTGGTAAAATCGATAACTTCCGCTTTAGTCAATATATCCTTAGTCTTTTTTTGTATACCAGAGGCTGGTCTGGGAAAGAAGATAGTATAATCAGAAACTATACCTTCTTCAGCTAAAATTTCACAACCTTTTATAAGGTTTTTTAAGTCTTCTAATCCTAAAACAAAATTTGTCCTTACGTGACCACGTCCAAATATTTTTACAGCCTCCCTTAGCTTTTCCCTAAAATTATTATAACCAATAAAAAAGTTTTTCCCTTTACAAATAGCCTCAAAAACTTTTTGATCAAAACATTCAAGATTAAAAGCAACGTTTTTTATGCCAAGTTTTTTTACTGTTTCAAGCTTGTCAATATTCTTTGGCGGCATTAAAGACAAATGTGAATCAGTTTCGCCTACCTTAAAATACTCTTTAATCACGCTCAAAATTTCTATAACTATGTCCCATTCAAAACCATATAGAAAACCCGTTGTGATTACAAAGTGTAAATGCGGTTTAAAGTCCGATATTTTAATATGTTGGAATGAATCACAAATAACCTCCAAGACTGTTTCCTTTTGGCTATTCCACCATGCCCCAATGCTTTGGTATTGGGAAATAGTTGTTATTGATGGCTTTATTTGCTGCGGCCCAATCACTCTCTTCGGACTAGCCCCACAAAAACTACACTCATTTCCATTTAACCACATAGAACACCCATCAAAGGGATTTATTGTCAATCTATCAATCGAAATTGGCGTGACAATTTCATTCTCCGGTATTTTTTTACCTTCTTTGGTGGTAAAAATTCTCTTCGAAAAGCTTTTTAAAGGAATAAAGTTTACCTCTGTCTCTAAATAGCAATTCTTTTTCTTATCTTTTATTAAAAACTTATCGACCGTTTTTTGATAAGTGAGAATAAAATTAGAGTTTCGATTATAGTAAACTTTAGCAATTGTTTGGTAAAAATTATGGTTCCCAATAAGAATTTCATCCGGAATATATTTTCTTTTTTTACTTTTAGGGTTAATAAAGTGTCTATCAGACACTCTAATTTTATTTACACGATAAGAATCAATATCCCTTTTTGTTTTCAAATTATTAAAATCACAATCAACCCCTTGCATTAGTAAATCCAACTTTAAATCAATTATCTTATCTTCAGATAGTTTTTTCATAACGGACAAGAATTTTTTGGAGCCGGCTAAAAGTTAAAAGGGCAAGACGAGAATTAGTGGCCCATTCTTGTTGGGTTATTTCCGCCCCTAAAAATGAGGGAGGAAGAAATTGTTCCATCTCCTCTTTGCTGGCAAATTCAAATTCGGCAATAATTAAGCCCTTAAGCTTCCCCCTAAACACATCAAGATCGACCTTATAACCATGCCAACAAAAAGAATAACGGGTTTTGAAAATTTTCTTATAAGCGCGAGGGAAAAGAACCTTAAATTCTGATTTTTTAAGAGGAAGAGTTACTTCTTCTAATTGGCCCTTATTTTCTCCTAACACAAATTTTTTCGTCAGGGTATATTCGTCATTTATCGCTCTAATTCGCAAAGGAGAAGGCAAACCTGAATAAAAACCTTGTTTAATATCGGCCTTTTGCGCCTTAGCTAGATCAAAAGGAAGCGAGCTTATTTTCTTAACGATAAATTTTCTTTCAAACTCGAAAACAGGGGCGTTAGACATAGAAATCATTACTTTTGTTATTTTCTACAATATTATCATATTTTTTCTAAAAATCAAATTTCCCGGGACGAATTTCAAGAATCTTTCCTTTTATGACCTTTTCCCCTACGGAAAATATTATCATTTCCCCAACTTTTTTGCCTATAAGGCTTGACCCTAGTGGCGATTCACATGAAAGCCAGCCAGTTTTCGTAAATGAGTCTGCACTACCTAGCAACGTAAAAACTTCAGGCTTTTCTTCATTATTAAGGATAATAACAACCTCATTACCTACACCTACCTCCGCTATTTCTCCCCTTGGTTTTATAATTTCTCGATTTTCTAATTGCTTTTTAATCATTGTTACTTCTGAAGAATAAAGTTCGAAATCACGATTAGCCTGTTCGAAAGGGAAATTATCGTGCCAATCACTACTTGGTCCCGCACTTTCACCAACAGCTTTTAATGCCATTTTTGCTTTTTCTTCAACTTCGGCTAAGGCTATTTTTAGTCTTTTCTCAGTCTCACGTGTCATCAAGTTTTTTCTAGTTATACCAATTTTTTCGGGAGTATTCATAGCGATAGTGCTTAATGGTAGGTATTTTAATTAAAATACAATTATACACTTGTTGTATAGTACAATAGTTTCACTTTTTTAAAAAATTTTAAAACTAAAAAAACGACAGGGCTGTTATTAAGGCGAATGAAGCCGCCAGTTTTAAGATTTGTTTCGCAGAGGCTCTAAAAACGCTTTTTTATCCTTGATTGGTTTTAATTTTGATAATTTTCTCCTTTACTTTTTACCCTTGTATTCGTAATATAGTCTACTGATGCAAAAATATTATATCGCTGGGACATAAACCGGATAGCAAACTTTTCGCCAAAGGGCAAACAGATGGGATGCGCCAAAAATAAGCGCGCGCTGAAGCGCGCTATTCCATTCTTTTTTTTGGAGTAGCGAACTTTAGTTCGCGCGGGAATTGGCGCGCAATAAATTGCGCTAATTCACAACAAAATGGAGTAGCGAACTTTAGTTCGCGCCAAGATCAGCGCGCAGTAAACTGCGCTACTCCGTTCTGCTTTTGAAAATTTTTTATTCTCTAGACTTTAGCCCTCCAAACTGCGCTTGGTAAAAACGAGCGTAAAAGCCTTTTTTGGCCAAAAGCTCCCGATGAGTGCCCCGCTCCTTTATCCGGCCATTTTTAATAAACAAAATCTGGTCAGCGTTTCTAATTGTTGAAAGCCGGTGAGCAATAACGATGCTGGTTCGGTTTTGGCGCAACCGATCTAAAGCTTTCTGAATTTCTATTTCGGTACGAGTGTCGACGCTGCTGGTGGCCTCATCCAAAAGCAAAATCACCGGATTTACTAAAACCGCCCGGGCAATGGTTAAAAGCTGACGCTGACCTTGGCTTAAATCCGTTCCCCCCCAAGAAAGTTCTGTTTGATACCCCTTTGGCAGGCGCTTAATAAATTGATGAGCGCCGGCAATTTTGGCCGCCGCGATCACTTCTTCTTGGCTTGCCTCTGGCCGGCCATAACGAATATTTTCCAAAATAGTCGTCGAAAAAAGAAAGGGATCCTGGAGCACCAAGCCCAATTGTCGCCTAAGAGAAGTAATTTTAATCTCCCTTATTTCCCACTCGTCGAGAAAAATTTTTCCCCGCCCGGGCTCGTAAAAACGGAAAAGAAGATTGGCAATGGTGGTTTTTCCCGCCCCGGTTGGACCAACCAAGGCCAATGTCTGCCCCAGCTCAACCGTAAAACTGATCTCTTTTAAAACTGGTTTTTCCTCATCGTAAGAGAAACTTACCTTATCAAAAATAACTCTCCCCCGAAGCTTGACATCTTGGGCATTAGGAGCATCTTTGATTTCCGGTTGGTAGTCAATAATTTCAAAAACCCGCCCCGCCCCAGATATGGCCTCCTGAAAAGAATTATAAATATCCGCCAGCTCACGCACCGGCTGGGAAACCTGGCGGGAATAGTTAATAAATGCCACCACCAAACCAATGCCCACCTTTCCCTGCAAGGCCAAAAATCCCCCCACGCCCGCTACCAAACCAATATCGGCATTGGCAAAAATATTAATTAAAGGGGGAAGGAGAAAGGCAAAGGTAGAAGCATAAATACCCCGCTGGCAAACCGCTTCGTTTTTTTGGGAAAATAAAACCAAGCTTTTCTCTTGTTGGGAAAAAGCTTGAACGGTTCGCACCCCCCCAATTTGCTCTTCCAAAACCCCATTAAGAGAGCCGATTTCTTTTTGCAAAGCCTGAAAACCCTTCCTGGTTCTTTTGGTCACTAAAATCGTCACCCCCACCACAAAAGGGAAACTGACAGCCACCGTTAAAGCTAAGGGAAGATTAAGAAAAAAGATGAAAACCAAAACGCCTACTAACGATAAAAAGTTGCTTGCCAGTTGAAGCAGGTTTTGGCCTAGGGCGCGATTAATCGCCTCAATATCGTTAGTAAGCCGGCTCATTAAATCTCCATGAGCTCTTTGGTCAAAAAAGCGGATCGAAAGCCCCTGCAGGTGAACAAAAAGATCCTGCCGCAGAGAAAATAAAGCTTCCTGGGAAATCTTGGCCATTAGTCTTGCCTGAAGAAGCCGCGTCAGCCAAGCGCCCCCATAAATCCCCAGCAGGAGAAAAATCATTTTCCGGGCCCCTTCCCAATCGCCAACCAATAGTTTTTCGTCAATAATCTTACCTAAAAAATAAGGCTCCAGAAGATTAAAACCAATCCCTAAAAGAAGAAGTAAACCGACCAAAATTAATCTTGGCCAAAAAGGCTTAAAATAAGCCAAAAGCCTTTTGCCTAAATGAAGTTTGCGAGAATTATTTTTAGTGGCCATTTTTTACTCTCCTAATTGCGATTGATAAATTTCCCGATACAAAGAGCTCTTTTTTAAAAGCTCTCGATGGTTTCCTACCGCGCTAATCGTGCCATTGTCTAAAATCACGATCCGGTCGAAGCTTAAAACCGAACTCACTCTTTGAGCCACCATTAAAATAGTGCTTTCTTTTTTTTGCGCTAATTTTTTTAAATTTTCCTGCACTTTCACTTCTGTCTGGGCGTCCAAAGCGCTGGTGGCATCATCCAAAAGCAAAATTTTGGGCCGCAAAGCCAAAGCGCGAGCCAAAGCAAAACGCTGCTTTTGGCCGCCGGAAAAATTAGCTCCTCCCTGTAAAACCGGCGTTTGGTAGCCCTGGGGCAGGTCCATAATAAAGCGGTGAATTTGGGCAATTTTGGCCGCCTTAATCATCGCCTCATCGCTGATATCTTTTGGCCCATATTTGATATTTTCCTCCACTGTTCCGGAAAAAAGCAAAGGCTGTTGGAAACAAACACCAATTTGAGAGCGAAGGGAAGAAAGGGAAACCCGGCGAAGATCAACGCCATCAATTAAAACTCTCCCTGCCGTAGGGTCATAAAAACGAGGCACAAGATAAATTAAGGTTGATTTTCCCGCCCCGGTGGCGCCTAAAATTGCCACTCTCTCCCCAGGATTAATTTTTAAATTAATTTGCCGTAAAACCGGTGGTGCTTCTTTTTGGTAACGAAATTCAACCTTGTCAAAAATAATTTCTCCCCTAATTTTTTTAAAATTTAAGGCATTCTTTTTTTCCTTTACTTGAGGAGAAAGAGAGAAAATTTCCCCTACCCGTTGGGCAGAAACACGCGCCGCCGCCAAACGGGCAATCACCATTCCCAACATCACCAAGGGAAAAATCGTTAAAAAAAGATAGTTAAGAAAAGCCACTAACTGCCCGGCGCTGAAAACGCCGGCAACCACTTTTTGACCCCCAAACCAAACCACCACCGCGCCCCCAAAATTAATTACCAGTAAAAGCGTCGGGGCTAAAATGGCCAGAATTTGCATTACCCGAATATTTTGCCCGGCAAAATCTTGATTGGCCAGAAAAAACCGGTTAATTTCCCGTTTTTCGCCTCCGAAAGCTTTAACCACCCGCACCCCATTTAAATTTTCCGCTAAAACTTGGTTTAAGGCTTCCAACTTCTTTTGAATTTGCCGAAAAAGGGGCCGAACTTTAAAAAGAAAAATCCCTATCAAAACTCCCAAAATAGGCAAGAGGAAAAGAGCAATCAAAGAAAGTTCCAGGCTTGTTCCCAAAAGCATCATACTGCTTCCCAAAACCATTAAAGGAGAACGGAGAATAATTCTCATCGTCATTCGCAATGCCTGCTGCAGGGTTTCCACATCGGCCGTTAAACGCACTAAAATCTTTGATAAATCCCAATTATCAAAATTGGCAAAAGAAAGCTTTTGCACTTTCTTAAAAAGAGCCAAGCGAAGATCACGGCCAAAAAAATAGGAAGAACGGACAGAAAAAATAGTATTTAAAAAAGAAAAGAAGGCCGCCAAAAAAGAAAGGCCAACAATAATCGCCGCCTGCCGCCAAACCATCGCTAAATTACCCACCGCCACCCCTTCATCGATTAGCTTCTGGATAAGGCGCGGCAGGGCTAAATCAGCCGCCACCACCAGCGCCAGCATCACCATCGCCAAAACAATTTGGCCACGGTAGGGTCTGGCAAAAGAGATAACTTTTTTAAAATCCTTCATTACTTTACTTAATTACTATGCAGGTAGTTCGCGCTAATCATTCGCTCATTCGTGTTTATTCGTTTTTTATTCGTGTTGATTCGCGTTTTTTAGCAGTTTAACCTAAACAGCTCTCGGCTATTTTCCTCAAGCAACGCTTCCACCTCTTCCACCGGCTCTTTCTTTACTTGGGCAATTTTTTCAAGCGTATAAATTAGATAATGGGGCAAATTACGTTTTCCTCGAAAGGGCTCTGGGGCAAGATACGGACAATCCGTTTCGGCCAAAATCCTCTCCCGCGGGCAGCGAAACACGACTTCAAGCAAATTCTTGCCGGCATTTTTAAAAGTAATATTACCGGTAAAACCTAAATAAAAGCCTAAACTTAAAAACTTCTGGGCCAAAAACCAATTGCCAACAAAGCAATGAACCTCGCCCTGTATTTTACCACGCCATTTTCTTTCTTCTAAAACCGCCAGCAAGTCATAATAGGCCCCAAAAGGACCATTTTGCGCCCCTCGACAATGAAAAATAAGAGGCAGGGCAAATTTTTTAGCCAATTCTAAATGGCTTATCAACAATTCCTTTTGCGATTTTCTTGCTTTACTCAAGGTAACGTTGACCGGTAAACGGTAATAATCAAAGCCTGTTTCTCCTATCGCCACCACTTCCTTGCCGCTATTATTTATAATATTAGTAAACTTTTGCTCACTAAATTCCTCTTCACTATAGTGTATCGGGTGAATGCCCACGCTGGCAAAACAAAAAGGAATTTCTTGGGCAACTAAAACCGCTTTTTCGGAAGTTTCAAAATTTGCGCCCACATTAATAATCGCCTTTACTCCTAAAGAAAAGCTTTCTTTGGCTACCTGCCAATAATCCTTGGCAAAATCCTGAAAGTTAAGATGGGCGTGAACATCAATCATAGGCAAGAAGTAAACCGTCTTGTTAGCTTATCATAAGAGAGAGGAAAATGGTATAATAGCTTAAGTGCAAAACTCAAAACGCAAAACGCAAAGCCTAGATCAAATACCAAAAATTAATAACAAGAATTTAAAAATATTTTTAAATTTTAATCTAGGTTTTGATCTTTGATTTTTGCATTTTGCATTAATTAGCTCTATAACTCAAGCTTATAATAATAAGTAAAATAAGACCAAAAAAGCTCATTATCATGAAACACCGCATTTATCTTGACTACGCCGCAACGACGCCGGTGGATAAACGAGTTTTAACGGCGATGCGGCCTTTCTGGCGGCAAAAATTTGGCAATTCCACCTCTCTCCACTTTTTTGGCCAAGAAGCCCAGAAAGCTTTAGAAAAAAGCCGGCAAACTCTTGCTCAGGCCATCAACGCCAACCCGGAGGAAATCATCTTCACCGGTTCCGCCACCGAGAGCAATAATTTCGCCCTGAAAGGAATTGCTTTTGCCAACCGCCAACGTGGCCGCCATCTTTTAGTTTCCGCCATTGAACATCCCTGTGTTTTGGAAAGTGCCCGCTGGCTTGAAAGCCAAGGCTTTATCGTGGAAAAAGTTAACGTTGATCGCGATGGTTTAGTTTCTCCTCAGGAGGTAGGGGCAAAAATCAAAAAAGACACCATTCTTGTTTCCATTATGCATGCTAACAACGAAATCGGCACCATTGAACCCATTGCCGAAATTGGCAAAATTTGCCAAAAACACGGCGCTTATTTTCATACCGACGCCGCCCAAACCTTAGGGAAAATCCCCCTTGATGTTAAAAAAGACAATATTGATCTTCTTACCGCTTCTTCTCATAAAATTTACGGCCCCAAAGGCGCCGCCTGCCTTTATTTAAGGCAGGGCGTGGCTATCGAGCCGCTTCTTCATGGCGGCGGCCAGGAATTTGGTAAACGCTCTTCTACCGTCAATATTCCCGCCATTGTGGGTTTTGCCAAGGCGGTGAGCATTGCCTTGGAGAATATGAATGAGGAAAACAAAAAAATTACCCATTTGCGCGATAAGCTAATTGAAGGCGTCTTGGAAACCATCCCCGGCGCTCATCTTAACGGCCATCCTCAAAAAAGGCTAGCCAATAATGTTAATTTCTGGTTTGAATTTGTGGAGGGCGAGGCGATTATTTTTGAACTAGACCGTTACGGTATTGCCGCCTCCACCGCTTCGGCCTGCTCCTCGCCAAAACTGGAACCAAGCCATGTTCTTTTAGCTTGCGGTTTAGCGCCGCAGGAAGCCCACGGCTCTTTAAGGCTTTCCTTAGGCCGCTGGACAACGGAGGGAGAAATTGATAAAGTGTTAGAAGTTTTACCTAAAGTGATCGCCAAACTAAGGCGCCTTTCGCCTTTTGGAAAAGGGAAATAAAAACAAAGATTAAAATCCCGCATCGTATAGGGCGAGGCTAACTATCGGATAAATCGCAAACAAATTCAAAATGTAAAAGTTAAAAGTCAAAAGTTTTTTGTTTTAATTTTAAATTTTTACTTGCACTTTTGAATTTTGACTTTTGAATTTTGAATTTTTTTCATGTACAATCAACAAGTTTTAAAAGCCTTCCGTAATGTTAAAAACTACGGCCGAATTAAAAACCCGGACGGCGTGGGCAAAGTGGGCAATATTGTCTGTGGCGATGTGATGCAACTTTATCTTAAAATAGGCAAAAACGCCAAAGGTGAGGAAATTATTAAAGATATCAAATTTGAGACTTTTGGCTGTCTGCCACTTGAAGAAGAAATTTTAGCTAATGAAGGAGATTGGGAAAAAATTGGTAATTTCAAAAATTTTGACTTTGTTTTAGACGGAAGAGGAATTAAGACCAAGGTTAAAAGAAAATCTATCCGTAAATATGACGGCCAAATATTAGAGATTATTCCTTTTGTCTCACGCTTAAATAAATTTTCAATAACACCCGATCATCCTGTGCTAGCTATTAAAAGAGATAAAATTCCCTTGAGCAGAAAAAGCGGTAGCGCTTGGCTAAGAATAGACCACGAAAAACTTAAACAACAATCGCCAGAATTTATCCCTGCATTCAAGCTGAAACCGGGAGACTATATCATTTACCAGCCAAATACAACCATAAAGGATTCAAAATTTTACTCTAAAGAGTTGCTTCTGCTTTTGGGTTATTATCTTGCCGAGGGCTATCTTATCGCCAATGATGGAGCTGTTGCGTTCGCCTTCAACAAAAAAGAAAAAAAACTTATCAATGAAGTTAGACAGTTAATTAAAAATATTACTGGTAAGAATGCTAGCTTCAGGATAAGAAAAAATGTTTGTGAAATATATTTTTGTTCTAGAAAATGGGCTAAGTTCTTTAATTCTGTCGTCGGCAAGTATGCCTATAAAAAGAGGCTTTCTGAAGAAATTCTTCTCCTCCCTTTTTCTAAACAATGGCAAATGATTACGGGATACCTTAATGGTGATGGCAACGAATATCATCGTCGTCCTCAAGATTTTAAAACCTATAGGGTAGCAACTGCCTCCAGGAAGTTAGCCATCCAAATCCAAGAAATATTGTCAAGGGGGGGAATTTTCTCGTCTATCAAGGAAGGCAATTACTCTAATAGAAATTACATTGAAGGAAGGAAAATAAATGCTAAACCTATTTATGAGATATCTTTCCGATTAAAACGGAAAAAACACTTTTTCCATTATATTGATAACCATTTTCTTGTCCCGATAAAAGAAATAAAACTAAAAAAATACCAGGGCTTAGTAGCAAATCTTGAAATGAGTAATCATTCTGAATCTTATTTAGTAAGAGGCTATGTTGTCCATAATTGTGTGGCCGCCATTGCCACCAGCGTAAAAATTACCGAAATGGCCAAAGGCAAAACCCTTGACGAAGCTCTTAAAATTAGCCAAAAAGAAATCGTTGATTCCTTGGGAGGCTTGCCGCCGGTAAAAATTCACTGCTCGGTTTTGGCCGCCGATGCCTTAAGCGAAGCAATTTATAATTATTTAAAGAAAAATAAAAAAGTTATTCCTGCCGAATTAGAAAAACGCCACCAACGAGTTGAAAAAGAACGCCAAATGGTTGAGGAAAAATACCATGATTGGACGGGAAAACAATTTCGGTGATGTGCCAAGACATTGTATCCACTCCAAGGGCCTAGTTTTACCGAGACATCATCAAGGATAATCGGTTGTACATAACGTATGTTATCATCAATCTCTGGTAATTGCATTTTCAGATATTGGTAGGGTATTTGATAGTCTAAGGATGAGTGTTCCCGGACATTGTTGTAGTAATAAATGTAACCCAGGGCCTCATTCAAGAGATCTTTTTTGCTCTTAATCTGTAGGACCCTGGGAATGTAGAACTCTTCGTCATCGGTTCTATGGCTTCTTTCCAAATGAGCATTCTCCTCAGGATGACCTTTGTGGTTCTGGATTAATCTACAGCCAAAACCCCTGATCAGTTTTCTTAACTCTTTGACCTTCAACCAGGATCTACCCCCAAATTCCTCACCATTATCAACAGTAAAGGCAATCTCTGATTTAACCCCATGAGACCTTAACCAGGAAATAGTCCAAAGGTAAAAACACAAACCATTAGTCCAAGATTTTTCCTTGGAATAAGCAATTAGTTTAAACCTAGAGTTAACATCCAGGGCTCCCCATTGATAGTTGGGAATATCATATTGGTTAAGATGAATAATTTGCTTTTTAGTCAGGGCTTTCTGATCCCTAATGAATTTGATATCCATTTGGACAATCTCAAAAGGTTTAGCTGAATACCAGTCAACAAACTCCCTTGGTTGTTTTCTTCTCTTGTTTGATTTTAGTTTGTAAGTAAGCCTGTCTTTATTCCTCCTTAGAATGTGCCTGATTGTTCCTGGAGGAACAAGAATCCCTTCATGTTTCTCAAGGTAGCGTGATAATCTTTTTGGCCCCAGGTGGGTTTTGTTCTTGGCCTTAATGACTTTACCTTCTGTCTTGGCTGGTGTCTTGTTGGGCTGGTGTTTTGGTATCTTGGGTCTGTCTTTAAGATTGCCCTCTTTGCTTTTTGCCAAGATGTCATAAACCACTGTCCTGTTGACCCTAAAAACCCTGGCGGTATCAGCAATGTTGTGGCCATTAGTCTTTAGATACTCAATCACTGTTTGTCTGGCTGCTTCTGGATTAATCTTTCTTAATTCCTTGTAGTCTATCCGGATTCCATGGATTCCAGGACTCATGCTTTTTCACCCCCTTTACTACACTCTCAAAATTAACACCCACCAATTTTAACACTCTTCTTACATATTCCTCATACCCAAACCTCATGAAGTGTATAGCATGTCCTGGACACCGCACATTTCCCTCTTGATTTTCAAAATAATTAAGTTATAATTTATTTAAAGAAGCGCACAAGTAGGAAAACTTCGTTTCTCCCTACAACCCAACCGCTTGCTAACCATGCCCAAAAATTCAATCGCCGGTTTTAACTCTTCATTTTAGGAATTCTCTTAGGCTTTGGCCCAAATAAAGGTTTACCAAATTAGTGCAATCTTCAAACTTTCTGTTTATCCCAAAAGGAGGTGAAAAATAATGGCAAAGAAACTTTTTGTTGGTAACCTTTCCTGGAACACCACTAATGACTCCTTAAGAGATTTTTTCTCTCAGGTTGGCAATGTAATTTCCGCAAGTGTTATTACCGATCGCATGTCCGGTCGCTCTCGCGGTTTCGGTTTTGTCGAGATGGAAGACGCTGATGCGGAAAGAGCCAAAAAAGAGCTTAATGGTAAGGAACTTGATGGCCGGGCGATTTCGGTTAACGATGCTCGTCCTCAAGAGGAAACCAGAGGTCAAGACCGAGGTTACCAAAACAACCGAAGATAAAATCTTCGGCAATCTTTAAGGATAAATTCCTGTCTCTATTAAGAAACCAAGTTTGTTTTAATTTAGAGTAACAAGGATATCCGAGAAAGGCGGGTAAAATTCTTTCAAAAGAAGAATTTTTTGCCCGCCTTTATTTTGGCAAAGCGACGTGGGTGTGAACCGAATAGACACGCCGGGGATAGCCCAGGCTTTCCACAAGTCGTAAGCGTTTATAATTAAAACTTAATTGAATTTTAGCTTGAGTTGGTTAAAAGCAGTTTTAGTTCTTTTTCTTAGCAGGGACTAATTTTATTTATATTTATAATTAATTTTCTTTATCAGTGGACTATATCAGGGATACAAGAGTAAAAATAAAAGCAAAGGGGGAAAATCATGACAAACAAAAGACATTTCCAGAGCCTCTTTGTCTTAACAGAGGCTATTGCGCAACAAGCGTTACATCATATTTTAACTTGCGGAAATTGAAAATTATCTTTGTCTTCAACTTAAAAATGCTTTAGGATGTTCCATTAATCATATAAAATTTATTCCTTACTTATTGAAATAAAGTAGGAAATCGTGTATATTATAATTACCATGTCTTATATCACCACGATTACCCAAAAAGGACAAATAACTCTTCCCCAACCGGTGAGAGAATTTTTAGGTCTTTTGCCAAAGGATAAGGTTATTATCCTAAGAAAAAAACAAGAAATTGTTTTAAAACCAGCGCCTAGCTTTATGGCCATGCAAGGCTCTATTAAAGGCCAGAAATATACCGATAAAAAAGTGGATAAAGCAGTAGGACAATATTTGGCTAAAGAATATGGAGAAAAAGAAAAAAAAGCTTCTAGACACTAATGTGGTAGTCCGCTTTCTTGCTGAAGATAATCCCCTTCTTGCTCAAAAGGCAAAAAGAATCTTTCTTGAAGCTCAAGAAAATGAGTTGGTTATTCCCGATTTTGTCTTAACCGAAATTGTTTGGGTGCTCCTTTCCTTTTACCAATTAGATAAAAAAACGGTGATTGAAAAACTAGAAGCAATGTTGGCTTTTGACAAATTTTCTTTGCATCGCAAAGTGTTGCGGCAAGCAATTGATCTTTGGCGAAACGAAAATATTTCTTTTGTCGACGCTTATCTTTTATCATTGTCTTTTAACCAAAAGAGAAAATTATATTCTTTTGACAAAAGGCTTAAAAAATTAGCGGGCGAAAAACTTTTATCCCAAAAACACACTTCGAAGAAAAACGAAGAAGCTTAAAGTTGGTCTAAATCTTTGTCAATCACTTCAAAATCATCATCCAAGCCTTCAATTTCAATTTGGTCTAAAAGAGCTTCTGCTTCTGCCACGCTGTCAGTCGCTTCTATTTGTTGGGCTTCTTGTTCTAAACTCTTCCTTTCTTCCTCTTCAACTAATAATTGTTTCTGGTTCTTTAAACGGACAAAACCGCCGGCCAAAAAAAGAATCAGCGCTACCAAAATAATAATGAGTGTTTTTTTATTTTTCATTTTTTATTCGGTTTCTTCTGCTGAAGGAGAAATTTCTAAGCCTTCTATCCCGCGGACTTGAGCCAAAGCGGTAACCGCCTCCCGCACCGCTTCCCTTGCCAAAACCACTTTCTGCCGCAAGGCCTCTAAATCACTTTGCAACTGGTCTCGCACCGGTTTGATATCCGTTCTTAAGCTTGCCTCATCACCGATAGTTATTTCATAAACATTTCCTGCCTGCGTTTCGGCAGCAGCGCGCGCGTTCTCAATCGCCTCCTCGGCAACAACAATTGCTTCTCTTACCCCGCTTACGTCCAAACCCGCCTCTTGCGCCTTATCAGTGCGGCTTTTCACCCTTTCCAAAACCTCTTCTATTTGGTCAATTTTTGCCAAAAGCTGAGTAACGATTTGGTCATTAAGCCGGTTTAAATTATCATAAATTCTTTCTACTATCGGAGCTTTTCTTTGGTCTTGCAAAACCCCTAACTGTTCTTTTAGTGTTAATTTCCTTTGCTCAATTAAACCTCTATTTTCCTCACGAATTCTCTCGATATTTTCCCGCGTTTCCTGACGGGTCTGTCTCACCTGCCTTACTGACTCCACTCTTGCCTCTTTTAAATTCTCCCTTTCCTCCATTCTTATTTCTTCCCTTGCTTCCTCTCTTGTCTTTTCCCCCGTTTCTACCGCTGTTCCTACTTCTTGTCTTATCTCCTCTCTTTCTTCCTGCCTTATTGTTTCGACCGCCGCTTTATTATCCCCCGCTTCTATTTTGTTCTGCGCCACCACTTTACCCGCGCTTAAAAGCAACCCCGTCGCTAACAAGACAAAAATTAATCTATTTTTCATAACTAAAAAAACTGTAACAAATTACAATTTTTTTGTCAAGACCTTAATACCTGTGGTAAAATATAAGTTATATGGCCAACAGGCTGGAGAGGATGCGCCGTGCAGGCGAAAATTTAGGAAAAATAAGAAAAATTGTTGAAGAAGGAAGGCCGGAAAAACAAGTAACTTTTCCCTTAAGCGAAGCGGCCTTAACTTTAAGAATCCCCAAAAGGGTTTTGGCAGGCTTGGAAGAAAGGGGGCAGGTTTTGGGCGTTGCCGTAGAAAACGAGATGGCAACGATTAAACTTTTTGGTAATATCTCTCAACAAAGGGAGGCTTATTCTTTTCTTTATGGCCTCATTCAAGGCTTGCGCGATGGCCGGGCCGATTTGTTTTTAAAAACCCAAAAAGCGCCTTTGCTTCTAACCGCCGAAAATCCTGACTTGGGAGAAACAATTGGCATCCTTAAAGAGGGAAAGTACGATTTTCCCGATGAAGAATTAACCGCCCTCCATTTGCAATTATGGGGCCGTTGGCAATCATTAACGGATAAAACCAATCTTTTCCCGCCGGAAAAAGTTTTCAGTTAAAAAAATGAATAAAGAAAAAGGTTTACCGCAAAATCGTTCCGAATTTTCTTCCCCAGAGCAGTTTCATTTTATTGATCAAAAAGGTCAATTTGAAATTCCCCGCAATTTAGAAGAAGATTATCCCGATTTAGCTTGTTATTTGAAGAGCCAGCGTTTGTGGAAAAACTGCCTTCAAAAAAGCCAAAAAAACGCTATCCCCGCTCTTCTTTTGGATTTTCAAAAAAATACCGCTTTTGCCTTTAACCCCCAAAACTGGCAGAAAGAAACGCAATTTTCCTTACACGACCCCCTACCAGAAAGCACAAGCGGGGCGCTGTTGATTTGTTCTTCTTGGGGAAAACAAGAAAAAGAAACCTTAGAAACAGCGAACCTCTTTCTAACCGAAAATACACCGGTTTTTATTTTTGAAAATTTTCCCCGCAAAGAAAGTCTTAATCGCGAAGAATTAGCCAAGGAAAGCCAAAAAAGAAAGAGGATCTTACAAGATTTAGGTTTAGCGGAAGCAAAAATTTTAACTCGGCCTTCTTCTAAGAAAACCGATAAGATCAATAATTTTTTAGTTTGGCGAGCACGGATGCCTAAGGAGTGGCAACCAAGAAAACCGGTTAATCTTCTCGAAGAAGGCCCTTATTGGCGAAGAGGCCAGATTCAGGACTTATTGAAAAGGAATAGAAGTCAATATGAAAAAGATGGCTATTGGGTTACCAATGACGAGATGATTAAAAACGCGCTTCGAAAAACAACTTTTCCTCTCAATACTCTTGGCCAAACAAAGTTGGGTTTTGGCTATGAGCTTGAAGCGCCCTGTGGCTGCCGGTGGCAAGTGGATCTTAATGGAGATTGGACGCGCACTTATCAATGTGAAGCCAATTGCGAGGGTTAAATCACTTTTGGCACATTTTCCTAACAGCGCGAAGATAAGCAACAATGTGCTCGTTTTTGCCTATTTCTTCTTCATCGGTTTCCTGTAATTTCTTTACCTCCTCGTGGCTCATGGCCATATAAATAGAAAGCTGACCGGATTCGATCATTTCTTGCCATGCTTGAGTTAATTTTTGAGCAAGATTAATATTTCTTTCCTCTTCGCTGTTATTCATTTTTTACAAATTACCGGTTATTATGTGATTAAACTTTTTCTAAACCATGCCCTTATTTTCCCTTTCGGCAAGAATATCCTGAATTAAAATATAGGCTTTAGCCGCATTAGCCGGTATTCCCCCCGCACTGTAAGGCCCCTTGTCAGTTCCACAATCGTTAGTTAATTGCTGAAAATCTTTTTCTATCTCTTCCCAAGATCGCTTCGAAAAAAAATCCCGTAAATCGGCCATTTGCAACTTGTCAAGTTCGGGACTCTCTGGTCTTGATTCCTTAAACATAAATACTTAATAATTTGATTATCGGTCAATTTTTCTCTTCCCCGCTAATAAATATTTCCGCCCGGACTTGATAACCCGTTTGGCCGTTAATAATTGCCGGCGAAAGAGAAACACAGGGAACTCCCTGCGAGAAAACCTTTTCTCCCAGCCAATTTTTTTTCAGTTCCTCTTTTTTTAAAACTGCCTCTTTGGGAGCTGGTAACATTTTCCCTTTCTCATTTTTAAGAGGAGCCGGGAAAAACCATTGGCAGAAAAAAATTCTGTTCTCGTCGGAAAAAATTCTTTCTCCCATTATTTATCATCTAAGCTTGATTCTCCGCCAAATTCTTTCTTAATCTCCTCAAATTCGTTTTCCACCTCCGCCAGTTTTTGGCGGCTTTTTTTAATAAGCGCCAAACCCCGGCGAAACTTGGCTAAGCCCTCATCTAAATCAATTTCCTGGCTTTGAAACCAGCGATTAATTTCTTCAAGCTCTGCCATTGCCTTGGCAAAGTCAAAGGCTTCTTCTTTTTGGTGGTTATCGTTATTATTCATCATTTTTTCTTTTCTATCCGGCCGGTGGCTTCACCCTCATAAAACTTAAGCCAAAGCTCATCGCCTATTTCTACTTGTCGGCTGCTTTTAACTATTTTTCTTTCCTTATCCAATATTATACTATAACCCTGCTTTAACCGCGCCTTAGGATCGCTAAGCGATAGTCTGCTATTAACATTTTCCAAACGCTCTCTAAGATTGCCAAGCCAGCGGCCTGATTCTTGAAAAATCCCGGCTTCCTGAAGGGCTATTTTCTGCCTTAAGAAAAAAACTTGGCTTTCCAATTTCCCCCAAGAAGCGCTAAAACTTCTCTCCAATGTCTTAAATTTATTAATAATTCGCTCAAAGGAAAAAAATAACTCTTTTTGCCGATTTTCCAACTGACTTTTTTGAGAATCAATGGCTTTTTTAAATAGCAAAGAAAAACTTTCCTCCTCAAAAGAGAGTTTTTCGCCAATGGCAGAGCATTTTTGCCGAATAATCGCGGTCATATTGTCTTCAAAAGAAGTTAAAAGAGGCCCTGCCTGCCGCCAGGGGTCGGAAAGAATTCTTGCCGCGGCGGTGGGGGTGGAAGCATAAAGATCGGCCACCAAATCAGCAATGGTCCGGTTGTTCTCATGGCCAATAGCGGTAATAATGGGAATTTTGGAAGCAAAAATCGCCTTAGCCAACTCTTCGGAGTTAAAAGGCTGAAGGCTTTCCAGGCTTCCCCCTCCCCGCGTTAACACCAAAACATCAACGCCGGTTTCGTTCTCGTTAAAGTAGCGAATAGCCTCCGTTATCTCCTCAACGGCATAAAGCCCTTCAACGCGGACATTATAAAAATAAACCTTAAAGCCAAATTTCCCCAAATGAGTGAGAAAATCGTTTTTGGCGTCCCCATAAGAAGAGGTGATTAACCCAATTTTTTCAACATAAGCCGGCAGCGGCTTTTTCCGTTGAGGCAGGAAAAAACCCGCCTCGGCCAGTTTTTTCTTTAAATTTTCAAAAGCCTGCTTTAGCGCCCCTTCGCCTACCAATCCTATTCTCTCTACCTCAAAGTTAAAACGACCGTTTCTTTTAAAGACTTGAGCAAACCCCTCCACTCTTAACTCCAGCCCCTCCTTAAGCTCCACCCCAAAGCTCTCAAGTTTATTTTTCCAAACAAAACAATTTAGCACCGCCTCTTCATTCTTGTCCGCCAGCGTAAAAAAGGCATAGCTATCCATTATCTTTACTTGACCAATCTCGCCCTGTATTAGCGCCCTTTGGGGAGACAAGAGCTGGTTAACTTGATCCAAAAACTCAGCTACGGTATAGATTTTTTCCCCCGCCGCCTCTTTCTCCTCCTCCTCGTCACCCTGGCGGTTGACCATTTCCAAAACCAGCTGACCATAACGGGCCATTTTTTTCGGCCCCATGCCCTTAACCTGCGCCAACTCCTCCCGCGTCGCCGGTTTTTTTTCGGAAATTTGCGCCAAAACCTCATTTTGAAAAACCATATAGGGCTTCACTCCCTCTTTTTGGGCGATTTCATTTCTTTTTTCCCGCAGCCGCTCGTAAAGAATTTTATCGTGGCTCATTTTGTCCCATATTATATTTGTATCCCATCACTTAACTTAATTTTAACACCATATAAGACCAAGATATGTTTTTCCCGAGGTTTGAAGCTAATCAACCCCCGGAGTTAAATAGCTTCAAACCTCGGGAAAGCACCACTATAGCTTTGTTTTAGAATTTACCAAAAGACACCGAGTGGCCAGGCCATACCGGAAAAATGAGGAAAGTTATATTGAAAGCCTTAATCGGTTTTAGGAAAAGAGTGTGTCCGGATGGGTTAAATACAGGACTAAAGACTTGCCAATGGTAGAAAAAAGAAGTAAGAGATTAATTATTATCATGCTAAGAGAGCCTCTTTATCACTTAATATGATGAGCTTGAAAAGAGAAGACTGTCTCATATTTAAGGAGAATATAACGGCGTCGGCGGCTACGACGATTCTTTTTTTCTAAACCCCTTTTCCTCACCGCCTCCACCTCCGCTTTCTGTTTTTAGCAGAGTTGAAAAAGCTTTTTAATTTGATATAACATAATTAATAAACTTTTAATTTTATATTAATATGATGACACTCAAAAAAATTTTGCCAATTTTTAGTCTAGTTTTTGTAACATTTCTTCTGGGAAATTCCAATTTAGTTTTTGCATATTGCCCACCATATTTTTCTTATATAGATTCTATAGAACCAAATAATATTGATTGTTTAAAAATCAAGACATATGGTGCTTGTGGTGGTTCGTTAGAAATTACTAATGAATGCCCCCAAATTTTTTATTTAGAAGGAGAAAAAATACTTAATGATGACGGCTATGAATTAGACCACAACACAACCTATTTTTACAAAAAAGTTTCTTGGCCTTGGCACGGAGAACCAGTTAATGGTGAAGAAGTTGAACAAATTAACTGGACTTTAAACGGAAAATTGGGAGATAAAAATATCATAGTTAAAGGAAGAACCGTCCACGAAGAATATAGGACTTCTTTAATACCTCTTTTCATTTTTTTAGTGATAATTTTCTTAATTGGACTTCTGGTTTTAAAGAAACTAAAAAAATACGACAAGAAGAAGGTTTTATTTGTTATAATTGCCGCTGTCATTTCGCCATTTCTTGTTAATATCTTGCTTTCAGGGGTTTTACTGTTAAGACCAGTTTGGGAGGAAAATAATAAAGCAAGTCAGGTCGGCTCTTATTCAAAACAAATAGATCTTGCGAATAAAGCTTTGTCTAGCCAAGATGAAAAATTTTGCCAAGAGATTTCAGATTCATTATTAAAGGCAGCATGTTTTGCCATGGGCAAATCTGATATAAATCAGTGTAAGGCTTTAGAAGATCGGGATATGACGGATTGGTGTATTAAAAAAATTGCAATTACATCTCAAAACCAATCTTATTGTAATGAAATAAGTGATAAAGATTCAAAAGATTTTTGTTTCACACACGTTGCATATAACAAGGGTCAACCCTCGATTTGTCAAAATATTTCAGAAACTAAATATCGCCCAAAATTAGCAAGTAAAGATATTTGTTTTGAACGAATTGCATATAAAACCAACGATAAATTAATTTGTGAGTGTATAGAAGAAGATCGCACTTACGAAAATTGTAATTTATATATTGATAAAGTTAGACGAGGTAGCAAACAATATATTCGTATGGAAAATAAACCAGATATTTGTTTTGAATAAAAATTTTTATATATTTTTTTATTTTTTAACCCGCCGCTTTTCAGCGGCGGATCTGCTAAAAACAAAAGGCGGAGGCGACGAGGAAAAGAGGTTTAGAGAAAAGGAATCGCCGCAACTGGACATTTAAAATATGCTCATCCATAGCAAAAATTATAACATCATAAAAGGATTGGCACCATAGGAATCATTGTATAATAATTAAGCTAAGTTACCCAAAAAGATAACAAAAGCAAAAAATGGACAGGAAACTTTTTTTAACCTCTACCGGTCTAAAGCCAGAAATATCATCATATTTCGGCAAACTTTTGGATAAAAATCCTTCCGGTTTAAAAGCAGCCATCATCCCCACCGCCGGCTACCCAAAAATTAACCCCATTCATCTTAAAGAAGCAAAAGAAAGCCTGGAAAATTTTGGCTTTCAAATAGAAATCGTTGATTTAAAGCGGGAAAATCCGAGAACAATTAAAAACAAACTAAAAAAGACTGACATTATTAATATTGGTGGCGGCAATACCTTTTTTCTCTTATATTGGGTAAGAAAATGTGGTTTAGATAAATATTTGGGAGAGCTCCTTGATCAAGGGAAAATTTATTTAGGAATAAGCGCCGGCAGCATTCTTGCCGGCCCCAGCATTGCCATTGCCGGCTGGAAAAACGATTGGGATAAAAATGTCTCCCGCTTAAGAAATTTGGAAGGGCTAAAACTTGTCCCGTTTGCCGTTTCTCCTCACTATACCAACGCCGATAAACTGCTCTTGGAGAAAAAATCAAAAACAGTTAACTATCCGATCGTGGCCATTAACGATTTCCAGGCAGTTAAAATAATTGGAGAAAAGTGGGAAATCGTCGGTAAGGGAGAAAAAATAATTTTTAAAAATAAAAATTCCCAATAGCTGAAAGGCCCTCACCATTTTCTAGTTTTTCTCCCACCAAGAAAACTCTAAACTGCCAAATTTTTCCGAAGTTGCTTTGCGGTAATTTGGCAAATTTATCTCCTCGCCAAAATCGCTAATCACCCCAATTCTTTTACCCTCCGGTAAAACCTTAATCGTATCCTCATCAGTCATTTGGGCCGTGCCAACGTAAAAAGGCAATGGACCGTCTGGGTTATAAATTGGGGCAGGAATCCCATAATATTTACTTTCCCAAAGATGATGAGCTTTGCCGTTGTAGTTAATAAGAGCGTCTTCTGACGACATTTGCGCCTTAACCACTTTAGCCAAATCCCTGAAAGGCGGCTTTTGAGGATGGGTAAATTGGTTAAAACTAATAACCCCGTAAAGAATTACTAAAGGTAAAAGTAAAACTTGAAAATGCTTCTTAACCCCCAAGCCAATAAGGACGGCAATTCCCATAGTAGTTGCTAACAAATAACGATCGTAAAAAATTGGGGTAACGAGGTAGGAAACGACAAAAGAGAGAAAAACCGGACCTAAAAAGATAAATAATAATTCGCAAAAGCTCTTGCCAACTTTTTTCCAATCTTTAAAAATTAGCAGAAAAACAACAATCACCGCAACCGGTAGGCTAAACTTTTTTTCTACTCCACCGGTAAAAAATTTATATAACAAGCGGCCCAATTCTTCAAATGTGGGAGCTTTTAACCAAAAACCTCCCCCTTGAACCATCCTGGTCTGCCGATACATTGGGTAAAGCCAAGGCAGATAAAGAAGACCGATCATTAAAAAAGGTTTAAGTTGAGAAAGATAGGTTTTGGGGTTTTTCCAATTAAAATCGGCAATTAAAAACCACACCCCCTGGCTAAAAAGCGTAAAAAGAGCAAAGTGATGAGTGTATAAAGCAGCGGTCGTAAAAATAATGTAAGGGGTCCAGCTTCTTTTGATAAAAAAATAAACAGAGCCCATGATGGTGAAAGTTAGAAGCGCATACATGCGCCACTCAAAAGCAAAGGGCTCAAGAAAAGGAACCGTTAAAGAAAGCAAACCCGCTAAAATCGCCAGCTTTTTATTTTTTTGAAGATGATAAATGATCAAACCGGAAAAAATAGCGGCGCCAAACATTAAAAGGAAAGAAAGAAAACGCAAAGAAATTTCCGAAAAGCCAAAAATTCTTCCCCAAATTGCTCCTAACACATAAAAAAGAGGCGGGGCGGTATCATTCATTACCACTTTAATCATTTCCCCAAAGGGCCTTTGCACTGCCAAGGCGGAAAAACATTCATCGCCCCATAATGATTCGGTTAGCTGGGTCATAAAATATATTCATTGTACCTGAAAAACCCTCTTATTTCCAAACAAAATGGTTCATCCTGACACATTGGCACCTGATTACCTTAGTTGCGCTTCGGCTTGTCCGCCGGTCTGCCATACTCCCTTAAGGCTGAACTCCGCCTTTGCCGTTTCCGCCATCTGCCGAGAAATTTTGTTTATTCAAAGGTCTTAAGGGCTTGTACCGGGCAAGATTAATTAAAGCTTTGCCAATCCGCCAAAGGCCATTAACAATCAAAAACGCAGAAACTTCAGAGTCAAGCCAAATGTCGTTTTGATCTTCCCGATCTTCTTCCTGCTTTTAGCTTTAGATTATAAAATTAATTGCCCAAAACTCAATAGAACCAGGGCTTAATCTTCCCTAAAGCCGATTATCTGATACCCAAACTTATCAACTTCGTTTTTACCCCAAAAAGGTAAATCTTTGGTCCTCAAAACATAGGTAATTTTTTTCTTAATAACACGACCGGTATAGTCTTTCTTCTTGGGATCCCACTCACGAAGAACAAGAATGTCTCCCTTTTGGCATTTAAAATCCGCCAGCCTTAGTTCAAAGGTTTTCTCACCCTTAAGAATCGCTTCAAAATATTCCGGCCAAACTTTTTCCTCAATTTTCATTATTGCGGTGGTAAATAATTCCGTCTTTTTTAGGCTCACTGAAACGCTCTAAAGCATTTCGTTAGAAAATAAACTTTTAAATTCCTCTCCCTTAATTTTAAACCTTTTTTCTCCTCTTTCTATAACAGCCTAGTTAGCCCTCTCTTTCTGTTCGTAATCTTGAAGAACTTTTCCCAAATAATCATCAATTTCCTCCAAAACCTCTTCCTTGCTTCTCCCTTCCCGATAACACTCCTGGGCCATCATCCCCACTCCTTCAAGTAAATAGGCTAAATTATCCCAGGCGGGGAAATTACTGTAAACCATTACTCTGCCCGATTTAAAATCAAGCTGTAAAAGCACATTTTTAATATCAGCGCTGTCTTGGATGATTACCTTTTTGGTCTTACTTTCCCTAGCTTTCATTTTAAATTTAAAAATTATTCTTAGTTTTTTAAATAGTAAATTCTTTAATGATTCTTTTTGCCATTGCTAATTGGCCAGGAAAGCAAAAATAATCCTTCAAGATCACCTCTTCTTCCGTCTCTCCATTTTCCACCCCTCCTCCGGGAAAATTCCAATCGTTTGCGCCGTAGCCAATAAGCTGAACAATCAGGAAATCACCGTCTTTACCAAAAATAAGGGCCGACGACTTTCTTCTATAGCCAAGATTTCCGTAAATTTTTAGATATTCGGCAAAGGCGTTCTTTATCGCCACTATTTTAGCGGCGTTTTCAGAGCCAACCACTACTCTCATAAGCATATGTTAGCATAAAAAGAAACCCTGGGGTAAAATAAGCAAGCGCTTAGTCAGCAAGGGATACAACAAAATAGCAAGACGCTATTCTTTAAATAGAAACCAATTCGAAAATCTGAAATATTTGGAAAAATTAAACTCTTTGCTTAAACCAAATTCCAGAATTTTAGACCTAGGGTGTGGCGCCGGTAAACCAATAGACGAATTTTTCATCAACCACGGTCATAAAATTGTCGGGATTGATATTTCTTCAGAACAAGTTAAGCTGGCAAAGAAAAATATCCCCGCCGGTTCATTTAAGATAAAGGATATTGCCAGCTTAAAAGAGAAAGAATTTGAGGTGGAAGCGGTGGTTTCTTTCTACACCATCTTTCATCTTCCCAGAAAAAAACACCAAAAACTCTTTAAGATAATTAACTCTTTCCTGCGGGCAGGTGGCTTGCTCTTGATCACTATGGGCACAAGCGACTGGGAAGGAACAGGAGATTTTTATAAAACCCAAATGTATTGGAGCCACTATGGACCTGAAAAAAACAGAAAAATTATAGAGGAAGCGGGTTTTGAAATTATTTTTGATAAAATCGATACTTCAGGGGGCGAAAAGCACCAAATAACTTTGGCAAGAAAAATTACCACCCCGACATGAGAGCAGGCAAGCGACAATTTTCCCGATACGTCAACTCAGTACACACCAGATGTATCAAACAATTAGAAATTGGCTAGCTCACCTCTCTTCTTAAGTAGGGCTTTGTATATTTTTTCACCAAAGATCATCTTCTTGGCAACTACCAAAAAAAAGTCTAACTTATTTAAAAGCCTTCGATATAGTTGCTTATCTTTTACTAAATGATAATAATTACTATTATCTAGTAAATCAGCTGCTCTTATAGCAAGTGCTTCTTTGCTGGTTTTTGCCGCTTTCTCAAAATTTTTTTTATACATTTCTGTTTCATCATCTATTGTTTTATCAAAGGTACAACTGACAACAAGCTTACTTATCTTTTTACCGAAAAGCTCTTTTATTTCTTCAGCAGTCGTCTCTGAATCTTCGATAATGTCATGAAGAAGAGCGGCAATAACCACGTCCCTACCGTATCCAAGCACATCTAGGCTAAAGGCAACTCTTATACTATGCAAAATAACTGGTTTAGGATTTTTCCCGTGATGACTTATCCTCTCAACAAGAAACTTAATGGCTTTCTCAATTTGAACATTATCTTCAGGGCTATATTCATTCATACTCAATATTCACAAATTATTCATTTTTATTTTCCTTTTCGTTCTTAAGACTATTTAAGCATGCTTTCTAATAACAAAAGTCCTGGTTCAGAATCTGAAATAGTATTTAAAAGCAACATTAGCTTGACACACCGGGGTGGGTTTTTGTTCAGTTTCTTTCTTCCAAATAAACCAAAAGAACGTTTCTGGTGGCTTCACTTATTAACGGCTTTCTTCCCCTTATTAATTCCCGAACACAGTTGGTTACCGGCTCATTTATTTCTCTCTTATACTCCCTCACGAATTCACCCAAATATTTTCCTTGCCGAAGAATTCTCTGATGAAAAGGGGGCAGCAAAAATCGGCTTGAGAAACAAGATCGGACAAAGCTATTTTTATCAACAATTGAAGCGCAACAAAACATTTCGTACTTTCCTTCTTTATTAAGATGATATCCTACTTCTATCCCCAAACCAAAATCCGCTTCCGGAATTTGCCGCAGGGCCTCTTTGGCTCTGTTAATCGCTCCTTTCTTGGTTTCCGCTTCGCAAAGAGGCTGTTCGGAAACGCCGCTTTTCACCTCTTTGGGAATAATCTCTGCCTTAATGCCAATTTCGGCCAAAACTTCCCGAAGATAGCCAACTTTTTGCGAAGAGGCGCTCCCAAGAGCAATTCTCAACTTTTGCCCATTTTCTTCCATAAACTAATTTTAACACCATATATGGCCAAGATAATATTTTCTTCCGAGGCTTGAAGCTATTTAACGCCGGGGGTTAGAAGCTCTCTAAAAGCTCGGAGTTTACCAAAAACTGGGGACCATACTTGACTAGTTTTTCTCTTGGCCTTTCCAACTTGGGAATATCCTTAAGCTTATAAATAGGCATTAGCTTTTATCTTACTCCAAGTCCTCTTTCCCCTCAAGGGAAAAATGTGCGGTGTCCAGGACATGCTATACACTTCATGAGGTTTGGGTATGAGGAATATGTAAGAAGAGTGTTAAAATTGGTGGGTGTTAATTTTGAGAGTGTAGTAAAGGGGGTGAAAAAGCATGAGTCCTGGAATCCATGGAATCCGGATAGACTACAAGGAATTAAGAAAGATTAATCCAGAAGCAGCCAGACAAACAGTGATTGAGTATCTAAAGACTAATGGCCACAACATTGCTGATACCGCCAGGGTTTTTAGGGTCAACAGGACAGTGGTTTATGACATCTTGGCAAAAAGCAAAGAGGGCAATCTTAAAGACAGACCCAAGATACCAAAACACCAGCCCAACAAGACACCAGCCAAGACAGAAGGTAAAGTCATTAAGGCCAAGAACAAAACCCACCTGGGGCCAAAAAGATTATCACGCTACCTTGAGAAACATGAAGGGATTCTTGTTCCTCCAGGAACAATCAGGCACATTCTAAGGAGGAATAAAGACAGGCTTACTTACAAACTAAAATCAAACAAGAGAAGAAAACAACCAAGGGAGTTTGTTGACTGGTATTCAGCCAAACCTTTTGAGATTGTCCAAATGGATATCAAATTCATTAGGGATCAGAAAGCCCTGACTAAAAAGCAAATTATTCATCTTAACCAATATGATATTCCCAACTATCAATGGGGAGCCCTGGATGTTAACTCTAGGTTTAAACTAATTGCTTATTCCAAGGAAAAATCTTGGACTAATGGTTTGTGTTTTTACCTTTGGACTATTTCCTGGTTAAGGTCTCATGGGGTTAAATCAGAGATTGCCTTTACTGTTGATAATGGTGAGGAATTTGGGGGTAGATCCTGGTTGAAGGTCAAAGAGTTAAGAAAACTGATCAGGGGTTTTGGCTGTAGATTAATCCAGAACCACAAAGGTCATCCTGAGGAGAATGCTCATTTGGAAAGAAGCCATAGAACCGATGACGAAGAGTTCTACATTCCCAGGGTCCTACAGATTAAGAGCAAAAAAGATCTCTTGAATGAGGCCCTGGGTTACATTTATTACTACAACAATGTCCGGGAACACTCATCCTTAGACTATCAAATACCCTACCAATATCTGAAAATGCAATTACCAGAGATTGATGATAACATACGTTATGTACAACCGATTATCCTTGATGATGTCTCGGTAAAACTAGGCCCTTGGAGTGGATACAATGTCTTGGCACATCACCAAAATTAATCTAATCTCCGCATAGTGTGGACTAAGTAGTACCCCCTGCTACTACACACCCGATGTGGTTTACTAAATTAGAGAGTTCTTTATCGTTACCCGCGCAAGGGAGAGCTGGGACAAGGGCAACACCTTTTCTTGCGGCGCTTTTTGCGAAGCAAAAAACGAAATTTGGCGGCAGCAGAGATAAACACACTGGTGTGGGTTAAATAGACACATCAGAGGAACTATCCCCTAATTTACGCCTGGTTACGGAAATACTACATAGTATTTCCGTAACCACTGCCGGCGATTTTTGCTATAATCTTTTCAATGAAGAAAATTTTTCCTGAAAAACTAAGGGCGGGTGACGAAATAAGAGTGATTGCCCCGGCGCGCTCATTGTCAATAATCTCGGCAGAATCTCGCCAAATTGCCAACCAAAGGCTTAAAGAATTAGGCTTTAAACTTTCTTTTGGCAAACACGTTGAAGAAAGCGATGATTTTTCTTCCTCTTCAATTAGCTCAAGAATTGAGGATTTGCACGAAGCCTTTCGTGACAAGAACGTTAAGGCAATATTAACCGTTATCGGCGGTTTTAATTCCAATCAATTACTCGACTACATTGACTGGCAGTTAATCAAAAATAATCCTAAAATTCTTTGCGGATTTTCTGATATTAGCGTTTTGAGTAATGCTATTTTAGCCAAAACCGGTCTGATAACCTACTCCGGCCCTCATTACTCTACCTTCGGCCAAAAGCTTTATTTTGATTATACCCTTAATTACTTTAAAAAATGTCTTTTTTCCAAAAAGCCTTTTAGGATTGAACCCAGCCAATTTTGGAGCGATGACCCTTGGTATAAAAACCAAGAAAAAAGAAAACTTATTCCCAACCAAGGCTGGTTAGTTTTAAACGAAGGCAGGGCAGAGGGAACAATTTTAGGAGGCAATCTTTGCTCTTTTAATCTCCTTCAGGGAACACCGTTTTTCCCCTCTCTCTCAAAAGCAATCCTCTTTCTTGAAGACGATGAGGAATCAAATCCTTACCACTTTGACCGAGACTTACAATCAATCATTCACTTGCCGGAATTCTCAAAAGTTAAAGGCTTGGTGATTGGCCGTTTTCAAAAGAAAAGCAGGATAAACAATAAAATGCTTCGGCAAATTATCAAAACCAAAAAAGAACTGTCTTCTTTACCGGTTTTGGCAGGAGTTGATTTTGGCCATACTGACCCCAAAATCACTTTCCCTGTTGGCGGAACGATAAGGATAAAAGCGAAAAAAAATTCCAGCGTAATTGAAATAAAAAAGCACTAATCTTTCTCCTTTTTAATTACTTCTCACGCTTCATTGCCTTAATGATTCACCGCTGGGGGTAATAATTTTAAATTCCGAAATAAAAAATTATTTTTGGATATTTTTTCTATATAATCCGTTTCCCTTCCCGCGTGGTAATGTCTCCTCCTGTTTTTCCAGCTGTTGATAAAACCTTCTCATTCGGCCCCCTTTCAGTAATCTTTCATTTAAACCAATGGCATCCACCAGCCAGGCGGCGATAATAACTGAAAAAATAAAACCAAGAATGATTAGGGTGAAATTTTTCTTATAAGAAAAATCGTACTTTTTCAAAAGCCAAATACCACCCACAAGGCAAATAATCGCCGCCAGCGGTACCCAAAAAGGGAGAGAATTAAGCATTAATTCCAAACGCCAATGACCCATCGAGCCATGTTTTCTTAATAAGAAAAAAACAATATTTATTAAAAATACGGCGCTGACGCTTAAACCAATCAAGCCCGCCAAACTCAGGACCGAACCGGTGATAAAAAGCCACTTCGGCTTCATCTTCACCTGCCCCGACCTAATTTTAGCCATAACTTTTTCTCCCAAGTCTGCTTTATCAGCCGATGATCTCGTTATTTTTTTGTTTTTTGGCATATTTTTTTCATCAAAACTTTAGCCCTGTTAATTCTGGTTCCAACCGTGCCGATGGGAATTCTTAAAATATCACTAATTTCTTCATATGACCTTTCTTCGAGAAAATATAAAGAAAGCACTTCCCGATAAATAAGCGGCATCTGGCTCAAACAATGATGGGCATGCGCCTGCAACTCTTTTTTAATCAATTCTTCTTCCAAGTTAACACCGCTTTTAAAATCAACATCTTTAAATATTGGCAATTCCTTATTATCCCTTCGCAATAAGTTCATGGCCTCGTTATGAACAATCCGGTAAATCCAGCTTGAAAACTTTTTTTTCGTGTTAAAGCCGTTTAAATTTATGTAAGCTTTAATGAAAGCTTCCTGAACCGCATCGGAAGCGTTGTTGCTGTCCCCCGTTAAATATGTCGCATATCTTACCAGCCTATCCTTGTAACGGTTAACAATTTCAACATAAGCTTCTTTATCTTTTTCCCGTATATAATCAACCAATTGTTCGTCCGATAATTTTAATATTTTAACCATCTTTTATTATTATAGCTAAAATTGCCTAAAAACAATCTTCTTTGACTTTTACCAACCGCTAACGCCCCGCTTTTTTAAAGCGGAGCGTTAGCTTTTTTTGGAAAAAAAGTTTATCGGCTCTTTCTCCCGTAACCCTTTCCCTGAGCATTGCCTGAACCATTACCCAAGCCTAAACCCAATTCCGCCCTGATTTGATTGGCTTCCTCGGTTTTCCCGTCAAGCATTAGCCGGCGCATTTCGGCAAATCTGGCAAAATTCCCCTCGTTAATAACTTGGGTTATCCTGCCATTGCCCCGCTTCAAGTTTTTCCAGGCGTTATAATCATTATTTTCAAACGCCTTGGTCATCGCCTCATGCCTTTCTTGGGTGCAATTCGGACCCTGAGCATTGGAATCTCCCCGGTAGGCAAAAACAGAGGATGTTGTTTTAAATAGCATCCCAACACCTAAGGCCAATAAAACCATTATTAAAAGTTTTTTGTTTGTCATCTTTCTCACCTCCTTTTACTGACTGGTATCTAATTGTTATACGCAAAAGCAGGACTTTTTCTTTCAAAAAGCCTTATTTTAGCCTCATTAAAACAATTCTCCGATGCCAAAACAGCAAAGCCTTATGTCAAGAAAAATAATAAAAGCAAAAAATTGGCTGTTCTGGGAAGGTCGGAGGCGATTTTCTTAGCAAATTCCGAGTCACCTATTACGCACCCGATGTGCAAGGGGTAAATCACATCGGGTGCGTAATTACTGTTAACTGAACATTACGAAGACTTGAAAAGCTACCCCTAATTTTATATAATCACCTTAACAATAATATTGTCTAAACTCAGAGGCGCAAGCCTTTGGGCATGGCAAGAAAATCCTGCAGAAGAGGCGAAAGCTTTTCGCCAGTGTTATCTTCTGCAGGTTACCAATCGAAAGATTGGCGGGTGGATTCCGTAAGAACCATCAGCTGACGGGGAGCTTTTGTAGTTAATCCCCTCCGGCAATTAAAAAATTGGAGGGAAAATGGCAATTATCATCTCAAGAAACGGCAAAAACGCAGTCAAAATAGACAAAAGTAACTTCGAGCTAGAAGATCATCTTCAACAATATATCTACAATAATCCGGAAAGTATTCCTCTTTATGATATTAAAGAAGATATTCGGCTTTTGATTCTGGCTCGAGAATTTAATACAGCCAGTGGGCCGATTGATGCCCTAGGGGTCGATAAAGAAGGCGAAATTTATCTTGTTGAAACCAAACTTTATAAAAACCCGGATAAAAGAACTGTGGTTGCTCAAGTTTTGGATTATGGTGCTTCGTTATGGTCAAACTATCGAGATTTTGCCGATTTTATTGAACAAATTAATATACACATCAATAAGGATTTTAACAAAACTTTAAATCAAAGGCTAAATGAATTTTTTAATATTCCAGAAGAAGAAATCGATATTCTTTTGGAAAATATCAGAAGAAATTTGAATGACGGTAACTTTAAGTTTGTGGTCCTAATGGATCATCTCCCTCTTCAATTAAAAGATTTAATTGTTTTTTTAAATAATAATAGCGAGTTTACAATTTATGCAGTTGAATTGGAATTTTACAAACATCAGAATTTTGAAATCCTAATTCCTAAGCTATATGGAGCCGAAATTAAAAAAGACATCGGTAAGTCAACACCTTCAAAAATAGTTCCAACCGACGACGAATTTTTAAGTTATTACAGAGGAAGACCTGAAGAAAAACGAGTTATTGAATTATTAGATTTAATGAATAAGATTAACAGTAACCAGACTAATTACCCAAATATTTCATCTGCAAAATCTCCCAAGTATCTTAACTTTTATGCAGTTACTTCCTTTAATGACAAAGTTTCAATTAACTTGCCGTTAAATCCTGACGCAGAAGGTGGAGGTTTTCAAATTTGGGTAACAAGTAAAAACAAAGAAGGCGTTGAAAAGGTATTAAGTAAGGTGCCCTTCAAATTTGAAAGAGTATCCTTCAGAGGCGAGCAATTCGGAAAAATTGCACGAATACAACTCAAAGACCTTCAAACTGATCAATTCGAAGGATTTTTAAGAGAACTAACAAAAATCTAAAATTACCCATTCCCTTGCTTGACTTAGTACCTCTTTTGCGTTACCCATTGTAATAATAAACAACTAGGACTTGCGCACCCGATATGCAACAGATATGGCACATCGGCAAAATCAGTTTTCCCAGGTTAAATGTTTAATCTTCTCCAGCTCTTTCTGATAATTGGCTTAGTTAAAAATAAATCTCTGGTTAAAAAATGATTCTCCTATTTATCCCGATGTGCAAAGGGTAAATCACATCGGGTGTGTAGTAGTGTATAGTATGCTTGTCATTTTTAATTATTAGATTTCTGAACACCAATAATCGCATTGTCAATAATTTTTGGTACTGATAGATTCCAGGCTTGATCATCTGTATCGTCAACGGTCAAACTAAATTTTTCAGCATATCTATAAAATATTATAAAAACTCTTTTAAATTCATCAAATTCTGCTCTAATATCCTTCCAATAATTATGACCTAGAGAAAGAAAACTTAAGGTGTATTTTCTATCCATCGGCATCACTAAATTTGGCAATAAAAAATGCATTAATTTTGAGGTACCTACGATTTGAGTCCTCGATTTCATTGGTTTTAAATTGATAAAAACCTTTTTAAGTTTATTAAGAACTTCTTCAAGTTCGGCTTCTTTTAAAGAGTCTAATTCATAATTAGATAGCCAAGATATGTCATCCTCTAAATTTAAGATCGATTTTTTAATTTCAGGTAGACTTTTTAACCTAGCACCTCTTTGATTCATATTCCAAGCCTTAAGGGTCTCATAAATAGTTTTTAAAAAATCTTCATCTCTCAAAAGCCCTTTGATATCACCGTATTTTTTATGAAAACCGATTACTTTTTTGTAATACAAAAGTCCTTTATCACCCAAACGATAATTTTTATTAACAAATTCGGCATATTCTAATAATTCTTCTCGAGAATAAAAGCTCAATCTTTTGTAACTTTTTCTTTCATTTATTTTTGAGACTATCTTTCTGCCACAAAAACAACAATATATCGAGTCGGCATCAATTCTTTCACCACAATATTTACAAAATCTTATTAGTTGTTTATCTTTCTTTTCTATTTCCTTTTCTTTATTTTCTTCGTCAACAATTATTTCAAACGGGCCATTGCCAGCAATTTCTCCTAACACACCATCAAGCTGCCAAAGACTAATCGCATATTTTTCTTTTAAATTGTTTAAAACATTGTTCACCTTGGCATATTTTTCCCCAAAAGAATTTCCTCTTTGAAATTCAGGAAATAATTCTAATTTCTTTAAAGCATCTTCGCTTTTTTGATTCCAAACCCCGTATTTATCAGGATAAACAACAAGCAATATTGGGGTGATAATAGCTTTTCCAAGACCCTTAATATAATATTCTCCATTTTTAGGCGAAAGACTATTTAGGCGATCAGTAAGACTCTTTGATTCATTCAATAAAAAAGTTAATGTTCGTTTTAGTTTCTCCATATCCAAAATAATAGACTCCTGGTGGCGATGGATTCCTTCCCAATGAAGATTGTTTTTAACAAGCAAAAATGATAAGAAGTCTTCTTTTGTCAGATTGCCCAAATTGCCTGGTTGGAAAATATAACCGTATCTGTCAATAACCTTTTTTTCTGATTTTAACCACCAAGAACTATTCTTTTTTCCCCGGATTATTTTTAATATTTGGTCATTCATTTTTCAAATGATTGAATTAATTTTCTACGCCCGTAAAATTCACAATCAGTGTCAGAGATTCTACTTGAATGTTTTTCTATAAATATTCTAACAGACTATTAGCTTTATGGTTTTAGCTTCTAGAGGAGTCATTTCTGGAAGCTAAATTAGTATAATCTTAAAAAATATCAAAATGTTATAGTAATATTATGATAAAAAAATTAATAGATTTATTGAAAATAATAGATGGTTGATTTTCTTTATCTTTTTAATTTATATTTCTATTCAAATTAGAAATATGCGATCTAATTTTGAGGATGTTTGGAATTGGGTAGCAGATATTGCAGATTATTCAAGAGAAACGAAAAATAAAGTTAACTATTTACATGATGACGTTCTTGATGTGTTGAAAGATATCAAGATAAACACACTTTTTTAATTTTAGAAATTCTGCCTCCCTTTTGGCTCCTTTTGTTTTCTTAATTTCTCAATCAATTCTTCTTTAAATTCTGGGAAATAATAGGAAATAATCGTTATGTCAAATTCTTTGAGAACTGATTCCCTTCCGGCTATAGCCATGAGCAAGCGTAGCGAGTCGAATGGTTGCCCAGCCAGGATTCGAACCTGGATTAGACGGTTCAGAGCCGCCTGTCCTACCGTTAGACGACCGGGCAAAAGGTTAAAAACCAGTTCCTATTTTAGCAAAAAAACGGCCCAAAAGCCAAAAATGTATCAAGCATTTTGTATTAAGAGTCAAGGATAAAAGACAAAAAACCTCTTGGTAAATTGTTCTCTTGTTGAATTGTCCCGCCGAGGGAGGCAAGGTAATAACTTAACAGCCTAACAATTGGACAATTTAGCCATTTATTTTTAAATACGCTATAATCTCAAAAAGAAATGAAAATTAAAACTTTTTCCGAAGCGCAAAATTTCCTTTACCGGCAAATTCCCCAAGGCAAGAAAAATACTTTCCCCGGCCAGCGGGGCTTGGATCGGACGAAATTGCTTCTCAAGCTAATCGGCAATCCCCAGGAAAAAATTAAAGTTATCCACATCGCCGGCACTTCCGGCAAAGGTTCCACCGCCTATCTTACCAGCCAAATCCTTACCGATTTTGGTTTTAAAACCGGCCTCACCCTTTCGCCTCATTTAGTGGATATTCGCGAAAGAGTCCAAATTAACAACCAATTAATTAGCGAAAAAAAGTTTGTTTTTTATCTTAATCAGCTTCTGGGAGCAATTAAAAAAATGGCCCAATCACCTTACGGCTCCCCTACTTACTTTGAAATTCTTATCGCTCTCGCCTTCCAAGCTTTTTATCAGGAGAAAGTTGACTATGCGGTAGTGGAAACTGGTTTAGGTGGTTGGTATGACGCCACTAACGTGATTAAAAACTCTCAAAAAGTGGCCATTCTTACCCGAATCGGTCTCGACCACACCCAGGTGCTTGGCAAAACCATCGGCGAAATCGCTCTTCAAAAAGCCAAAATTATCCACCCGGGCAACACGGTTTTTGCCCTAAAGCAAAAACCCGCCGCCAACAAAATTTTTGAAAAAATTGCCCGCGAAGAAAAAGCCAAGCTTTTTTTTATTAAAAAGGGGATTAATTTTAAAAATATTAAAGCCACACCTGAAAAAACAATTTTTGATTTCTTCCAACCGCCTTATGAGTTCAAAAATTTAGAACTGGCTCTTTTGGGCGCTCATCAGGCAGAAAATTGCAGCCTCGCCCTTTCCGCTGTTTCCTTTTTTTCCCAAAAAGACTTTTTTCCTTTTGACGAAAAAAAGATCCGTCAAACGCTTAAGAAAGCCCACTTTGCCGGCCGTTTAGAAATATTAAAAGTAAACGGACAGATGATCATTTTAGACGGCGCTCATAACCCCCAAAAAATCGCCACCCTCGCAAAAAATCTGAAAAAGTTTTTCCCGGGCCAAAAATTTAATTTTTTAATTGCTTTCAAGAAGAAAAAAGATTTTGCCAAAGCCTTACCAAAAATTATTCCCTTGGCCGAAAAAATTTATTTGACTCGTTTTTTTCAAGGTCACCAAGATTGGCTGGCTCTTTCCGAAGGACCGGAAAAAATTAAAAAAGTTTTAAAAAAATTAAAATTTGAAAATTTTGAAATTGCTCCCGACCCGCAAAAAGTAATCGGCAAAAAAAATTACCAACCATTGGTGGTTACCGGCTCCCTTTATCTTCTTTCGGAAATCTACCCCTTCGTCGAAAAATTAAAAAGGAAATAAAAAGGCGCTGTTGCCTCATAAAGAAGAATTAATAAATGAAGTTATTTCGCCGCCAGTTTGAGGCGCGAAAGCGTTTCCTCGCGGCCTAAAATGGCCATTGAATCGTTGATCGGGGGGGTAAAAGAAGAACCGGTAATGGCAATTCGCAAAGCCATAAAAAAATCGCCGGTTTTCCAGCCGTTTTTTTCAATTAAAGCCATTAAAGCGTTGGTAATTTCCGGTTCATTCCATACTTCAATAGACTGTAGTGCCTCAACGGCTTTTTCCAGATAGTTTTTATAATTTTTATCTTTAAATAAAGAAGGAGTTGGTTTTGGTCTTTTAAAGAAAAAACCGGCCAAACTTTGAAAATCGGATAACTTGACAATTCTTTCTTTAATTAAGGGAATGATTTTTGCCAAAATTTCTTCCGAGGCTTCTTTTGGAGCAAAAGGCTTTAAAAGTTTTACCAGTTCTTCATTGCTCTTCATTCTAATGTACTGGCCATTAAACCAGTCAAGTTTTTTAATATCAAAAATCGCGTTTTGTTTTTGAACGCTTTTAAGGTTAAAAACCCGCCTCAGTTCTTCAAGCGACAAAAGTTGAGCATTGTCTTTATATGACCATCCCAAATAGGCCATAAAATTAATCAAGGCTTCTTTTAAATAACCCTCATCACGATAGTCTAAAACAGATTTCGCTCCGTGGCGTTTGGAAAGTTTCGTTCGGTCGGGCCCCAAAATTAACGGCAAATGGGCCATTTTTGGCGCATCCCAACCCAAGGCCTCGTACAAAGCCAAGTGTTTTGGAACCGAGGAAATCCACTCTACCCCCCGAAAAACATGGGAAATCTTCATCAAATGATCGTCCACCACCACCGCCAGATGATAAGTAGGAAATCCGTCGGATTTTAAAAGCACCTGATCATCAACTTCCTTGGCATTAATTCTCACTTCTCCTTGGATTAAATCCTGCCAGGAAAAAACTTTATTATCGGGCATTTTTAAGCGAATCACATAACGGCCGGCGCGTTTCTTTTCCTCAATTTCCTTTTTTGACAAAAAAAGACAGTGGCGATCGTAACGGGGAATTTGCCCTCTTTCTTTTTGCTCTTTTCTTAAGTTCTCAAGTCTTTGGGGCGAGCAAAAACAATAATAGGCCGCTCCTTTTTGCACCAATTCCTCTGCTGTCTGCCGATAAAGTTCTAAGCGCTGGGATTGAAAATAAGGGCCATAAGGACCGCCGATTTTTGGTCCTTCATCCCAATTTAAACCTAAAAACTCCAAAATTTCCAAAATTTTTTCCTCCGCTTCAGGTTGGTAGCGTTTTCTATCAGTATCCTCGATCCGGACAACAAATTGGCCTCTATTTTGACGGGCAAAAAGCCAATCAAAAAGAGCGGTACGGGTGTTGCCGATATGAGGAATACCCGTTGGCGAGGGAGCAAAACGAACACGCACCTTTTCTTTCATAGTTTGAATTTTACCATTTGGCAGTGCTATACTCAAGAGAAGGCAATGCAAAGTACAAAAATCAAAGCCTAAATCAAAACTTAAAGATAATAAATAAACTCAAATCTCAAAACGCAAAACGTAAAACTACATGTTAAAACTCAAAACTAAAAAACAACTTTAAGTTTTAAAAAGTTTTAACATTTGCCATGTAGTTTTGCCATTTGCCATTTGCGTTTTGAGTTTTAATTTATGACTTTTGCCTTTTGAATTTTGAATTTTTTTCATGCCTACCCTAACCGAAACAGCGGTTACTGCCCGCAAGGTTATTAAATACTCTATTATCGGCATTATCGGCATTAGCATCCTTGTCCCTGCCTTTAACGCCTTTCAAAACTATTGGGAAAAAACCCATCCCGCGCCTCCGCCGGGCCCCACCGTGGCCTTTGGCCAAATCCCGGCGATTATCTTTCCCCAAAGCCAATCCCAAGGAGAATACCAATTTCAACTCCAAACCATAGAAGGAGTTTTACCTAGCATGCCCACCCAAGCCAAAGTTTACTTTGTTTTTACGGTGGGGCCAAAATTCTTTGACGAGGAAAAAACGAGAGAAAAAGCCCGCCTTTTGGGATTTCCCAATGAAGTAACCCGTGATCCTTATTATCGCTATACTTTTAAAAATCCGCAAACCAATGCCATACTAAAGCTTGATATGCTTAATGAAAATTTTGAAGTTCGTTACCCCTTTGAGGCTGATCCCTTTTTTACCGGCCTGGCCTCACCCACTCCCCAACAAGCTTTAAATGAGATTAAAAATTTTCTTAGCCGCGGCAACAGCTGGCCCAATGATTTAAACGAGGAGAAAACCAAAAATCTTTTTTTTAAATATCATCAGGAAAGAAGGGAGCTTACTTTAGTCCCTTCTCTTTCCGAAGCCGAGGTGGTTAAGGTTAATTTATTTCGCGCCGATTTAGAGGGCCTACCCATTCTTCCTCCCAATCCTCAAGACAGCAATATCTCTTTCTTTGTTGCTCAAAAAGAAGGTAAACCCACAATTATTGCCGGCAAATACATTCATTTCCCAATACATCAAGAACAAGTGGCCACCTACCCTTTAAAAAATTCCACCCTTGCCTGGGAAGAGCTTAAAGCTGGCAAGGCTTACGTGGGCAATTTAGGCAACAACACTCCCGATAAACCCGTCATTATTCGCCGTATTTATCTTGCCTATTTTGATCCTTCTTTGCCGCAAAATTTTCTCCAGCCTATTTTTGTTTTTGAAGGGGATAACGACTTCATCGCCTATCTTCCCGCTATCGAATCTTCTTGGATAAAAGAAACCGCTTCCACCGGCGAATAATCAAAACTAGTCAAACCCCATTGAAGCAATTTTTGGGTATCGCCAAAGCGATCACCGCTTCCCAAAACCACGCTTAAAAGTCGTACCCCGTCAAGCTCCCAAAAAGAAAGAAAACATTCGCCTGCCTGCTCGGTAAAGCCGGTTTTGCCACCCACCAGGCCAGGGAATTCGCCCAAAAGCTCATCGGTAGTATAAAGGGGATGACAAACCAAACCGCTAACATCGCAAACAAGTGTCTGGTTTTGAGAAACAATCTGGCGAAATTCTTCAAAACGCCAAAGCCTCTGGGCCAAACGCGCCAAATCCCAAGCGGTAGAATAATGGTTAGGATTATCCTCACCATTAGGGTTAACAAAATGGGTATTTTTTAAGCCTAATTCTTGGACCCGGGCATTGGCGCGGTTAATAAAAGCTTCCCGGCCGCCGGGATAGGCATCCGCCAGAGCATAAGCGGCGTCGTTAGCGGAAAAAATTAAAAGCGCCTTAAGCAAATCGTCTACCTTCATTCGCTCGCCAGCTGTCAAGCCCATCACCTGCCCATAATTTTCGACACGATTAATGGTAACAACTTGTTCCTTATCCATCTCCTCCAAAACAATTAAAGCAGTGATGAGTTTGGTCAAGGAGGCCGGTGGGAGTTTTTCTTCTTCATTTTGCCGCCAGAAAACCACCCCCGAGGAATAATCAAGTAAAAGTGAGGCCTTAGCACTTAAAGAAATCGGCAAGTTTAGCCGCTTTTGCGGCAAAGGTGGGAGCGAGGGAAAACTCTCGAAAGACGCTGTTTTAGAAACCGCCGGTGTTAAATTAAGAGTTTCGTAATAAGAATTGCCGGGCAAAAAAAGAAAAGTAAGGGAAAGTAGGAAAAGAGGAAGAAACTTGAAAAAGGGCATAAACCAAATAAAGTAAAAATTCAAAATTTAAAAGTCAAAAGTACAAGTTAAAATTTAAAAGTAAAACAGAAACTTTTAACTTTTGACTTGTCCGCCTGCTGGCGGAGCAAAATGAAAAATCAGCAATCCGTAATATGTAATGTGTAACTCGTAATGTATAATGGGTACAATTCGTCATCCTGATGGAAATCAGGATCTGTCTTAATACCTGCCAAAAGCAGATTCTGACTTTCGTCAGAATGACAATAACGGACAGTCCGCTGTCTTCCGACAGGAGATAATTACGAGTTGCTAACTTTTTGCCTTTTGCCTTTTGACTTTTGAATTTTTAATTTTGAATTTTGACTTTTATTTTATTTTTATCCCCAACTCCTTCAGCTGTTCTTCGGCAACCGTGGAGGGAGCGTCCATTACCGCCGTTTTACCAGCGGTATTAACCGGAAAAGCAATCACCTCGCGAATGCTCTCCTCACCGGAAAGAATTGCCGCCAAGCGATCAAAGCCCAAAGCAATCCCTCCTTCAGGCGGCACGCCATATTCAAAAGCGGTTAGTAAATGGCCAAATTTTTGCCTAATTTCTTCTTTAGAGTGGCCCAGAATCGTAAAAACTTTTTCCTGAATCTTGGGATCAGTGATCCTGATGCTCCCTCCCCCCACTTCCTGCCCGTTACAAACTAAATCATATTGCCAGGAACGCACTTTTAAAGGGCTTTTTTCCAAAAGCGGCAAATCTTCAGGATTAGGGCTGGTAAAAGGGTGATGTACCGGGGCAATTGTCCGCTGGGGTGTTTTTTCAAAAAGCGGAAAGTCAATCACCCAGGCAAAGGCAAATTTTTTCTCATCTTTTTTTGACCGTAAATCGGGCTTATCAGAATGATACTTCTCCAGCGCTTCTTTATAAGTTAAGCGGGGAAAGGGGATTTTTGAAATTGGCTTCCCAAGAGCCTTCATTACCTCAATCATTACTTCTTCCACTTCCGCCAAAACCGCTTCCCTATCAACAAACGACATTTCCAAATCAACTTGCTTAAACTCAAGCTGGCGATCAGCCCGCAAATCTTCATCACGAAAACAGGCGGCAATTTGAAAATAACGCTCCAAACCGGCCACCATTAAAAGTTGCTTGTACTGTTGGGGGCTTTGGGGCAGGGCATAAAATTTTCCCGGCTGAAGTCGAGAGGGCACTAAAAAATCCCGCGCTCCCTCGGGGGTAGATTTGCTTAAATTAGGCGTCTCTACTTCCCAAAAACCATGCTTCACCAATGTTTGGCGAAAAGTTTGTAAAAGTTGGTGGCGGAGAAATAAATTATTTCGTAATCGTGGCCGGCGCAGGTCAAGATAGCGATATTTTAAGCGTAAATCCTCGTTTATTTTTCGTCCCGTACCGTAAATATCAAAAGGTAATTCTTTGGCTGATGATAAAATTTCCAAACTTTTGGCCGCCACTTCCACCCCGCCAGTGCTAATTTTAGGATTAACTAACTTTTCCGGCCGCTTTTTTACCTCCCCCTCAAGACAAACCACAAATTCATTTTTAACCCTGCCTAAAACTTCTTTGACGCCAACGATTTGGACAACGCCACTTTGATCGCGAAGATCCACAAAAACCAGTTTTCCATGATCACGAACGCTGTTAACCCAGCCAAAAAGCCTCACTTTTTGACCAACCTTTTGGGGCGTCTCGGCAATAAGAGTGCGGTCGGAAAATAGAGACTTCATTATTAAATTGCTAAATTGTTGCGGGCGTATGCAATACGCCCCTACATTTTATTCGCTCATTCGCGTCTATTCGTTTCCTATTCGTGTCCATTCGCGTCTTTTAATCTTTCTAATTATACCTTAATTTTTGGCTAATTTTCTTCCTTGCCTGACGGGTAACCACAAAATCAAGCCAATCAGCCGATGGGCTTTTCTTGTTTTTATTAACTAAAATTTCCACTACTTCCCCACTTTTAAGATGATAATCAAGAGGAACCATTTTTCCGTTCACCTTTGCCCCAACGGCTTGGTCTCCCAACTGGCTATGAACTGCATAAGCAAAATCTACCGGCGTGGCTCCTTCAGGAAGATCATAGGCGTCCCCCTTGGGAGAAAAAACAAAAATCCGGTGAGAAAGAGCGTCAAATTTAACCGAGTCAATAAACTCATGGGAATCGATAATTTCTTTTTGCCAATCGGCCAGCTGACGCACCCAAGTCAATTTTTCTGCCGGCGAGAAAAACCTTCCCTCATCGATTATCTTTGAGGTTAATTTATTTTTTAACTTTAGTTGGGCCAGATACCAATGGGCGGCAATACCATACTCAGCCTGTTCGTGCATTCGGCGGGTGCGAATTTGCACCTCAATAATCCGGCCGTCACCTAAAAAAACATTGGTGTGAATCGACTGGTAGCCATTAGGTTTGGGTTGGGCAATCCAATCACGCACTCCCAAATAAGGAACCGGCCGATAAAGCTTATGGACCACCCCAAGGGCCGTGTAGCAATCCGCCATCCGCTCGGTTAGAATACGCAAAGCCATTAAGTCGTAAACCTTTTCAATGTCTTTATTAATTTCCGGTCGTAAAAGCTTGCGCCAAAGACTATAAAGATGCTTCGCCCGACCGTTTATTTCCACCCGCAAGCCTTCCTGCGCCAAAGCATGCAAAAGCTCCCGCCTCACCCGCTCAATTCGCTTCTCTGCCTTCTGGTAATAGGGAGCGGCGTATTTTTTTAGCCACTGATAATCTTCGGGATAAACATAGGGGAAAGCCAGATCTTCAAGCTGGCCTTTAATTTCCCCAATCCCCAACCGTTCGGCTAAGGGCGCATAAACCTCCAAGGTTTCCTCGGCAATCCCCCTTGCTTTATCGGGGGGAAGATATTCAAGCGTTTTCATATTATGGTAGCGGTCGGCAATTTTAATAATCACCACCCGCAAATCGCGCGACATGGCCAAAAACATCTTCCGCAAGGTTTCAATAAAATCCTCGCTGGCCGGACCTCGCATCCTTAAGCGGCCTACTTTAGTTACCCCGTCGACTAATTTAGCCACATCCTCCCCTAATTCTTTTTTAATCTTTTCCAAGCCAAGGCTGGTATCTTCGACCGCATCATGAAGCAACCCGGCGGCAAGAGAAGCGCAATCCAGACGCCAATCGGCCAAATAATGGGCCACTGTTAAGCAATGGTTAATTACCGGCTCGCCAGAAAGTCGCTTTTGCCCCTGATGAGCCTCTTGGGCCAACTGATAACTTCTTTCCAGTAGGGAAAAATCGGGGGCAGGGTGATAAGAAGAAACCTTTTTTAAAAGATTAGAAAAATCGAGCGCTTCTTTTTTAAGCTTAATCATTCTTTTTCTTAAGGGAGACTAATTTTAATTCTAAATTTCTTCGCCCTTGCCATTCATTAAGGGAGAGGTGGTAGGCAACAGCCACCCGGTCGCCGGCTTTTAAGTCCAAATTCCCCATATTAAAGCCCACCCCGTCAAAAACCGCCTCCGACTCCTGCGCCGGCCAGAGAGCCACCGCTTTTTCCTCCCGCCGGGTGGACAAATCATCCAAAATCAAACGCAAATGCGCCCCGTTTTGACCCAGTCTCCTTACTCCTCCAATTATAACATCCGGGGTAGAAAAAAGCGGTTGGGGATTACCCAAACCAAAGGGAGAAAATTTTTCCAAAAGTTCCCAAAGAGTAAAATTTAAATCGGAAAAACGCACTTGGGCATCAATGTTAAGCTTGGGAACCAAAAGCCGCGGATTAATTTCCCGCCCAATTTGTGTTAAAGCTTTTTGAACCTTGGAAAGATTTTTTTTAGAAAAACTTAAGCCGGCGGCGCGGGGATGACCGCCCAAATCAAAAAAATAGTCTTCAATTTTTTTAAGCGCCAACAAGATATTAAAACCCTCCGGAGAACGGCAAGAGGCCTTAATTATCCCGTCCACCGCCGTCGCCACCACCGCCGGCCGGCAAAACTTATCCGCTAATTTTCCCGCCACCAAACCAATAATTCCCGGATGAAAATCGGGAGAATAAACAAAAAGCAGTTTTTGCTCCTCAGGATTTTTTAAAATTTCCGCTTCTGCTTGCGCCAGCGCTTTTTGGGTAAGGTTTTGCCGCGCTTGGTTCTCTTGCCCTAATCTTTTAGCCAAGCCAGCAGCCCGCTGGGTATCGCGGGTGCACAAAAGCCGCAACGAGTCCATCGCGTCATCAAGCCGACCGGTAGCGTTAAGACGCGGGCAGATAATATAACCCAAGTGGTAAGAGTCAAGCAAATCTTTTTGAATCCCTGCCTCATTAAATAACGCCAAAAGGCCCGGCCGAGAAGTTTGCCGCAAAGAGCGCAGGCCGGCTTTTAAAAAAATCCGATTAACCATTGTCTGAGGCATCAAGTCCGCCGCCGTTGCCAGCCCCACCAAATCAAGACCATCGGAGTCATCACTAAATTCGGCCGCTAAAAAATAAGCCACCGCCGCCCCGCAAATTTTCGGGCTCCAAACTAAAGTTGCCTTAGGTGTTTTCTTTTCCTGCTTTAAATGGTGGTCGCTCACCACCACCTCAACACCCTGCTTTAAAATTCCTTCAATTTCTTCCCGGGCAACAATGCCATTATCAACGGTGATTACCAAGCCTAGACCGGGATTTTCTTTTTTAAGGCGGGCGATTGTTTTAGCGCTAACGCCATAGCCTTCACTTCTCTTGGGAAGATAGGGCAAAACATCAAAGCCCTTCTGCCAAAGAGCTTCCCACAAAACCGCCGTCCCGCAAATGCCGTCCACATCATAATCGCCAAAAATTAAAATCTTTTGCCTTTTCTCCTTGGCCGCCAAAATTTTTCTCCTCGCCTGCGAAAGCGAGGCGGGCGAAAGACCTACTTCTTCAGCCGTCAGCGACTTTGGCGAAGGAGGATTAAAAAAAATCTCCTTTTCAACGGGGGAAATGCCCCGGTTCAAAAGCAAAAGATTAATAATTTCCTCGCGCCGTTCTTTTTTTTCTTTACTTTTAATCTCTCCCTTAATCTGCCACTTTTCCTCCATAAGAATCATTATAGAAGAAAAACCTTTCTCTTGCCACCACCAGAAACCAAAACGCCTCTTTTCCCGAGGTTTGAAGCTAGTTAACTCCGGGGGTTGATTAGCTTCGAACCTCGGGAAAAGCAATTTTTGCTAAAATGAACTTATGAGAACCGGCGTGGCTGATTTTACTCTTGATTGGGGCCGTTGTCCTCGCTGGCTTTTTAACCGCATGGTCCGATTAGCCCGAGCGATCGGCATTGCCGTAATAAGGGAATTTGGGCCGGAGGAATTTTTAAAAAGGCTGGCCGATCCGGTTTGGTTCCAATCTTTGGGCTGTGTTTTGGCTTTTGATTGGAACGCCTCCGGCCTAACGACCACCACCTTGGGGGCACTGAAATTTGCTTTTCGAGGCCTGGAAAAAGATCTGGGAATTTTTATCTGCGGCGGCAAGGGAAAAACTTCAAGAAAAACTCCTGACGAAATTAAAAACTGGGGCTGGCGGCTATCATTAGACGAGGAAAAGGTAAAAAGATTAATTTATTCCTCGCGAGCGGCGGCCAAAGTAGACAGCAGTCTGGTGCAAGATAGTTTTCAAATTTACCACCATAATTTTATTTTTGTTAAAAATGGCCAGTGGACGGTTATCCAACAAGGAATGAATATTGAAAAAGGGAAAGCGAGGCGATACCACTGGTGGGGAGATGAAAAAAAAGACTTTATTGATGCTCCCCATTGCGGTATTGCTTCCCAAGTTTTTCTTAAAAATGTTTTGGATCTAACCGCGCCTAAAAGCCAAAAAAACAGGGAAGTGGGAGTAGAATTGGTGCAATCAAGCAAAACCTTATGGCGCGATTTAGCGCTCTTAAAAAGTACTCAAGATGATTGGCAATTCAAAATCCTTAAGCTACCCGGCGGGGAGTTTTCTCATCATCCGGTGGAAAGGGAATTTCTTAATTTTGAAAGCCCCCAGTTTAAAAAAGCCTTGAATCAGGCGGTAATTAACCGACCGGACAATTTTGAAAAACTTTTAATGACTAAAGGAGTTGGCCCCAAAACAATCAGAGCCATTAGCTTGGTGGCCGAAGTTATTTACGCAGCCAAACCGTCTTATGAAGACCCGGCTCGCTACACTTTTGCTCACGGCGGTAAAGACGGCACTCCTTATCCAGTAAACCGAAAAGTCTATGACGAAAGCTTGGCTATTATTGAAAAAGCCATCAGACAAACCAGCGGGTTAACCATCAGGGAAAAATCGCAAGCCTCTTGGCGGGCAGAAAAAGCGCTCGGAAATTAATCAGCCAAAAATTTTAGCAAAGCTTTTGGTTTTTTACCAAGCTTACTTCTTTCCTTTTCCCAAGGTTCGAACCTCGGAAAAAACTTAATTTAATTGAGACAAAAGGGATATGTTTTTAAGAATATTGTGTTCCTGCCCTTAAATAATTTACCCAAAAACACTCCTTCGCTAAATACTTTTGACGAAAATTCCTCGCCTTGGTCATTTAAAAAACGTATCTTTTTAAGAATTGTAAAGGTTCTTCTAAAAGACTCCTCCTCCGATAAATTCTTAAATTTTTGGCTACCGACTTCAAAGCCTATAAAAAATAATGACTCCACGGCAAAATATTGGCTTTCTTCGGGTGATAAGAGGCAGGGGAATTGGGCAAAAGCCTCTTTTTCTTTTCCTTCATCTACAAAGTGATAAATAATATCACTAATTGGCGCCGCCAAAGATTCATCAAGATTTTCATAAATTGCTGTTGACGACTCCACTAATCTTGAAAGCCACTCTTCCACTTCTATCTTCCGACCATAATTTTCCCCCAACCTCAAAAAAGAGGCACAAAAAGAAGAGCAATTAGTGCCTTTCCGATCAATATCCTCACTGCTATAGTTCTCTCTTTCTTTTCCCATAATAACTGATATTATACTATTTTTTCAAAAATCACTATTATTTAAAACCTGCTATACTTAAAAAGATGGTCGAAGAGCCTCTTTATGTTATTAATCTTGCGGGACAAAAAGAACCTTTTTCTTGGAAAAAGGTTTTTTCAAGCGCGCGGCGGGCTGGCGCCTCTAAAAAATTAGCCACAAAAATTGCCGACGAGATTAGCCTCTTGGTTTACCCGGGCATCTCCACCGCCCTCATTCACGAAGAAGTCCTAAAACGTCTTCACGAAAATGAACCCAAGGCGGGGATCCGGTTTTCTCTTAAAAAAGCTATCCAGCGTCTTGGCCCCACCGGTTTTCCTTTTGAAAAATACGTGGGCGCTCTTTTTGAAAATCAAGGCTGGGAGGTTTTTCTCAACCAGCATCTTAAAGGTTACTGCCTTACCTACGAAATTGATTTTTTGGCTCAGAAAGAAAAAGAATTATTCATCGGCGAGTGCAAATTCCGTCACGCCTTGGCAAAACAAAAAATCCCCAGCGAAATTATCTTGGAAAATTACGCTAAATTTCTTGATCTTAAAAAAGGAGAACTTTTTAAAACCCCCGCTTTTTTCCAAAAAGAAATTAGTTTTATCTTAGTAACTGATGCTAAATTTACCCACCGAAGTCAAAAATTTGCCCAATGCTATCATCTTGAACTTTTAGGCTGGCGCTATCCCCAAGAACGCGGCTTGGAGTATTTAATTGAAAGCCAAAATCTTTATCCGATAACCATTCTCCCTTCTCTTGATGACGATCTTGCCCGCCAGTGCTTTGAGGAAAAAATTATCTTGGTTAAAGACCTGCTTAAAAAATGGCCTAACTTTACCCGCAAGGCCAAAATCCCCCCTAAAAAAGCCGCCGCTATTTTTGAAGAAGCCCAAACGCTTCTCTCTTAAAAATAATTACCCCGTGCTTTATTTTTTCCAAGCCGAAAGTTTAAAAGCGTCGCTTTCCCGTTATAAATGATAATGAAGAGAAATTATCAAGCTATAGGGTTATTTACTAATCAAAAAGCGGCAAGAAGAACCAACGCTTCCTGTTTGCTATAATAAAGTCATGGTAAATAATAACACCATTGGGGAAAATAAACCGTCTTCTTATCCCTTACCCCAAGAAATCAACGCTATTTTTGAAAAATTCATTGCCGCGGGTGGGGAAATTTATTTGGTTGGCGGCGCGGTGCGCGACATCCTCTTGGGAAAAAAAGAAATTACCAACTGGGATTTTGCCACCAACGCCCCACCGGAAAAAGTTCAAAGTTTTTTTGAAGAAAGTTTTTATGACAATCAATACGGCACGGTCAAAATCCCCCACCCGAAATTTACTCCCATTGAAATTACCACCTACCGCTCAGAAAAAGGCTATGGTGATTTTCGCCATCCGGACCAGATTTTTTGGGGAAAAACCATTAAAGAAGATTTATCACGCCGCGACTTTACCATTAACGCCATGGCTTTAGGCCCCAAGATTAACCCCCAAACCAAAAAGCAGGATCTTAGCGCCGGGTGGGAATTAATTGACCCTTTTGGCGGTCAAGAAGATTTAGAAAAAAAACTGATTCGCGCCGTCGGCAATCCCGACGAACGCTTTGCCGAAGACGCTTTACGGCTTTTACGGGCAATTCGCTTAGCCACCGTTTTAGACTTTGAAATCGAGAAGAAAACCCTTCAGGCGATTAAAAAAAACGCCGTCCTAATTAAAAAAGTCTCCGGGGAACGAATTCGCGAAGAAATTTTTAAAATTTTAACCAGCAATCAGGTAGAAAAAGGCTTTAATCTTCTACGCGAAACCGGCCTTTTAGAACACATTTTTCCGGAACTTCTTCCTGCCTATAATTTAACACAAAAGGGCCACCATCTTTGGGATGTTTGGCGCCACTCTCTTCTTGCCGTTCAGTTCTGCCCCTCAAGTGATCCGATTGTCCGCCTGGCCACCCTTCTTCATGATATCGGTAAGCCCCAAGTAGTGGCCGAAATTAATGGCGAACGCACTTTTTATAACCACGAGGTGGTGGGCGCCAAAATGGCCCGCCAAATTGGCCAACGCTTGCGCCTTTCCAATAAAGATTTAGACCGTCTTTATCGTCTCGTTCGTTGGCATCAATTCTCGGTTTCGGAAAATCAAACCGATAAGGCCCTAAAGCGTTTCCTGCGTCGCGTAGGTCCGGAAAATGTGGAGGATATGCTGGCCCTGCGCACCGGCGACCGGCTGGGCAGCGGGGCGAAAAAAACTTCCTGGCGCACCGAAGAATTTAAAAAACGCCTCATTGAAGTTCAAAAACAACCATTTAGCGTTACCGATTTAAAAATAGACGGACACGATGTGATGGAAAGCCTAAATATTCCCCCCGGGCCAAAAGTAGGCCAAGTACTTAAGGAAATTTTTGCCCAAGTAGAAGAAGGCAAACTGGAAAACGATCGCGACGCTCTCTTGCGGGAAATAGAAAAAATTAAAACTAAATAAGACCTTACTCAACTGGCGGGAAAAACATCGTTAAAACCCAGAAAAGTAGATCCTGATTTTCATCAGGATAACGAACTACTGTTAATCAAAGGCTATTTTTTTCTCCTCCGCCGCCACTCTTCAAAGGTAACCAAAAGCGGCACCGCCAAAAAGGTAGAAGAATAAGTTCCTAAAATTGTTCCCACCAATAAAGCCACCACAAACCAACGAATCGTCTCCCCGCCTAAAAGAAGCGCCGCCGTTAACATAAAAATAATCGTTAGAGAATTGTTAATATTGCGTACTATTGTTTGGTTTAAGGCCTTATTGGCAATTTCTTCAAGATTATCCGCGCTAAAAAAGCGTCCGGTTTGCTTGCGAATGTAATCAAAGGTAACCACCGTATCATGAACCGACGAGGAAAGGGTGGTTAAAAGAGCGGTGATGAAAAGCGCGTCCACTCCCACTTCCCTGGCTTTTCCCAAAAGAGAAAAAACACCAGTTAAAATAAGGGCGTCATGAAGCATTGCCAAAATCGCAAAAACACCAAATTGATAGCTTTTGAATCGCCAACTTAGGTAAAGCAAAATCAGCGCCACCGCCACCACCAAGGCGGTTAAAGCCTTAGTAAATAATTCTCCCCCCATCGTCGGGCTCACTGTTTCAAAGCGTAATTTCTCCACCGACCCAAAGTTTTCTGTCAAAACTGCCAAAATTTCCTCCTGACTCTTATCGTTCTCAAAGCGAATCAAGAAACTGCCTTCCTGCGTTTCTTGAATTTGAGAAACAGCCACTTTATTTTCCTCAAAGGCTGTCCAAAGATCGCCGCTGGAAGCCTCCTGACCAAGCTTTACCTCCAAAAGCGAACCGCCGGTAAAATCAAGCGACAAAACCAAACCAAAGCGGGCCAGCGAAAAAACCGCCAAACCCAGCAAAAGTCCGGAAATAATAAAACTGATATAACGGTATTTAAGAAAATTCATAAAAAATTTTATTATTAAATTGTTAAAAGACACGAATTAACACGAATGATAAACGAATGGACACGAATGAGCGAATGACTGGCGCAAAAATAATTCAAAAGGTAAAAGTCAATCCGCCAGCCGGCGGATCAAAGTTAAAAGTTTTTTTTGCTCTACTTTTTAATTTTAACTTGTACTTTTGACTTTTAAATTTTGAATTAGGTTCTAATCTTTGCGTTTTACGCTTTGCGCTTTCTTATTACCCATTATGCCTTATTTATCCGGTAATTATCCTGTTTAACCCCGTGTGCTTTGCCTCTCCCTAAAACTCTTATTAGCGTTCGGCTCACCACCACCCCGGTAAACAAAGAAAGCACCACTCCTAGTCCTAAGGTAAGGGCAAAGCCGCGGATCATCCCCGCGGTGGGGAAAAAACTCCAGTCAAAGGGATTAAGCAGAATAAAAGCGGTAATAATGGTGCAAGCGTTGGCATCGCGAATTGAATCCCAAGCTCGGCCAAAGGCCAGCTCCAAGGCTGTCATCCCTTCTTTCCCCTGACGTTGTTCTTCTCTTAAACGCTCAAAAATTAAAATATTCGCGTCCACCGCCATCCCAATTGACAAAATTAAACCGGCAATGCCGGGCAGAGTAAGGGTTACCGGAATAAGCCGATAAAGCGTTAAGGTTAAAAGACCGTAAATAAGTAAGGCAAGATCGGCAATTAAACCTAATTTACCATAATAAGCAAACATAAAAATCATCACCGCCAAAATTCCCACCGCCCCGGCCCAAAGGCTTTGGCGAACCGCTTCCTGTCCTAAAGACGCCTCTACCGTTCGCTGTTCCACCAGCTTTAAGGAAACCGGCAAGGCTCCGGCATTCATCTGGGCCACTAATTTTCTTGCCTCCTCCAAAGAAAATTCCCCCTTAATCACCGCATTGCCTTCTTTAATCGGCTCCTCTACCACCGGCAAGGAAAGGGGCATTTCGTCTAAAAAAATCGCCAAAATCTGCCCCACTGTTTCCTCGGTTAAACGGGCAAATTTTTCCCTTCCCTCCGGACTAAATTCTAAAGTAATTAAAGGCTCGCCCGTTGTTGGGTCAAAGTCAATACCCGCTTTTTTAAGATCTGCCCCGGTTAAGTCGGTGGAAACAAAACCTGCCGAAGGGCTGGCCTCGTCAATCTGACGGCGAAAATCAAGTTGGGCAGTTTGGCCAATTAAGGCCACCGCTTCCTCGGTTTCCTCCACTCCCGGTAATTCCACAATTAATCGCAAGTTATCCTGTTCCCGCGCCGTTTCTACCCTTGCCTCGCTCACCCCATAAAGATCCACCCGCCGCCTGATATTTTCCCGCAGGCTTTCCTCAATCGAGGATACCTCCTCTACCGGCCGACCCGCCACTTCGGTTTCAAAAACCAAGTGGGAGCCACCCGCCAAATCCATTCCCAAACGCAAGGGATAAGCGGTAGGAATGCTTATTCCCAAAAAAGAAATTGTCGGGTGGGGGATACTAAGCTCCTTATCTACCGAAAGTCCTAAAAAAGAAAAACGCAAAGGCAGCTTTTCGGGAAGATTTAAATAAAGGCAAATTAAACTTAAAAGTAAAATTAACCAAAAAAGGCGTTTTGTTCTTTTCATAATTTTTGGGAAATTGATTCAGGCCGCCAAAAGAGAAAGTTCGTCGCCCAAAATTGTTACCCGCGGCTTAATAAGAAAATCGGTTAAAAAAGGATCTTTTCCCGAAAGACGAAAGCGGAATTCTTTCTCGTCCATAACCGTATAATTAATCTCCTCCCCCCGTCTTTCTTCCTCTTTGGCCACCAAGGCCGCTAATTCCGGCAAAATCACCTCGCCCACTACTAAAATATCCACTTCTTCCTTTTCCTGTCGTGGTAATTGGCGAAGGAAACGCCGCGTGAAAAAAACAGCCTTAACTTTCCCCAATCGGCCCTTATTTTTAATTATTGCCGCCCCCAAGGCATTTTTTTTGGCAAAAATAGCCTCAAGGTCGGGGAAAAAGAGATGCTCGGAATTAAGAGAAAAATAAAGGCGATTGCCCCTTTTCTCGGACCGCAAAACTCCTTCTTTTTCTAAATTGAGAAGTTCCCGACGAACAGCGTTACTCTGCTCACCTAAATTACGCCCTAATTGCCGGCCGTAAAGCATCGTTTTGGGATGGGCAAAAAATTCCGCTAAAATTTTCTCCCGAACACGGGAAGTAAAAAGAAAACCCGACACAGTTAATAGGTAATTTTGTTACCGGCAGGCACAACCTCAACCCAAATTTGACCACGGTTAAAACGAATTTCCCGGCCGCTCTTATCACTAAAAATCGTTCTTGATGTCCGACTTGGTTTTTCCCACGTCGCCTGAACCACCTTACCATCCTGAAAGATTAAAGCCTCGCCCTCGCCGGTGGTTTTGTAAAGAAGATGTTTATGCTCATCAACGCCGGTTGTTTCTTTAGCAAATTGGACCACCACCACTTTGGCCGTCAACGGCTGACCGGTGAGAAAATCAATATGCTCCTGCCCGCCGTTAGAACGTTTATAAACATTTTCTTCCCGATTATATTCCCACGCCACCTCATATTGAGGCTGGTTGGACCAAAAATAAATTTTAATCGGACTGGCGGCTTCACCTCTTTCCTCCAAAGCCGCTTCCTCTTTAAAAAGCCAAGGCCGAAAATTCTCATCCCATTTTTCTCCTGTTTTGGCCGTTTCGTTCGTTAAACCCCGCTCTTCGGCAATTTTCCAAACATTAGCCGTATCGCAGTACATCGTGTGCTCGGTGGCCACTTCGCGACCGGTGCGGGTCATTTCCCGATGGCAAGCCTGATAGGGAAGAGAAAACTGGTCCAAGTCGCTCCAACTGCCTTTATCTTTCCAACCATACTGCTCAATCTGACAAAGCGCCTTTGCCTCTTTAGCCACCGTCGGATCATCGCATTTCCCCGCTCCGCCCACATGAAGATATAAAGGATAATCGGCATATTCAGAGGCCCAATCCAAGAAATAAGTACGCGCCGAGCGCACCGGTCCCACATCATAAGGCTTAGCCGAACCCGCCGCCGCCCCGCAATAAAAAACCGCTAAAAAGCGGCTAATCCCTCCTTCCGCCACCGCTTCATAAACCACATCTGCCCGGGAAAGGCCCGATTGCGGCCGGCTGTCCGCATGATTTTCAATCATCACCGCTAATGGCCGCCGCTTCTCCCAAACCTCCCGTTCGCCTTTAGTAAAATAAGCCCCATTTAAAGGACACTCTTGATCCCGCGGCCCGCTGGTATCAATCGTCGTCACTCCCGTCGTTTCCTTTTCCTCCGAAAGAGGAGAAACCACCACGCTTGTTTTGGCGGCGCTAAAAACCGCGTAAGAAATACCCGTGGCCGCTAAATAAAGCAATAAACCGCCACTTACTAAAGTTAATCGAGGATTTTTAAATATCTTTTTCATTTTTTTAAAGCTTGACGAATGGCTTCCCTCTCTTCATCGGAAAAGGGCATTTCTTTTTCTGACTCTCCCTTCTTCACTATTTTAGCATAAACCCTTGTTTCTTCCCGATTATGAAGACTGCTAATCACAATACCATCATTATTCCCATCAAGCAAGGCCAAAGAAAAGCTTTGATTCCCGCCGGTTTGGGAAAAAGGATTAAAGCGCACTAGGCCTATTTTTTGGATATGAAACTGGCCTTCTTTTGCTAAAATTTTAACTTGCTCCTGATTTTTCTTAATTTCTCCGCCATTTTTTTTCACCGAGGCGATTAACTGATCTAAGATTTTGTCAAAGGAGGGGTTTTTCTCGGTAGAAAAAATTTTCACCACGCGGCGGTAAAGAAAAATAAAAAGAATCGTTAGGGCCGCCAGCCACGCCGCCAAAATTCCCAAAAACCAATAATTTTCCCCGCCCATCTTGCTTTCTATTTTAACCTTTTGGAAAAGAAATTGTCAATGAAGAAAATTTGTATTAAGCATCGTGTTAAATCAAACTATTAAATAGTTAAATTTTATACTAATAAAGAAGCACACGGGATGAAACAGGATAATTATCGGATAAATAAGGCATAATGGGTAATAAGCAAGCGCAAAATGCAATCTGCCACGGCGGACAGAATCATCCCCGTAGCCGTCATCCTGACGAAAGTCAGGATCTGCGTTCTTTAGATATTAATAACGATTCTGAATCAAGTTCAGAATGACGCTAATCGTGGCCGTCATTCTAACGAATCCGCCGGCTGGCGGATAAAAGTAAAGCAAAAGAACTTTTAACTTTTGACTTGCAATTTTGATCCGCCAGCTGGCGGATTGACTTTTGCCTTTTGAATTATTTTTGCGCCACTTATCCGTTCAATTCGTGTTTATTCGTTTAATTCGTGTCTTTTTTAGTAATTCCGGTTTTGGCTTGCATTAGAATTATCTTTAGGTTAGAATAGGCTTAAGCATGGCTAAGAACAAGAAAAAAAGAAACCGGCAGAAAAAAAAGTTAGCCCAGAAAAGAAAAGAAAATCGCTTTTCCCAAACTCTGCAGGATCAAAAAGCGCCCGTCCCTTCCCTTCCCCAAAACTTTCTTAAGAAAGACCTTCGCAAAACTTTTATTTGCGCCTTGCTTATTATCGCTTTTGAGTTTATGCTATACTGGTGGAAAAAGTAAAGCTATTTTCTGCCCAAAAATTAAAGGAGGTGAGAAAAGATGACCTTTTACTGCGTTAAATGTCGCGCTAAAAAAGAGGTAGGCAACTACGAAACGGTAACCTGGAAAAACGGCCGCAAAGCCGCGAAGGCAAGCTGCCCTGATTGTGGTACCGGGATGTATCGGGTGCTACCTCAAGCGTAAACACTTTCTTTGACCTTTTAAGGATTAAAGAAAGCTTCACCCAAAAAAGCTCGCCTCCAAAAGAGGGGAGCTTTTTGGTGGCAAACCAAATTTATTTTGGTTTAATTTGCGAATTTTCTTTGTTAATCTAAAGCAGAAGAACGATACTGAAGCGCTTCAAAAATATAATCCTTTTTAATTTGCTCCTCGCCAGCCAAATCGGCAATAGTTTGCGCCACTTTTAGAGTGCGAAAATAGGCCCGGGCAGAAAGGTGAAGCCGTTCGGCTGCTTTGCTTAAAATTTCCCTCGCTTCTCCTTGGATAAAGCAAAATTGCTTTACTTCCCGCGTACCCATTTCCGCATTGCAAGTTAAGGATGTTTTTGAAAACCGCTTCCTTTGCCTTAAACGCGCTTTTTCTATTTTCTCCCGCGCCTCTTTTGATGTTTCCTGATCCGGCGGCGTTTCTCCTGTTAGCTTTTTTATCTCTACCGCCGGCACCGCAAGGTGAAGATCAATCCGGTCAAGCAGAGGGCCGGAAATCTTTTTCCGATAACGGGCAATTTCCCCCGGCAAGCAACGACAAGTATGTTTGGGATCGCCCAAAAAACCGCAAGGGCAGGGATTCGCCGCCGCGACCAGAATAAAACGGGCGGGGAAAAGACAACTGCCGGCGGCTCGGGAAATAATAACCTGCCCCGACTCCATCGGTTGGCGAAGCGCTTCCAAAACATGGCGGGGAAATTCGGGCAGTTCGTCCAGAAAAAGCACTCCCCGATGAGCCAAAGAAATTTCCCCCGGCGTTGGATGGCTCCCGCCGCCGATTAGGCCCACTCGTGAAATCGTATGGTGGGGGGAACGAAAAGGCCGCTCCACCACCAGCGAAGACTGATTAGCCAAAAGACCGGCGACAGAATAAATTTTGGTTACCTCCAAAGCCTCTTCTTCGGTGAGGGCCGGCAAAATGCCGGGGATAGTTTGGGCCAACATTGTTTTCCCCGCTCCCGGCGGCCCTTGCATAAAAAGATTATGACCGCCGGCGGCGGCAATCACCAACGCTCTTTTAGCATTATCCTGCCCGATAATATCGGCAAAATCCACCGCCGCTTCCTGGCGGGATAAAATTTCCCCAAAATTAAGAGGGGGGATTTTCTCAAGCGGTTTTTCTTCCCCAAAATGCAAAAGAAGTTCCTTCAGACTGGAAACAGGATAGGAAGTCATCTCCCCTACCGCAGCCGCCTCCTGACGATTAGCGGCAGGCAAAAAAACTTGCTTAAAGCCCCATTCTCTGGCCGCCATTACCATCGGCAAAACGCCGTTAACACGTCGCACCGCGCCATCCAAAGAAAGCTCTCCTAAAATGAGTGTTTTTTCTAAATCAATAGGGGGAATTTGACCAGAGGCAACAAGGATTCCTAAGGCCATTGGCAAATCAAATGAGGGGCCAATTTTGGGTAAATCCGCCGGCGCCAAATTAATTATCACCTTATGATGAGGAAAGGAAACCCCGGAATTATCAATCGCCGAACGAATCCGCTCCTTAGCCTCTTCCACCGCCTTATCCGGCAAACCAACAATTTTAAAGGTGGGGAAACTGCGTTCCACCACATCCACTTCCACTTCAATTTGGCGGCTCTCTAAACCAAGGGTAGCGGCGGAAAAAATCCGGGCAAGCATTGATAAAAAGAATAGCCAATTTATGGAGCAAAAACAAGAAGAAAATAAGAAAACCTATTGTTATATTGCTAAACTGTTAAAGAAGCACACCGGATACAACAGGATTTAGGACAGGATCAAACGGGATCTTTTATCCTGTTTCATCCCGTAAACATCCTGTTTAATCCTGTGTGCTTTGCCCATCATTCGCTCATTCGTGCTTATTCGTTTCCCGTTCGTGTCAATTCGCGTGTTTTAACAATTTAACCCTTGCTCTTGGAAGAGAGTAAGCCAGGTTCTGTTCTTGACGAAAATCTCTCTTTGCCCTCGCCATGCCTAAAAAAGGGGGTGATAAGGCATTTCGGAGGTTGCCGTCGGGAGGATTGCCATCCCGCCAGTGGCGGGATAGGGCTTCTGCCCTCGTTTCACTCCCCGCCTCCTCTTTAAGAAAAGACGGGGCTCGTCTCTGTGGCTCTTACTGTTCCCCGCCTAAAAAGGCGGAGCCCCCCGGACCTTAACCGGGGCACCGTTATCCTACGGCCTGGACTTTCCTCCCCGCTGTTTTAAGATTTTTAAAAACAGCGGGGTATTCGCCCTTCTTCCAAGAGCCTTTTAATTATAACAAAATTATCCCTTTTTTTCCAATAATTCCGGGGTTTGACGAATTTCGGCCCAAACCACCTTAACCACCAAAATCAAAGGCAAAACCAAAATCGCTCCTGCCGCCCCCGCTAAACGAGCGCCAATTAAAATTCCAATCATGATCACCAAGGGGTTAATCCCCGTTGCTTTCTGCATCACCCGAGGAACAATCAGGGCATTTTCTACCTGCTGAACAATAAAATACATCAGCACCACCAGAAGCGCTTTTGAAGGAGAAATAATTATTGCCAAAATCACTCCCGGCACGGCCGCCAAAACCGGGCCAATATTGGGGAAAATCTCCAATACCCCCGCCAAAAAAGCCAAAGGCAAGGCATATTTTACCCCCAGAATAAGAAGCCCCAGATAAACCATCAAACCTACTACCAACATCAAAATTAATTCTGCCCGCAGCCAGTTTGACAATTCTTGCTCGATTTTTACCACTAATTCCTCTCCTTTCTTGGCTCTTTTTTCTCCCAATAAGGGCGCCAAATAGTCAAAAAGCTTCTTTCTTTCCAAAAGAAGGTAAAAGGTAATAATAAAGATAAAAATAAGCGCGCTGGCGCTGGTTAACACCCCGCGGGTGGTTTTCCAAATTCCTCCGGAAAACGAGCCTAAAAATGAACCAATATGTTGCCAAGAAGCGCTATCGGAAAGCAATCCCTTTCCTTGGGGGAAAAATTCCTGCCAGTTAAAGCTGTCGCCTGTTTTAAGCGATTCTAAAAGAAGAGTGCTTTCCTGAATTAAAGGGGGCACCAAACCAAAACCTAAAAGGCCGACCACCACTAAAACCAATAAATAAACCAAAATTATCCCCAAAACCCGGGGAAGATGCCGTTTTTCCAGCCAGGAAACGGCCGGATTTAAAACCAGCATTAAAAGAAGCCCCACTAAAACCATTAGCAAAATATCGCGAATCAGGTACAAAAACGCCGCCCCCACCAAAACTAAAAGGGCGGTTAAAAAATGTTTTAGAAAAAGATCTTTTTCTTCAGACATGGCAAGAAATTAAAAATACAAAAAGTTAGTAACTCGTAATTATCTCCTGTCGGAAGACGGTGGGCTATTCGTTATTGTCATTCTGACGAAAGTCAGAATCTGCTTTTGGCAGGCATTAAGACAGATCCTGATTTTCATCAGGATGACGAATTTTACCCATTACACATTACGAGTTACACATTACCTATTACGGATTACTAATTTTTAATTTTGAATTTTGACTTTTAACTTTTGACTTTTAATTATCATACCAAACTTCCACCAATTTCGCCACTTTTTCTTGATAATTTTTATCACTAATATCAAACCAAATAATTTCTTTATCTTTTTTGAACCAAGTCATCTGCCGCCGGGCATATTGATACTCATGCTTTTTCCACGTCTCAACTATTTCCTGCTTTAAAGCAGCCGTATGTTCTCTGCCCTCAAACCATTCCCTCCACTCCTGATAAGCCAAAGTTTCCCCCAAACGGGAATTCTCAAAACAATAGCCCTTGGCCAAAAGCCTCTCAATTTCTTCCAACAGTCCCTGTTTTAGCCTTTCTTCAACTCGCCGATCAATTCTTTTTTTAAGAAGAGGCAACGGCGCTTTTAAGCCAATTTTTAAAACCGCTTCTTTGCCAAGACAAAATTCTTTTTTAACCCCTAAAAATCCTCTCGTGTCTTTTTCTTTCTTTTCCCCAAACGCCGCCACCTCTAAAGCTCTGATTAACCGCCGCGGATTAGCGCGATCCGAGGGGTTCATTTTCTGCCAACGGGAAGGAGCAATTTTTTTAAGCTGTTCTTGCAGGCTTTCCACCGACTTTTTTTCTAATTTTTTTCTTAAACTCCAATCAGGCGGCATTCCTAAAGTGGCTATTCCTTCAAGCAAGGCTTCCAAATAAAAACCGGTTCCCCCCACCAAAATCGGTAATTTTCCTCGCTCCCAAATATCTTTTATTACCGGTAAAGCCGATTGGCAATAGTCGGCGGCGTTAAACCGATAATCCGGCGCCACCACATCGTAAAGCCAAATTCTAAAACCATTTATCAGGTAATATCCAATTTTTAACTTTTTAGATTTGAGATTTAGTTTTGAATTTTGAGTTTTGAGTTTTGAGTTTACCGGCAAATCTTTGCCGGTACCGATATCCATGCCCCGATAAACTTGCCGGGAATCAAAAGAAACAATTTCTCCCGCGAATCTTTTTGCTAATCTTATTCCCAAACCGGTCTTTCCCGTCGCCGTTGGTCCGCAGATAACTAAAATTTTTTTCATCATTTCTTATCTTTTTCCCCTTGCCAGCAATAAAGGCAAAGGCTTTCGGCAGGCAGACAAATCGCCTCTACCATCTCATCTATGCTCTGATAGACAAGAGAAGTTACTCCCAAACTTTGGGCAATTCTTTCAACCATTCGCCGATAAAAAGGGCTCTCTTTGATAAAAGCGCTCGTTGGTTTTGAAGATAAATGGGCCTCGGTAATAGCCCGCCGCGCCGCCAGTTCGGTTGTTGTTCGGGTTGATAAAAAGTAAGGGCAGGCAAATAAAAGCGGCGGACAGCCAATGCGCAGATGAATTTCTGCCGCCCCGTATTCCCAAAGCCGATCAATCACTTGATTTCTTAATTGTGTTCCTCTTACAATGGAATCATCGCAAATAACGATTTTTTTACCAGCAATTAAAGCCGGAACGGGTAAAAGTTTTTTCTGGGCAATTTGGTCGCGCTCTTCTTTTGAAAGAGGCAAAAAGCTTCGGCCATAACCCGGCGTATACTTTATTAGTACCCGCCTTAAGGGAATTTTAGCTTCTTGGGCATAGCCGATAGCATAAGCAACTCCTGAATCGGGAATACCAGCCACCAAATCTGCCTTCAGTCCTTCTTTAAGGTCTTTCTTAGCTAAATTTGCTCCGCTTCTTTCTCTTACTTCCTCTACTGATACTCCATTATAAGTTGAAGCGGGATAGCCGGTATAAATCCAGCTAAAAGCGCAATATTTTTGCTCATTTTTAAATTGAGTAATTTTTTGTATACCATTTTTATCCAAAAAAATTACTTCCCCCGGTTTTAGCTCACTTGTAAAAGTAAAACCTAAATTGGGAAAAGCGCAACTTTCCGAAGCTACCGCCAGAGAGCCTTTCTTTTGACCAAGTGCCAAAGTACTCCGGCCGTTAATGTCCCGCACCGCATAAATCCCTTTTGAAGTTAAAATAAGCAAAGAAAGCGAGCCCTTAATTTCCGCAAAAAGCTTTTCCAGACCTTTTTTGAAGTTTTTCTCCCCCAAAATTATCTTGCCCGCCAATTCCAAGGTGTTTACCTCACCCCCCGAAAACTCGGAGAAGCTTTCCCCTTTAAGCACCATTTTTTCAACCAGTTGCTTTTTGTTGGCCACCAGCCCCGTGCCCACCAAAGCCAACAAACCAAAACGGGAATAAACGATAACCGGTTGAGACTCTAAATCCGAGATTACTCCGATACCCATATTCCCCTGCCACTCACTCACTTCAGCTGCAAATTTGCTTTTAAATTGAACCCCGCCTAATTTATGAATGCTCCGCCTTAGCTTTTTATTCCAAACCGCCAAACCCGCTTTCTGTGTCCCCAAGTGAGAATGATAATCGGTACCGTAGAAAAGATCTTTCACACAATCATTGTGGCTAACCACACCAAAAAGGCCGCTCATATCTTTATGATACTCCTTTTCCGCCATTAATTAACTCTTCCAAAATCCGCCAGCGTCTTTTCTTCTCAAACGGCAAAACATTATCCTCTAATTGGTAAGCCACCGTTCCCGACCGCGGTGAATATTTCGCAATATATGCTTTATAAAAGCCAACTTTCTGGCAAAGTTCTACCGTATGACTAAACGCTTTTTCGTCCTCGCCCGGAAAACCAACAATAATATCGGTGCTAATTTTAATATCGGGAATTCTTTCTCTTATTTTCTCCACCAGTTCAATATATTGTACAGGGGTATACCCTCTGTTCATTCGCCGCAAAATTTCCTCGTCCCCTGACTGCACCGGCAAATGAAAATAACGGCTTACTTTCGGCAAAGCCATCGCTCCAATAATTTCTTCATCTAAATCCCAGGGGTTAGAAGACAAAAAGGCAATTTTTTCTAAATCTTCAATTTCGTTAAGAATAAAAAGTAAATTTGCAAAAGGAGTTTCAAACTTTGAACCTTTAGCTCTCCCTGCCTTGCTCGGACGATAGCTGTTAACATTTTGCCCTAAAAGAAGAATATTTTGGTAGCCCTCACTGACTATTTTTTGCGCCTCGCTAACCACCTCTTCAAATGGCCTTGAAGTTTGCCGCCCCCGCGCGTAGGGAACCACGCAATAAGTGCAAAAGTGATTGCAACCTTCCATAATCGGCAAAAGAGCATATTTGCCATCTTCTCTTTTTACCAAAACTCTTTTTCTATTTTTTACCGGTCGGTTGGTTAATTTTCCAAAATTATTTTCCATAAATTCCGGCCATTCTTCTTTGGCCACCAAATAAACACCCGGCATTTTTCGCGCCAAATCACGCTTACCACGGTATAAAAGGCAACCGGTTAGAATAATTTTTGCCCGGGGATTTTTTTCTTTCAGCCTATTTACCAAGCCATAAACCCGATTTTCCGCCGACTCACGCACCGCGCAGGAATTAATAAGCACCCAATCGGCTTCTTCCGATTTGGCGACTTCTTTAAGCCCTTTTTCTTTTAAATTTAAAGCAATTTTTTCCGAATCCGCCAAATTAGCCTGACACCCGTAAGTTTTAATAAAGAAGTTTGTTAATTTATTAAGCATAAAGAAAATTCACTGAATAAGCTATTATTATATTGCTAAAAGACACGAATTAACACGAATGGGAAACGAATAGGCACGAATGAGCGAATGGTTGGCGCGGACTAAAGTCCGCTACTCCCTTTGCCTCACCTTAATTTTACCGCCAAAGGAGAAAAATCAACTAATATAATGAATATTATACTACGATATATTGTAGTATGGGAAAACGGAGGTAAATAATTAAATCAAAAAAACAATTTTTTAACCTGCCTATCTATTGTTTTGACTTTGCGCCACAAAATTAATTCTCTGACCACTTATTTGGGCGCCTACCGCCGCCGTCATTGCCACTAAAAGAAGAAATAATTCCAAAATAATAAGCCACCTTCTTTTTACCATTTTTCCAAATGCACTTTTTCTTTTTCAAATTCGCTTTCCTGATGAGGTTCAAGATGCTCCGCCGGATAGCCAAGAGGGAAAATCGCTACTACTCGAAAATTTTGGGGAATTCCCAAAAGATTTCTCACGTATTCCTCACTTTCCTCTCCTTTCTCTGTTTTTGAACCGCGAACCTGCACCCAACAAGTCCCCAACCCCTGATTTGTTGCCTCAAGATAAAGATAGCCGCCGACAATGGCCGCATCCTCTAACCACTCCCGCGATTTTTCCGCATTAGCGCATAAAACAATCGCCACCGGCGCTTGGCTAATAAAACCTCCCCACAGGGTTGCCTGGCTTAATTTTTCTTTCAAATTTTTATCCTGAACAACCACAAACTCCCAAGGCCGGCGATGGTTAGCCGAGGGGGCCATTTGTACCGCCTTAAGAATTTCCCAAATTTTTTCTTCTTCAACTGGTTTTTCTTGATAGGCGCGCACACTACGCCGCTTTTTTATTACCTCAAGCATGGACTACCATTAATTTAATTTAGTATAACATAGTTTGGCTAAACCATAATTAATCTAATTTAGCAAAAATCAAGGTCAGTAAATTCAAAATTCAAAAGGCAAAAGGCAAAATTTTAAGTCAAAAGTCAAAAGTTTTTTTGCTCTATTTTTTAATTTTATCCGCCGGCTGGCGGACAGAATCATTCTTTAATTTTCAATTTTCATTTCTCAATTTTCAATCAATTTGCATTTAGTCAATGAGACAATTTTCAAACAAAAACAACCTTAAAAGAAAAAAGGAAAATAAAAATGAAAATTAAACAAATGAAAATTTAATGAAAATTGTAAATTGTAAATTAAAAATTAAAAGCAGATCCTGTCCGCCAGCTGGCGGATTCATCAGGATGACACTTCCGCCAGAGCCTGCCCTAAATTCAATTCAGGGA